>JAIPBT010000035.1 GCA_021738565.1 Bacteroidales bacterium
GTATTTCAGATAATTAAAAACTAAAAAATTTGATAATTTCGATATTGATACCGTGGAACCCTCATGTTATATTCATTCCCTGTTGCGAACGATAGTGCATGAGGGTTTCACTAGTATATAATTTAGTTAAGCATTTGTATTTCAGATAATTAAAAACTAAAAAATTTGATAATTTCGATATTGATACCGTGGAACCCTCATGTTATATTCATTCCCTGTTGCGAACGATAGTGCATGAGGGTTTCATTAGTATTTAATAATTGCCAGGGGCCAAAGGCCAGTAGCCAGTTTAATGTTTTTAGTTCCGTAATGTTTCTTTGAATGTGGTCAATCATTGAAATTCAGATTAGAGGCCAGTAGCTTTTTAACCTGCCCGGTTTCCATCTTTTTTCTCTTCGCATAATCCTGTACCTGGTCCTTCCCGACCTTACCCACGAAAAAGTAGTTTGACCTGGGATGGGAGAAAATCAGTCCGCTCACCGATGCTGCCGGATTCATTGAATAGTTCTCGGTTAAATGAATTCCATATTTTTCGCACTGCAACAGGTCAAAAAGCGTTTTCTTTTCGCTATGGTCAGGGCATGCCGGGTACCCGTGAGCAGGTCGTATGCCCGAATATTTCTCTTTAAACAGATCATTCATTGACAGCTGTTCGTCTTTTGCATAACCCCATGTCTCTTTCCTGATACTATCGTGAAGAAGTTCGGTGAAAGCCTCTGCAAGCCTGTCTGCAAGGGCCTTGATCATTATGGATGAATAATCATCATTGTCGGCTTCGAATTCTTTCACTTTTTCTTCCACACCAATGCCTGCTGTAATAGCAAATGCCCCGATGTAATCCATGTGACCAGAGCCGGCTGGTGCGATAAAATCTGATAATGCAAGATTGGGTACACCAGTTTCTTTTTGTGTTTGGTTTCTCAGGTTGACAAACCTGGTTAATGCCTTGCTTCTTGACTCGTCGGTATAAACGATGATGTCATCGCCTTCACTTGCTGCAGGATAGATACCGTAAACAGCGTTTGCTTTCAACCATTTTTCCTTCACGATCGAATCAAGCATTTCCCGTGCATCATTGTATAATTTAACTGCTTCTTTACCGTAAGTTGGATCTTCCAGTATTTCAGGGAATTTTCCCCGAAGCTCCCATGTTACGAAAAAGAACATCCAGTTGATGTAAGGGATGATCTTCTTGATGGGGTAGTCCAACAGTTGAAAAGTACCGGTTTTTTCAGGCACGAGCGGGGGTTCATCTTCCCATCTGATATTCAGGCGATTGTTCCTTGCTTGTTCCAGGCCAATGAACTGTACATTTTTTTCTGCCCCTTTGTATTTATCTCTCAGTAGCTCGTATTCTTTTTTGATTGATTCTTTGAACAGCGCTTGCTTCTCTTCAGAAAAGAGTTGGTTGGCTACGGGTACACTTTTGGAAGCATCCTTAACATGAATAACGCTTCCTGAATAAAAGGGCTCTATTTTAACTGCAGTATGGATCATGGAAGTTGTAGCCCCCCCGATAAGCAGGGGTTGACTCATCTTTTTTGTTTCCATCTCTTTTGCAACATTTACCATTTCTTCCAGGGAAGGAGTGATCAGTCCTGAAAGACCAATGATGTCTGCATTTTCTTTTTCAGCCGTATCAAGGATCTTTTCCGTGGGTACCATTACCCCAAGGTCGAGAATGTCATAGTTGTTACATCCCAGCACAACCCCCACAATGTTCTTTCCGATATCATGCACATCTCCTTTAACCGTAGCAAGCAGGATCTTCCCGTTGGTCCTGGGGCCGTCTCCGGTAAGTTTTTCTTCTTCGACATATGGTAGCAAAACCGCAACGGATTTTTTCATTACCCTGGCACTTTTGACAACCTGGGGAAGGAACATTTTCCCTGAACCGAAAAGGTCGCCTACCACGTTCATTCCTTCCATCAGGGGACCTTCAATTACTTTCAGTCCGGTTCCGTATATTCCGTATGCTTCAAGTGTATCTTTCTCAATGTGTTCTGTTATTCCTTTGATAAGAGCATGTTTCAGCCGTTTCTCCACACTTTGCTCCCGCCATTCAACTGACACTTTTTCCGCAGCATCCGTCGGGTGGATATTTTCAGAATATTGAAGGAGCCTGTCGGTTGCATCAGGCCTTCGGTTAAAAACCAGGTCTTCAACAAGTTCCAGCAATTCCGCGGGGATTTCATCATAAACCTGGAGCATTGCAGGGTTTACAATACCCATATCAAGCCCGGCTCCTATGGCATGATACAAAAAAACGGAGTGAATTGCTTCCCTGACAACATTGTTCCCGCGAAATGAGAAACTGAGGTTGCTGATTCCGCCGCTGACCTTCACATGGGGCAGGTTTTTTTTGATCCACCTGACGGTATCAATGTAATCCACCGCGTAATTGTTGTGTTCTTTCATCCCGGTTCCGATGGTAAGTACGTTGGGATCAAATATGATATCCGCGGCCGGAAATTTTACCTTCTCTGTCAATATTTTATAGGCACGGGTGCAGATCTCAATGCGCCTTTCAAAGGAGTCTGCCTGCCCTTTTTCATCGAATGCCATAACGATTACAGCTGCTCCGTATGATTTGATTTTTTTTGCCTGTTCTGTAAAAACAGCTTCACCCTCTTTCAGGCTTATGGAATTTACGATGGATTTACCCTGGACACATTGCAATCCTGCCTCTATTACTTTCCACTTCGATGAATCGATCATTACAGGTACCCTGGCTATTTCAGGTTCCGACATCATCAGGTACAGGAAGTGCACCATTTCCGACTCTGCATCCAGCATGGCATCGTCGAGATTGATATCCAGGACCTGTGCGCCGTTTTCAACCTGGTTCGCCGCAATATCAAGGGCCTCTTCATATCTCTTTTCCCGGATTAGCCTTGCAAATTTCCTGCTTCCTGCAACGTTCAACCGCTCTCCAATATTTATAAAGTTCGATCCAGGAAAGGCAGTCAGGGGTTCCAGTCCGCTAAGCCTGAAATTGTTATCTGCTTCATGTACCTGGTGTGCCTCACTTTTTGCTGCAAGTTTTGCAAGTTGCCTGATGTGTTCCGGGGTTGTTCCGCAACATCCGCCGATAATGTTTACATGACCGGCATCCAGGTATTCCTTCATGTAACTGCCCATCACCTCTGGTGTTTCATCATATTCTCCGAATTGGTTGGGCAAACCCGCATTGGGATGTGTACTTACGAAAAAAGGTGATTTTTCAGCAATTTCCTTGATGTAGGGACGCATCTCCCTGGCCCCGAGGGCACAATTCAACCCCAGGGAAAGCAGATCTATGTGCCGCACTGAGTTAATGAAAGCTTCAAGTGTTTGTCCGCTTAGCGTTCTGCCGGATGCATCGGTGATGGTTCCGCTTAACATAACCGGCAATTTTGTTTGCTGTTCCTCAAAAAGTTCATTCAGCGCCATAAGAGAAGCCTTGGCATTGAGTGTGTCAAAAACTGTTTCAATAAGGTACAGTTCAACGCCTCCCTTCATAAGTGCAACTGCCTGTTGTTTGTAGGCATGTTTTAGCTGATCGAAAGTAACCGCCCTGAATCCCGGATCGTTAACGTCGGGAGATAAAGAAGCGGTTTTATTGGTCGGGCCTATTGAGCCTGCAACATACCTTGGTTTTGAAGGATCTTTACTGGTGTATTCATCTGCAACTTCACGTGCAATTCTTGCTGCTTTGTAGTTGATCTCATCGACCGCTGATTCAGTGTTGTAATCAGCCTGTGAGATGGTGTTCGAATTGAAGGTATTGGTTTCAATGATATCAGCACCTGCATCAAGGAATTCCCTGTGGATATCTTTGATGACATCAGGTTTTGTAACACAAAGAATGTCATTGTTTCCGGTAAGGGATGAAGGATGATCCCTGAATTTTTCTCCGCGGAAATCCTTCTCAGATAAATTCAATTGCTGGATCATGGTTCCCATGGCACCATCAAGGATCAATATCCTGTTTTTCAGAAGATCTTTTATATCTGGTTTTTTTTGCATCTGCATATGCTCTAAAAGGATTTCAAAGTTAACTATTCTGACGAAGATATGCTTGTAACCGTTTAGAAATGCGAGATTGAAAGACCAGTCATCCTGATCTGAATTCCCTTTTCCTAAAGGTGACACCCCGTTTGTGTTGTTTTAGACAGACACTACTTAACCTGATCAAGGGCTTTACGGAAATCCTCAATGATGTCATCTATGTGCTCCAATCCCACAGATACCCTGAGCATGTTTGGCAGGACACCGGCTTTGATCTGATCTTCTTCTGATAATTGCTGGTGCGTGGTGGCAGCAGGCTGTATGATCAGCGTTTTTGCATCACCAACATTCGCGAGATGACTTGTAAGTTCTAAGGATTCAACCAGTTTCGTGGCTTTTTCTTTACCTCCTTTCAACGTGAATGAAAGCACTCCGCCTGCTCCCCGTGGCAGGTATTTTTTTGCCATTTCGAAGTGTGGACTGGATTCCAGACCGGGATATATAACAGTTTCAACTTCAGATTGTTCCTTAAGCCATGCAGCCAGTTTTAAAGTGTTTTCCACATGCCGTTCAATCCGTAGTGAAAGTGTCTCCAGCCCCTGGATATGGAGGAATGAATTAAAGGGACTCTGGCTTGGACCGATATCCCTGAGGCTCTCAACCCTGGCTTTAATTATAAACGCAATGTTACCGAATTGGGAAGCATCGCCGAATACTTCCCAGAACTTCAGTCCATGGTATCCTTCTGCAGGTTCCGTGAACTGAGGGAACTTACCATTTCCCCAATTGTAATTCCCTGCGTCCGTTATTACACCGCCTATTGAAGTGCCGTGGCCACCGATCCATTTGGTAGAAGATTCTACCACTATATTGGCGCCGTATTCAATGGGCCTGACCAGGTATCCGGCTGCCCCGAATGTATTGTCAACTATGAGAGGCAGGTCATGTTTTGCAGCGAGTAAGCCGAACTTTTCGAAATCAGGTACATTAAAACCGGGATTGCCTATGGATTCGATATAGATGCCCCGGGTATTGTCATCGATCAGTTTTTCGAAATCTTCTGGATCAATGCTGTCCGCAAACCTTGCATGCCAGCCAAAATTCTTGAATGTTACTTTGAGCTGGTTGAAGGTTCCGCCATAGAGATAAGGCGACGAAACTATGTTCTTTCCCGGGGAGAGGATTGTATTAAAGACGACGAACTGGGCCGCATGACCTGAGGAAGTTGCCAGTGATGCAACACCACCTTCGAGTGCTGCAATTCGTTTTTCAAATACATCGTTTGTTGGATTCATTAAGCGGGTATAAATATTCCCGAATTCCTTCAGTGCAAAAAGGTTTGCTGCATGCTCAGTATCTTTAAAATTGTATGAAGTTGTCTGGTAAATTGGTACCGCCCTTGAATGTGTTTCGTTGTCGGGTTCATGCCCGGCATGTACCTGTGCTGTTTCGAAATTCCTGTATTCTGTTTTCATGATGTTTTATTTTATATATATATTAATAGCGATTTAAATATATATTTTTATTTCTATGATCTATATAACAAATGTGTACCGGTAGTGGCTGCAGGGGAGGAAGTGTTTGCAACCACGCTATCACATGGACATAGGCATGAGCGGCATGATCAGTGTTTTAATAGCTACCGGCTGAAAAGCCCTGTCCCAGTGGAGTAAAGAAATTCTTTTCATTTGATTGTATTTGTTATTATTTCCCTTGCGGGTTAGGTTTTGGCACCTTCAACAAAATGAATTTTATTGGGTTGCCAGGGGATCAATGAGCCTAATCTCTTACCCCGCTCTCAATAACATTACCGGACCGTGATCCGAATAGAATTGATGATGCAAATATATGCTGAATAACATAACTAAACAAACATTTTTACATCTAAAAAGCACTATTTATTTATCAGTAATGTGATAATGTACAGATAAACAGGTTTTTATCAACGTCTGTAATTTTTCAGCAAGCCCTTATTGGGGATTGTGTTTTTTCAGCGATCAGGGGGTGGGATTTATTATCTGCACCGGATTATATATTAGCTTTCTCGCGCATGAGTGCATTGTAGAGATCACTGAATCGTTCCTTGAGTATCTTTTTACTCAGGCCGAATTCTTCAAGAACATATGTGTGATTGGATTTATGCCGGTTCATGTTGAATTCCTCAAGATCTTCATACAGGATTGGGCGAAACTGGTAGTCAAATTCCTCGTAAATTGTCCGGATGACCTTTTTCAATTTATTGAACAGGTCGTTGCTGTGGATAACTATGATCTTAGCCTTTGGAGACTGCCGGATGATCCTGAGAGGATGTCTGAGCCAGTGATCAGCGAGTTCAAGCCCATCCTTCAGAAATTCTTTCCTGTCGTTGACCGGGACATGGTTGCTTTCGCGTATGGCCCTGAAAAGACTGAAGGTGGAGGGAATTACTTTTTCCGGTTCCCTGAGCAGATAAATAAAGTTTGCATCGTGGAATGTATCTCTCAGACTCTTGATTCTGGCAGTATGGGAAGGACTTTTAGAGAGGTAGAACTTTTCCCTACCATGGAAATGGAGGTGTCTTTGGATGATTCTCCTGAAAAATCTCATGGCTCTTTTTCTGCTTTTTTCACTGAAGGATTCGTCAAACCTTGAATATTTCAGAAAATGCCTGATCCTTGGAAAAAGAAAAAACAGGCTTCCGGAAGAAAAAATCTGATAAAAAACGAATTCATCCTCTTCGATCTCGAGGAACCTCGCGGGATGGATGTTCTTTATACCGCCAAAAAGATGCTTTTCAATAAAAGGCAATGCCCTGTGCGACAAAAATTCATAAACAGGAGCCGGTTTTGTAAGAAACCTGATGATCATGCGTTGCGTGATGGATGGTGCAAAAATTATTTCCCACAATTTCATGGATGTAAAAAACCTGTCCTGGTACAGGGCATTATACAACAATGTTGAGCCTGTACGTGTGAGGCCGGTAATGAACAGGGGATTCCTGACATGCAGTTTTGTAAATCGGGGAAACAAAAAATAATCCAACAACAGGAAGGTCCAGTTGACAATGAAGAACAGAGAAAATACAAAGATAAAGCCCGTAAGAAATATCAACCTTTTCATTATTGCAGTTTTATATAAATAGTGTCTGTCCATAAAGTCCGATAGCTGCATTGCTGCAATAATCTTAAATCCTCGAATCCGTCCGTCGGCGGATATACTGCGGTTTAAGATTTTTACGCGCTTTGCTCTCGAACTTTATGATCCAGCCACTCCAACTTTATTGACAGACTCTAAATAAATGTTTCTGCAGTTAATATAACAATTTCAGGCAATTTTCCAAATCAGAAGCTGTAGGTTAGCCCGATCCCGAACAATTCCTTGAACTGGATCTTTGGTTCCGTATCAATAACATTTCCTGCATCATCAACCACATCGAATTTTATATCATAATCATATATGACCTGGGATATAAAGGGGGTTGATATATATTCATTTACCTTGAAATTAAGCAGCAGGTCAAAATTAACGTCACGCCATTGAATTTCCATAAAGTGTCGTGAGATTCCTGCGCAGTGAGATGAATAGCAAATGCGGAAATGAAGTAAAGTACAATTATTTTTTTCATCAGTTAAATTTTTTGATAATGAGGAGAGTGTGGGAAAGATCAATTATGCCAATACAATATAAAAAATAATTTTATGATATTTGTTTGTTTTTAAACTGGAAAATAACAAGACCATGATTGACTGGATCAAATCCCGGACAGATAGCTTCAGGCATGCTTTTGCAGGCATCTGGCACAATCTGCGGAATGAACCCAATTTCCGCTTTCACGTGATTTTCGCATTTTTAGTAACAGCGGCTTCCATATATTTTCCGCTGACATCAATACAATGGATTTTTGTCGCAATAGCCATCAGCAGTGTCCTTTCAGCTGAACTGCTGAATACTGCTGTGGAGAAATTATGCGACAGGTTCACCATGGATGAAGATCCAGATGTAAAGATTATTAAGGATACAGCAGCCGCAGGGGTAATTATTGTTACCATTGCTGCGGTTATCACCGGACTGATCATTTTTCTTCCCTATGTCATTGAATGGTTTCAGAACCACTTCACCGGATCGTAATAATTGGACCCTGGCTTTTAACTCCCCCTCTCCACGTCCCCAAGTCCCCACGTCCCCAAGTCTCCCCCTTTACAATCTACATTCCGTACTGGATTTTCTTATATTTGCGGCATGGAAATAGAAAGGTTATATGGAGAGTTGGATCGGGCATATTCGCCGGAAAATCTAAATAGGTTATCTTCGAATATTATCGCCCTTTACAAGTTGAAGGACATATCGAAATTAAGGAGGATCCATGCGTTGATGTACAATGGTAATCAGGCCACTGAGAATCCTATTTCCAGGATCTTTTCAAAGATCATCACCCAGTATCATCCCGACAGGCAGGAGCAAATTTCCAGGGAATTAAGGTCCTTCTACGACAAAAATGATTTTACGGGTTTAAAGAAATATGATCACATTCTCCAGGTACAGGAAATGGATCTTGATAATGATCAATCATCAGATGCAGCAAGTGCAGACTTTGAATATGGTGATATATGGGATTACTTCGCGCAGGGGTATTCGTATATCGATGATGAGGAGTTGGAAGACGAGTATTCTGGTTTGGGTGACATGGACAATAGAAATGATTTTGCTGCCGCTGTAAAAAGGAATGTTTACGGGCATTTACAGGTGGAGTTTCCGTACAATCTTCTTGCCGACCTTGAGATTGTAGAGATGGCTGAATATGAGATTGAGGATCTGTTTGGGGTTGAATACTGCGTATATGCAAGGATCATTGATCTTTCCGGGAATAACCTTACCCAGGTCAGTGAACTTTCACAATTGATGAGGCTTGAGGAAATATATCTCCAGGACAACCACATCAACTATCTTGATGGTTTGCATGAACTTCCTTTCCTGAGGGTTCTTGACCTCAGCAACAATGATATCAATGATATTTCTCCGTTGTTTGACCTGGACAGCCTGGAGTTTCTGAATATTATGGGGAACAGGGTACCTGCCTGGCAGATTGAAAAACTGAGCCTTTCAGGCGTTGTGGTGGTCGCCTGAATCAATTCAGTGCTTCGTCCAGTTCCACGATGAGGTCCTGGAAGCTCTCAATCCCAACGGACATCCTGATGAGTTCTTCTGATATTCCCTCTTTTTTCCGGCCTTCAATGCCCAGGTGCCGGTGGGAAGTGTGTGCTGGTGAGCTTACTATTGTTTCAACACCACCCAGGCTCATAGAGGGAGTGATCAGTTTTAACTTCTTCTGAAACGAAATGCTCTCCTGCTCTTTCAATTCAAATGACAGCATACCTCCAAATCCTTTCATCTGTTTCCTGGCAATGTGGTGTTCCGGATGCTCAGGAAGTCCGGGATAATTTACCTTTTTCACTTTCGGGTGCATGGCAAGGAACTCTGCGATTGACCGTGCATTGTTGTTGATCCGTTGAACCCTGACGTCCAATGTTTTAAGACTTCGTTCAATGAGGTACAGAGTGATGGCATTGAGACTTCCTCCCAGGTTTAATCCCGTTTTATGTATCTTTTCTATCAGGTCGGGATTTCCTGCAACGGCCCCGGCACAAATGTCACTGTGTCCGCAGATATACTTGGTAGCACTGTGAATAACCAGATCAATTCCCAGTTTGGCCGGCTGTTGGTTGACCGGGCTGGCAAATGTATTGTCTATGACCGATATTATTCCGGATGATTTTGCTGCATCAGCAACCGCTTTTATGTCGGTTACATTCAGGAGTGGATTTGAAGGTGTTTCAATATAGACCATTTTTGTGTCCTTATTTGCGGCCTGCATGATCTCATTCACTGAATGTCCTTTTGCCACGGTAAATTTTATTCCCAGGCGCTGTAATTCTGAAAATACAAAATTGGACGTACCACCATACAGACCCTGCTGGAATACAATGTGATCGCCTGAACTGAGCAAAGCAAGGATGGTGGTCGAAATGGCGGCCATTCCGGAACTCAGGACCAGTGCTTTTTCTGTTTCTTCGAGTGCTGCTATTTTGGTGGCAACAGCACTTGCGTTGGGCGTATTCATATACCTGGGGTATACGGTGTCATCCCTGTCAATGAAAGCATAGGATGTTGAAGGGTAGATCGGGGATGAGACCCCCTTGTTTTCCTTGTCGGATATGGTGCCGGCATGTACACACCTTGTTGAAAATTCTTGCATAATAATCAATACCTGTTTATAATTTAAATGATCCGTTACCGGGGGTTACCTATCCAGCAGTTTCTTCATTTCCTCCCGGTTCTTCCTGTTTTTAATATCCTTTGATTCAGGAGTATACAGGAATTCAAGCAATGGGGTATAATGCTCGGTAACCTTTGGTCTTATGATTTTATATGTAGGATTCATTAATTTATTCTCGATCGTGAAACCATCAGAGAGGATACCGATGGTGGCAGGTATCCACCGTTGGGGAAAAAGGTTTCCATATTTGCCATTCAGCCGGTATTCCCTGATCTCACTATCTATAATTTTTATAGCAGCTTCAACAGCTTCGTCACCCGTGGGATCAATATTTCTTTCCTTAAGGAGCCTTACAATTGCCTCCCTGTTTGGATGGATGAGGCATGTTGTATAGGGATCCTGGTTGTTATGAAGCAGGCACTGATCGATGTATTCAGACTGGTCTGTTATGGTTTCCTCGATACCTTCCGGACTGTATTTTTCTCCGTCGTCTGCGATAAGAAGGCTTTTGTAGCGTCCCAGGACATATAGAAAGCCATCTTTGTCCATGTATCCCATATCGCCGGTATAAAGCCAACCATCTTTGATCGTTTCCCCGGTTGCTTCTTTGTTTTTCCAGTAGCCTTTCATGACGTTTTCTCCACGGATTACGATTTCACCTTTTTGTCCGGTGGGGAGTTCATTCCCATCTGTATCGCAAATTTTGATCTCAAGATTCTCCGGTATGGAACCCGAGGAACCGAGCTTGTGATGGTCGGGTGCATTTATACTGATCATCGGACTGGACTCTGTAAGTCCGTAACCCTGGTACATGGGGATCCCAATGGCATAGAAAAAACGTTGAAGTTCTATATCAAGCAGAGCACCACCGCCAATAAAGAACTGCATGTTGCCACCGAGCGCGAGCCTGACTTTTTTAAATACCATGGCATCGAAGAGCGCGTACAAAGGTTTCAGAAGCATCTTCAGTCCTTTGCCTTTATTGTAGCCCAGTCCGTTGTAGGTATAACCTATCCGGAGTCCTGTTTTAAACAAACTGTGAACGACCTTCCCTTTTGATCGCACACCACTTTCTATATTGTCGCGAAAGTTCTTGGCTATGGTAGGAACGCTGAACATTACCTGAGGTTTTAGTTCCTGGATGTTCTTGAATATATTCTTCCTTGTTTCGAAACTGGTTTTTCCCATTTCAAGGCATGCAAGACTGGCGCCTACGGCCATGAATGAAAACAAGCCTGCTGTATGCGCAAATGAATGATCCCATGGAAGAAAAAGGAACAGCCTGTAATCCTCCGGAATTGTCATAACAGAAAGAGCTTGTTCCGTATTGGAAGTATAGTTTCGCTGGCTCAACATAATTCCCTTTGGATCTGCAGTTGTCCCGGAGGTATAGCAAATGTTGGCAATATCGTCAGGTTCGACTGTTTCATAAATGCTTTTGAAAGCATCGAAGTCATTTTTTATAAATTCCTCACCCATTTTCATGAGATCTCCCATGAAGATTTCATCAGGTTCATAGGAATCAACTGCATCCATAAGTATGACCTTCTTAATGTCCGGAAGCTGGTCTTTTATTGCCTTGATCTTGGGAAGCTGGCTTGCAGAAACAATGATCATACTCGATTCAGAATGCTTAATTCGAAAGATAAGATCGGTTGATTCGTTCAGCTGGATTGAAAGCGGAACGTCTATGGCTCCAATATAGAACATGCTCATTTCAGCAACCACCCAGTTGACACGGCCTTCTGCCAGCAGAGAAATCCTGTCTCCTTTTGACACACCCAGTTGGTGTAATCCGGCAGCAAACTGATGAACCAGGGTTCTCATTTCCCGGTATGATGTGGGTTGGAATGCACCGTCACGTTTTTCCCACACATAGGGATTTTCTGAAAATCTGTCCACATTTTCTTCGAAGAACTGAACGAGTGTTTTCATGAGCTTTTGGTTTAATACATTAATATTGTTACAGCAGAACCTGAAAGGATGCCGTTCGGATAATTCAGAACATTCGACCTTCCGAACATTTTTCTTTTCGGGATTTGAAGGTTCAATTTAGAAAAAAAAAGGAAATACAACTAAAGTTCAATGATCTGTTCACGATCCGGACCCACTGAAACAAATTTGACCGGGACCTGTAGTTCTTTTTCAAGAAACTTTATGTAATCTACCAGTTCAGGGGGAAATTGTTCTTTGTCCCGCACTCCGGTAAGGTTTGTGTTCCAACCGGGTAATTCTGTATATACCGGTTCAATAGAAACATCCAGCGAATAGGGAAAACGGTCCGTCACTTCATCATTGACCTTATATGCAGTGGCAATTTTGATATTCTCAAATGAGTCAAGCACATCAGTTTTGGTCATGATCAATTGTGTAACCCCGTTGAGCATCATACTGTATTTAAGTGCAACAAGGTCCAGCCAGCCGCATCGCCTGGGTCTTCCTGTAGTGGATCCGAACTCATTTCCGATATTCCTGAGGTTATCTCCATCCTCATTCAGCAATTCGGTAGGGAAGGGGCCACTGCCGACCCTCGTACAGTAAGCTTTGAAAATACCGTATACTTCTCCGATCGCTGAGGGAGCTACTCCCATACCAGTGCAGGCTCCAGCACATATCGTATTCGAGGAAGTTACAAATGGATAGGACCCGAAATCGATGTCCAGCAAAGTCCCTTGTGCCCCTTCGGCAAGGATTTTCTTGTCCTGTTCCATAAGATCATACAAAATGAATTCACTGTCAACAAGCTGGAAGCGTTTAATGGTTTCTATACCTTCAAAGAACTGTTTTTCATCATCAAGACTGTAATCGTAATCATACAATTTCAGAAGGTTGAAATGTTTGTTTTTTAGTGCTTCATATTTGTCATTGAAATTATAAGCGATGTCGCCGATCCGCAATCCATTCCTTCCAGTTTTATCCATGTAGGTTGGTCCGATCCCTTTCAGTGTAGAACCGATTTTTGATTTTCCTTTTGCCGATTCTGATGCAGCATCCAGTATGCGGTGTGTAGGCAGGATAATATGAGCTTTTGTGCTGATAACCAGCTTACTGGTTATATCAACGCCCATTTTCTCAATGGATTCCACCTCGCGTTTGAATACAATGGGGTCAATAACAACACCGTTTGTTATGATATTCAAAGTTTCGTCACGGAATATTCCGCTGGGAATGTTGTGCAGGATGTGTTTGATGTTGTTGAATTCCAGCGTATGGCCGGCATTTGGACCACCCTGAAACCTTGTAATTACATCATACCTCGGAGTAAGAACATCAACGACTTTCCCTTTACCTTCATCTCCCCACTGGAGACCTAAAAGAACATCGATTTTCATTAGAAAATAATTATATTGATTTATTTGTCATTCCCTTCGGCCTCATTCTTTCTGCCGTAAATGTATAAGGAATGGTGACTGGGATGAAAATTATTCAAATCACATGCAGTTTTAATGATTTCATCGATCCTGGGATCACAGAACTCTATTACATTTCCTGTTTCAAGATCAATAAGGTGATCATGCTGCATACACTGGTATGCCTTCTCAAACTGGGCAATATTTTTTCCAAACTGGTGTTTTACGACAAGGTTGCAGTCAAGCAGCAATTCAATTGTATTGTATAGTGTAGCCCTGCTCACCCTGTAATTCTTGTTTTTCATGAATATATACAATGACTCTATATCGAAATGCCCTTCCCTTGAATATATCTCGTCGAGTATTGCATATCTTTCAGGAGTTTTCCGGTGTCCTTTTCTTTCCAGATACTCAGTAAATATTTGCTTTACCGTTTCCCTTGTATTGTCAGCGCCCATAATTAGTCTAAGTAAAAATTACATGACGAATATACTAATCTTTTTTCTTTTTTGACCAAATGGATTGCCCAAACTTTATTGATCCATTATTTCCACACGATGCACTGATTCAACGCCTTTAAGTTTTACCAGATTCATGATCAGATTATTCAGATCATTGGTATTGTGAACATAAAGATCAATGGTTCCGTCGTATATACCGTCATGTCCGTGGAGATTGATGGTACGCATTGAGATATTGAATTCCTGTGCTATTGTATGTGTAATGGAATTATAGACCCCAAAGCGGTCCCAGCCGCTGAGGTGTATTCTGGCAAGATAGGACAAAACCTTGTGTGTTGTCCATTGTACTTCAACAAGGTTCTCGCCCTGGGATGACATGATCTTTATTGCATCAGAGCAATCCGACCGGTGAACAACGATGGAGCTGTCTTCCTGTCTTTCCCCAATTACCTCATCTCCGGGGATCGGGTTACAGCATGGAGCCAGTTCGTATGGTTTGTTGCTTTCATCGATATTCTCTTTTAGCAGAAGTCTGCCTTTTTCATCATAGCTATCTCCCTCTGCCCTCTGTTTGACGGTGGGTCTTCCCAGTGAAAGGTCCCACACCCTGACCCATTTATTTTTTGTGTTTTTACTGAGTATGGCTTTAAGGTTATCGAGGGACACCATGCCTGTTCCGATCTTGGAATACAGCTGGTCCTTATTCGCAGCCTCGTAAGCTGGAAGCAGTTTTTTCATTACCCGGCTGCTGGGGGTAAGGTTCAGTTTTTTCAGATGGTCTTCCAACATCTTTTTCCCTATCTCGATCCGGTCTTTTTTTTCTGCCTTTAAGGCTGTTTTAATGGCAGATCTTCCCTTTACTGTACTAACGTAGTTGTTCCAGTCTACAGATGGCCTTTGTCCTTCAGCAGTAAGTATTTCAATCTGGTCGCCACTGGAAAGTTTGGTGTTGATAGGCACCAGTTTGTGGTTGATCTTTGCGCCAATGGCCTTGTTTCCTATTTCCGAGTGTATCTCATAGGCAAAGTCCAGTGCCGTGGCCCCAATTGGTAATGTTTTGATGTGTCCCTTTGGGGTGAATACTATGATTTCCGATGCAAAAAGGTTGAGTTTGAATTCATCCAGGAATTCGAGTGCATCAGAATTTGGTTGTTCCAGCATATCCCGGATCTTTTTGATCCATTTGTCAAGTTCAGAGTCCTGGCTTCCTGCTTCCTTGTATTTCCAGTGTGCAGCAAATCCCCTTTCAGCAATTGCATCCATACGCAATGACCTGATCTGTATCTCCATCCACTTCCCGTCAGGTCCCATTACGGTTGTATGCAATGCCTCATAGCCATTGGCTTTTGGAGTGGAAACCCAGTCGCGGATCCTGTCTGGTTTCGGAGGATAAATATCTGTGATGGTGGAATAGATGTCCCAGCACTGCGCTTTTTCCGGAATATCATGTTTTGGTTCAAAAACGATCCTTATGGCAAACAGGTCATAGATCTCCTCGAAGGAAACATTTTTCTGATGCATCTTCTGGTAGATGGAATATATTGATTTGGGCCTGCCTGATATTGTGAATTTAAAACCTGCATGATCAAGACGTTTTATGATCGGCACGGAAAAATCATTAATGAGGTTGATCCTCCTTTCTTCTGTTAATTTTATTTTTTCCTCAATTTCATAAAATATATCGGGATACCTGTGCTTCAGGCTCAGGTCTTCCATCTCTGATTTTATGTTATAGAGACCAAGTCTGTGAGCAAGGGGGGCAAAAAGATAGATGGTTTCACCGGCAATTTTAACCTGCTTCTTTTGCGGAAGCGAGCCCAGTGTCCGCATGTTGTGTAATCTGTCAGCCAGTTTAATAATGATCACCCTGACATCGTTCGACAGCGTTAAAAGCATTTTTCGGAAATTTTCTGCCTGGAGGGAACTGGATTCCTTGTCGAATACACCTGAAATTTTGGTTAAACCGTCAACAATAGAGGCAACCTTCTTCCCGAAGGCATTTTCTATGTTTTCAATGGTAAGTTCAGTATCCTCCACCACATCATGCAGGATTGCACTGACGGTTGATGTAACACCAAGTCCGATTTCTTCACTTACAATACGCGCAACGGCAAGCGGGTGCATGATGAACGGTTCCCCGGATTTTCTTCGCATACCCTTGTGGGCCTCGTCTGCCATCTTGAAGGCCTTCCTGATAAGTTGATGGTCTTTTTGACTGCGGCAATGGCTGCAATTCCGGATGATGGCTTCCAATTCCTCCTGGATCCTGATTTTTTCCTCTTCTATTGCAATTTTTTCCCCCATATTTCTCAATCAAGATATAATACGAATCCTGTTTTACAAAATTAGATAATAATCAGCAGAATAATAGCATATCGGGGAAAACATTAAGGAGTGTCTGTCCTTAAAGTCCGATAGCTGCATTGCTGCAAAAATCATAAATCCTCGAATCCGTCCGTCGGCGGATACTGCGGTTTAAGATTTTTGCGCGCTTTGCTCTCGAACTTTATGATCCAGCCACCTGACTTTATTGACAAGCACTAAGGAATAATAAGTACTACATTACCGGTTCTTACTTTTCTGACACCATTATAGGACATAAATTCGATGTGGTAGACATAGATTCCTTCCGGGGCCCGTGATTTACCATTAACAGAGCCATCCCATCCTTCCAACGGGTTGACCGAATAAAAAAGCATTTTTCCTGATCTGTCAAATATGAACATTTTGTAGTCCTTTGGTTTGAAATCAATGATCGGGGCAAACCTCTCATTCAGATCATCGCCATTGGGAGTAAAGGCATTGGGAAGAATGATGTCGGTTTCGACCTGGACCCTTATCTGGTTTGATTTGCTGACACCACGAACTCCATATGGATTGACATCTGCTTCGATGGCTTCAATGTAATATCTGATTTCACCTTCCATGTTTTGCTGTCCAATGGGTGCAATATTTTCGGAGAAAGCAACTGTTTCCTGTCGGATTGAACTGATCAGATCAAATTCACCATACTCATTTTGCCTGTATATTCTGTATTCTCCGATACCACCATAAAAACCAACGTAAGGATTCCACTGGAGATGAACGATATCTGAATTGTTCTCATCAAGCTGACCGCGCAGCAGGATGTTGTTCCCGAAATTTGAAGTGGCAACCGGCTGGGAACAGCTGTTCAAAGCCTCGACCCTGTAATAGAAATAATTTCCCTGGGTAAAAATGTCGTCATAGAAAACAAAGGTCGGTTCATCTACATCATAAAGTGTATGCACCGGTGTGAAATTCGCCTCGGTGGATCTTGCCTTCGTAAGCCTGAAATCCCTTATTTTACCTGAAACATCGGCTGTAACTGATATTTCCGCCGTATTGTCGTCAAGAATGGTTACAAAATCAATATTCACAAATGAAGGAGGGGCAGGCATGTATGTAAAATAGACTTCCCTGTTGGAAGTGGATGTTGTATTTTGATTATCAAATGCTTCGATCACATATTGATAGGTTTTGTTTTCTTCAATATTGTAACGGACAATTTCAGTATTTTTAGTGTTTACTTCATAGATGATGCTGAAATCATTGTTTTCAATTTTTTCATAAATCCTGTAGCCTGCGAGCTTACTGCCCCATCCAATGTACGGTTCCCATTCCAGTGTCAGGGTACTTAGGCATGAGTCATAAGCTATCGATAGTTCCACAGGTTTGTGATAGTCTCCGCTCAGCAGGCTCTCATTTCCTGATTTTAATGCTGTAATGGTATATATGTAATTCGCATTTTCACCTCCTGAATGCGAATAATAAAGGGAATCTCCGGGTACGGTTCCCAGCAGGATCCCTGTAACCGGATAAGTTGTTGTATCGACATTGTAGATATTGTAAGCCTGGATATCCGGTGTGGAACTTGCCTGCCAGTGAATAATGGTCAGTCCGCTGACAGAATCAATGGAAGTGTATATGATTTTTGGTTTCTCAGGTTTGTCATCCTGTGCGTACAAAGCGACATTGAAGCAAGATAAGAGCAAAATCAATGTTATTTTAATAAACCGGTTAAAAGTACTTCCCATGCGTGTACAAGATGACATCATTAACGTATTTATACGAAAAACCATGCCAAAAGGTTTAAAAAAATAATTTAATTACGAATTACGAACCGATTCGCCGCGGCGAAGAGCTCATGAGGCTGAAAGCCGAATAATTACGAATTATCCCTCCGGTGCAGTTAGCAGCTTTTATCTTTAATTTATTTAAATTACATGCCTGGAGGGAAAAATTATTGTCTATATATTACTTTTATGCTTCGATGAGTGCTAAAAAATTCCAGGACAGGGTAAACCAGTTTCGTATGAGATATTTCCCGGGGCACCGGTTTTTATCTCTGCTGGCTGCTTTTGTCGGACTTGCGGTTGGGGTTTCTGCCGTAATCATTAAAAACCTCGTACACCTCCTCCAGGAAACTTTGTCAAAGATTACAGACGGAGAGTTTCAAAGTTACCTGATCTTTCTGCTGCCCATTTCCGGCATTGTCCTTACGGTGATTTTTATCAAATACATCAACAGGAAACCTGTTCGACACGGTATACCGGGAGTCCTGTTTGCTATTTCAAGAAACAATGCAATCATAAGGACCCATAATCTTTATTCCAGTGTTGTATCCAGCGCACTTACAGTCGGGTTTGGTGGGTCTGTCGGACTGGAGGGGCCTACAGTCGCTACTGGTGGAGCAATTGGCTCAAATATAGGGAGGCTGTTCAACCTTGGATATAAGGAGGTAACACTTTTGCTTTCATGTGCATGTGCAGGGGCAATGTCCGCTATATTTAAGGCTCCGATAGCCGGAATAGTATTTGCTATGGAGGTGATGATGCTCGACCTTACCATGTGGGTCATGATTCCTTTACTTATAGCCTCCGCGACGGGTGCGCTTACTTCCTATTTTTTCCTGGGACAAAATGTTCTCTATTCTTTCCAGATCATAGAAAAATTCCAGATGAACCAAATCCATTTTTACATACTTCTTGGCATAATCACCGGATTTGCTTCAGTATATTTTACCAGGATCTATAATTTCATCTCTGAGTTGCTTGAAAGAGTTGATGGTGTTTGGAAACGAATGTTAATCGCGGGAGGGTTGCTGAGCCTGATCATTTTTCTCCTCCCTCCTCTGTATGGTGAGGGTTATGAGATCGTAAATCAAAGTCTTAAAGGAGATTTTACCCATTTGTTCAATGGAACAATCTTTGAGAACTGGCAATCCAGTTTTATTCTTGTGATGCTTGTGTTAATGTTGATCATTGGGTTGAAAGTTGTGGCCACCACACTCACTTTTGCAGCCGGAGGAATAGGAGGTATTTTTGCACCGACCCTGTTTATGGGAGCAAACCTGGGTCTTATGGTCGGACTGATTCTTAACCAGTTCGGAGTAGAAGTTTCAGTCAGCAATATGGCACTTGTGGGTATGGCGGGAATGATCGCTGGTGTCATACATGCACCACTGACTTCAATATTCCTTGTTGCAGAGGTTACCAGTGGTTACGAATTATTTATGCCTTTGATACTGGCATCAACGATATCCTATGCAACAACAAAGTATTTTGTTTCGAATTCGGTGTATACCATTCAGCTTGCGAAAAGAGGGGAATTAATGACCCATCATAAGGATAAGAACATTCTCTTATTGATGAACGTAAGTGAGCTTATTGAAAAGAATTTCAAGACCATTCACCCCAATGATACGTTGGGTGACCTGGTGAAAGTAATTACCAGGTCCAGTAGAAATATATTTCCGGTAGTGACCGAAGATCAGAAATTTGTCGGTATAGTAAAACTGGACGATATCAGGCACATCATGTTCAACCAGGACATGTACAACAATACCAATGTCAGAGACCTGATGTTCATGCCGGAATATACCATTGATATTAATGAACAGATGGAGGAGGTAGCTTCTAAATTCACCCTCAGCGGCAGGTATAATATTGCTGTTGTGGACGAGGGGAAATACATTGGATTTTTATCCCGTGCACGTGTTTTCAGTTCTTACAGGGAGATGCTAAAACATTTTTCAGATGATTAATTAGTGTCTGTCCATAAAGTCCGATAGCTGCATTGCTGCAAAAATCTTAAATCCTCGAATACGTTAGTATACTGCGGTTTAAGATTTTTGCGCGCTTTGCTCTCGAACTTTATGATCCAGCCACTCCAACTTTATTGACAAGCACTAATTAGTGTCAGAAAGAAAACTCATATTATTTAATCACATCCGGAATCTATTACAATACCACGACAAAGGTTTTTTGATTCAGACATTTTTCAGTCGGCTGTAACCAATAATCTATTAATTTTGCTAAAAATCTGATGATATGAATACCGAAGTGATTTTTGATAAAATAACCGAAATTTTTGTTGATTACGGTCCCAGGATGCTGGGAGCAATTTTAGTGCTCATTATCGGTGGATGGCTCATAAGATTAATTATGAGGGGAATGGGCAGGATGATGGAGAGAAGCAAGTTAGACGGTTCACTGATCCCATTCCTGGGGACCCTCACACGGACCCTGTTAAGGATACTGCTCTTTATCAGTGTGCTTGGCATGATGGGGATAGAAATGACCTCCTTCATTGCTGTGCTGGGTGCAGCCGGTCTGGCTGTCGGCCTGGCGCTTTCCGGGACACTGCAGAATTTTGCAGGCGGGGTTATGATCTTAATGTTCAAACCTTTCAAGGTTGGTGATTACATCGAGGCACAGGGGCATGCTGGTTCCGTAAAAGAGATACAGATATTCAATACAATTCTGAAAACGCCGGATGCTAAGATCATAATCATTCCCAACGGGGGATTGTCCAATTCCTCAATGATCAATTATTCCGCTGAAGAAAACCGAAGGGTTGAGTGGACATTTGGCATTGGCTATGGCGACAATGTCTCAAAAGTAAAGGATATCATTCAAAAATTGCTGAATGAGGATGACCGGATTCTTACTGATCCTGAACCTTTCCTTGCAGTTGCCTCCCTGGGAGACAGTTCGGTAAATATTGTTGTGAGGGTATGGGTAAGATCCGGTGATTTCTGGAGCCTCTATTTTGATATGAATGAAAAGGTATACAATGCATTCAATGCCGGTGGAATCAACATACCTTTCCCGCAGATGGATGTGCATCTGCATGAAAATAAATGATATATGCAGGGAAAGATCATTGGCGTGGGTTTTCATAAAACCGGAACATCTACCCTTCGGGAGGCATTAAAAATATTGGGGTACAGGGTAAAGGATGCTACTCCCAGGGCATTGTTGCCTATTCTTCGGGGCAGGTATGACAAAGTTCTCAGGATGATTAATAAATACGATGCTGTTGAAGATACCCCATGGTTTAATATTTACAGGGAGCTTGACAACTTGATTCCGGGTTCAAAATTTATTTTGACAATCAGGGATGAAGAATCCTGGTATACCAGTGTCTCATATCACATTGGCAAACTACGCGCGGCACATCACGAATGGATCTACGGCAAGGGAAAAGGACTGCCGGCAGAGGACAAGCAGCATGCGATTTCTGTCTACAGGAATCATAACCAGGGAGTGATGGAGTATTTTAAAGAACGTCCCGGAGATCTATTGGTTCTTGATTTTACCAAAGGCAACAAATGGGATATGCTTTGCGGGTTCCTGGGAAGAGAAGTGCCTGAACAGCCTTTTCCGCATTACAACAAAACCCTTGTTTCAGAAAAGAATAGAAGTAACATGCGGAATAAATTCAGGTATTGCAAACACATGGTCAAGAACAGGATAAAGATATGGTATATCGGTGTTTTGAAGTTGGACAGACACTAAATAGTGCTTGTCAATAAAGTTGGAGTGGCTGGATCATAATGTTCGTTTGCAAGGCCTGCGAAGTCGGGAAATGCGGAGTCCAGATATATTATCGGGATGAGCAATTTTTCGACGAGCATAACGATGATATCGGACTTTATGGACAGATACTAAATAAATAATTTATCAGAAAGTAACTGATTTTCTATCTTTATCAAAAATAAGCATATGGGTCTGTTGATCTTTTACCTGTTTTTTGCCTTGCTGATCTCCTTCCTATGCTCCATCATGGAAGCAGTTCTTCTTTCAATCCCGTTATCCTATTTGCTGGTAAAAAAGGAAAAAGGAAGCAGAACTGCCGGAAGTTTAATTAAATTGAAAAACAGGATCGATCAGCCCCTGTCTGCTATCCTATCATTAAATACTGTTGCCCATACATTGGGCGCAGCAGGTGTAGGTGCACAGGCCACAATGATATTTGGGGAGATGTATTTCGGGTTGGTTTCCGCGGTTTTAACATTGCTGATCCTCATTTTTTCAGAGATCATTCCAAAAACCATTGGAGCCCGTTATTGGCGGCAACTGGCAATATTTGTCGGGAAGGCAGTTCTGGTTACAATAATCATAACCTATCCGCTGGTGCTTTTATCGGCATTATTTACCCAATTGTTCTCAAAAAAGGACCACTTGAAAACCACCAGCAGGGAAGAATTTTCAGCACTTGCAAAGATCGGTAGGGAGGAGGGTATTTTCGGCGAAAAAGAGAACAAAATTATCCAGAACATCCTTAGACTGAAAAACCTTAAAGTCGGTGAAATCATGACCCCGAGGGTGGTGGTTTCGGCAGCAGAGGAAAACATGGTTCTCAAGGATTTTCCCAAGGTTTCTTCATTGCTAAGATTTTCCAGAATTCCTGTCTATAATGAAACATTTGATAACATAACCGGCTTCGTTTTCAGGCAGGATGTTTTTGAAAAACTATCAGAAAAAGAATCAGATCTTAAATTAAAGGATCTGAAAAGAGATATCTTAATTACATATGAATCCAGGCCAATCTTAGGAGTCTGGGAAGAGCTTCTCGAAAGAAAACAGCACATTGCAGTTGTTGTGGATGAGTTTGGAGGATTGCAGGGGGTGGTTACCATGGAGGACATCATCGAAACCCTGCTTGGATTTGAGATCCTGGACGAGACCGATACTGTTACCGACATGCAGGAATTTGCCCGGCAGCGCTGGAAAAAGAGACAGGACAAGTACAAATATATCATGGGCTTTGATAATGAGGCCAAAAGCCAAAGGCCAGAGGCCAAAAGCCAATGATACTGGCTCCTGGCCCCCAAACTTATATCAATTCTAAATTTCTGCCATCCACCTCGAAACAGGGTTGTTGAGATTGAATATTTATTATGTTTGTTTCCAGACACCAACTCACTGAATCTATGCCCAGTTTTGT
Source organism: Bacteroidales bacterium (assembly GCA_021738565.1). Lineage (GTDB taxonomy): Bacteria > Bacteroidota > Bacteroidia > Bacteroidales > M55B112. The sequence continues at coordinate 23,307 of JAIPBT010000035.1, forward strand.
AATTAACGAAAAATGCGACGGATGCAAGGCCCAGGACAAGACCGCCTGCCAGTACATCTGTCCGAACGACCTCATGGTACTTGACAAAGAATCCAACAAAGCATATAACCGGGCGGTAGATATGTGTTGGGAGTGTTACAGCTGTGTTAAAATATGTCCCAACCAGGCAATTGAAGTTCGTGGATATGCTGATTTCATGCCTTTGGGGGCTGCTGTTCAGCCGCTCAGAAGTACAGATTCCATCATGTGGTCAGTCAGGTTTCGCAATAAGCAGATAAAGCGCTTTAAGTTTCCGATCCGTACAATTCCCGAAGGCACATTGGTTCCTGATGGTGGATTTGAAGACGGGGCGGGTGACTTGCATGACCATGAGCTCAGAACAGAACCGGAAAGCCTGGGAACTAAGCTGTATAAGAAGTAGATTCTACAATAATACACTTCACGTCTTTATCTTAACTTATTAATTACCGGATGAAAGCTGAAAATTTTGAAACTGTCATTGTTGAAACGGACCTGTTGATCCTTGGTGGCGGCATGGCTGCCTGTGGTGCTGCTTTCGAAGCATCACACTGGGCAAAAAAACACAACAGGAAAATTGTCCTGGTCGATAAAGCTGCTATGGAAAGAAGCGGCGCAGTCGCAATGGGCCTTTCGGCCATCAATCTTTACCTGGGGTTAAAAAATGGAAAGAATACAATTGAAGATTATGTCAACTACGTGAAGAACGACCTTATGGGCATCACAAGGGAGGATTTGGTGGCAAACATTGCAAGGCACGTTGATTCAACGGTTCACTTATTTGAAAAATGGGGACTGCCTATCTGGAAGGACGAGGAGGGGAATTACATCAATGAAGGGAGATGGCAGATAATGATCCACGGTGAAGCCTATAAAAACATTGTCTCTGAGGCAGCCAAAACCGCATTGAAGGAGCTTGGAGAAAACGGCAGGTATTATGAAAGGGTTTTTATCACCGAACCAATTATGGAAGGTGGCAGGTGCATTGGAGCAGTTGGCTTCAGTGTCAGGGAAATGAAGTTTTATGTTTTCAGGGCCAGGGCTGTTCTGGATACAATGGGGGGAGCCGTTCATGTATTTCGGCCGCGTTCCGTGGGAGAAGGACTGGGCAGGTCATGGTACCCGCCTTTCAATTCCGGGGCAAGCGCCTATTTTACGATCAGGGCCGGAGCCGAGATGACATGCCAGGAGGTGAGGTTCGTTCCTGTAAGATTCAAGGATTCCTACGGACCCGTTGGGGCTTGGTTCCTGTTATTCAAGTCAAGGGCTACCAATGCCAAAGGTGAGGACTATATGGAAAAAAGGGCAAAGGAACTGGAAAAGTGGGCCCCCTATGGTACAGTAAAACCAACCCCGGCGAATTTACGCAATTACCTGATGCTTAAAGAAATTGAAGAGGGCAACGGTCCCATATACATGCGGACAGAAGAAGCCATCAAAAAGCATGTTGCCGATATTCCGGATGAGAAGGAGGCCCGCAGGAAATTAAAGCACCTGGAATCGGAGGCATGGGAAGATTTTCTCGATATGACCATCAGCCAGGCATTGAACTGGGCCGCGCACAATATAATGCCGGAGGAATCTCCTTCAGAAATATCAGCATGTGAACCCTATTTCATCAGCTCACATTCGGGGGCATCAGGGGCATGGGTCAGCGGTCCTGCAGATCTCGGTAACAGCGAGACTTCGTGGGGTTATGATAACCTGACTACCGTTCCAGGACTTTTTGCTGCTGGCGATGCTTCCGGCGCCTCTTCACACAAATTCTCATCCGGGTCCTTTACGGAAGGTAGAATCGCTGGCAAGGCTGCCATTGCTTATTGCGTTGATAATGAAATAACTCCGGGCATCAGTGATGATCAGATCAATGAACTCAGGGAGATGGTTTTTAAACCCCTTGCAACGTACGACGACAATAAGGATTATGCCAATGACCCGGATGTAAATCCGAATTTTATAAAGCCAAAGATGTTCATGTTCCGGTTGCAGAAGATAATGGATGAGTATGCAGGGGGAGCTTCCGTAGGGTTCAGGACTTCAGAGCCTCTGCTCAAAAAGGGTTTGGAATACCTGGAATTTATGAAGGAGGATGCCGGTAAACTGGCTGCATCAGACATGAATGAATTGATGCGGTGCTGGGAAAACATCCATCGTCTCTGGCAGGCCGAATCACATATCCGGACCATGCTCTTCAGGGAAGAGACCCGCTGGCCAGGATACTATTTCAGGACCGACTTTCCTGAAATGAAGAGCGAGTGGGAAGTTTTTGCCAATTGCAAATGGGATCCCGGCAGTGACAGCTGGCAAATGATAAAGAGGGAGGTGCCAGGCATGATCACAAAAAAGCAGGAAGAATGACCTCCCTGGACAATATTCAATTCAAACAGGGAATTGAACAGATAGAAGGATAGTGATGAATCCAATATTGATCATAGGGGGAGGAATATCAGGAGTAACTGCAGCTGTGGAACTCGCTGAGGCAGGAAAAGAAGTTATCCTTGCAGAGAGAACTTCTCATCTCGGAGGGAATGTGGTTAAAATGCACAATTATTTTCCCAAATTATGTCCGCCTGCATGCGGCATGGAGATAAATTTCAGGAGGATCCGCAACAATACGAGGATCAGGGTCCTTACACATGCTGAGGTGTTAAGTATTGAAGGTGTGACAGGGGAAAAGAGGGTGCGTATAAAAATTTCCGGGAAACGGGTGAATGATCTTTGCACAGCATGTGGCGAATGTGTGGAAGTTTGTCCTGAAGAGCGGCCGGATCAATTTAATTACAATTTTGGGGTGACACGTGCAATATACATGCCCTATCCACTGGCCTTTCCCCAGAAATATGAAATTGACACACATTATTGCAAGGGAACAGGTTGCGCAAAATGCGCAGAGATATGTGCTTACAATGCGATTGACCTGGAAGCTGAAGATAAAGTCATGGATATCGATGTACATTCAGTTATTGTCGCTACAGGATGGGAAAATTATGATCCTTCGAAAATTGACGGGTTGAATTATGAGAAAAGCAAAGACATTGTTTCCAATGTGGAATTTGAACGGCTGTTATCAGTGACTGGTCCGGGCAAAGGAAAGTTATTGAGACCTTCCGATGGGAAGGCGCCCGGATCAATTGCATTTGTTCAATGTGCTGGCTCCAGGGACAGAAATTACCTTTCTTATTGTTCGGCTGTTTGTTGCTCAGCTTCCCTAAAGCATGCCTTGAATGTTACTGAGATATCACCGGAAACCAGGGTTGATATCTATTATATTGATCTCAGGGTTACAGGAAGGAATGAAGATTTCCTTCGCAGGGTAGAAAATATTGACAGGATCGGCCTTGTGAAAGGTAAAGTAGCTGCCGTTGATGTTGCCGGGAATAACGAACTTATTGTTGCTTTTGAGGATTTTAAGCAGCACAGGAAAATGAAGGTCGGCTATGATATGGTAGTGCTTGCAACCGGCATTATCAGTGCCGGAGATATTCCAGGTTTGTTTAGGAATGAAGAGGGTTTTTATAAAAATCAACAGCAGGAAGGTGTTTACCCGGTTGCTTGCGCAAAAAAGCCCATGGATGTTTCATCTTCTGTAAAAGATGCAACTTCAGCTGCACTTCTTGCAATGAAAGAAGATCGAATCAAATAAAAATGAATTACAAACTAATAAATAACGATCGTTCAATTGTTCAAATGTCATTGCTTAAATTAAAACTCATTATTGGTGGCTAAGAGACTTGGGGCATATGTATGCGAAGGATGCAGGATTGGGGCATCTGTTGATGTGGAAAAACTGTGTTCAAATATGAACGCAGAGCAGGATGTTGTTTTTTGTAAAAGCCACCAGGCATTGTGCTCCCCGGAGGGTATCAGGGAGATCGTTTCTTCTTCAAACGAAAGCAGCCTTGATGGCATTCTTCTGGCTGCCTGCGGAAGGGGAACAAAGGATGGACTGTTCAGTTTTCAGGAAGATTTGACAACAGAACGCGTTAATCTCCGTGAACTTGTGGCATGGGCTATGGATCCTTATGACGAGGATACTCAAATGGCTGCAGGCGATTATACGCGTATGGGGTTAGAGGGATTGAGAAAAAATGCAGGGGCAATGCCTTTTTTTCTTGACAACATCAGCAATGATATCCTTGTTGTTGGAGGCGGCGTAAGTGGGCTGAAGGCAGCAGCGGAAGGCGCTGCGAATGGTTATAAAATTCACCTGGTCGAACGAAATGCCGTTTTGGGCGGATGGGCCGCGAAATGGGATCGGCAGATCCCTTTTGACGAACCGTTTGATCAATTGCGGGAACCGGTGGTGTATGACCTGATCAAAACCGTTCAAAACAATGAAAAGATTGCCATATACCTGAATACTTCCATTGAGAAAATTGGTGGGCAACCCGGTGATTTTAATGTAAGGTTGCGTGCTCTATCCGGAACACAGAAAAATGCCAATGGGGATACTAAAAATGTAATAGAATTGAAAACAGGTTCTGTGGTGGTTGCTACAGGGTGGGAACCCTACCGTCCCTTGAAAAAACCTTTTTATGGTCTTGGTGAAATCCCGGGAGTCATCACTTCTGTTGACCTGGAAGAGCGTATCAGGGAAAAATCACTTGGAAAGACAGAATCGATCATGTTCCTGCAGTGTGCAGGATCGAGGGACCAGGAACACCTCCCGTATTGCTCTTCAGTTTGCTGTGGAATATCACTCAAACAGGCAAAGTATGTCAGGGACCGTTTCCCGGATGCAATCGTCTACATCGTGTACAAAGACATTCGCACCCCCGGCTTTCTGGAGGATTTCTATAAAAACATGCAAGACGATATTAATATTGTTTTTATTAAAGGCAATGTGGTATCGGTCGCCTCCTCTTTGAATGACAAAATTCTTGTAGAGATAGATGGTGCGATGCCGGGGGAACAGGTACAGGCAGAAGTGGAACAATTGGTACTTGCTACCGGAATGGTCCCCAATGCAACCGATGATCTTAGATTGGAATACAGGCAGGGCAATGGATTGCCTGAATTAAAATACGAATTCCCCGACTCACATTTTATTTGCTTTCCTTACGAAACCAGGCGAACCGGTATATATGCTGCAGGAGGGATCAGGGCCCCTCTTGACATTCCCTCGGCCATGGACGATGGATCCGGAGCCATGATGAAAGCCATACAAATGATCGAATCTGCCAGGAGGGGGGAATCGGTGCATCCGAGGGCCGGGGACCGTTCTTATCCGGAATTATACATGGAGCGGTGTACCGATTGTAAACGTTGTACTGAGGAATGTCCCTTCGGAACCTATGATGAAACGCCGGAGGGTACACCGGTGGTCCATCCCAACCGATGCAGAAGATGTGGTATATGCCTGGGCTCCTGTCCGGAAAGAGTGATCAATTTTGCAGACTATTCGATCAATGGTATGTCAGCAAAAATAAAGGCGGTGGAAGTGCCGGATGAATTTGAGGAGAAACCCAGGGTGCTCGTATTTGTTTGTGAGAATGATGCACTGCCGGCCCTTGAAATGGCCGTCCGAAAAAAATTAAAGATCAATCCTTATGTGAGAATAATACCGGTAAGATGTCTTGGTTCCATCAACAGGGTGTGGATATCCGATGCTCTTTCAAAGGGATACGATGGTATTCTGCAGATAGGATGCCAGCCCGGAGAGAATTACCAGTGTCATTTTATACACGGTAGTGAGCTCAGCGAACAGCGAAGTGAGATTTACGAGGAGACTTTGTCATCAATGATGCTGGAACCGGAGCGCATAAAGACGAAGTTTGTTGAGATCACCGATTATCAAAAGGTCATCCAATATATTGATGACTACATGGAGGAATTGGAATTGATCGGTCCGAATCCGTTTAAGGATATGTAGCCGTGATAAAAACAGGCCTCAGGCTTTAATATAAAGAGGTATTCTTATGTATGTGATCCGATATGACCGGGAAAATAATGAAATTCAAAGTGATCGATTTAAAACCAGACATAGAATTTAAAAGGGACCTTGAAAAACTCAGCGGTGCTTCACTCAGTACATGTATGCAGTGCGGTACCTGTTCGGTGGTTTGCAATTTGTCACCTGAAGAAAAACCATTTCCCAGAAAGGAGATGGTTTATGCAGGTTGGGGTATGAAGGAAAAACTGATCGGCAATCCTGATGTCTGGTTATGTCACCAGTGCGGGGATTGCAGTACCCATTGTCCGAGGGGTGTGGATCCCGCTGATGTTATTGCTGCCGTCAGGTTGCTCACATACAGGCAATATGCCGTTCCCCGTTTTATGGGTAAGATGGTTTCGCGTCCATCCATGCTGCCCGTGGCAATTTTGTTACCGGTTATAATTATCACAGCCATCATATTTATGGCAGGAACACTGGAAATACCGGATGGTCCCGTAAACTATTCTAAATTCTTCCCCCATGCATGGCTGAATGGTTCATTCACTCTGCTGACCCTGCTTTCATATGGAATTGCCTCCATCGGGCTGGCCAGGTTCTGGAAAGATATCAGCATGCAATACCATGCTGATCCTGGTTTTAAAAAGGGTTTCTTCAGAAGTTTGTGGAAAGTAAAGAATGAGATACTTACCCATTCAAGGTTTTCAAAATGCGAACAGAACCGCAGCAGGAAGATCTCTCATTTTCTGGTTTTTTATGGTTTTATTCTGCTGCTGCTGGTGACGATATATGCAATATATGCTGCTGTGACAGGGAGGTATCCACTTGCACTGACCAATCCTTTTAAGATACTTGGGAACCTTTCATCGTTCATGCTACTGGCCGGACTGGGAATGATGCTTTTCAGCCGCATTAAAGGAGGAGAAGAATTAAAACGGAGCACATACCCTGACTGGCAATTGATCGTTGCACTGCTTTTTCTTACAATTTCAGGCGTGATCATCGAGGCCGCAAGATTCCTGGACTGGAGCATGGCTTATTACATGTATTTCTTTCACCTGGTTTGTGTTTGGTTTGTAATAATATACCTTCCTTACACCAAATTCGGACATATCATTTACCGTACCGTTGCAATGACTTTCGCCTTTTCCGTTGGCAGGAATCAGGGATTTAGTGAAGATCAGGAACAGCATGCCGTTCAAAAACCGATATTAAGCAGTCATTAATGCCTGTAATTACCCGTGATTTTTGGGAAACAAATCCCAGATTTTTGTATCTTTTGATTTTGCCGGTCTCCCATTTTGGCCCGGTACTATTTTTATAATGTATTAATGATTAACCTTTCAATGAAAGAGGAACTTGCACGTTTGTTCAGGCAATACACCGGATCGGAACCTGATCACATCAGTTCGATACCGCGATCTGTCTCAACAAGGAAATATTTCAGAATTGAAGGAGATGGCCGCAGCGTCATAGGCACCTACTCACCTGATATTCGCGAAACGAAGGCATTCTCTCATTTTTCTCGTCATTTTACTGATCTGGGCATCAGGGTTCCCAGGGTATATATTGAAAGCCATGATAAAAAATATTATCTACAGGAAGATCTTGGAAATACCACACTTTTTGACCTTGCTGAATCTTTGAAAAATTCAGGAGACAGCAACATACTTAATTTGTACAGGAATGCCATTGATGAAGTGATCCGTCTTCAGTTGAAAGGTGACCGGGTGGTAGATTACAGTCTCTGTGTACCACGACCTGAATTTGACAAACAATCGGTACTGTGGGATCTCAATCATTTCAAGTATTATTTTTTGAAACTTTCAGGAATATCCTATGATGAGCAACTTCTTGAAAATGAATTTGATATGATCGCTGGAGAAATTACAGAAATTAAACTGAAAGGCTTCATGTTCAGAGATTTTCAGTCCAGGAACATTATGATCAGGGACGGCATGGCATGGTTTATTGACTTCCAGGGAGGACGAAGAGGACCGTTACAGTATGATCTCGCTTCCCTGGTGTTCGAGGCGAAGGCTGGCCTGTCTGAAGAAGAGAGAACCGAACTCATTGAATATTACCTGGGATCATTGCGTCAGCATACAGCTGTCAATCAGGAGGATTTCTACAGGGATTTTTATCTGGCGGCCCTGGTAAGGGTACTGCAGGTCCTCGGTGCATACGGGTTAAGGGGGATCGTTGAGAAAAAGGCCGTATTTCTGCAAAGCATTCCCAATGGTTTGAGTAACCTCTCTTTTATCCTTGAGCACCTTGATCAGGCTTACAATGAAAATTACCTGACCAGGTTGCTTCATGAACTTACACTGATCGGTGAGAAATTCAGAAAATTGCCGGCCCCTTTTGAAGGATTGACAGTGACAATCTCCAGTTTTTCCTACAGGGGGCAACTGCCGGATGACATAACAGGCAATGGAGGAGGTTTTGTTTTCGACTGCAGGTTGCTTGACAATCCCGGAGCTCACGAAAAATTCAGAGAATTAAATGGAATGGACAGGGAAGTTGTTCAATTCATGGAACAAAAAAACGGGGTGGGTCAATTTGTATCTAATGTAAAAGAGCAACTCGACCAGGCAATTGAGGTTTATCAGAAACGGGGATACAAAGACCTGATGGTTAATTTTGGTTGCACCGGCGGACAACACAGGTCAGTTTATGTTTCCCATAAAATAGCAGATTGGATTCGTTGTATGAAAAATGTCAGGGTCATAGAAATTCACCGGGAGTTGGGAATGGAAAAATAATTGAAGTTTACGTGGGATTACTAATCAACTGCCGGTATTGTTCGGAAATGAACATATATTATTTTGCTTTAACAATTCAACGTAAAATAAAAACAATTTGCGAATCTGCACGTTCTGGTTCTAAACGGTCGGCGGATGAGCAAGAAGATATGCAGTGACAAAAAGGTTTTGAATGTTAAAATGGCTGGGGAAAAGTCTCGGTATTACTGTAATAAATGTGGAGACAAGGTGACGAAGGAAAAATGGGTCTGCAAACCAAAATTGATCTGATTACAATGATTCCAACCGTAATGATCCTTGCAGCGGGAACCGGGTCGAGGATGCGACCTCTCACTGATGTAAATCCCAAGGCGCTCCTTGAATTCAGGGGAAAGCCAATGTTGGATCACATTTTTAGCAAACTCAAAGCCCAGGGTTTTCATCGCATTGTAATTAATATTCATCATTTTGCCGGTAAGATAAAGGAGTACATTGAGAAAAATCCGGTTGACAGTCTCGAGATCAATTTTTCAGATGAGAGCGAACGGCTTATGGATACTGGAGGGGGGATCATTAATGCGCGCAAATACCTTGAAGGTTGCGGACCTTTTATTGTACACAATGTTGATATTTTCTCAGATATCGATCTTCACAGGCTGTATGAATACCACATTCGACATAATCCATTGGCCACACTTGCGGTCAGGCAACGTCAAACCAGCCGCAACCTGCTGGTCGATAAGGATGGATATCTGCAAGGCTGGAGGAACAACGATACAGGTGAAACGGTCATGATAAGCGATGAAGGATTTGAAAGGGCAGTTGCTTTTTCCGGAGTCCAGGTAATAGACCCGCGGATATTTGAAATTATTGATCATTCAGAGCCCTTTTCGATCATCCGGGCATACCTGGAGCTTGCTAGGGATTACCCGGTAATGGTATATGATCACTCAGATGACACCTGGATTGATATGGCGCACAGAGGCAATTACCCCGAACTCTCTTGATAGAGACACAACCATTCAAGTACTCTCTCATTTTTTTGTAAATTTATCGCTTTCTTAGTGTCTACAGACACTACTTAAAACCGGTTATAAAATGCAGAAATTTGAATCCACTGTAGAGAAGCGTTTCTTTGAGCTTTCAGGCAGCCGGGATCAGACAACAAGGATCCCATACATATTGGTTGATAACTTTCCCAAACTCGGCTTTTTCGCGGCTTTGCGATTTTTGGAATGGGCAGGGCATAATCCGGATGGAGTGATCAGTCTTCCCACCGGCAAAACACCCGAGTATTTCATCAAATGGACACAAAACCTGCTGGAGAACTGGGATTCAAAAAAAGTCCGGGACTACCGGAACGAATATGGGATAGGAAAAATGAAGCAACCACGTCTGGATAACCTGTCATTCGTGCAGATCGACGAATTTTACCCCATCAATTCCAACCAGCATAACAGTTTTTATTATTATGTAACCAAATATTACATTGAAGGATTGGGATTGAAGAGGGAGAATGCATTGCTCATCAATTCGGATGAGATAGGGTTGTATGAAAATATGCATTTTTCCCAGGTCTTCCCTGATAATAACATAGACCTTACCCTGCGCTACCGGGATGCCAAAAATTCACAGGAGCAAATGCAGCAGCGATCAATTTTCATGATTGATGACTGGTGTATAGATTATGAGCATACGATACGTGAAAAGGGGGGAATAGGGTTCTTTCTCGGAGGAATTGGTCCGGATGGTCATATTGCATTTAATACCCGGGGAACGGATCATTATTCCACAACCAGGCTTACCCCCACAAATTTTGAAACCCAGGCCCAGGCCTCATCGGACCTGGGTGGTATTGAAATTTCCAGGAACAGGCTTGTGATCACCATTGGACTGGAGACCATTGCGTACAATCCGGAGACAGTGGCAATAATCTTCGCGGCCGGGGAAGCAAAAGCAGATGTGATCAAAGATGCATTGGAAAATGAACCAAACAACCTGTATCCTGCAACATCACTTGGAAAGTTAAAAAACAGCAGGTTTTACCTTACAAAAGGAGCGGCGGTGAAACTTCATGATACCGTGAAAAATTATTATGAAAACGGAGATTGGACCGATGAGAAGAGAGAAAGGGCCGTGATCGGTCTGTGCAAAAGGCTTGAGAAATATGCGCACCACCTGACAATGGAGGATCTCCTGGGTGACCCTTATTGTAAAATGATACCCGATCTGAGCCTGAATACGGTACAGAACGTAATAAAACGAATCGGGGACAAATTAAACAGAGGCTGTGCAAGTGAGCAGAATCAAATGTATTATCATACCGGTCCTCATCACGATGACATCATGCTGGGGTTGCTGCCGCATGTACACAGGCTCTCCCGGAATGAAACCAACAATGCCCACTATTGTGTTCTTACCTCTGGTTTTACTGCTGTCACAAATTTATTTGTAATGGACCTGCTTGCAGATATAAAGAACTTTCTTGGGGAAGGTATGATACAGATGACAAAATATCCTGATTTTTTCAAGAATGGTTATAAGCACAAATGGGACAAAGATGTATACCATTACCTGACGAAGGTGGCATCAGGTGAGCCCCATGAGCGAAGGCGCGGAGTCTGCCACAGGATGGTCAGGGCCATTGTGGATATATATGGTATAAACAGTATTGATATCCTGCGTAATAAAATAGATGACATCCTTTCGGTATTGAGAAACAGTTATGAAGGCGAGAAAAATCCACCTGAGATACAGCAATTAAAAGGGATGATAAGGGAGTTCGAGGAAGAACTCGTATGGGCACATTTTGGCTACAAGGTAAACAACGTTCATCATCTCAGGCTTGGGTTCTATACCGGGGATATATTTACAGAACAACCTACCTTTGCTCGTGATGTCACACCAATTCTTGATCAGTTAAAGGAGTACAATCCTACGGTTATAAGTCTTGCATTTGACCCGGAAGGAAGCGGTCCTGATACACATTACAAGGTATTGCAGACGATTGCCGAGGCAATACGGATCTGGAGCCAGGAGAAAGACCTGAGCGAACTTCGGATCTGGGGTTACAGGAATGTCTGGTTCAGATTTGATGCATCAGAAGCCAATGTGATTGTTCCGGTATCCCTGAATGCCATGGCAGTGATGGATAATGCTTTTTCAAGCTGTTACATCAGCCAGGTGGACGCATCATTTCCGAGTTACCTCTATGATGGAAAATTCTCAGAATTAGCCATCAATATTTGGGTAGATCAGCTTAATGAGATACAGCTGGTCCTGGGGAAGGATTATTTCTATCAGAACCAAAGTCCCAGGATACGTACCACACATGGTTTGATCTATTTTAAAGAGATGTCTGTTCCTGAATTCCTGAATCACGCCCGTGCCCTTGAAAAATCTATGGAAGGCCTGGTACATTGAACCATTTTACTATTCTATCGTTTCTTATTTAGTGTCAGAAAGAAAACTCATATGATCAAGCACTATTTAACATGGCTATATTTGCTGCCATTATATTTATACTATGGAATTGACGAAGGAATTAGAAGAAAGGATCAGGGATTGGAATGAACGTTTTTCGGACAGCAGTCCGGAAGATGTAATTCAGTTTTTCCTTGGTGAGTTCGGTAAGCAGATTTCACTGGCCACAAGCATGGGAGCTGAAGACCAGGTAATCACTGATATGATCTCGAAAGCAGACAGGGGCGCAAGGATCTTTACGCTGGATACAGGAAGACTTTTCCCGGAGACATACGACCTTATTGATCAAACCAATAAAAAATACAATATCAAGATCGATGTATATTTTCCCGATAAGCGCAAGGTGGAATCCATGGTAAAGGAAAGGGGGATCAACCTGTTTTACGAAAGTGTTGAAAACCGTAAAATGTGTTGCGGTATACGTAAAGTTGAGCCGTTGCAGCGTGCCTTTGAAGGCATGAGCGCATGGATCTGTGGTTTAAGAAAAGACCAGACCGTTAGCAGGTTCTTTACCAAATTGGTTGAGTGGGATAAGGTGAATGGTTTAATAAAGATCAATCCGCTGATCGATTGGACAGAGAAGGATGTGTGGAATTATATAAGGTCGAATGATGTTCCGTTTAACCCCCTTCATGAACGCGGTTATGCCAGCATTGGATGTCAGCCCTGCACACGTGCCTTGCAGCCCGGAGAGGACTTTAAAGCCGGCCGGTGGTGGTGGGAAAGCCAGGAACAAAAGGAGTGCGGCCTGCACAAAAGATAATGATTCAAAAAACGCAACCGGAATTTACGGGCAGCCTGGATAACTTATTATATCATCCGGGATGAGAAGCGCTTATATTCGGTCATTTTTTAAAGGTCACTGGTTGATCACACCTGATCCAATAAGCTCATTATCTGTGTACCAGGCAGCGAATTGGCCTGAAGCAATTCCACGCTGGGGTTCTCTGAAGATGATAAACATACCATCTTCTTTCATGTGTAATACTGCTTTTTGTAATTGCTGCCTGTAACGGATACGAACCAGGTATTCCCTGCTGTCTCCCGGGCTCATTTGCATGTCGGGACGAACCCAGTGGATCTCATTTTCCAATATGCGGAGTCCTTTTCTGAAAAGTCCCGGATGGTTTTTTCCCTGACCAACATATATCCGGTTTTTTTCAACATCGGTTGAGATTACAAATAGAGGTTCTTTTTTACCACCTACCTGTAATCCCTTTCGCTGTCCAATGGTGAAGAAATGAGCCCCATTGTGTTTGCCCACGTAGTCACCATCACTGATCCCGTATTTCAAAGGGGAACAAAGTTTCCGGATGTCATGTTCCGGCGGCCCGGTATACAAGTTACTTTCAGCCGGGATCTCAAAAATATTTCCTTCCCTGGGATCCAGTTTTTGTTCCAGGAATTCAGGCAGGTGCACCTTGCCTACAAAACAAATTCCCTGGGAATCCTTTTTATCGGCAGATGCAAGCTTTTTTTCCCTGGCAATTTTTCTGACCGCTGTTTTTCTAAGGTGACCTATCGGAAACAGGATCTTTGACAATTGGTGCTGTGACAGCTGGCACAAAAAATAACTCTGTTCCTTGTTTGGATCATCACCTGCCAGTAGTCTGAACACTTTTTTACCATTAAGAGTAATCTCATCCTTTTTACAATAGTGACCCGTCGCTACATAATCGGGATTGAATTTCATGGAAGCAGCAAGGAATTCATCAAATTTGATCTCCCTGTTGCAAAGTATATCCGGATTCGGGGTTCTTCCCTTTTCATATTCCGAGAACATGTAATCAATAACCCTGGTTTTGTATGGCTTGCTGAGATCTAACACTTCAAAGGGAATGCCTATCTTTTTGGCAACGAGTTCGGCAAAAACAACATCCTCATCCCATGGACAATCCGCATCCAGGACACCCGTTTTGTCATGCCAGTTGATCATAAAAACAGCAATGACATCATATCCCTGCTCTTTTAAAAGATAAGCAGCAACACTGGAATCAACTCCACCCGATAAACCTACAACTACTCGCTTTGCCAAAATGCCTGTTTTGGTGCAAATTTAAATAAAAGAGATGAAACCTTCATGCTACCGTTCACAACAGAAATATAACATGAGGGTTCCACGGTATTAATATCGAAATTGGCTCCTGGCCCCTGGCCCCTGGCTTTTGGCTTTTGACATTTTACTCTTAACTTTAAACAATGAGTCCGCTAACCATCTATAAGGCTTCAGCGGGATCCGGTAAAACACATAAGCTTACGCTAGGATTTTTACATTTATTGTTTAAGAATCCATTGGTTTACAGGCATATACTTGCTGTAACGTTCACCAATAAAGCAGCGAGGGAAATGAAAACCCGGATCCTGGACCGGTTGTATGCACTGTCTGATTTAAAGGAAGATGAATCTTCTGACGATCTTCAGGACCTGATCGCTCATACCGGTCTGAACAGGGAACTGGTTGTTGCAGCATCCAAAAATTTACTGGTTCGCATCCTGAATGATTATTCCAGGTTCTCGGTTGGCACGATCGATAAATTCTTCCAAAGTGTAATAAGGGCTTTTACAAGGGAAATAGGTCTCTCTTCCGGTTATGTGCTTGAACTTGACAGGGACCGTATCCTGAGGGAGGCAGCAGACAGGCTATTTTTGAATATCGATGTTGACAAAAGCCTGCTTGAGTGGATGATTCGTCTTGCTGAATCGAGAATTGAAGCATCAAAAGGCTGGAATTTCAAAACGGACATGCTTCAGCTCGGGGAAGAGCTGTTTTCCGAAAAATTCCAGGACCTTGCCTTGCACAATGAGAATGAATTGACAAGGGATAACATTGATGTATTGATCCGGCAGGTAAAGACTCTTATCAATACATCTGAGAAAAAAATCAGGGATGCTGCCAGTGAAATTATGGAACGGGTACAAAATGCAGGGTATACAGCTGAGGATTTTTCGGGAAAATCGAAAGGACCTGCATATTTTATAAAGAATATTTCAGATGGAGGTGATGTTGTGTTCACTGATGCCAGGAAAAATGCCATTGACGATCAATTTAAATGGATATCAAAAAATGAATCTAACCCGCAAAGGATAACTCTGGCAAATGAAGTATTTATGCCGGGTTTGAAAGATATCTATAAACACTACATAAATTTTCAATCGGGCAAATCAGTGCAGAATTATGTTTATGCGCTGGGCATATTAAGCGATCTTTCTTTAAAGATATTTGAACTGACGGATGAGAAGAATATTTTTCTTTTATCGGATGCATCAAGGTTCCTGAAAGGCCTCATCGGGGATAATCCAACCCCGTTTATTTATGAAAAAACAGGCAATTTCATTGAACACATCATGCTTGATGAGTTCCAGGATACTTCTGTATTTCAATGGGAGAATTTCCGGCCACTGCTTGGGCACACCCTTTCTGTAGGGAAGGAAAATACGGTGGTAGGGGACATTAAGCAATCAATATACAGGTGGAGAAATTCGGATTGGAAGATCCTTGCGGAGGTAGTGCAAAATGCATTTCCTGAATTTGATACCAGCGAAGTACCATTGCTGGAGAACTGGAGGAGCAGAGAACGCATCATCCGTTTCAATAATACACTTTTTAAACATGCACCGGGAATTGTCAGAGGCCTCATTGGAGCAAGGTTTGAAAAGTTTGAACTGGATCAATCATTCAAAAACAGGTGGATGGATCTGTTCGATAAAGCTTATGATGATGTGGTACAGGTCATCCCCAACAAAGACAATATTGACGGCGGATTTGTCGGGGGTGTTGTATTTGATGATGAAAACAGGAGCAACAGGGAAGCAGCCCTTGAAAAGCTTGCCGATTGGATCATTGAATTGGAGGATGCAGGTTACATGGCAGGAGACATAGCTATTCTCGTAAGAACTAACAGGGAGGGAGCCGACGTTGCCAATCAGTTAATGAGATCCGGAAAGAGGGGAAGTCTGCCGGGATACAATTTCAATTTTATATCAAATGATTCTTTGTTTCTGTCAAATAACCCTGCGGTCAATTTGCTGGTATGCGCAATGAAATACATAGTTGATCCGGGCGATTCCCTGAATGCCATCAATTTAAAATATTTCTACAGTGTCCTGAACAGGCAGGACAATGAACAGATATCAGGATCACTGCTACCGGGGGTAACAATAGCGGATGTCCTGGGTATGGAATTTGTCTCCATGATCCCCGAACTTGACAGGCTTCCGCTTTTTGAACTGGTTGAAAAACTGATCCTTCATTTTGGACTTGCCGATTCATCACCTGACATTGTCTATATCCAGGCTTTCCAGGAAATTATTCTTGATATCCAGCACAGGGACCCTGGCAGTTTGTATGATTTTATAACATATTGGAATGAATTTGGAGATACAAAGTCCATTTCAGTTTCGGAAATGCAGGATGCCATATCAATCATGACAATTCACAAGGCAAAAGGGCTGCAATTCAAGGCGGTGATCGTGCCCTTCTGCGATTGGAATCTGAGCAACAGGGGAACAGGCAATAAGGATCAGATCCTGTGGTGCAGTACCGATAACACTCCTTTTGATGCAATTCCAGCAGTGCCGGTAAAATTTACCGATGCTTTAGGTGAAACGGTATTTTCCGAAAACTATTCTGAGGAATTGGTAATGGGTTATATTGACAGTCTCAATTTGCTTTACGTTGCGCTCACCCGGGCAGAAGAGGCTTTAATGCTCGGACTTCCGGGACCTAATAAAAGTGGCACTGTTTCGAAGGCCGGTCACCTGGTAGTGGAAGCAGCACTGCAATCTGATGGATCAGAAGGCGACAACTTCATTGATATCGCAAGATCAATGAACGGTCATGGTTTTGCTGTTGGAAAATTGTTGGCAAATGAGGAAACGCGAAAGGAAACGGATCATTCGCAAAGAATCATTCATTACCCTGTAAATTTCAGAAATGAGAGGATCCGCTTGCGGATGAAGAGTTCTGAATATCTTTTAAAGGAGGCAAACAGGGATGATGATCACCTTTCGTTTGGAAATATTATGCACCATATGTTCAGCCACATCAACACAAAAGCGGATATCAATAAGGTGGTAAAGGACTTTTTCATGGAAGGATTGCTCAGGGAGGAGGATGCAGGGAAAATTGAAGAATTGATAATAAGTAAAATATCACGGCCTGAAGTCTCCGGATGGTTCTCTGATAAGAACAGGGTTATCAAAGAAAGGGATATCATCTTTGAAGGCAACACTTACAGGCCCGATCGTGTGATCATCAATGACCATGCAACAATTGTGATTGATTATAAATTCGGTGATGTTGAAGATAACAGGTATGTGAGGCAGGTAAAGCGTTACATGGATCTTTTGTCGCAGCTGAAATACACAGGGATCGAGGGATTTGTATGGTATGTTATGCAGGATAAAAAATTAAAAGTAAGCTGATTATGATCTACCCATGGGGTACAGGACGGCGGTTGAACACCTATTCCGATTATTTTAAAAAGATCTTCGGAGAGCGGGTGCAGAAATTATCCGTTGACGCAGGCTTTACATGTCCGAACCGCGATGGTACAGTTGGAAGAGGAGGTTGTACATTCTGCGATAACCGTGCTTTCAGTCCATCCTACAACGAAGCATGTATACCAGTAAAAATACAGCTTGATGAAGGGATCAAATTTCACAGGAACCGATACAGGAAGGTCAGAAAGTACCTGGCATATTTTCAGGCGTTCAGCAATACATATGCACCCCTGGAAATGCTGAAGGAAATATATCAGCCTGCCCTGGAGCATCCTGAAGTAGTGGGGTTGGTTATCGGAACAAGGCCTGATTGCGTTGATGTGGAGAAACTGGATTATTTTGCAGAATTATCAGGATCCACTTATGTTGTGCTGGAATACGGTATTGAATCGATCAATAACGATACATTGAAAGCGATCAATCGCGGACACAGTTTTGAAGATACCGTATGGGCCCTGAAGCAGACAGCCATAAGGAACATACATGCAGGCGGCCATATGATCATCGGTTTGCCCGGGGAATCTGAGAATGATTGGGTTAAAAGCATGAAAGCACTCTCAGACCTGCCGCTGCACAGCATCAAATTCCATCAGCTACAGATCATTAAGGGTACGGTTATGGAAAAACAGTACCGGGATAATCCCCATCAATTTGTTCAATTTGAGATGGAAGAATACCTGCAAATGATGTCCGGACTGCTGGAATGGCTGGATCCCGGAATTGTTGTTGAACGGATAGCTGGTGAGGTAAATCCCGGAACAGCAGCAGGGAAGGGGTGGGGAGTGCGGTACGACCAGGTGCTTTCAAGATTTGAACAAATTCTGGAGGAACGCGATACATGGCAGGGGAAAATGCTAACAGCACATACTGCATTCGTTAAAAATGCGAAACCGTTTACCGGGTGATAAATAATATACAGGATCGCGGTATTGTTACCGAACTGCAATTTTAGTTAAGTGAATGACAATTAAATAAATATATTACTGTGTTTCTGAAGCAACTGGCAAAATACATCTGTGACAATCATGCTGAACAGCTTGGTAATGCTTGTTTTGTATTTCCGAACAGGAGGTCAGGCCTGTTTTTCAGACGTTCCCTGGTAAACAACCTGGACAGGATCAGCTGGGCACCTGAAATCATCACCATTAATGAATTTATGCAACAGGTCAGCGGGTTGGAACTTGCTGATCCCGTGGAGACAATCCTGGTACTGTATGATATTTATAAGGGATCAGTTTCCAATCCGGATCCCTTTGATTCTTTTCATCCATGGGGGGAAATGATGATCAGTGATTATGATTCCATAGACAAATACCTTGTGGATCCTGAAGCGATCTTCCGAAATATTATAGACCTGAAGGAGATCGAAGAAAAATTTGGTGGTCTGACTGAAGAGCAGGTGGAATATATCAGGAAATTCTGGAGCAGTTTCCTGCAGGGCAACATGACTTTTGAAAAGGACAGTTTCCTCTCCATCTGGAAGGTATTGCCTTCGGTATATAAGAAACTCAATGCACGGCTCAGAGATGAAGGGAAAGGTTACGAGGGGATGTTATACAGGGAGGCATCAGGAATGGATATGGTGGTGATGGATGAAATCATCTCGGGAAGGCAATTTTATTTTGTTGGATTCAATGCATTATGTGAAGCAGAAAAAAGGTTGTTCAGGAAACTTCAAAAGAGGAACAACGCCACCTTTTTCTGGGATTATGATGAAATGTACCTGAACGACCAAAGCAGGGAAGCAGGGAGGTTTATAAGGAATAACATCCGGGAATTCCCTCCTCCTGTGGATCTTGGAATTTTTTCAAACCTGGGGAATAGGACTTCAATAAGAATATATGACCTTCCTACCAATGTCCTGCAGGCAAAAACCATGCATGATATCCTATTGGAGCACCAGTCGCCGGTGGAAGATCCTGATGATACCGCTGTAATTCTTTGCGACGAAAATCTGTTGATGCCGGTACTTGTTTCCTTACCTGAGAATATTGAACAGGTGAATATCACCATGGGATATCCTTTTAGAAGTACTCCGCTGAACAGCTTTGTGGAAGGAATTATAAAGCTGCAGAGCAACACGAGGACAAGTAAAAAGAATAGTGGAAGTTTCTACCACAAGGATGTTCTTTCTATTCTTAATCATCAATATTACAAGAATTTAACCGGCAACGATACGCGGGATCTCATATCGCGGCTTGTTAAAGAGAACCATGTGTATGTCGGGGAGGAATATTTTGAAGATCAGTTTGCCCGGAAAATATTCAGAAGGACAGGTACAATAGATCTGTTTTGTGATTACCTGCGGGACATTCTGGAATATGTTTTGAAGAATCTTCCCGGTGTTGAAGGAGGTTTTTACAGGGAACTTGACAAAGAATATATACTGGTAATGCTTAACAGGCTGCGCAAGCTGGAAACCTTTTTTTCAGAAAGCCTGGATGTTGAACTGCCTGCATTTATAAGGTATTACAGGAGAATATTGTCCAATCTGAGGATTCCGTTTGAAGGGGAACCACTGGCCGGTCTTCAAATCATGGGAATTCTTGAGACCAGGTTGCTGGATTTTAAGAATATCATCATGTTGTCTGTCAATGAAGAGGTTATGCCTCAAACCATTAAAACGAATTCATTTATACCCTATTCACTTCGGTTTGCTTTTGGATTGCCGGTGCGCGAGGATATGGATGCCATATATGCTTATTATTTCTTCAGGATCATACAACGTGCCACGAATATCGATCTTCTTTTTAACAGTGCAACTGAAGGGGTGAACACCGGTGAGATGAGCAGGTACCTGTACCAAATGAAATATGAGTTTGGAGCAGAAATAATCCGTCCGTTACTGTCCGTGAGTTCCAATGTAATAGCACCCGTTATCGTTCCAAAAACGAAAGCAATTATCAGCATAATGGATAAGTATTTGACAGACGGTGAAGATGAATCATTTTTATCTCCTTCTTCACTGAATACTTATGTTGAATGCAGACTGAAGTTCTATTTCAGGAAAGTGGCAGGAATCGGGGAGCAGGAAGAGTTGTCTGAGGAGCTTGATGCAATCGGATTTGGCAATATTCTTCACAATACGATCCAGGTACTTTATGAAAGTTTTAACAGTGAAGCAGCAACTGCAACAGCGGAAAATCTGAAACAGCTGTTGAAAAACGGCAGGATCAGTCGGACGTTGTTGAATGAATTCAGAAAGGAATATTTTAAATCTGATACCAACAGGGAACTTGAAGGTAAAAACCTTGTTATTTATGAGATTCTTAAGCGGTACATTCGAAAGATCGTGGAGACCGATATGCAGTTTGCTCCATTCAAAATCATCGATCTTGAAGGCACTTATCAGACTATAAGGTATATTCATTTAAGGGATGGAACTGCAGGAGTTAAGATTGGAGGGAAGATAGACAGGGTAGACAAAACCTCAGATGGATTGACCCGCATCATTGATTACAAGACGGGAAGTTCTCAACAGAATGTACAATCCATTGATTCATTGTTTGATGCAGAAAACAGGAGCAGGAGCAAGGAAGCTTTTCAGGCATTTCTGTATGCATCCCTTTTCCTTGCAAAATTTCCGGATGCAAAGGTCCAGCCAGGACTGTATGTCATTAAGGAATTATACAGAAAAGATTTCAGTCCGGTTTTTCAATTAAAAGAACCTGAAAAGCAGGAGCTTATCACCTTCAATGAGCACAAGGATGAATTCAATGGAAAACTGAATGACCTGCTTGTGGAGATCTTTGATCCGGATGTGCCGTTTTCACAGACCGAAATAGAGGATCGCTGCAGGTATTGTGAATTTAAAAGACTATGCAACAGGTAATTACAGTAATATATATATTAATCACTATTTAAATATATATAATATAGCAAAGGGTCGGTAATGAATCCGGATTGATCCTGATCTGTGAAGGATATTTTCAGCCTGATTTATTCTATTATTTCTCATCTTCGAGGAGGTCCGGTCTGAGCTTTTTTGTTTTTTCCAATGCCTTACGGTGTTTCCATTCATCAATTTTTGCAGCATGACCAGAGAGCAGGATTTCGGGAACTTTCCAACCTTTGAAATTTGCGGGCCGGGTGTAAACCGGTGGGGAAAGAAGGTTGTCCTGGTAGGAATCCGAAAGGGCAGATACAGTATCTGAAATTGCACCGGGCAGCAGTCTGATGATGCTGTCTGTAATTACAGCTGCAGCAATTTCTCCTCCTGACAATACATAATCGCCAATGGAGAGTTCCATTGTAACCAGGTGGTCGCGTACGCGCTGATCAACACCTTTATAGTGTCCGCATAATATGATAATATTTTCCAGTGTACTCAGGCGGTTAGCGGTTTTTTGGTTGTATGTCGGTGCATCAGGAGTTGTAAATATAATTTCATCATAGGAGCGCTCCGAAGTCAGCGATTGAATTGCCCTTTCAATGGGTTCAATGCCCATCACCATTCCTGGTTCACCACCGTAAGGATAATCATCCACACTGCGGTGTTTATCTGTTGAGAAGTCACGAAGGTTATGCAGGTATATCTCAGCCAGTCCCTTGTCTATCGCCCTTTTTACAATTGAATGGGAAAACGGGCCATTTAATAGTTCAGGTAAAACCGTTATTATATCAATTCTCACTGATGGTCTTTTCACTAGTATATAATTTAGTTAAGCGTCTGTATTTCATATAATTATTAACTCAAATAAATGACAATTTCGATATTGATACCGTGGAACCCTCATGTTATATGCATTCCCTGTTGCGAACGATAGTGCATGAGGGTTT
>JAIPBT010000078.1 GCA_021738565.1 Bacteroidales bacterium
AGGACTGCATACAGTGTTGTTAGGAATAAAACACCATATGACCAAGATCATGTATGTTTAGATCCCAGGGAAAGAAAAATAAATAGCTCCTTAAAAAAAGTGGTTTGAAAGCTTGGAATTTAATAGAGTATATACCCCACCCCATAGGTTGCGACAGGATGGTTGGGTATGCATGGGGATACTATCCCGGAGCTCCCGTACCTGTTTCCGATGGTGTTGACTTCATTATTCGGAAAGCTGAATCCGCATCACCGGCTGATAAGCTGAACATTGTCGTACTCGGGGCGGTTACGAATGTTGCAGCTGCCATCCTGCATGCTCCTGAAATTGCAAACAAATTGAGGGTATTCATCCTGAATATGAAATATGATGTAACCACCGGCGCATGGAACAAAAATTCATTCAATGCAAGAAATGACATTAATGGACTGGATGTCTTACTTGATAATAAAGCACTTGAACTTATAGTCATGCCAGGGAATGTTGCAAGGGAACTTACATTTACAAGGGAAGATACCAGGAAAAGACTGTCAGATTGTCCCGGCAAACTCAGTGACATCCTTTGGGAAAGATGGGACCATGTAAGAGCAGGCGATACATGGATCATGTGGGACCTTGCCCTGGTGCAAGCAATTCTAAATCCAGAATACGCTACAATAATATACGGACCCTCTCCTCCCGAGAATACAGGCGGAAAAATAGGCATATATACAGACATTGATGCGGATAAAATGAGGAAGGATTTCTGGAGGACCTATCAATGACAGGCTATAAAATTCAAGCGTGCTTTTATTGGACAATCATTAAGTGATCCTGTGCAAAGAAAGATTTTACATACTTTTGTTCAAGAACCTTGAATCTATTATGAAGTATACCTATTTGGTTTTATTCCTGCTGCGCAGCATTTCCTCTTTATCACAGGAACTGTAACCACATTTATTGGTATCAATTAAAACCAAAAGTTGCATGAAAAGAACAGAATCGCTTGTTGCCTTATGCATATTTATCTTTCAGTTGCAAGCTGTATCACAAACAGGTATAAATGACACCATAGCTGCAAGTTATGAATTGGGAGAAGTACAGGTATTCACCAGCGCCGGCAATGAAACGACCGATCTGGACGAATTGGCTGCAAGCCAACATGAGAGTTCTGCTTTTACCATCAGCAGGCTTCCAGGAATACACCTTGTGAATTATGGGAACAGGGCGGAATCTTCAATATCCATCAGGGGTTACGATATAAGAAGCATCCCGGTTTTCATTGATGGAATTCCAGTATACGCACCCTATGACGGATACCTTGATCTGGACAACCTTATTATTACAAATACATCATCCATTTCGGTCTCAAGGGGATTTATACCCGGTGGTCTCGCGGCAAATGCCATGGGGGGCGCTGTCAATATTGTGACTGCAAAGCCTTCTGAAAAACTTGAATTAAAAATTGACCTTGGCGCGGGTTCGGGCAAAAGAAAGATCTCAAAATTGCAAATTGGCAGCAACCTTGGTAAAATTTATATAACAGGAGCTGTTTCCGGAATTTCACAGGATTTCTATCCGCTCTCTTCCGGTTTTGATACCACCGGTATACTTGGTTCTGAAGATGGAACCTTCAGAGACAATTCATATTTCAATAAATTCAACTCGAACCTGAAGATCGGTTACAAACCAAACAATTTTGATGAATACTCTGTCAATTACCTCTATCATAAAAGTGATAAAGGAACACCGCCCTACGCCGGAAAAGATGATCAGCAGAGGGAACGCTTCTGGCAATGGCCCTATTGGAAAAAAAACAGCTTCTATTTCATTGGAAACAAACGGACCGGTGATAATTCATCACTAAAGGTTCGGGCATATTATGATGATTTCAGCAACAAACTAAGCAGTTATGATGACAATTCATATACTTCGCAAACGCGGCGTTATGCCTTCAACAGCTATTACAATGATTATGCAGTAGGAACCAATGCGGGCTTCACTGTCGATGCTCCCCGAAACAACCTAATCAGGCTCAATGCACAGGTAAAAAACGATCATCACTCTGAATATAACGACGGGGAACCGGTGCGGCGGTTCAGTGACATAACCTATTTTTTGGGCGCTGAGAACGCCTACTCTTTCAACAACGTGTTCAAATTGATCGGGTCACTCGGATACATCCGGAGGACCGGTATCATGGCGGAAGATTACAATCCTGCAGATTCGGGCATCAGTGAAATGTCAACATCAGCTGCCGGAGGTCCGACCATGCAATTTGCAATGGTCTGGTCACCCGGAAACCATGAATTACAACTCGGGATCTACAGGAAGATAAGAATGGCAACCATGAAGGAGCGCTATTCATACCGCGCAGGATCAGGGATCCCTAACCCCTGGCTTCAACCAGAAAAATCAACCCAGGGTGAGTTTTCATACAAATTCAACCTGGAAGGGAATCTTGACCTGGAGGCAGCTTTCTTCTTAGCATATCTTGAAGACGCTATTGTTGCACAGTATGATACGACCACGGACCTTACACAGGCCGTAAATAAAGATAGAGCTGCAAATTACGGCTTCGAGGTATCCGGGAACTACAGGATTTCAAATACAGTGAACATAGGCATCAATTACACCTATCTAAAAATGAACAATCTTTCGGACCCTGGTGTATACTTTATCCACATTCCGGAAAATGAATTTCGCATATTGCTTGATATCCATCCCATCAAACCTTTCAAGATCACCACGGAATACCTTTTTATGGATGAACGCTACAGCACCACCTACGGGACAACTGCGCCTGCCTTTTCATTACTGAATCTTCATTTTTCATACCAGCTGACCAGGAATATCTCGGCTGATCTCAGCATCGAGAACCTGCTGGACCAGAATTATGAAATTGCAGAAGGTTTCCCGGAACCCGGAAGATCGATGTTTGGTTCCGTCAGCCTTCGTTTCTGATCATGCGTCACAGGCAGAATAAACCCCAACCGGTTCTCAAAATAACCGGGAACTTTAACTATATTTATTTTTTCGATCAACCAACAAACTTCAGGTGTCAAAGATTATTTACATAGCGGGGTTTGGGCATTCCGGTTCTACCATACTGGACATGTCGCTGGGAACGTTGCCCGGTGTCATAGGTCTTGGCGAATTAAAGACCTTGATGGATGATCAATCAAGGGACAGACATTTTACCTCTGTTTGTTCCTGTGGTAAAAAAGCTACTGAATGCCCGGTTTGGAAAGGTGTCCCTGCCCTGCCCAAGGACAAATCCGGTTATACCGAAAAATTTGAAACACTTTTACAACACCTGAAAAATACAATTGACTTTGATCATATACTTTATTAACTTTATCAAAAAGAACTCCGGCAATGAAAAAGGTTACCCTAATAATAATTGCTTGCATCGCTATGAATGCATGCGCTCAAAAAGGATCAAAAATGGATCAGCATGACTACACCCCGATTCAGGGATTCCAACTCGAACAATACCTGGGAACATGGTATGAAATAGCAAGGTTCCCACACAGTTTCGAAAAAAACCTGGTGGGAGTCACAGCAAACTATTCGATGAAAAAGAACGGAAAAGTTAAAGTGGTGAACGCAGGATATAAAAACTCGCTGGACGGGAAGTACAAAACAGCCACAGGAAAGGCAAAATTTGGAAGTGAACCGGCTACCGGTTATCTGAAAGTGTCGTTCTTTCTTTTCTTCTATGGCGATTATTTCATCCTGGATCTGGATAAAAAAGAATACAAATGGGCTATGGTTGGAAGTTCTTCTCCCAATTATTTCTGGATACTGAGCAGGACACCGGTTATGGAAGATAGTATATACAATAAGCTGATTACAGAAGCCCGTGAACGTGGCTACGATCTTTCCAATCTTCAGAAAGTGCCACAAAAAATCCAATAACTGAAAAACACCATCACCTGTATTGCAACGAATCTGACAGGATCGAGGATTATTATGATGCCGAGTTGGATCAACTGCTGGAAGATTTTTTTAAGGGAAGGAAGATAAATGGCTTTGAAATGGAATACATCAAGTTGCTGTTGGTCGGACAATTCAAGGGTACAATGAAAAATAAATCAAACAAATAATCAATTTATCAAAACTCAAAAATTTACGACAATGGAAGAAAAAGAAATGAATGAAGTATTTACAATGCCAAAAATTGGCGATCCCGCTCCGGAATTTAAAGCAACAACCACTCAGGGTGAAATTAATTTTCCCGCCGATTACAATGGAAAATGGTCAATTCTTTTCAGTCACCCCGCCGATTTCACCCCGGTGTGTACATCAGAGTTCATGACCTTTGCCTCCATGGAGGATAAATTCAATGAACTCAATTGTGAGTTGATCGGACTTTCTATTGACGGATTATACAGCCACATTGCATGGCTTCGAACGATCAAGGAGAAAATCGAATACAAAGGCATGAAAGATGTTGAGGTTACGTTCCCCCTGATTGAAGATATTAAGATGGATGTTGCTAAAAAATATGGCATGATCCAGCCAAATGAAGATGATACAAAAGCCGTAAGGGCTGTATTCTATGTTGATCCGAAGGGCATCATCAGGACCATCATCTATTATCCATTAAGCCTCGGACGTAATTTCGATGAACTTTACAGGGTGTTGGTTGCTTTGCAAACCGCTGACGAACATGGCGTTGCCACACCGGCAGACTGGAGGCCGGGTGATGATGTAATTGTACCAACTGCAGGTTCCTGCGGAACTGCAAAGGAACGCATGGAGAGCAGGGAAGACATGCATTGTTACGACTGGTTCTTCTGCACCAAAAAACTGGACGAAGACAAGGTCTGGAAATCTATCAAGAAAAAATAACAGAATTTCAATGTCCAGGATTCTATCGATATCCATCCTAATCCTGATTGCTCTCGCAGCAGGGTGCAAGTTCGAAAATGATCTCAACATTGCAAGCGGTCCGGATTCAATACCCTTTACCTGGAACAATGCCAGTGTCTACTTCCTGCTTACTGATCGCTTCTGTAATGCAGATCCCTCCAATGATGTTAATTTTGATCGTACAGGACAAACCGCTATAAACCGCGGATTCATGGGAGGAGACCTTGCCGGGGTCACAGAAAAAATTAATGAAGGATATTTTGACAACCTGGGGATCACCGCCATCTGGATGACTCCCTTTTTTGAACAGATCCATGGCATGGTGGATGAGGGAACAGGGAATACCTATGCCTATCATGGTTACTGGACCAAAGACTGGACAACCCTGGATCCGAATTTCGGAACCATGGAAGAGCTTGTCAACCTGGTAAACACTGCACATGACCACGGTATCAGGATCATTATGGATGTCATCATCAATCACACGGGACCGGTCACAGAAAAAGACCATTTATGGCCTGATGAATGGGTAAGAACCACACCTCAATGCACCTATCAGGACTACAGAAGCACAGTAACATGTACGCTTGTTGAAAACCTCCCTGACATCAAAACCGAAACTGAATCAGATGTTATGCTTCCCTCTGCCCTGCTTCAAAAATGGAAAAATGAAGGCCGTCTTCAGAAAGAATTGGATGAATTGAATGCTTTTTTTGATGAGACCGGATATCCAAGGGCTCCAAAATATTATATTATCAAATGGTTAACCGATTATATCAGGGAATTAGGCATCAACGCTTACAGGCTTGATACCGCCAAGCACACCGAAGAAAGTGTTTGGTCGGCGCTCAGAAAAGAGGCCGACCGTGCATACGAAGAATGGAAAAGAAAGAACCCGGGGATTGTGCCACCCGGTGATCATTTTTATATGGTTGGAGAAGTCTATAACTACGTTATCTCATCAGGAAGGTGGTTCAACTTCGGTGATACGCTGGTTGACTTTTTTGCCCGGGGAATAGATCACCTGATCAATTTCGAATTCAAGTATAATGCGCAGGATCATTATGAAGTTCTCTTTTCCAGGTACGCAGATATCCTTTATAATGAACTCTCCGGTAAGGGATTTATGAATTATATCAGTTCCCACGATGATGGCAGTCCCTTCGACAAACTGAGGGAAAGACCAATGGAAGCAGCAACGAAATTATTGCTATGTCCCGGGGCAAGCCAGGTTTACTATGGTGACGAAACATCCCGTTTGCTTTTTGCCGATGGTGCAAACGGCGATGCGAATCTCAGGTCTTTTATGAACTGGGAAGAACTGGAGCAGAATGCAACTGTCAATGGATTCAGAGTTCATGATGTTCTTGCACATTACCAGAAACTTGGTCAATTCAGAAGGAACCATCCGGCAGTTGGAGCCGGGGAACACGATATGATCTCTGAGGATCCGTATATTTTTAAAAGAACTTACAATACTGAAGGTAATACAGATATTGTTGTAATAGGATTGGACCTTAACAATGGAGAAAAGTCCATACCGGTTGACGGTATATTTGATGACGGAACAATGCTTAAAGATTCCTATTCCGGTGAAAGATGTGAAGTCGTCAATGGAAAAGCAATCATAAATTCAGATGATCAAACCGTATTGCTGGGATTATTTTAAGGCAAAATATATTATTATAACCAAATACACATGAGGCCATACATACTTTCCGAGACAAATTATCAGGTTGTAAAGAACGGGGTATTTGAAATAGCCATTCTTCCCTGGGGCGCCACGGAGGCGCACAACTATCACCTTCCATATGGTACCGACAATTATGAAACAGAAGACATTGCAGCTGAATCAGCAAAGAAATGCTGGGAAAAGAATGTTAAATGCCTTGTACTTCCGGTTATCCCTTATGGAGTAAATACAGGTCAGTCCGATATCCCCGGAACTATGAATGTGTATCCCTCCACCCAGGCGGTCATACTGCATGATATTCTTGAATCTGTTTGGAACAGTGGCATCAAAAAGTTTGTGATACTGAACGGACATGGCGGCAATGATTTTAAACAGATGCTCCGTGAAGCCGGGCGGGAATTCCCGGAGTTGTTCCTGGCTTCTGCAAACTGGTTCCAGTCTGTTGATAAAACAACTATTTTTGAGAACGATGGCGACCACGCAGATGAAATGGAGACAAGCCTTATGCTACACCTTCACAGTGAGCTAGTTCTTCCTCTTGATAAGGCCGGGAGCGGAAAGAACCTCTCAATAAAAGCTGAGTCGTTAAAGCAGGGCTGGAACTGGACCGAAAGGAAATGGACAAAAGTCACCAAAGATACCGGGATCGGCGATCCCTCAAAAGCCTCCCCAAATAAAGGAAAAATATATTTTGAAGAAGTAACAGAAAAGTTTGCTGCTTTATTGCTGGAAATAGCAGCATTGGATGTAAACAATATGTACACAGAATAGAATTGCCATATTTAATAATATGCCATATATTGAAACCTACATTGAGAGTATTTGCTGCAACTTTGTTTGCAATAACCAGTTTGCGTTGCTACTCAGAGCGCCTTGATCTCGAACACTATGATCCAGCCACTGGACTGTATTGACATACTCGATTTAATTTTACCCGGGAAATTTCTAAAAATTAATACAATGAACCGAGTCATGATCCGCCGATTGGCGGAACACACACGCATATGATTATTTCACGTCTGGCGGTGGATATCTTTCATAAACTGTCATGGTGAGCTACCCCGATATACTTCGGGGCAGGTTATCTGACAAATAACAATTAAAAAATAAGCAGATGAATAAAAAAATCAAAGTATCATTACTGGTAATTATTGCAATCCTTGTTTACACTTCTGCGGATGCACAGAATAAAACATATGAAAATCTCAGGGAGGCTGTTCTTTCCGCGAGCAATCTTCGTGGTGAGAGAGGCCCCTCTAATGTGGTATGGATCCATGAAGGAAAGCAGTATTCATTCACAAGGATGAACAAAGGAAAACAGGAGATCTGGATCCATGACATCAAGTCCGGGGAGGAGAACCTCGTTTTTTCAACCAAAGATAAAAAAAATGCTGATGGTAATGACTTCAGATACAGGTCATTCCAATGGGCAGGTGATTACAACTACCTGCTTTTTCAGACCAATTTTCAACCGGTGTGGAGGTATTCAGGAAATGCAGACTTTTATTACTATTCCATTAAAGATAAGAAACTTGAGCTGATCGTAAGGAATGCTTTCACTGCCGAAGTTTCCCCGGACGGCAACAAACTAGGTTACGGTAAGGAGGGTGATCTTTTTATGTATACATTCTCTGACAGAACCATTATGCGTTTCACCGACGACGCTGAAAAACATTTTTACAACGGCCGCTGGGGCTGGGCCTATGAGGAAGAATTCGGGTTGGTCCAGGCATGGAAATGGTCCCATGATTCAAAATATATAGCATTCTGGCAATCCGATGAAAGGAATGTGCCGGTCTTCCAGTTAACCGATTTTTCAGGGATACATCCTGAATACATGGAAGTTCCGTATCCGAAAGTCGGCGATACGGCACCCACTGTAAAAATAGGAATCATAAATACCCTGACAGGTTCTAAAGATTGGGTGGAATTTGACCTGGAAGGAGGATACATTCCCCGTATTTACTGGACTTCAGAAGAAGACAAGCTTGCGTTGGTCTATATGAACAGGTCACAGAACCTGGTTGAAGTTTATATAGTCAATATACTCAACCAGGAAATGGAACTTGTTTACAAAGAAGAATCCGACACCTGGATTGATATATTTGATTTCTTCGCAGGAGAGTTAGATCATTTTTACTTCCCTGAAGGGATTGATGACTTCTTCTTTGTTTCAGAAAAAGATGGCTGGGCACATATCTACAAAATAAGTTATGACGGGTCAACAATTGAACAGGTAACAATTAAGCATCGTTTTTGGCGATAGCCAAATATGTGCTTTGTGTTGAACGAAACCGGGGTTACCTTATATATTGTGGATTCAATTTTCAGTGTATCTTGCCAAAATGTTCTTTGACGTATTGAAATGGATGCAAT
>JAIPBT010000036.1 GCA_021738565.1 Bacteroidales bacterium
TTATCTGTAACTTTATTGTGTTGCATGTCGTTATTTGTTTGTAACTAATTCAAATATAGCCAATTAGGCTAAGACATGCAACTTTTTTTGTTTTTTATTTACTTCATTATCAACAATTTATCAACTAGGAAACTTTAGTAAAGTTATTTCACAATGCATTAAATATCATTACACAATTATAGATAAGAGTTACATCATTCACACAGGGTAAAAATTACATCGTTCACACATTTATAGATTTACATTTGGCAGATTATGGCAATTACAAGTAAAAAGCCGTATAATTCAGTGAAAATCTTTTCAAGAAAAAAAAGCTCTAACAGCACCTGGCCCATATTGATGCATAGATTAGTGAATACGAAACTCGGCTGGATGCTGCCGATAAGATGGAAGACAAAAAATGAAGTCAACAGTGATCGTGGTATTTATCCAGCCCCCTTTACGGGTGCGGCTCCACATATAGACTTGTTCGGAATTAATCCCCACTCGGATAAGACTCCTTCGGAAATCCAACGCAGGAAACAGTACATTTGCAAACCCCGCAAGCTGACACCCACTAAGTTAATTTTAATGAATATTTCGAAGTATAGTATACAACCGGAGTTATTGTCTCAAAAAGATAATAATCCCTATATAGGGAATAGCATATTCACCTACTTTTCCAGCAGGAAATCTTCAATATTCATCCATCGAATACCATTGCGTGTGGTGTCAAATCCTTTATCCATTGAGAGTACAATTTTTGGAAAATGATCATCTACCTCATTTAATGAGCTGTACTCTCTGTCAATTACCTTGTCATCACTAAGACTATTACAGACCTGGATATAGATTTTTTCCGATCCTCGTTCAGCGATGAAATCTATTTCTTTTTCCTCGATTTTTCCGAAAGAGACTTTGTAATTCCGGGCCTTTAATTCAAGGAGTACGATGTTCTCTAACTGGCCTGCAATTGCTTCTGGAGTGTATCCCAGGGTAGCATATCTAAATCCAATATCACCTAAAAAGTATTTTTCATTTGTCTCAAGTAGTCTTTTACCTTTTATGTCATATCTTTTTATCTGCGCAAATGCCATTGCATCGCATAAATAACTGACATAGTTTAATACTGTGTCAACAGCAACAGGCCTTTTTTGTGATTTCATGAATTTACTGATATTCGTGGCGGATGTAATATTTCCACAATTATCAATTAAATATTTGGTAATTGAATCCAACATTGGAACATCCCTGATTTTATTCCTTAGTACGACATCTTTCAGTAGCACAGTATTATATATTGATTGCAAATATTGTCTTACAACCAGATCGTCCATTGCCAGATGATGAATACCAGGAAATCCTCCATATTTTAGGAAGAGGTTGAAATCATCTCTGTCGGACTGATGATTCTTTACATTCAGAATCTCCCTAAATTCAGAATATCCAAGTGTTTGCATTCTGAATTCAACGTATCTCCCAGCCAGGAATGTTGCCAATTCTGAAGAGAGAAAACGGGCATTAGAACCCGTAATAAAAAGATCGTAATTACCTTCAGCCAACAATGAATTTATCGTTTTTTCCCAGTACTCAATCTCCTGTACCTCATCAATAAATACATAATATTTCTTACCTGCAGAAGTTGAAAGCTCTGAAATATAGTTATGAAGTTGCTTATAGTTTTTTATTTCATCGAACTCGAATAATTCCTTATTAATATAGATAATTTGTTCAGCTGCTATGCCACGTTCCATAAGAGATTCAATGATTTGGTGCAGCAATGTGCTTTTTCCACAGCGTCTGATGCCGCTAATTGCCTTTATAACAGGTTTGTCGATAAATGGTACAATTGCTTTAATATATTCTTTTCTCTTAATCATTAGGATATTTAATTGTTAAATAATAAATCAAATCGAATATAATCGATAAAGTTAGTTAAAAAATTTATTCTAATGAATATATTTAATAATATATTTAAATAATTTAACTATAACAAGTATAATAGATATACAATAATAATATTGGTATTATAACGATTATAATCGATATATATATATATTTAGATTAATTAATCGATTATA
The DNA here is from genome assembly GCA_021738565.1 of Bacteroidales bacterium. GTDB lineage: Bacteria > Bacteroidota > Bacteroidia > Bacteroidales > M55B112. Next base: position 2,061 of record JAIPBT010000036.1, read on the forward strand.
TTCGATATAAATATTTTGTTCAGTATTCAATCGGGGATTGGCTTATCTCATTATTGCTTTAATGGGGCCATATGCAGTCATTCCAGCACTCAAGGATCCCGATGCGAACATCCGTACCGCTGCCGCGGCAGCTCTGGCAGCGTCTCGGGACTCAGGTGCACTTGATGTCCTTGTTGCAATTCTTAAGAATGAAGAATATTGGAGTGATAGATCCAATGCTGCAACATCCCTTGGAATAATAGGCGATAAGAGGGCTATTGAGCCGCTGTTCAGACAGAAACTCTCAGCGTTTTTATAGTATGTCAGCTCAAATTAGAATTGAAAGAAAACAGTACTACGAAATACTTGAGAAAACGCATTGTTTAACTCCACATGCCACGCATTTTTTTGTGGGTTCTCGGAATATTGCTGGCAAAATTCAATATATTTATCTTTGTGTAAGCCCGCTCTTTGATTGGGCGGACGCAAAAAATGAAACCAATACAGTTACATATTTCCGGTTTTCCATTGCTGCTGCTGTTCCTGCTCTCCTTGGGTACATTCCTGCAGTCGCAGCCGGTGGGCACGCCGCTGGTGCTCAATTTTGAAACGAACCAGTATCAGGCAGAGAATCAGAACTGGTCGGTAACCACACGTGAAGACGGACTCGTATTCTTCGGGAATAACAAAGGATTGCTGCAAACCGACGGTATTCACTGGAAACTCACACGGCTGCCCGGCAACATCACCGTCAGGTCCGTGGCGACTGACGGCGGCAACAGGATCTATGCAGGAGGCTTCGAGGAGTTCGGCTATTTTCTGGAAGATGAGACCGGGGAACTGACCTACTTTTCCCTCAGCAGACTGTTCGGCAGGGACCAGCTCCACAATGATGAATTCTGGCGCATTATTCCCCTGCAGGGAAAGATCTATTTCCAGTCATTCTCCTCTATTTTTGTATATGACGGTATGAAAGTAAGGCCCATTGAACTGCCGGGTACGATCGTTCTTCTGCAAAAAGTGGGCGAAAGACTTTTTATCGACGTGGTCGACCAGGGCCTGCACGAACTGGTTGACGAAACCCTCGTACCCCTGAAGGGTATGGAACCCCTGAAAGGCGATGAAATAAAAATGGTGCTGCCAGCTGCAGAAGGCCGCCTGCTGGTTGGCGCTGCCAGGAAAGGATTGTATATCTACGACGGGAAAACTGTTCAGCCATGGAACATCCGGACTGCCGGTGAAATCAGAAACGCCGAAATCAACAACGGACTGTTCCTTGACGGGAACTACTTTATTGGCACCATCGTAAATGGGATGTACGTCGTTGACAAACAGGGAAATCTCAAATACCACCTGCATGCCGGAAATGCGTTGCAGAACAACACGGTCCTCTCCCTGACATCAGATCCCGGTGGCAACATCTGGCTGGGACTCGACCGGGGGATCAGCCATGTCATCAGGAACGATGTGCTGAGCTATTACCTCGATCCGTCAGGCGAAATGGGAACCGTTTTCGATGCAGCCTGGTACAGGGACCACCTGTTGCTCGGCACCAACCTTGGATTGATAAGTATGCGCAGCAACGATAAGCAATCTTTTTCTAATCCGGAACTGATTGAGGGTTCCCAGGGGCAGGTATGGGACCTGTTCCGGATCGATGATGACCTGCTGGTGGGCCACAATTCCGGAACATACAGGCTGGATGGGAACCGCCTGACCGAGATATCCCCGGTAAATGGCGGATTCGATATGCAGTTGTACGACAACGGCTATGAACAGGTGCTCATTCAGAGCAGCTACAGTTCGATCAATGTCTATCGAAAAAGAGAGGGGCGATGGCAATTCTCAAATTCCGTGCAGGGAATCATCGAACCGTTCTCCAAATTCGAGATCGACCCATATGGCAATATATGGGCAGCGCACCTCCACCGCAACATATTCAGGATTAAACTTAACGAAACGCTTGACTCCATTATATCGATCCGCACTTTCGGAATGGATGAAGGTTTTCCTGCAGACAAGCATATTTCGGTTTCAAAGATCGAGAACAGGGTCGTTTTTCCCACCGGGGAAAGGATCTATACCTATGACGATCTGATTGATACAATCATCCCCTATGAAAGGCTGAATAAAGCGCTTGGGGTTTTCAATACTGCAGCACACATCATTCCGGGAGACAAGAATAAGTACTGGTTCATTAAAGACCAGAGGATCGGCTACTTCAGGATCAGCGGAAGCGATATTGACAGCCTCTTTGCATACAACCTGGCCATGCAGGACATCCGGCTGGGAAAAACTTTTCCCCGCATCGTTAACACTGAGCCCGGGAAGGCACTGGTCTGTATCGACAAGGGATTTGCAATTTACCAGGAAACTGAAACAGACAATACAGTACTGCCGGAAAAAACATTCCTGCGCATGATCATCTCTTCCGGTTCCCAGGAACAAAAGAGACTCCCATTGGAAACTATGGCGGATCCGGTAGACATACCCTATTCAGGGAACAACCTTACATTTACCTATTCCACCCTCCCCCACTACAGATCCCCACACTTCAGGTTCAGGCTGGAAGGACTCGAAACAAAATGGAGCGATTGGACCGACCGCTCCACGGTGGAATATGTACGTATACCCAGGGGTAAATATACCTTCATGGTGCAGGCATCCAACATCCACATGCAACCCGGACCTGTTACTGAATACAGGTTCACCATCCATCCTCCCTGGTATTTTTCAGCCACAGCCATCATCATATATTCACTGCTGCTGCTTGCAACGATCATCCTGGTAAGACTTATCTTCCTGCACAGACTGAAGCTTCATGCCATGAAGATAGAACGGGAAGAACAACAGAAAATTAAAGATGAGAAACTCCGGTCTGAACAGGAATTCACGCAACTAAAAAATGAATTGCTGCAAAAAGACCTCTACAACAGGAACAACCAGCTGGCTGATTATACCATGAATGTGATCCGCAAGAATGAAGTGCTGATGCAGGTGAAGGAAGAGATAGAAAAACAGAAGACCGAACTGGGTGATCGTTATCCGAACTACCTGTATCATAAGCTTATGAATTTGCTGGATACCAGCATCACCTCGGAAGATGAATGGAAAGTGTTCGAATATCACTTCGACCAGACACACGAAAATTTCTTCAGAAGATTAAAACAACAATATCCCGAACTTACACCGGGCGACATGAGGCTTTGTGCCTACCTCCGGATGAACCTTTCATCCAAGGAACTTGCCCCTTTGCTTAATATCAGTCATAAAAGCGTGGAAGTGCACCGCTCCAGGTTAAGAAAAAAACTCAAACTTAAGAGCGAAGACAACCTGGTGGAGTTTCTCCTGGAGTTCTGAAAACTATACAGACAGTTTTCCGGACTGATCACCTAACATCTTTATGAATTATATCTTACTGAATATCTGCATTTTAAAGGATTTTTATTCCTGAGTGTTAAGGTAATATTAAGGTGGCCTTCAGCATGCCCCTGCAATGTAGTATTTTTCATAAGGTATAGAAATTCAATAGTTTAAGCCTATTTTGTAACTTACACCATTGTATTTGAATAAATGAATCAACTGGTCTATGGTAAAAAATAGTATACTGTATTTTACATGTATGCTTCTTGTAGGTATAATGATCCTGACCCTTTCATCCTGTACCTCCTCTGCCAAAAAACAGGAACAGAAGGAGGAGTCTGAATTCCTGGAGGACTTAAAGGAGAGGACCTTCCGGTTTTTCTGGGACCGTGCCGATAAGGTTACCTACCAGACAGATGACCGTTATCCTACGCCCCGTTTCACCAGTATAGCATCCACAGGATTTGGTTTAACTGCTTATCTGACAGGTATAGAAAACGGCTACATCACCAGGAATGAGGGAGCTTCGCGGGTGCTCTCCACACTCTCCTGGCTCTGGTCATCAGAGCAGGGGCCGGCGCATTCGGGCACCACAGGTTACAGGGGACTCTATTACCACTTCCTGGAATACAGCACAGGCAAGCGATACAAGAATGTTGAACTTTCCACCATTGATACAGGGCTGCTTATGGCCGGTATCCTAAGCTGCCAATCCTATTTCAACGGAGAGAATGCTGCCGAAGAGCGCATCAGACAGCTTGCCGATTCACTCTACCTGCGGGTGGAATGGGACTGGGCTATGAACGGACAGGAATGGATGAGCATGGGCTGGCATCCCGAAAAAGGGTTCATTAACGCAAAATGGAATGGCTACAATGAGGCCATGATCCTGGTGATACTCGGCCTCGCATCACCCACACACCCGGTGCCCGACAGTGCATGGAATTCCTGGTGCAAAGGATACCAGTGGGAAGAATTCTATGGGTATGAACACGTAAATTTCACTCCCCTGTTCGGACACCAGTATTCCCACATGTACATCGACTTCAGGGGTATCCGTGATGCCTACATGAAAGAGAGGGAGATTGATTATTTTGAGAACTCCCGCAGGGCCACGCTCGCTTCCAGGGCCTATTGCACAGACAATCCAAAGGATTTTCCAAATTACGGTCCGAACGAATGGGGCCTAACAGCTTGCGACGGACCCGGATACAGCAGACAGCTTTACAATGGCGACACGGTAATTTTCCATGGATACAAGGCCAGGGGGGCAAGTTCCTGCAGGACCATTGACGACGGAACCATAGCTCCCACAGCGGCCGGTGGCTCCATTCCCTTTGCACCTGAAGAATGTATCGATGCCCTGATGCATATGAAAGAAAGTTATGGAGACAAACTGTACCAGGAATACGGTTTCAAGGATGCCTATAATATGACCTTCACCAAAGCGGACGGATCGAAGGGGTGGTTCGACCTTGACTACATCGGCATCGACCAGGGTGCAATACTGCTTCAGCTCGAAAATTACCAGTCTGAACTTGTATGGAACCTGATGAAAGAAAACAAATACATCATCCGAGGCCTTCAGAAAGCAGGGTTTTCAGGGGGCTGGCTGGACAAGATCAAACCAACAAACAACTGAATCTTATAACTACCTGAACCATGCGTAAAATAAAAATGAATTCAATATGCTTCGTGCTGTTCCTTCTCTTCGGGGTGCTGATTGCAGAACAGCAGGTGCTGGCCCAGCAGAGGATGGTCGCAGGGAGGGTGACAGCCGGTGATACCGGTGAATCGCTCCCAAGTGTGAACGTCATCATTAAAGGTACCACCACGGGCGTGATTTCCGATTTTGACGGGAACTACAGTATTGAGGTAAATTCTCCCGACGATGTCCTGGTCTTCAGGTTCATGGGATACAAGGACAAGGAGGTCAGGGTAGGCGACCAGACCGTGATCGATGTGGTACTTGAACTGGAGACAATGGGACTGGAAGAGCTGGTGGTGGTCGGATACGGCAAAGTACGTAAAAGCGACCTCACCGGATCCGTAAGCACCGTGAAAGCAGACGAACTCAACAAAATCACATCTTCAAGTCCTGAACAGGGATTGCAGGGAAAGGTAACAGGTGTACAGGTCACAAGCACTTCAGGTGCACCGGGAGCGATCCCCGTGGTCAGGGTACGCGGTGTCGGTACATTCGGGAACTCCTCTCCGATCTTTGTGGTGGACGGTGTGATACTGGACGACATCTCTTTCCTCAACTCTGCGGATATTGAGTCCCTGGAAGTCCTCAAAGACGCATCTGCAACAGCCATCTACGGCTCACGCGGTGCCAACGGGGTGATCATCATCACTACCAAATCGGGACTGGCAGGAGGCGGTAAGCCTCAAATCAGCTTCAGCACTGAATATGGTATCCAGACACTCGCCAAGAAGATCGACCTGCTCAACGGCAGGGAGTTTGCCGTCATCTCAAACGAGATTAAGGCAGGTTCCTACAACAATATCGACGCGGTACCGAACACCGACTGGCAGGAACTGGTCTTTAATCCCGCACCCTTACAGAACCACCAGCTCTCTGTTTCCGGCGAAGGCGATATCTCACGCTACTACATGGGGATCAGCTACTTCAACCAGGATGGGATCATTGATAAATCCAATTTCCGCCGGATCAGCCTAAAACTCAACAACGTGTATAAGATCGGCGAAAACTTCGAACTGGGCAACAATTTTACCTTTGCTCCACACTCCCAACAGAATGCCCCCAATGTAACCTACTCGGTCTACCGGGCACAACCTGTGCTGGAACCCTATTATGATGACGGCAGCTATGCCGTGGTCTACAATGTGGGCAATCCGCTCGCCGACCTGGAGAATTCAAATAATTTCAACAAGGGGCTCCGTGGCGTTGGCAATATTTATGCCCAGGCCACACTGCTGGATGCGATCACCCTTAAATCGAGCTTCGGCATCGATGCATCCTACAACAAGCGCGAGAGTTTTACACCGGCATTCACGGTATACAACCCGGACGGTACAGCATCACAGCAGGACAATACCTATAGCGATCTGAACAAAGGGACAACCGAAAACCTCATGTGGCTGTGGGAAAACACCATCAATTACGACAAAAGCTTCGGGGAGCACCGCCTGAACGCAGTGGCTGGTTATACACTGCAGAGTGTCTCTTCTGAAATTTACTCCCTCTCCGGGGAGAACATTCTCCGCGATGATCCCTCCTTCTGGTACATCAGTCCGGCATACATCATCGACCCTGCCAATAATATTGACAAAACACAAAGCATATATAACGGTGTGGATGCAGGTCAGTACTACTCCATGATGTCGTTCCTTTTTCGGACCAACTACACCTACAGGGATAAGTATATTTTTACAATGACCTTCAGGCGTGATGGCTCGTCAAAGTTCAGCAAGGAGAACCGCTTTTCCAATTTCCCGGCATTTGCGGCAGGATGGAACCTCGGCAGGGAAGACTTCATGCAGGAGGTACCGCTGCTTTCCAACCTGAAACTGCGTGCCAGCTGGGGGATGATAGGGAACGACAAGATCACCTATTACGACAGGTATGCACGTGTGCAGTCGGACATTATCGCCGTCATGGGACTGCCTGACACGTCGGTTCCGGCAGCCTCCTACGGAAAGAGCGGGAACCCCGACCTCAAATGGGAGACCACCACCCAAACCGATGTCGGACTTGAATTCGGTTTGCTGAACAATAAGCTTTCAGGGGAAGTCGACTATTACCGCAGGGTGACGGACGATATCCTTGTGGAACTCTCCACCCCCGGTCACCTGGGCAACGGACTCGGTCAGCGTATCCGCTACAATGCAGCCTCCGTACTCAACAGCGGATTTGAATTCATGCTGAGCTACCGTGAGGTACATGAAAATTTCAGTTACAATATCAGGGCCCTCGCTTCCACCGTGCACAATGAAGTGCTGAGTGTGGGCGGGAACAGCGGCATCGACTCCACCCTTGTAGGCGGATACCTTGGAAATGGCCAGCCGGTAACCCTGAGTCGCGTGGGACTGCCCATCGGGGCATTTTACGGATATGTAACCGACGGCATCTTCCAGACAGTAGAGGATCTGCAAGCTTACCCGCACCTCTCACAAGCCGGTTTGGGTGACCTGCGGTTCCTGAATACCGACGGGAACGATGAACTGAACGGGAACGACCGTGACTACATTGGCTCCCCGATACCCGATCTTATCTACGGTTTCAGTTTCAGCATGGAGTCAAGGGGATTTGACCTGTCGGTTGACCTGCAGGGAGTCGCCGGAAACCAGATATTCAATGGGAAGGAGGTGGTCCGGCCTGACCCGTACAACTTTGAACAACACGTGATGGACCGCTGGACCGGTCCGAATACAAGCAACACGGAGCCGCGACCTTCCTTCGGGGGCTACAATTACCTGCCTTCCGAAAGGTTCATTCAGAGCGGATCCTTCCTTCGTCTCAGGAATGTGACCCTGGGATATTCACTGCCCGGATCACTGGCAAACAGGATATCTGCTGTGCGCGCACGGATCTACATCAAGGGTTCCAACATCCATACATTTACGAAATTCACCGGGTATACGCCGGAGATCGGAAGCAATGATGTGCTTTCAAACGGGATTGACTACGGGATCTATCCCGTCACCGCGGTATATTCATTGGGATTGAACTTAACATTCTGAAGTTATGAACACAACAGCAAAAATAATTATCCTGTCAATCATGGTACTGCCGTTTGCAGCCTGTGAGGATTTTCTCGATATCAAGCCGCAGGGGCAACTGACCCAGGAGGTTTTCCCCACCACGGAATCAGATGCGATCCTGGCTACGAATGCAATATACACTACCTTACGTGAATGGCACTACCATTCCGGCGGATACCCCATCCTGGACATCATGAGCGACGATTCCCACAAGGGCAGCAATCCGAACGACCAACTCCCTACCCTGGGACCGTATGATACATTTGACCATACAGCCACACAGGACGGACTGGACCGGTGGTGGAGTACCCTGTACGAAGGGATCAAACGAACCAACACGGTTATCGAAAAAGTTCCGCTTATCGATATGAATACTTCTCTCAGGGACAGACTGACAGGTGAGGCACACTTTGTGCGCGCACTGCTCTATTTCGACCTGGTAAGGGCATGGGGCGACGTTCCGCTGGTAACCACCAATGAACCGCCGCTCAAACTGCACAGGACCTCTGCCGACTCAATATACCAGTTCATCATCGACGACCTGTCAGATGCCATCGATATGCTTCCGGAAAAAAGTGGATACGACGACAACAATTTGGGCAGGGCCGCCAAAGGGGCCGCATATGCATTGTTGGCCAAGGTTTACCTCTTCATGCACGACTATGAAAATGCAGAGTTCCATGCCCTTGAAGTGATCGATTCTGATGAATACGACCTCGAACCGGTATTTGCCGATGCCAACGGCCAGAAGGGTGAACACGGTATTGAATCGGTCTTTGAGATAGGAGCGCTTTCCGTTGCCGGAGGTTCAAACGGCGGGAACCAGTATGCAAACACGCAGGGTGTTCGGGGAACTCCGAACAGGGGCTGGGGTTTCAACCGTCCCTCGCTCGACCTTCAAAATTCATTTGAAGTGGGCGACCCGAGACTGGATGCCACGGTCATCTTCCTTGGTGAAGTGATCGACGGCATTGAGATCCTGGGAGACGGGACCACGCCGGATGAAATCCTGGATGACCAGGAGAACGTGATCGAGATTGAATGCTACAACCAGAAGGTTTGGATCCCGGGAAATTCAACCGATACGCAGTTCGGACATAACCGACGCATCCTGAGATACGCCGATGTGCTCCTGATGGCAGCCGAGGCACTGAATGAGAACAACAAACCCGGACAGGCGCGTATCTATCTGAACATGGTACGGGAGAGGGCCAGGGAAGGCAACGGCGCCATCCTTCCTGATATCACGGAGACAGACAAGGACCTGCTCCGCGACCTGATCATTGAAGAGCGCAGACATGAACTTGCACTGGAAGGACACCGCTTCTGGGACCTGGTAAGAACAGGCAAGGCTCCCGAAGTACTCGGACCACTGGGTTTTACGGAAGGAAAAAATGAATTGCTTCCGGTGCCCCAGACAGAATTGGATATATCACAGGGTTCACTAAAACAAAACCCTGAATATGAATAAAAATGCAGAATCAATATTAACTATTAAATTCAAGCTTATGAAAAAGAGACATGTTTATTTTGGAATGCTAATGATCGCAGCAATGTCATTCACACTGATGCAGAGTTGCGAAAAAGAACCGGAGGAGCTGTTGCTCGAAACACTGACAGCAACCGGTGACATTGACCTTAACGGGGCAACGGCTCCGTCCAATGTACCTACAGATGCAGTGATCACTGCCACGTTCAACGTGGACCTGGACCCGGCAACGGTCGATAACACAACCGTTACGCTGACCCAGGACTATGATGACGCAGATTTTCCGCTCGACATCAGTGTTAGCGGTAATACTGTCACCATTACTCCACAGAGCGAACTTGGCGGAGGCGCACTGTACCAATTGCAACTGACTGCAGGTGTTATGACCGCTGAAGGATTGGCGCTAACGGCGCTGACCCGTTCGTTCACCACCGAAGGAACATTTGTTCCTACAGGCGTGATCGCACACTGGAACTTCGAGGACAATGCTGACGATGTCGTTGGTGATTATGATCCAACAGCGGACCAGGTCGTGGCCATTACCTACACTGCTTCACGAAATGAAGCTGCAGGTAAAGCTGCAACTTTCGACGGTGATGCAAGTATCATTGAGGTCTCCAACGGAGATGTACTCATGAATACATCTGATTTCACCCTCAGTTTCTGGGTGAAAACCAATTCCGACCATACAGGCGGCCATTTTGTAATGGGACTCGGAGCTTTCTACGGCTTCCAGTATGAGATATTCGGAGGGTATGACGGAAGCAAGTTCGCTTTCTCTTACGAAGTTCCCGATCAGACCGGCGTTGTTGCCGAAGATATGTGGTTCCCCGCTGAAGCCACCGACAATACCAACGGCGGATGGCAGGGATGGGATTTCGCCAAGAGCCTCACAGCCGAGGAGATGATCGCGCTGCTGAAGGACAACTGGCTGCATGTGACCTACACTTACAACGGTGAGGAAAAGGCCGGTACCCTTTATTTCAACGGTGAGAAAATGAAGAGTTTCGACTTCAACCTCTGGCCAGATGAAGATGCCAAGCGCAATGTCACCGGACTGAAATATATGGGATCAGAACCCGATGTGGTCAACGAACTGGCTTTCGGATTCATACAATCCAGGGCCGGAACAATGTGGGACAGCGAACCATGGGGCGGATATGACTTCCCCGATGCCAACCACTTCAAAGGCCAGCTTGACGACATAAGGATTTTCCACAAGGCGCTTACAGCCACCGAGATACAACTGATGTATGACTCGGAAAAGTAGTAGTAGTTTAGGTTTCTAAATTCTCTCATGTTCGCGGAGGGTCTATAATAATGACCCTCCGTTTTTTAAAAACAGCTATGAGCAGAGCAATTCATGTTTTGTTGCTGTTGGCAGGATGCATCTTTCTTTCCGGTGCATGCAACAGGGACCCTGAACAGTATGTACAACTTGTCAGGGTAAAGGTGGGCGACCATGTCATTTACAGTGATCAGACAAATGAAGATGTGCCTTCTGATGAACCGGTCACCATAGAGTTCAATAACGCACTGGATACCCTCACGGCCGGTGAGAATCTCCTGCTGTCCGGACAAAACGGAACGGCCACGTCTGCATCTGTTTCATATTCCGGCGATAGTAAAATTGTAACATTAACACCACTGGAGGACCTGGCACCCCTCACCGCATATTCACTTTCCATCCTCGACGGTCTTACAGGCGCTGCTGGAGAGATTTTTCCGGGGGCATCCTACCAGTTTACAACCACGAATGGAACACTAAAGATCCTGTCAGTTACACTGAATGAGCATCCCTTTACCGAAGGTACGGAATTGCAGGGGATCAGCTATGAAAATATGAACATCGACATTCATTTCTCCGGCGCACTCGACCCGAACACCTATTCCACCTTCATGACCCTGACAGGCAATGCTCCCCTGTCATTCGAACTTTCTAATGACAGTACCGGTGTTACCATTACCAACACAGGTAACCTGGAAGACAATAAAAGACACTTTTTCAACATCTCTGCAAACCTTACCGCGGCGAACGGATATGCCTTCAAGGGATATTCAGCCTCCTTCTTCACCGCACTGGATTCCAGCTATAAATTTCCGGAAATACCTGATGACGAGCTCCTGGAACTTATTCAGCAGCAAACCTTTAAATATTTTTACGATTTTGCCCATCCTGTTTCGGGGCTGGCACGTGAGCGGAACAGTTCCGGAGAGGTGGTCACCACGGGAGGATCGGGTTTTGGACTGATGGCCGTTGTTGCAGGGATCGAAAGGAATTTCATCACCCGCGAAGAGGGGCTGGTACATTTCGATAAGGTAGTGAATTTCCTGGAAAGCTGCGACCGGTTCCACGGGGTATGGCCCCACTGGCTGAATGGCAGCACGGGGAAAGTATATCCCTTCAGTGAGAAAGACAATGGCGCCGACCTCGTGGAAACAGCCTTCCTGGTGCAGGGACTCCTCACTGTGCGGCAATACCTCAGCCCGGCAGATACAGAAGAAAAAGAGCTCATCGATCGCATCAACCTGCTGTGGGAAACGGTTGAATGGGACTGGTTCACACGCAGCGGTGAATCGGTGCTTTACTGGCACTGGTCGCCAAACTACGGCTGGGAGATGAACATGCCCATCAGGGGATACAACGAGGCCCTGATCGTCTATGTCCTGGCATCGGCCTCCCCTGCCCATACCATTGATCCAGCCGTCTACCACGAAGGCTGGGCACGATCGGGGGCCATCACCAATGGAAACGATTTTTACGGGATCACCCTTCCCCTGGGATACGACTATGGCGGTCCCCTCTTCTTTGCCCATTACTCCTTCCTGGGACTTGATCCCCGGAACCTCAGCGACCAGTATGGAGACTACTGGGAGCAGAATGTGAACCACACGCTCATCAACAGGATGCATGCCATTAACAATCCCAATGGGTATGTCGGCTATAGTTCAGACTGTTGGGGATTCACGGCAAGCGACGGCAACGAAGGTTACAGCGCGCACTCCCCCACGAACGACCGGGGGGTGATCACACCCACGGCAGCCATCTCTTCAATACCCTTCACCCCGGAAGCATCGATGGATGCGATCAGGCATTTCTACTACCGGCTGGGGGACCGCCTGTGGGGGGAATACGGCTTTTACGATGCCTTCAACACCACGGCAGGATGGTATGCCGGTTCATACATCGCCATCGATCAGGGACCCGAGGTTGTGATGATCGAAAATTACAGGTCCGGTTTGCTGTGGGACCTGTTCATGTCGGCCCCTGAAATCAGTACCGGTCTCAGTAAACTAGGATTTACTTTTGAAAAATAATGCAACTTATGAAAAATGGCAGGATCACTCCGGGTTCTAACCTTGCTAAAGGGCCGTTTCATTTCCTTAAAATCATGCGTGCCAGCAGTTATGTAATTCTAATCCTGTTATTGACATGGATCGGACAGGCGGGATGTTCAGGTCCGCAGACCGGCACAGAAAAGCGAGAACGGTTTGTCGATTCACTGCTCGGAGAAATGACACTGGAAGAGAAGATCGGACAGATGACATTGTACACCAGCGGGTGGACCATCACGGGACCCGCGTTGGACAGCAACTACAGGCAATACATCATCGATGGCAGATGCGGAAATATCTTCAACGCGCATACGGTTGGTTACAACATGGAACTACAAAAGCTGGCCGTGGAAGAGTCACGCCTTGGCATCCCGCTGTTGTTCGGTTATGATGTTATCCACGGGCACCGGACCATCTTTCCCATCCCCCTGGGTGAAGCCAGCAGCTGGGAACCTGCACTTGCAGAACGTTCCGCGGCTCTTTCAGCAAGGGAAGCAGCAGCATCAGGCCTCAACTGGACCTTCAGTCCGGTGGCCGACCTGAGCCGTGATCCGCGCTGGGGGAGGATCGCGGAAGGATCGGGCGAAGACCCGCTGATCGGTGCACGGTTTACTGAAGCACGCGTAACAGGATACCAGGGTAGCGATCTGTCGGACCGGAACACCCTTGCTGCCTGTCTGAAACACTTCGCCGTGTATGGGGCACCGGAAGCAGGCAGGGATTACAATACCGTGGATCTCTCCAAGCGTACCATCCGCGAAGTCTATATGCCCCCGTACCAGTCAGCCGTGGAGGCAGGGGTGGCCACAGCCATGGCCTCCTTCAACGAGATCAATGGTCAGCCCGCGACAAGCAGCAGGTATATTGAAGATATACTGAGACAGGAATGGGGATTCGAAGGAGTGCTGGTAACGGACTACGGCGCCATTGCAGAGCTAGTTCCGCACGGGGTAGCCGCTGATTCGGCCCATGCCGGAGAGCTGGCACTCAAAGCAGGGGTGGACATGGACATGCAGTCCGGGATCTACATGAAAAATACCACGCGTATGATCCGGGAGGGGATCCTGGAAGAGGCGATCATCGATGAAGCTGTAAGGCGCGTATTGCGTCTGAAGTACGACCTTGGACTTTTTGAGGATCCCTACCGCTACCTGGATGCTGAAAGAGAGAAGGAGGTGGTTCATGCACAGGAACTGCTCGACCATGCGCTGGAGGCGGGCCGCCGGTCAATCGTCCTACTGAAGAATGAACCCTTCAATGGAAAAAAACTACTGCCGGTTCTTAAGCAGCCCGGGAGTATCGCACTGATCGGTCCCATGGCCGACAACGAAGTTGACATCATGGGGAGCTGGCATGCCGCCGGTGACCCTGGCATTGTGGTCACCCTGGCAGAGGGATTGAAAAACCGTTTTCCGGGGTCTGAAATCAAGACCACGGAAGGATGCGGCTTTTACGGCAAAGACAGGAGCGGTTTCAGCGAGGCGGTGAGGCTGGCAAACATCTCCGACCTGGTGATCCTGGCCATCGGCGAAAACTATGTCCAGAGCGGGGAGGCTGCCAGCCGGAGTGACATCGGACTGCCCGGAGTACAGCAACAACTGGCGGATGCCATTCTGAAAACGGGCAAGCCGGTGGTCACGGTAATCTTTGCAGGAAGGCCGCTCACCATCAACCGGATCGACGAAAACCTACCGGCGGTACTATGGGCCTGGCAGCCGGGTACCCGCGGCGGAGACGCCGTTGCGGATGTGCTGTCGGGGGCATACAACCCTTCAGGAAAGCTCACGGTGACCTTCCCTCGGAATGTTGGTCAGATCCCCATCTATTACAGCACAAAAAATTCAGGCAGGCCCTTTGATGCAGACAACAAGTACACAAGCAAGTACCTTGATGTTCCCAACGAACCGCTTTATCCATTCGGTTACGGCCTCTCCTATTCAGAGATCCGTTACAGCAACCTGGAACTGAATACCCATGAGATAAGCTTCACAGACACCCTGCAGGTCTCGGTCACCGTTTCAAACGAAGGTCCGTATGCAGCGGAAGAGATCGTTCAGCTTTACACCCGCGACCTGATCGGATCGGTAACACGTCCTGTTAAGGAATTGAAGGATTTCACAAAGATCAAACTTGCAGCCGGAGAAAAGCAGGTGGTCACCTTCTTCCTGACCGCTGACGATCTGAGGTTTTACGACATAGATATGAATTTCATCGCCGAACCCGGGGATTTCCTGGTCATGACCGGCCCTCACTCAGCGGATTTGCTAAGTGCAGAATTTAAACTTGAAAAATAATATATATATTTATATAGTGAGATAAATATATATATTTTTAGATCAATCTTTTAAACCTCGATTCAACGACATTGACATATTTTTCCTGCATTTCTTCAGATAGAAAAGAATTATGAATCTCTTTGATCCATTTTGGTTTTGCATCGAAAAGGGTATCAACAGTTTTGGTAATTACCTTATCATTTAATTCACATCTTTCTCCGCCAAAATAGTTAATCAGCATTTGCTTTGTTAATTTTTTCCTCCTGCCTTGTAGTGTTAATGCTATCTCTTCAGAAGCATTTTCCAGTTCAATGGTAGTATTCAGCAAATCATAACATGGTGAAATTTCGATTTTGCCATTCTGATTAATAATGGAAAAGTTCTTAAGATGCATGTCTTCATTCCCCGTAACAAAGCAGAAGATTACAAGTTTGAATAATTTTACCTTTTCTATAGCAGGAAAAGTGCAATGCTCATTGATGAGATGAACAACTTTTTCCATGCTGTAATTGTATTTGGTATCACGAGATAATCCTGCCAACTGAGAGAAATCCTCAATGGGAATTTTGCCCTTTTGACCTTTTCTGTCAAATCTTTTAATAAAATAAGTTAATGTATTGTCTTTGGCCCATATCATCCCATGAATTGGTACATCAAAACCTATGGATGCTGCAAGACGCATTGTCAAGTCTTCATTTTCCGGCATTTGAGGATAAAAATGGTGCTGCGGTTTCAGTAAATATTTCCCGTATTTGTCAACGATATCAAATTTCTCTTCCTTTATGTTTAATACAGCGCTAAGTTTTGGCTGAATCCCCTGAACGGACATTTTGCTGCTTCGGTAAAATGCTTCTTTCCTTTGCTCCTCAGCAGTGTATTCAAGACGTTTTAGCATCGATAACCGGGGTGACAATCGCTTAAGACCCTGCTCATTGTACCTGTTATCTCCTGATGGCAAATATGTAATCGGACATTTGTTCATTCGATGATTTCCTTTACAGTGACTGCTCCGACAACATCATCGCCAACCGCAATTAATTGTGAGAACAGATCATTTTTATCAATTTTATTCAATTTCAACAGTCCATCCAATTGAATACCTTCGGGTAATAATCCTTCAAAAAACGGTGGGAATTGTGTGAATGTGTAATTTTTCCGGGATGCAGGCATTGTCCTGGATACTTCAAGTCCGTCATACCCTTCATGATATTCAAAGATATATTCAGCACCTTGCTTCATTTCACTGAAGATCCCGGCTTCAATTCCATTTACAAAAACTTTAGCTTTTCTCATTTTCACGAATTTGAGTATTGAGTAACGGACTTGTTAATTTCATCTCAATATTTAAGACTTTCAGTATTTTTCTCAATGTATGGAGCTTAACAGTCTCTTTGCCTTTTTCAATATCAAATACAACTGTTTTACCAACACCTGCCAATTCTGCCAATTGCAGTTGGGTAAGTTTTGCAGCTTTTCGATGCATCTTAATTAGGGTTGCAAATTCTTTTTGTTCTGACATGTTTTTACTGTTATAGCAGTAAATTTAAGTAATTCTTTTATAAAGATCATGCTTTTTGCTGTTTTTTACCGCTATAGAGGTGTTTTTTAGCTAAAAGCTCATATTTTACTTTAAAATTTTCGATTTTTACTGCTATAGCGGTAAAAAGCCGCGTTGGGTTTTCATTTCCCTGGAAATTTAATTGTTCTATTTCCCCGGTATCATGCTCCCGCGATTCATAGTTGAATGCATCCGCCAAAGCTCATTGCACCGCTGCGCTGAAGCAATCAGCGTAGTGCAGTTCTTTTTGCTGTTCAATGAATGTGATGATATTTTCTGATGTGGTTGAATTAAGCGATCGTCCGGTACCTGTGGAATCGCATCCCACTGCAACGAATGCGGCAGCGAAGACGATGAAGAAATAGAAAAGCCTGTTTTTCATGTGGTTTATTACTTAAAAGATGGTCAAAGGTAACATTGTAACTGCTCACAATCAATTTGGTTCGGTTGGTGAGGGGAATTTTATGGGCTTTTGGGGGAGGTTTATTCTTATTTATATGGATCAGTGATAGAATGCATCATTAACAATTAATGATATGTAATACCAGGATTATAAGTGAGAGGCTGGTCGAAAGAAATGAAAGTTTTATTCTTAAAGGATTAACTGATCAATCTGCAACTACCGAAATAATAGTTAAAGATCAGCAAAATATAGATTAATCTTTTAAGAAATCCGTCAGCACTTATTTCCACTATGTCACAAATATTTACTATTTTTGTGACATATTTATTTACTAACAGTGTCAAAATCAGTACAAAATAGAATCAAGGACAAAATACGTGAAATGCCAAAAGGCAGTATTGTATTTATTTCAGATTTTTCTGATTATGGTTCTGATACTGCCATTAGACAGGTGCTACAACGTCTAACTAAAAGTCAGTTCATTATCAGATTATCCCAGGGAATATATTATTATCCTAAAACTGATAATATGATTGGAATTGTTTATCCTTCTGCAGAACAGATTGCTGAAGCCATCAAGAATAGGGATCATGCACGAATCATTCCAACGGGATCATATGCATCATATACGTTGGGACTGTCTACTCAGTTACCTATGAATGTAGTATACTTGACAGACGGATCACCAAGGAAAATTCAGGTAGGGAAGCAGAAAATAACATTCAGAAAAACCAGTCCCAAAAACCTTGCTGTTAAACATAATCTAACTTCGTTGATCATACAGGGACTAAAGGAATTAGGTGAGGAAAACATTGAACCTCATCACTTAAATGAAATAAAAGCAATCATTGAGAAATCTGAAGAAGCAGAGAAAGTAAAAGAAAATATTAAATATGCTCCGGTTTGGGTTCAAAAACTTGTGCTCAAAATTTTAAACAGAATCAAAAATGAATAATTGGCTATTATTAAAAAGAAAACAACAAGTCGATCTTTATAATCAGGTAGGTGCAGAAACGGGTTTGCCTTCATTTGCAATTGAAAAAGATGCCTGGGTGACACTCGTGTTACGGATGTTATTTTCCTCGAAAATTAGTGATTACATCGTCTTCAAAGGAGGGACATCGTTAAGTAAGGTGTATAATCTTATCGAGAGATTTTCAGAAGATGTTGACCTTGCAATTGACAGGACATATTTTGGATTTGAAGATGAATTAACGAAAGGAGATATCAGAAGACTAAGAAGAAGATCACATGATTTTGCTTTCAATGACTTGCCAAAGATTTTAAGGACACAATTTGATGAATATGGGGTCGATTCAAAATTGTATGAAATAGTTGTTCCGAATACAGAAATTTCAGATCAAGACCCTGAAATAGTACATATAAATTACAAATCCGTTTTTTCAGAAGAAGCCTACTTACCCAACAGAGTTCAAGTTGAAATCGGAGCAAGATCATTAAATAAACCATTTGATCGCAAAAGGATCAAGTCGCTTATTGATACAGTTTTTCCAGAATCCACATTTCTGGAAAGACCCTTTGAAGTAAAATCAATAATTCCTCAAAAAACTTTTTTGGAGAAGATGATACTGCTACACGAAGAATTTCAAAAGCCAAAGGGTAAAATAAGATCTTTTCAGAATGTCCCGGCACCTATTTGATATCTTTAAAATATCAAAATCAGGGTTCGGAAGATCAGCGTTAAAAGATGGCCAGCTG
This sequence comes from Bacteroidales bacterium, assembly GCA_021738565.1. Classification (GTDB taxonomy): domain Bacteria; phylum Bacteroidota; class Bacteroidia; order Bacteroidales; genus M55B112. The sequence goes on from JAIPBT010000036.1 coordinate 20,912, forward strand.
TTTAGGAAAATATGCAATCATAGGAAAGTATTCACTCCAATAAAAGGAGTTGACTACAATAACTTAATCCTTCAGGATTTAAACTTTCTGCCTGCAGGATATCTTTCTGAAAAGTATAAATCAGATTATCAGGATATGAGGGCAAATATGATCTATGGTGAAAGTCCTGAATTTGATTTAATTATCGAACATCTCAGCAAAATAGTTAACTAATCGGAACACCTATTTTTCACCCCAACTCATGGCATTTTGTTATTGTCAAAAGATGGGGCAACTATAGAAAATAGCAGCCCTTAACGTTCGCATAACGAACCCCTAACGTTCACGCAGTGAACTCCTAACCCTCCACCCAAGAACACTAAATCTGCTTTCCCCTTGACTTTTTCCTCAAAATTGCCGTAATTTTGTTTAAGCCTGTGGTAGAATGGAATAACTAAAAATCTTGAATCATCATTAGACTGCCTGTTGGCTATAATACCGACAGACCAATCCGAATTCAGGAAACTAATAATTAATCGATATGCAATTCGTATACATTGATGAAAGTGGAACAGGTGATGAACTCATAGCTGTAATGGTTGGTGTGATTGCAGATTCCTACAGGATGAGACTAACCAAAGAGCATTGGAGTAATTTATTATCGGACTTAAGTGAGATTATTGGCAGAGATATAGATGAGATTCATACAAGGGATTTTTATTCAGGAAACAGTCCATGGCGAGACTTAAATGGCCCACAAAGGAGTGAGATTATAACCAAGATTTTCAATTGGTTAAGGGAGAGAAAACATTCAATTGTATATACTGCTGTTGATAAAACTAAGTTTTACGAAGAAATTAATGATGAGGAAAAATATAATGACATTTCAACAATATGGAGATTTATGGCATTTCATATAACTCTTTCTCTTCAAAAAAGATTTCAAGGAGCAATAAAAGGGAAAAAAGATAGAAAAGTAAATTCTAAAGGGTCTTGTGTTCTAATTTTCGACAATGAACACAGAGAGGAATCAAGATTTACGGAACTTATACTTAATTCACCTGACTGGTCAGATTCATATTATCAGAAAAAAGAGAAACAGCAAAAATTAAATCAAATTATTGATGTGCCACATGTTGTTGATTCAAAACAAGTTGGATTAATTCAACTGGCTGATTTTATTTGTTTCTTCGTAAGGAAACATATTAAGTTACAAATGGGAATAGTCGAACCTGCATATCGTAATGAAGTAGAGAAAGTTGAATCATGGACTGAGCTAATATTAAATCATTCAATACCAAAAAATAATATTTTTATGAGCAGAGGAAGATGTGATTGTGCGGAATTATTTTACAAATATGCACCTGAGACATTAAAATAATAATGGGATGAAAAAAGTACTACAGCAATCGTAGGCGGCTGATCCGCCGCGGCTGACCAGTGCACCTCTCACAGTTCTCCGCCGTAATGAAATAAAGTCGGGACAGGTTAAACAATGGAAAAGAGCGTGGTAGTGAATCTGATAATTGACACAAAAATTATCATCTCCTCCTTAATAACTCCACGGAGCAATTTATCAAAACTTATATTCCATGATCTCATAAGATTGAGATTCATTGCTCCTTCCTTTATGTTTGAGGAGATTCTTAATAAATATGAGAAAACTTATATCACTCCCAGCGATTGTATATTGCATTTTACCAATCTATCTCTTATATTTAGTGCTTGTCAATAAAATTGGAGAGCAAAGCGCGCAAAAATCTTAAACCGCAGTATCCGCCGACGAACGGATTCGAGGATTTAAGATTTTTGCAGCAATGCAGCTATCGGACTTTATGGACAGACACTATTTAGTTGTCAAATACTTGATGCTGAAGACAAACATAAACAGGTTAAAAATTTCAAACCCCAAATCCATGAATAAAAAAATCACAGCCACCCATCTATCCATCGCCCTGATCGCCGGATCGATCTGGGGATTCACGGAAGTTGCACTTGGAGCCGGACTGAGAAGCTGTGCCCACCTGGTATCAGGTTCCCTGATGACCGGCGTGGCATTGTTCTTCATTGCCGGAACATGGTCTGCAACCCGGAACATCCTGGTCCCGCTGCTCACCGTCCTTATTGCCTCGATATTTAAGCTCTTCGATGCCGCATTGCTCTCCCTGCCGGTCATGTCGGGCGCAATAGGAAATCCGGTCTTTGCTTTTATCCTGGAGGGACTCGCGTTCGTTGCCCTTATAATGCTGTTCCGGAATATCAAATGGAAAAGATCATCCGCTGTATTGCTGGGTGCCGGAACCGCCATGATTGCAGTTGGGCTTTTTCCCCTGGTTAAATTCGCAACCGGTGTTCCTGCATGCATTTACCCGAATACAAGCATTCCACTGTCAATTTATTTCAGTCCAATAGCCATAGCCTTTTCAGCCCTGACCGTACCCCTGGGCCTGTTTGCGGGTGCCCGGTTCTCCGGGCGATATGAAGATTTTATGACAAACGTTCAGAACAGGCTCACCAAACACATTCTACCACCTGCAACCGCAGGCATTTTCCTCGTAATGCTGTTAGCTTTCAGGACATTGGTCTCTTAATGTTGAAAAATATCTATAAAATACTACCGGATCATGCGGGCCGGACCAACAGGTTTTGCCTGGCAACACTTGTGGCCACCAGTGGATCAACACCACAGGTTCCGGGCTCCTCTGCAGTTTTTTCGGAACAGGGACTTCTAACCGGGACCCTGGGTGGAGGCATCCTGGAAGGAGATGCCGAAAAAAAAGCCATCGAATCGATCCGGTCCGGAAAATACCGCCTGTATGAGTTTCTCCTGGATGCCGACATCAATGACAAGGAGGGCGCCCTCTGCGGTGGAAGCGCAACGATCCTGATCGATCCGGATCCCGGAATGCATATCGACTGTTTTCGGGATATGTCCCGCTCACTGGATAAAGGCAAACCGGGACTCATGATCACCATCATAAGGGATAAAGCCGCATCGCCTATCCTCAAATCCTGGCAGGAAAGCGATCACCTGAGACCTGCGGAGCTTCCAGGGGAATGGCCGGGGATTGAAAAGACCTTCACTTCCTGCATGAAAACAGGCGATTGCATCAATCTGAAGAATGAAGATGGAGACCTGCTGTTCAGCGAACCCATCTTCCCGGTACCAAAATTGTATATTGCAGGGGCCGGACACATTGGGAAAGCCCTCTCACACCAGGGCCGCCTACTGGATTTTGAGGTAACGGTTATCGACGACCGCGCAGAATTTGCCAACAGTGAAAACATCCCGGATGCCGATCACATCATCGCAAAGCCCATCGGTGAGGCGATGTCAGAGATCCCCAAATCAAAGGATACCTATATCGTAATTGTGACCCGCGGCCATCAGGACGATGCAGATGCACTGAAGGCATGTATCAGTCATGATATCCCCTACATAGGTATGATCGGCAGCAGGAAAAAGATCCGGACGCTGAAGGAGAAGTTCCTCATGGAGGGCTGGTCAACCCGGGAAGAATTTGAAAGGGTACATGCACCCATAGGCATCGAGATCGGTTCGATAAGTGTCCAGGAGATCGCCCTCAGTATATCCGCCCAGCTGGTACAGGTAAGGGCTGCAATCCGCAGGGGAAAGAAAAGAGAGATCATTGCTTCCGTCATTCTTGCCGCAGGGGAATCCAGGCGGATGGGAGAATCGAAAATGTTGTTGCCATTCGGGAATTCAACCATCATCGGGACCGTGATCAGTAATGCACTAAACGCGGTAAGTGACCATGTACGAGTGGTGCTCGGGGCAGATGCTGACGCCATTGATGAAAGCATCGCCGGGCTCAAGGTGGAAAAGGTAATCAACAGGGATTTCCGCAACGGTATGCTCTCCTCTGTCCAGGCAGGTATACGGTCCCTTCCCGCAGAAACAACTGCGGTCATGATCCTGCTCGGGGACCAGCCCATGATCTCAGCCGGAATAATGGACAGGGTGATAGAGCGATATAAGCGATCAGAAAAAGACATCATTATTGCATCAGTGGATGGCATGAGAGGTCATCCGATGATCTTCAATGCAAAATATATTCCTGAGATCCTTTCCTATGGAAGGGAACATTCGCTTAGGGACCTTCCCGGAAAACATCCCGGAGAAGTGGAAGAACTGGAAACCGGGAACCCGGAGATCCTGCGGGATATCGATACTCCGCATGATTATAAAAATGAATTTAATAATTGATAGTTATGATTAAAACCATACAATTTGAGATCAATGGAAAACCGGCTGAGCTTACACTGGATCCGAATACCATCCTGATGTGGGCCATCCGGAATGACCTGAAACTCACTGGAACGAAATTCGGCTGCGGCATGGGATTCTGTGGCGCCTGTACCGTGATCATGGACGGTGAACCGGTACGGTCGTGCATGCTTCCGTTGAGCGATGTTGCCGGGAAGAAATTGCTGACCATTGAGGGACTCGAACAGGACGGTCTGCTGCATCCCATACAGAAAGCATTTGTGGAACATGATGCCTTACAATGCGGATTCTGTACGCCGGGCATGATCATGAAAATTTACAGCTTGCTGATCGTAAATCCGGAACCTACCCGGCAGGAAGTACTGGATGCACTGGCAGAAAACTACTGCCGCTGCAGTGCATATAAACAGATCATCCAGGCCGTTCAAACGGCCGGAAAAGAAATGATGAAAGGAGGAGTGAAGGTATGAAACATCAAGAAGATATTACCCGCAAAATATCCCGCGACATCAATGATCCGTGGCAAATGGACCGCAGGGATTTCATGAAGAGGATCGGGGGAGGACTGATCATTTCCTTTTCCCTGGGCAGCTTGCCTTCATTGGTCAGTGCACAGGATAGAGAGCAGGACGAAGTGAATGCCTACCTGAGGATTGCCGGGGACGGCCGGGTGACGCTCTATACAGGAAAGATCGAGATGGGACAGGGTCCGATTACCTCCCTTCCAATGATGCTGGCCGATGAGTTGGATGTCAGCCTCGACAGCGTAGACATTATTATGGGCAACACCGATCTTTGTCCATGGGACAACGGAACATTCGGTTCGCTGTCTACCCGTCAATACGGACAGATCATGAGGGGGGCAGCTGCCAAAGCCAGGGCCATACTGCTTGAAATGGCAGCCGGTGAACTTTCTGTTTCCGTGGACAACCTGCAGGTACACGAGGGAGTGGTCTCCCTGAAATCAGATCCGCGGAAAAAGATCAGTTACGGAGAACTTACAAAGGGAAAAAAGATCCTGAAAACCATCAGTGAAACGGTGGAAATGAAAAAACCCGGTGAGTTCACTTACATGGGAACCTCCCGCAAGCATGTGGATGCATTTGAGAAGGTCACCGGACGGGCAAAATTTTCAGGCGACATCCAGCTCCCGGGCATGATGTACGCCCGTATTGTGCGGCCGCCTTCCCTGGGTGCAAAACTCGTTAAAATAGATACCTCGGGTGCTGAAGCAATTGAAGGAACAGAGATCGTTCGTGAGGGTGATTTCATCGCCGTGCTGAACGCGTCACAGGACCTCGCCGATGTTGCCCTGGCAAAGGTAGATGCTGAATTCGAGGAGGAAGAAGCCGGTGTGGATGATGAAAACCTTTATGAATACCTTGTCAGGAGTGTGGATAATTCGCGGGAACTGAGCAGCGATGGGAATCCCGAACAGGGAAAGAAGGAAAGTGCCCGGGTATTCGAGTCGGAATACCATGATCCCTACCTGGCCCATGCCCCGATAGAAAACCATACGGCTACAGCGTATTTCGAGGATGACAAGCTGATCATGTGGGCCTCTTGTCAGACCCCCTTCCCTACCAAGCAGGATATCGCTGATGCACTGGGTATCAATGAAGACAAAATCCTTCTGAAGCAAGTTTTCACTGGCGGTGGATTCGGAGGGAAGATCTACAATCCCCAGGCGATTGAAGCGGCAAGGCTCGCCAAACTCAGTGGCAAACCCATTCAGCTGGTTTATTCCAGACAAGAGGAATTTATGTATGACCGGTTTAGACCGGCAGCAGTAGTGAAGATCAAATCCGGGATTGACGCGAACGGCAGGATGATGTATTGGGATTATGATTTCTATATGGGGGGAAGCAGGGGAGCTCCCCATTTTTATGATATCCCACATCACCGTACCATGCAACATTTTGCGAAGCGTAGCACGCAGGATCTGCATCCGTCTTATAACGGTAACTGGCCCCACCCCTGGTACACTGGGGCATGGCGGGGACCCAGCAACAATACCAATACCTGGGCCAGGGAATCCCAGATAGAGATGATGGCTGCTGCCGCAGGGAAGGATCCCCTCAAGTTCCGGCTCGATCACCTGAAAAGAGACCCCAAGATGACAGAGGTCCTAAGGCTTGGGTCCGAAAAGTTTGGATGGACCCCGGCTCCGGGGCCGAGCGGAAGGGGATACGGAATCGCCTGCGGGATTGATGCAGGGACCTGGATTGCGGTATTCGCTGAGGTGAAAGTGGACCGTTCAACGGGGCACATCCAGGTGGTCAGAGCCGTGGCCTCCCAGGATATGGGATTGGTGGTCAACCCACAGGGCGCCAGGATCCAGGCAGAAGGAGGACTGATCATGGGACTGGGATATGCGCTCAGCGAGGAGATTAAGTTCAAGGGACGAAAGATGCTGGACCGGAACTTTGATTCCTATTCGATCCCGAAGATCAGCTGGACGCCGGAGATCGAGGTGGTATTTGTCGACAAGCAGCATGAACCTCCCCAGGGAGGCGGCGAACCATCTGTCGTAGCCATAGGAGGAGCCGTTGCCAATGCCGTGTTTGATGCCACGGGAGCAAGGCTGTTCCGTCTTCCAATGACCCCGGAACGCGTACTGGCAGCGCTTCAAGCAATGTGAAAAGATACCGGTTCCGTATCCATGAAGTGGGACGCTTTCCACCCCTACTCCATCAACTCCTTCACCGCCTCTTCCAACTACTGATCGCGGCCATTAGCCATCTTGCCGGGTTCATTCCTGACTTTGATGTCGGGTTCCATCTGGTTGTTCTCGGCGAACTCGCCGTTCATGTCGCGCCAGCCGCCCATGGGAATCCCGAAGAGCAGTGTGGGGTCGATCTGGGTTTCCCACCACACGAAGGTGCCCGTACCGGGAACCGGCATGCCCAGGGTCTTCCCGCCGTCCTTGGCCTTGTAAGCCAGCGGAAAGAGATGCGCATCGGAATAGTTGCTCTCCCCCATCACCACGATCGAGGGCCTGGTCCACTTGCCGTCGGGCTCGATACCGATATGCTGTCCGTGCGGGATCACATCAAAATACCTCTCACCGGTGAAAAAATCCGACAGCTGCTCGTGGATGTTGCCCCCACCATTGAAACGGGTGTCCACGATGATCGCATCCTTGCCCAGGTGCCGCCCGAGCGACTCCTCGATGGCCACCCGCATGCTGGCATCATTCATGGACCGGATGTGAACGTAACCTATCTTCCCGTCCGATAAACTGTCGACCAACTCGCGGCAGTTGCGCACCCACCGGTCGTATAACAACTGCGACTCCGCACCCAGAGAGGTGGGCTTCCCCGTCTCCTCCCACCTGTCTCCGGTGGCCGGATCATACAACGATAACAGGGTAAGCTGATCCTTCTTCCTGTTAAGCAGGCTGTAAAAGTCCATATCCGCTGAAACAGGCGATCCGTCGATCTTTTCGATAATATGACCTGCCTCAACCTTCGAGGCTGCTTTATCCAGCGGACCCCCGAAAATAACTTCTGCAACCTTCAGCCCGTCGCCGGCATGAGAGTAATCGTAAAACAATCCGAGCGAGGCAGTCTCGTCGGTATTGGGCTCACTGTGCCTGTACCTGCAGCCGGTGTGGGAGGCGTTCAGCTCGCCCAGCATTTCACTCAGCATATCAGAAAAGTCATAGTTGTTGTTGATGTGGGGCAGGAACTTCTTATATTCCCTGTAATACATCTCCCAGTCGATACCATGCAGGTCAGGGACATAGAACTTGCGCTTCACCTGTCGCCAGGCATGATCGAAAATGTAACTCCGCTCGTCGGCCGACCGCAGTACCATCTCCCCCTTTACCGCAACAGGTTCCACCTTGCCGCTGCTGATTTCCACTTTCTTCGCTTTCCCTCCTGCCATCACAAAGATGAATTTGCCGTCGCCAGACAGCTCCATGGATCCGCCGCGTGATGACCCGATCTTTGCAAACTCTTTGGTCTTTCCCGTACGCAGTTCCGTCTCCCAGATGTCGTAGGTCTTTTCGAACCTGGTCAGGTAATAGAGCTTCTCGCCATCCTCTGAAAGTACAAAATCGCGCAAAGGAGACGTGTGAACCGTCAGCCTTTTCCTGCGTTCGGTCATATTTTCCCAGTCCATTTCAACCGGATCAGGGAGTTCGATCTCATCCCCATCCTTTTTACTTTTCTTCTTATTTTTTTTACTCTCCTTTCCCTTGCCGTCATCATCCCCGTTGTCCTCTTTTTCCTTTTTTTCCATCTCCTTCAACAGCTCAAATTCCTCCTTCGAAAGGTTGGCACGGTCAAATGCATCCTGCGTGAAATACATGGCATAAACATCCCCGCTTGAAAGACCACCGCCTTCAGATCTGCTGCTCCGGCGGTTTGAAAACCATATCATCATCTTTCCTTCATCGGCCCAATTGGGTCTGTAATCACCATAGCCACTCAGGGTGAGGTTGTGGATCTCCCCTCCTTTGGAGGAGACCAGTCCCACCTCCCTTGACATCACATTTTCAGGCTGACCGAAATTCACGAGGAACCATTTCCCGCCGGGCGACCACTGATAATACTGGTCACCATCGGCATAGGAGTAATTCTTGTCGGCCGGCATGATGGTCCTTGACTCCCTGCTTTCAAGGTTGATCACCTTCAGGATGACCCTGTTCTCCAGGTAGGCCACCTCTTTACCGTCGGGCGAGAACGCCGGCTGAAATTCTTCAGCTTCCGTGGCAACGACGGTTTCCTCCTTCAATACGGTACTCGCGTAAAAATAAAGTTCCTCATCTCGCTCGATCGATACCATGTATACATTCCAGCTGGTGTCGACCTCCGCCGCGTAGACCAGCGAGCGGCCATCCGGACTGAAACTCACGGAGCGCTCCTGCCAGGGGGTATTGGTGATCCGCTTGGTGATCCCCCCTTCCATGCTGCTGACGAATATCTCGCCGCGGAAAGCAAAGGCAAACTCCTTCCCGTTTGGTGAAAGGGATGCCTCCGTGGGATCTTTGATCGGCACGATCTTATCCAGGTTCTCCCTGCCGTCAATTGCAATACTCACCACGAGCTCCACGGGTTCCTCCCCTTCCTTCATGGTATAGATCCCGCCGTCGTAACTGAAGCATAGCCTGTCATCGTCAGATACAGACAGGAACCGCACCGGATGGGTGTCAAAGCTGGTCACAGGCTCAATTTTCGCCGGATCACTCAAAACGCTCTTCATCACATTGAACGATCCCTCCTGCTCGCTGAGGTAATAGAAATGATCGCCATCAGAGGCATAACACGGATTCCTGTCCTCCCCTTCAAAAGAGGATATCATCTCGTACTCTCCGGTTTCCAGGTTATAGGTCCAGATGTCCCTGGTAACCGACGAAGTATGGTGCTTTCTCCATTCGTCCTCGTATCCCTTGATATCATGGAAGATCAGTTGATCGCCGGCACCATTCACCTGCACATCGAAAGCGGGTGTTGAAATTACCTGCGAAACCCGGCCGCCGGCCGCCGGCACACTGTACAACTCGCTCATCAGACGGGTGGGGTACTGCATATTGGTCACCACATCCTGCCGCACCGCGGAAAACAGCACCAGGCTGTCGTCGGCACTGAAGGTCTGGGGGATTTCAGAATTGGAATGAAAAGTGAGCCGTTTTGCTTCGCCACCGGCTGAAGGCATAACAAACACATCAAAATTGCCGTAACGGTCGGATGCAAAAGCGATCCTGCTGCCGTCGTGACTCCATTTGGGACCGTATTCATAGCTCTCGCTGACCGTGAGGAGTGTGGCAGCTCCACCCGAAACAGGTACGGAGAAGATGTCTCCCTTGTAACCGAACAAAATGGTCTCCCCGTCGGGCGAAATAGAAGGATACCTGAGCCAGGTGGGATCATCCTGGCCATAACCTGTGAAAAAAATGAAAAACAACGCGGACGCCATAACCGCCCACCTTTGCAAAGTATTACGCTTCATGAGAATATTTTTTTGGGTTGAATAAACGTTTTCGACCAGTTAAATTAACCAAAAAAATTAAATTCCTGTTTACAATGCTGAATAGCAGTAAAGGAAATTTTTTCTCGCAGATTGCGCAAGCGCAAACACAGAAGACGTCAGGTAGTTTAATCACCCAGTCTCCCAGTCTCCTAGTCTCCCAGTCTCCCTTTCTCACGTCCTCCCTGCCGGTACCGGGTGTCCTTTCAATATATCCGTAAACTTATGCAGGTCCTCTTCCGGCAATGCATAATCCGTCAGCTCGCCATTGAAGAACTTTTCGTAACCCAACAGGTCCATCAATCCATGTCCGCTGAAATTGAAGACGATCACTTTTTCCTTGCCTTCCTCTTTGGCCTTGTTGGCCTCACGGATAGCGGATGCGATGGCATGACTGGTTTCCGGGGCGGGGATGATCCCTTCGGTACGTGCAAACATTACCGCGGCATCGTAGCACTCGAGCTGGTGGATCGAATCGGGCCGGATAAGTCCGTGGTTCACGGCATGACTGATCAACGGGGCGATCCCATGGTACCTGAGTCCGCCTGCATGGATCGGGGGCGGGATGAACGGGTGACCCAGCGAGTGCATGGCCAGCAGTGGTGTCATTTTGGCAACATCTCCATGGTCGTATGAGAATGGCGCCCTGGTGAGGGTCGGACAGCTTGCCGGCTCTACAGCGATAACATCAATATCGGCACCATTGATCTTATCGTTTACGAACGGGAAGGAAAGTCCCGCGAAATTGCTTCCCCCGCCTACACAGCCAATGACCACATCTACCTTCTTCTCATTGATCTTCGCGAGCTGCTTTTTGGTCTCCAGTCCGATAATGGTCTGGTGCATCATTACATGGTTCAGCACGCTACCCAGGGAATACCTGGTCTGACCCGACTTATCGGTCACTGCCGCCTCGATGGCCTCCGAAATGGCGATCCCGAGGCTTCCTGGTGTATCCGGGTCCTTCGCAAGAATGTCGCGTCCGGCCTGTGTATCTGTACTCGGACTCGCAATACAATCGGCTCCCCAGGTCTTCATCATCACCTTGCGGTAAGGTTTCTGGTCAAAACTGACCCGCACCATAAAAACCTTGCACTCCATTCCAAGTAGTGAAGTGGCAAATGCAAGCGCACTCCCCCACTGTCCTGCACCGGTCTCCGTGGTCAGCCGTTTTATACCGAACTCCTTGTTGTAATAGGCCTGTGCCACTGCTGTATTCGGCTTGTGGCTCCCTGCCGGGGAAATGCTCTCATTCTTGTAGTAGATCCTGGCAGGTGTACCCAGCGCTTTTTCAAGGTTATGGGCACGTACCAGAGGTGTGGGACGCCACAGGTAAAGCATTTCAAGCACTTTCTCGGGTATGTCGATCCACCGCTCCTGGCTCACCTCCTGCTCGATAAGGTTCATCGGGAATACAGGTGCAAGCATCTCCGGACCGATCGGTTTTCCGTCGGGTCCCAGCGGCGGGTTCATCGGACCCGGAAGGTCGGCTGCAATGTTGTACCACTGCCGTGGCATCTCTTTTTCATCAAGTGTGATCTTTGTAAATTTTCTCATAATGTCAGGTTTTATTGGTAAATGGTCATAAACTAAAAATCGGGGCCCATGTAACACAAGTCCCGATGATCCTATAAAAATTATAATTATACAATACAAACTACACAGAACGATCAGCGGGCACTTTCAAAGTGCCAGTGCCATCGCCACCGCCAGTTAATATTCCTTTTGTTCTGTGTCATAAAGCAATTTCAGGGATAAAGCTAACGATTTTTTTAAAATGTCCAACAGATGAATAATAATTCAAAACAAATTTAATTAAAATGGTACCGGATTCATTAAAACAGGACTCAATCCAGTAACCATGGATCATTACCCGTGGCGGAATTGAGGGTGGGGGTCTTAATAATTGATTGTATTGCTTCGATGAGAACAGGATACAGAGGGCGGAAGGGTTTGTTTCTCGCAAAAACCGCTAAAGCGGTTACCCATAGAAAGAATTCAGTTACACGGAAGTTCACAGAGAAAATGCTTAATGCCACAGAAAAAACGCATTAAACAGATGCCGGTTCGTCAGTTCGGTGGTACTGCGATTCTGCTGTTCAAAGGTTCAACGTTTTAACTGATATCTTTCCACTCCTTTCCATTGTCTAGCTAATCACTCAATCAAAGGCATGGTTTTACGTCTTACAAGAAAACGGTAATTAAACAATATATATCAAGAAATTGTTTAAGCCTTACACCAGTATCATATTAATTACCTGATAGTCTTTTTAAAACATGACTTTGTTTTATTTGAGGTAGTTGGCAAACATATAAATAGTGCGAACAAAAAAGTATTAGTATGGGATAAAAACTCCTTTAAACACCCAAACACATATTGAATGAAATTTTTCATTTCTTCAGCCTTAACATTAAGAATTATATTGAATATAAATCCAGCATTATGTTAAAATTATCATTCTATTTCACTTTTCTTCTTCTATTAATAATTGAACCTGCTATTGCCCAGGATTGTACCCAAGATGTTAAAGCCAACGAAGCAAAAACAAAACTGGAACAAGGTAAAGGCCACGGTTGCAGTTATGCTGCTCAATTTTACGCTTACCTGTGTGAATGCCAAAATAAACCCCGCACTCCTGAACAAGCCCGCATGTTAAAAGCCACTCTGGAACAGATTAAAAGTAGTTACGCAAGTTCTGATGGGTGTGAGGATATGGGGCCGCTTCCTTCGGTACCTGATTGTAAAGTAGGCCCTAAAACAGGCAATACCACTTCGGGAGGTATGACCAGGGAGGAACAGCAACTTACGGAATTCAGGCAAAGAATGGCCAATGCATACAAGATAGGCGGACACCTGGATGCTGCTCAGGAAAGAGCAAAAAGGATAAGTGAAAAACTTCAACAACTTAGCCAAATCAGCGCCAATATCTCTCCCCAACAAATTATGCAACAATACAATCAGAACATGCAGCGTATAAACCAACTGGAGCGGGAGTTGAGACAGGATATTGCCAACAGCAATTTAAATACAGGAATCGACATCATTAATGATTATAACACTGGTAATAATGAAGGAGTGGTTTATGGGACTCTAGGCCTTTTAGGTCAGGTTTATGATAACCAACAGGCGAAAAATGAAATTGCCGATAAAAAGAGCCAGCTACAAAAAGAAAAAGAACAAAGGATGCTCTCTTCAGCACTGCAAATGATTAAGGAGTTGGAAGAGAAAAGTGAATTGTACAATGGATATGCTGCAAACTCTTTTAGTAAAGAGAGAGAAGAGTTCTACGGCCAACTCGCTAAATATTACAATGAGTATGCTGATCATGTAAATTATGGTTTTAGCTACAATCATATCCGCTGGGCTTCATATTCAAAGAAGCCTCCTCAAAATCTCAATTTGCCAGTAGAAAAAAGCAACCCTACAGCCTCTGAATACGCCAAGGTTGCTGAGAGGAAATTTGGACTTTTTGAAATTAATGGAATACAGGAATATGCCACAAGTGCAGTGCGCTACATGAATGCTGCCATTAACAAAAATCCTCGGAATTCCAGCTATTATATGAAGCTGAGTAAATATTGTGCAAAAGTAAATAAGGGAGCTGCTCTGGATGCTTATATGGCATTTGTAGAACTAAATCCATCCCTCATGGATGAGGAAGAATACAGGCGCTTAAGTCATGAGTTTATAAAAGAAATTCACGAAAACTATGTGATGTTTGTTCCCGGCTGGAGAAATGGAAATATCAAAAAAGAGCTATTTCAGCAATACTATGTCAATCCAAAAAAGTATTTGCAGGATTTAATCGATGACCCTTCAATTACCAACCCTCTTTTGCTTTATACTGATTTTTATGGGGGCATGGTGTTTCATTCTCGGCTGGAAGCTTTACTATACATAGATGCTAAATATAGCGATATAAAATATATTAATCTTTGGCAGCATGTGGGGGCATTTCCCAGGCATCCGAATAAAAATGTTCGTAATATGACCCGAACACTACAGCTGTGTGCAATGGATAATGCTCCTGCTGTAAACACACTTATTGAATTAGGAGCTGACCCCGAGATGAAAATAGACGGGAAAAATGCAATAGAAATTGCTATTGAAAACGGTAGTATTGATGTGTATAAGAAAATTATTCATCTGGCATTAAATCCTGATAAATACTCTACACTCTACAATCAAAGTGCCTTACCGGTAATTGACCAGTATATTAAAAATTCGTTTGACCCTAGTTATATAAGCAATATAAGCAGTACTGAACAGGAAGAAAAGGTAGCCCTGTGGATGCTTCATAATTTCGATACCCTGATCAGCATCAATAGTTACGAAAACTTTAAAGAAATATATGATGCCAGACAGGTAGGGAAAGTACCGGAACTAAAAGCCAAGGGAACTGATTTTGGCATGCTTAAGATTGTGAAGAGCAGAAGCAGTCATGCTGTGAACAAGGAATATGAACAGCTTTTGGCACAGGAAATATGTACTAAACAATTTACTTTAAAAGATAATAGTATCGAAAATATTAGGGATTACGAATTGAGCCAGTGGATTAAAGAAGGGGGACTTCCAATGGATAATTTTCTTTTTCCACCCGCTGAATATACAAAAGAGCTTTCGCGTGAAGAGAAAGAATTAGAGGCCACACTTGACTCTATTAGCTGTGTGTTGTGTCTGGATAAAAAATCATTTAATGAAGTTATGGAAACCGTTATTTCTTATTTGAACTCAAACAAAGCTGAAGCTTTTGAGAAATATTTACTAAATAAATATAAAGAAGCTTATGCTTCCTTTAAAGAAACCAAGCGTTTTGAAGCTGAGGATGCTTATCTAAGTAAATCCTCAATTTTAAGGACATATAACAATGCGGTAATTAAAAATGGCTTTCCGAAAATGGATATGCTGGAGGGACGGGTGCTAAGACCGATAGATCAAATGAACGAGACTTACGCTCACCTGGCATTACTCTACAACCGTTATTACTCTTTTAAGGCTATGAATGAAGCTATTCCTCTGGCAACAATAACAAACAGAAAAGGTAAAACAATAATTGACTACTTACAAATAATGATTGTGGAAAATCCACAAGAATATTCTAAGTATGCCCTATTGCCGGGTATCAAAGATTATATAGATTGGCAAAAACCGTTTAATGGCAAAACCGTTTTTGATATTCTTGTAGAGGAAGAAGCATATGATATATTGGCAGATTTGGCGGCCCGGAATGTTATTAAAAAAGATTTAACTCCTTATGCTTTTCAAATGGCTAAATACGGAAAATTTAAGGAAATAGCTGAGATTTCACGGCTGGGTAATTTAGACCTGACCGTTGAAACTACAGAAGGATTTGGTGGTAATCTTCTTCATGCTTTAGTTACGCAAGTTATTTTTGTAGATCAACATTATTATAAGAACGGTGGATGGTATAAAAAGGAAAATTTATTTCCTGACTTTATCAATATACCCACGGTTGAAAGCATTCAGGAAAGGTATGATCTGGACGCTTTTCTGAATCTGGATAAGGATCTTAAACGAAATGATGGAAATACCCCATATAAAACATTCAGGTTTTATGTTAAACAGTTTAATCATTATGATAAAGAAGAATTTAAAAAGTGGAAAAGGCTGTTGAAATAATGTTTTCATTAACAGGGAAAAAAGGCTAACCAGCAACCAGCAACAAAATCAGCGCGACAGTATATAATCAAGGATTCTGGCTAAACAGTATTTTCAACCCTTCTCCTGGTCACCTGGGCACCAGGTCACCAGCTTCCTCCTGACGGCAACGAAATATATCGTTGTTATTTATATTCTTTCTAATTAAGGATAGAGAACATCACTGTCATATTGATTTACTGCATATTGCCAATATCTACATTGGTCTTTTCAACACAACGGATCGATAAATATGTTGTCCAGCATGTTCTTCTGTTAATCAAATCACAGTATCATTCGTATCTTTGTCCTACGAACATAATAGGATTAATAGTGTTTGTAGTTTAAACGATTATCGAATCAATAAAATATTTCAAAATGAGAAACAGGATAATGATAATAACGATACTGCTTGCTGGTGCAGGACTCCTGCAGGCACAGGACAATTACCGTCTAAATGCAGGCAACAGCAGAATCGTCGTAGAGGGAACTTCCAACTTGCACGATTGGGAGATGGAAGCGTCCGGCATGCAGGCAAAACTGATGATCAATAAAAGCGATAACGGACTGGAAAAGATCACAGGAGTGGAATTTGAGATGCCTGCTGAAAAACTGAAAAGCAACAGCAATATTATGGATAAAAAGACGCGGGAAGCCCTGCGCTCAAGCAAATATGAAAATATCCGCTTCGAGCTTACAGGAGCAACCAGTCCCTTGGTAACCGGGAACCGCTTCAGGGGCTCAGCAACAGGTTATTTACATATTGCAGGTACAACCAGGAAGGCAACAATACCATTTGAAGGAGTGCTTTCAGGAGAAAGGCTCACAGTATCGGGTAAGGTAAGTATATACCTGCCGGAGTACAACATATCCCCGCCCACTGCATTGTTGGGATCTCTTAAAACGGGCGAAAAGGTAGATGTAGAATACCGCTTTGAGTTTATCCCTGCGGAAAGTTATACACAAATCATTCATTAATACAGCATTTTTACAAATCATCAAACAAAAAATCATGAAGAAACTATCAATTATTCTGATAACCGGGCTGATAGCAATAGGGGTTCAGGGACAGAATTTCGAACAGGAAAAGATCTCAGGAGACGAATTTGAAAAGCTTAGAGTTACAGTCGGTGCCGATTTCGCACTGCAATACCAGGCAATCGGTCACTATGCAGACAGCCTATTGATCCCCCTGGGAAGCGGTATTAATCTTCCTACAGCAAATTTCAGCATCGATGGTGACCTTGCCCCGGGGATACGTGTGAACCTGACGACTTATCTTTCTTCAAGACATCACGTTGAAGCATGGGTAAAAGGGGGATACCTGCTGATCGATGAATTGTCATTCTTCAATTCAGCTGCGGCCGATAAGATCATGGACTACCTGACACTTAAGGTTGGGGTCATGGAACTGAACTACGGCGATGCACACTTTTTCAGGTCAGACAACGGGAATGTCATCAACAATCCATTCGCCGGAAATTATATTATGGATGCTTTCACAACAGCTCCGGCTTTCGAGGCACTGTTCAGGCACAACGGGATCATTGCCATGGCTGCCGTCACAACAGGGACATTAAAACCTGAACTGGCAAAATACAGCAGCTTTTCAGGGTATACTGCATACAATGCGCATGAAGAACTGGCCGCGTACTGGAAAGCCGGATACGAGAAAGATGTTTCCGAGGATGTAAGATTCAGGGCAACGGTTTCCGGATACCACAGTGCAAATAACCACTTTGGTTCACTTTACTACGGCGACCGGACAGGTTCCCGCTTCTACCTGGTGATGAAACCACAAACCAACAACAGCGACGATGTTGATCCTGCCAGCGGGCATAATACGGGCCGCTGGGGGCCAGGTTTTACAGACCAACTGAACGCTTATATGTTCAATGTTTTTGCACATGTAAAAGGATTTGAACTCTTTGGAACATACGAAATGAACTCCGGTACAAGCGCATTCGGCGGTGCAAACTTCAGCTTTAATCAGATCGGAATACACGGACTGTACCGGTTTGGGAAACAGGACCAATTCTTCGTTGGAGCAAAATACAATACCGTTAGCAACAGCGATGACCTGTCAGTGAACAGGATCGAAGCTGGTGCAGGTTGGAGCCTTACCGAAAACATTTTAATGAAGCTGGATTATGTGACTCAGAACTACAACAATTTTATTAACGACTATGGTGCCTCTGCCGGGTTCAACGGCGTAATGTTTGAGGCAGCCATCAGTTTCTGACAGATCAAATGCAATTCTTTCAAAGTGAGGAATTACAAATGAGAGTACCGGTACTAATATCGCTTGCATTAATGTGCGGATTGATCCATGGTCAGTTCGCACATTCCTCACTTTCATCATCATGCAACAATTACATTAACATAGCAGGAAGAACCAACCTCAACCAATTCAGGCTTTACCAGGATGTAGCAGATAATTTCATATTTACCGAGGCCCGCCACAGCAAAATCCGAATAGATGAATACGGAATCCTCGAACTTCGTATACCGGTTCTCAATTTCGAGGCCAGCAGTAAATTTGTTTACCGGGATTTCATTGAATTGCTGGATGCCTCAAAAAACACACACATCATCATCATCCTAAAGAAAAATGAAGTACGGAAACTTAGCAACCAATCTCATTCAGATACAATTGAGATAGGAGTGATCCTGAATGGAATTAGCAATTATTACAAGATCCCCGGGCAAACAAAAAACTGCACGGACGGATCAAAATTTATCAGTGGAATCAAGACCCTTAAACTTACTGATTTTAAATTAGAACCACCTGAAAAATCATTTGGTTTAATTAAGGTTGAAAACGAACTTATTGTTAATTTTGAATTCAGATTACCACCTGATCCGGAATTAATATACTCAGGATTTTGAAATTCAGCACACGCACACGTTATGGCATCAGGGCAATGATAGAAATTGCCAGAAGCTCACCTGAATTGGGAATTCTCCAGAAGGATATCTCTGTCAATCAGGAAATATCCAACAAATATCTCGACCATATTATCCACGGATTGAAAGTTGCCGGACTCATCGGCAATGTCAGGGGACGCAAAAGCGGTTATGTGCTAACACGCAAGGCGGCGGACATCACAGTCTACGACATCCACAATGCATTTGAACCCGGTATCTGTGTGATCGATTGCCTGGGAAGTACCTTTAAATGCGACCGCGAAGAAGAATGCGAAGCCAGGGGGTTCTGGGGCAGACTCAACAAGCAGATCAGGGACTATTTCAAATCCATCACCCTCCTGGACCTCGTCGAAAACAAAGCCGTCATGGAAGACTGTAAATAGCACTTCGCCCTTCACACCCCCAATCCCTTATGGATGACACCACTTATCCCCGAATCTTTATCCGGGGATGGCACGCGGACAGGATTCCGGGGAGGCAAATGCGCGGATCATTCAAACACGGCACATGAATTTTCCACAAGAACCGCATCATTATCAGTTTGCGGTCCCAGCTTTAGTACCCGGAAACGATCCACAGGGATCTTTTCCAGGAAAACATAGGTCTGATCTTCCCAGATGTTCTCATAAGGATTGTTTTTTGAGCTGATCGGATTGATGGCATAAAGCGATAACCCCCCACCATCATCAGCGCAATACATTCCGTAATCCTGCAACGCTTTGGCAATCACCGTTTCGTATTCATTCAGGTCCAGGACTGAAAGGTCTAACTCCGGATCAAGCTGTACGAGTGCTCCCTCAGGAATGGCAAAATCGGCATTGGTTGTGCCGTCACTCTCCGTTGCAGGGGCAACAGGTCCGCCTGCCTTTGTATGGTCGTAACTGAAGATCAGGGCATGATCGATTACCCCTGCCTCAAGTTCCTGTGGCCAGATAACTCCCTGCATCAGCTCAAATCCTGAACCTCGTGCAGATAGTCCCTTTTCAAAAATACCGTCACTGTCGGACGGAATGGCATTTCCCCATCCGGCTTTCCAACTACCGGCACTAAAACGCATCTCCCAAAAATCATAAATACATCCTCCTGCCTCATCAACGATCACCATGTGACCGTCAGCAGAAGGATCCGGCTCGGCATAATCGGGTATCGGAACATTGACAAGTCTGTTTTTTGGGGCCCATGAAGAGGTAAGGCTCACTTCATGCCTCGGGGTGGAAGCATCAGCATAATAAACCGGCACCGTCCACTCCTTGACAGCGATAAGGAAAGCCTGCTCTGCCTGTTCCGTAAGACTGGTGACCATAACTTCGGAGTTTGGATCCACTTCGGCGCCGTCCGGTATCTTACTGAAAAACGGTGAAGCTCCTTTAAATGGCTCATAATACTTCAGTGATTCCGGTTTGTCATCAGGAACCTCCTCCTCGCAACCGGCAAAAAACACAAAAACAATCAGGGTGAGTAAATGCAGCTTCGTTTTCATGGTTTAAGAATTTAAAATTTTTAAAAAATGAAATAACTGCCGGAGTGACTCTTAGCATGTTCAAGATAAATAAAAAATCGGTAAATCCGCTAATTTGTACCTAAAATGACAGATACGCTGGAGTGACAGAGGTCAGTTCGGCGGCCCACCTTCGCCCTCCGGGCTTCGGCGGACGAAGCAGCAATCCCGACATTCGCTACCGCTCGTCGGGACTAACCTCCCGCTGGTCGGTTAGCCAACAAGCAATCAGTAACGAGCAACAATATGACAGAGCAAAAACTTAACATACAAGAATTTACAGACGAGCAGTCCCTCGACTTCGCTCGGGAACCGGTATATATTATATATAAATTGTCGACACTTCGACTTCGCTCAGTGCAACGCTTCGCTCGATTTAACCAGCAACCAGTAACCAGTAACCAGTAACAGTGCGACAGTATATGATAAAGGGTTCTGGCTAGTATCTTCTCCCAATCCCCAAGTCTCCCCTACTTCTGCCTGTAGCTGGAATTTTCAAGCCTGATGCGCCT
Organism: Bacteroidales bacterium; assembly: GCA_021738565.1. Lineage (GTDB taxonomy): Bacteria > Bacteroidota > Bacteroidia > Bacteroidales > M55B112. The sequence continues at coordinate 41,713 of JAIPBT010000036.1, forward strand.
GCCATCATGGGTAGTCGGATTGGCAGTGCCGAAAAAATCCCAGATATAAAGATCTTGCACGTTTTTGCAATATATACCGTCGGTATAAAAATCTGCAAGCCCTTCACCCCATTCAAGGTTGAAACGATCAATCAGAAGTCCGTCCGTGTTCAATGCATATAAACCAGGGATATCATGACTGAATAGCTGTTTGTTGATCGCGGCTGCCGGTCTCAGGTCGATGTTTCCCCCGTAACTGAGCATTTCCCTGCCGGGAACGATCCTGAGGCTGATATTGTCAAATTCAATATCCCGGATCGAATGTTCATCATCACCATAGACCAGGATGCCGTTTTCAGATGTGGCAATGATATTCCGAAACCTGACCCTGCGGATCGTACCTGCTTTCTCTCCTTCAAACCTGGAAATGGACGAAAGGTGGATCGGCTCACCATTTCCCCACCACTGTCCATTATGAAGCCTTGTATGGATTGTAATATTTGAAAATTGCAGATCCTCTATATCTGAAAGATCATGCGCAAAAACACCTATTCCGCGATTCGAACCATGGATAATGATATTGGAGAAAACGCACCTGCGTATGGGATGCTGACCATACCCGACACGTATACCGGCAGAACGGGACTGGAGTACGCAGTTTGTTACAGTGAAATTCTCCGAATATTCAGATTTGTTACCATATTTCCTTTCAGCCTGGACATCCATGGAGTAAACAGGACTTTCTTCTTCCAATGCAAAACCGGTAACGATGATCGCGTCGTCACCTGCACTTATATCGCAGTCGCTGATCACAACGTTCCTTGATGCGGTACAATGCACACCGTCACTGTTCGGCACCATCAGGTTATTCCGGATGGTAATTCCCCGAACATGCACATTCTCACAATAGGCAAAACGAACAGCCCATGATGGAGTGTCCCTGATGGTGACATCCATAAGTCTTACATTGGTGCAATGATAGAAAGTCAGAGACATACCGGGTTTGGGCCTGCGCTTGATGGGACCATCCGTGCTGAATTGATCAAGCGGCTGGTAATTCTCCCCCTGCCTGGTGACCGAACGGTTGTATTCATCATAAGTGTGGTTCTGCGTGGTGTCATAAAATGTTGTACCGGTCGCATCTATTGTTCCATGTCCGGAAACCGTGACATTGTGCTGATCGAAACAATAAATGATGCCGTTCTTCCTGAAATTTGTCGTGTAGTCATCCAGGTCTTCACTTCCCTTCAGTATGGCACCCTGGTCAAGCCACAGCTCCACGTTGCTTTTCAGTTCAATGGTGCCGGTAATGAATGTGCCTGCCGGAATAGTAACGCACCCACCCCCTGCTTCATGGCACTGGTCGACTGCCCGCTGAATGGCATCCGTACAGAGCGTGCCCGGACTGGCGCCAAAATTCAGAATATTGTACTTCGACTCTTTCGTGTTGCAGGAAAGAACCATTAATATGACAGTTAATAACAAAGCTGCTTTTTTCATGACATGGTTGATTGATACAGTCACAAGTTAGTTAATATGACTGGAAAACGGGACAGTTAAACCCGAAATATCTGACCTTTGATGCGGCGGATAGGTGAAATGTAAAAAAGCTGTATGTTTTCCGTTGAAAATGAAATATATATATTAATAACTATTTATATATATATATAGAAAAATGCCAGGGGCCTTTGGCTTTTGTTTTTCGGCCTTTGGTCCTTGCTCTAACTTTCTTTCATTATATTTGATCCCCAAAAAAATAAACATGAAACATTCACGACCATTCCTTGCAATTGCCATTCTTCTTTTCATGGTCCAACCTGTTCGTCCGGAACAGCTTCAATCTTTCAGCGTTCCATCAGATATGCCTTCGGTAAGGATAACCGCCACCAACTCCAATGAAGTGGGGAAATATGAAAAATTCGAGGCACACATCGAATTAGAAAATGTTCAGTACGAAAACCCCTACGATCCCACTGATATAGATCTATACGCAGAGTTTACAACCCCTTCCGGAAAAAAAATAAGGATCAATGGTTTTTATGACAATTACATGGATGCCGACCAATGGAAGGTCCGCTTTTCCCCGGGAGATACCGGAACATACAAATACCAGCTATTCGTGGAGGATGACGGTAAAAAAGGGAAGTCAGCCCCGGGAACCTTTAAGGCAGCGGAATCGGAACACCACGGATGGATCAGTCCTTCGAATGTAAACAAACGCTATTTCGCACATGATGACGGCACCACCTATTACGGCGTAGGGGTCTACTCTCCCTGGCGGAACACCATGGAAAGGTTTGAAACATTTTCAGAACACGGGGCCAATTTATTTGCCATATGGGACATTACCTATGGAGGTTTTGTGAATGGAACAGGTCTGATCGAAGAGGAACTGGGGCGTTATAACCAGTTGAAGCTGGGACGCATCGACTCCATGCTCACCATATTTGAAGAAAAGAATATCAGGATGATGTATGCCATCTGGCCACACGATTTGTTTTCTAAGACAGTGTGGGCAGCACAATGGAAACAAAATCCATACAACCAGCTGATCGATGTGGACGATGTTTACAGCGACTCCCTGGTCTGGGAATACCAGAAAAAGAAATACCGCTACATGATTGCCCGCTTTTCCCACAGCCGCAGCTGGGGAATTTGGGAACTGATCAACGAGATGAATGGTACCGACGGTTGGGCCCATGGCAGGCACCAGGAATGTTACGACTGGGTGGAGAAATGCGAACGCTATTTTGAAGAAAATGATCCCTACAACCACCCGGTCACTGCATCATTCAGCGGCGGTTTCAATGAATACAGGGAGGAATTGTACTACAGGATCGATATTCCCAACATTCACGTTTACCCGGCCCAGGGGTGGAAAAAGAAATATCCTTCAGATACCATGCGCAGTGCAGTTTACAATTACGCCTGGGCAAGCAGGAGATTCAGGGACAACTTCGAGAAGCCTGCCATCTTCGGGGAAGCAGGCGCAGGCCTGGCATATTTTAAGCCTGAGGATCCAAACTACCATATTGCCTACCACCATCAGATATGGGCCTCACTGACCAATGGACTGGCTGCCACACCGGTATGGTGGGATTACCCGGTCCTGACAGAAGGGGACTGGGACCAGTTACAAAACCTTGCAGTTTTTGTCGAGGAAATGGACCTTGCCAACCTTCAGTACCAGCCCCTGGACGCAAAAGCTGATGGGGCTGATATCTATGTGATGGGGACAAAAAATGATGCCTTCGGGTGGGCAAGATCATATGACCGGGAAGTGATCGGCACAACCTTATTCACGATAGAAGGCCTGGACAATGGAAAATACACTGTATCAATCTATGATCCATGGACCGGGGAATACTGCGAAAAATCAACCACAAAATGCCGGGACGGAAAGATCAGTTTTGATATTCAGGAAACATATGACAAACAGGATATCGCATTCAAGATCAGGTAAAGAAGATGTCAGTTCGTCGGTGAGACGGTGAGTCGGTGAGACAGTTTGTCGGTGAGACAGTTTGTCGGTGAGACGGTGAGTCGGTGAGACGGTGAGTCGGTGAGACAGTTTGTCGGTGAGACAGTTTGTCGGTGAGACGGTGAGTCGGTGAGACGGTGAGTCGGTGAGACAGTTCGTCGGTAAGACGGTGAGACGGTGAGACAGTTCGTCGGTAAATTATTTCAGAACGTGGCTAAATGATATCCGATATAACGCAAACCGCTTTCCGCATACCACATACCACATACCGTCAGCGTGTGCAAAAACCCTCCAGAATTGTTCATAACCTGTTTTTTGGATAATCCATTACTAACCAATGATTCAGTAACTTGTATATAACAAAATCAAGGTATTATGGATCATAAACAGGGAACAGATCGCAATC
>JAIPBT010000037.1 GCA_021738565.1 Bacteroidales bacterium
GCTTAATATACCCCTTAGGTTCAACCTAAAGTCCAAATAAAGTTAGTGCAGCAGATGGAGCTTTTTATCAGAGTAAATATCAAGAGAAATAATTTTAGTTTGTTTCCTTTCTTTTAGTTCTGCAAACTAACGATGTCCAGTTGTATATATGGTTTTCTGAATGCAAATAATTTACTAATTTTGCAGTCCGCCTTCTCCGCCGCGGCGGATACGGTGCACAAGGCGCACTTACGCCAAAGTTTCGGTGCACAAGGTCGGTTGTTCGCCGCGGCGAATAGGCGCTGGTCTGCAAAACCAGTTACAGCGGTTCGAACCGAGCGACCGCAGGCAGCGAGCTCACGAGTCCGCCATAGGCGGACGAGTAATCCGCTACCGGGCTGCAACTGAGAAGTTCTTTATATAAAATATTGAAATGGCTTTGAGATATTAAGTTCTAAAAAAAGCTAATCAACTATGGTCGGTTTGCCGAGTGGCTAGGCGCTGGTCTGCAAAACCAGTTACAGCGGTTCGAATCCGCTACCGACCTCAACAAAATCCCCGGAAAAAGCTTGCTTTTACCGGGGATTTTTTCTTTCCTCCGTCGCTAAGCTCTGCTTGAGCGTAAGGAAGGAAAGAAAAAATACCACAGCGGCCGACAGGTCGCTGGAGGGGATTTTGTTGAAAGGCTCCCCGCAACCGGATCACGTTAATAATCCGCTACCTACCTCTTTTTAAACATTAAACCCGCTGAAATTCAGTGGGTTTTGTTTTTAAGGGTGGCTTATTGGGTGGCAAAATATTATATTTTACTATAAATAATCTTTCCAAAGATCTCTTTGATAGAATTTACCTTTAGATTTCCCTTTTTTTATTGTCATTGAGAAATTCAAAATCAATAGATTCATCTTTTTGAATAATGAACTTTTTAAACGTTTCAATGTAAAGTTTATAAGCTATTTTCGATGAAGTTTGATTCATAACTATGGCTATTATTTCGTTATTTTCGTTCAGGAAGGATGTACTTAGTAAATGGGTATGGCTGGTTGTGGTACTGATCCTTTTAGCATTAGGAAGTATATATTTCGAAAAATGACCTATATAGTAGTATGATGGTGTATAAATGATTTCCATCGTCTGTGTATTTACGTGTATAGGTTAATAAAGGGGTTCGGTTTTTTGTTTGACCCCTTTTAGCTTGCAGTTGGCCTGTTTTCAGAATGTTCTCTGAGTTTATATTTTTAGAGGTCATCTTTGAAAAACATCTTGATATTGATTTTCAATTAATTCAACTTCTTTATTATTAAGAGCTGAAAACTCCTGCGCCCGAGCCCGATTTGATAATTTACCATTGTTTTGTTCAAGGAATCGGATCAACAACGCCACTGTTTTATCTGGCATTTCAAAATTGTCATCCAACCAGGTTTTCATTCGATCATAATTCTGGATGTAAGAGACTTCTACCGGAATAATTTTCATGATTGTATAGTCAATGCAATCAAAAAGGAATTCTGCCTGGAGCGTTGCATCATAGTATTTGTAATAATCAGCGGTGCTATTTAAAACTTCGACATTATGATCCTGTGTTGTTCTCCATTCAATAAAATCAAGAAGCGGGTGCGAATAGCTTTCAAGAACTTTTCGATACTCATCAATCCGTTCTAGTATTGCTGCTGACACGGGGAATATAATTCCCTGTGGTGTAAATTTCATCTTTGCCAGGATGTGATGTATAAGATACCTGTGGATCCTCCCATTACCATCAACAAATGGATGGATAAATACGAATCCAAATGCAATCATGGTAGCAGTTAAAACAGGATTAAAATCTGATTTCTCAAGTTTGGAATCAGTTTTAACCAAACCATCAAGTAATTCATCAAGGTCCTGCCATCGTGCTGATATATGTTCCGGTATTGGTTCACCTGTAGTCCTGTCATATTCTCCAACAAACCCGCCTTCTTTACGGAATCCCATATTTATAAACCTCTCATTCTCGATGATAATTTGTTGAAGACGTAATAGTTCTTCTTTAGATAATGGCCGGTTCCCGGCCTGTCCAATGACCTTGCCCCATCTGGTTGCCCGGCTGTTTGAAGGAGTTTCACCTTCAATATTAAATGAAGCTTTCGAGTCTTTAAATAGTAGAAAGGCCGAAGTCCTATGTAGGATATCTTTATGGATATTTCGCACCAAACTTGTTGTTTTTTCTGAAAGATCTTCATTTAAGTATTTTTCCAATTTCTCACTCCTGCTGATTAATGGGCAGAAATTAATTGTACCCGGGAGATTGTTCCTAACCCGATGGCGTGGTGAATTATCACCTTTCCCTATTGTATACTGCAGGTTATCATCTGACAAAGTAACGTAATTACCTTCTTTCAGGTCATTAAGATTCAAGGTCTTTTCCATTAGCCATTCATAAAGAAACCATATCCTCTCTCCGGAATTTAAACCTTTCATTACCAATGAAAAATGAAATATCAATTTGATGACAAACAGACTGCTCACTTCTTTTCGGACAAGGGTGGTCAGACTGGCCGGTTTTTCCATCCCAAAGATCAATTCCAGCTTAGAAACCCTTACATTAGCAACATGCTATGCAATCTGGCAAACAGCAATTCACTTTTACCAATAAATTGATCATGTAAATTGAAATTTACCAATCAACAACAATTCGCAATACTGGCAGTTTTTTTAACTGCCGTGCTCAAGTTCATTTTTATGGACTGGCTGAACTGGAGCGTATTCTATATATGCGGGATTGTACTGTTTTGGATAGCTTATATACTTTACCGGGTAAAATCAAACAGGGAAACATTAATTCTCTGGGGCTTCAAAAAAGAACATTTTAAACAAAGCCTGCTTTACCTGGCACCTTTAATTTTCATTACCGGTATCGTTTCTGTTCTTTATAGCTATATGAATGAAAGCCTGTCTTTTTCCTGGTATTTTATTCTGGTCCTCCTTCTTTATCCACTATGGGGGCTTATCCAGCAATTTATGATGCTGGGTATCATCACGCAGAACCTGGCCAGCGCAGCAGAAGGAAAAATGAACAGGTATCTTATCATTTTCCTTGTATCCGCCCTATTTAGCATGGTTCATTATCCGAGTTTCTTCCTGATGATTTTCACATTCTTTCTGGAAGTGGTATTTGTTACGGTCTACTTGAAGTGGAGAAACCTTTGGGCCATTGGCATTGCCCATGGCTGGGTCGGAACATTCATATTATACTATGTGCTGGGTCGAGATCTTTGGTCCGAACTCTTTAGCATCTTCTAGATATTAAAGAATCTACGCAACTCAATTCCTGATTTGAGCCTGTAGTGAACAAAAAACAATAAAGTCGATATGGGTATCATGGATGATGCTGCGATAATGCTCCAGCTAAGTGTAATTTTATGATTAAAATATAGAGACACAAAAACCTCTATGCAGATAAGAAACAGGCCCATTGCAATAAAAATCAGAGCCAAAATATTGAATCCCCGCCGATGTGAGATACGAATAAGCCACAGTACAATAAGAATCAGGGCATACAATGAAAAAAGAATGGGTATTCCCAGCTTGGTCCCCCATCCAATATTCGAACTTATCAGATCCAATAGTAAAAGCAAGGCTGCATTTGAAATAAAGCTGCCCAGGACCAGCATAAAGGGTCTGTTGCGCAGAAGCGTGAAAAAACTTATAGTGGCCAGTATTGACAAAGAAGAAACTAATGTATACTTTGACCAGGTAATATTTTTACTTTCAATCCAATTGATAACGAGGGTTACAAGAATGCCTGAGATCAATATGATTGCAGATATTTCCCAGAATAACTTCCGTTTCTGAGCAGCAGTCATATTCTTAATTTCGCTGGATATCTTATCTTTAAAAATGGGTTGTTTGGATTTCCATTCATGTGTTATAACCCGCTTTTCACCAACAGTTAAGCCGCATAAAGGACAAGAGGTCATGGTCTTGTCCAATTCGACACCGCAGTAATTGCAATAGTTCATCTTAAATTATATTTTCTATTTTCACATGGATTCCTTGCCGGGTGAGAAAATGGAGAAATTTTTGCTCAAAATCCTTTGACCTGGATATATTACCAAAACTCAAAACGAGTTTGTTACCATATCCGATAACTCCACAGTTTATTTTAAGTTTTCTATTGGGGGGCGGTGGGGTGAGGGCAAAATATTCGACCCTGTTACAAATTGATTCAGGCAAGTCTATTTTTCCCAGGTTCGTAACCACTCCGCTGTATTGATTGGCACCTTCCGAATAGTACTTGAAATAAAGCACCAGGCTCTTTAACCATATGGGTATTCCTCTGATAAATAGTTTTTTTTCGCCACCCACATTTCGCGAGATGATTTTACTAATCAGTTTTTCATCTGTTTCCAGCTGCATCTTATGGTAGACTATTTTTAGTATCTCATCGAACGAGTACCTACCCAGGCGAAAATCAATTTCAGGGATCACAAAAAGTGAAAAATTACGCATCGTTTTGCTTGGATAAATGTGCCTTAAATTGACTGGAACCTCGATCCGGGCAAACTTGTTTGGAGTGGGGATGCCCTTATTTCTGCAATCATAAAATATTTCCTGTAAAACCAACAAATAAACAGCGATCAGATATTCGGTGATATTCACACCCTTTTCCTTTGCTTTTTGTTTTATTTCATTTACTGGTATAATCGCATACAATACATCAAACCGTGGTTTATTTCTTAAGGGGTATGGTATATGAAATGCCTTTGGCTGGCTCACGACCGAGGGAATATTCTCCTTAAAATAACGACTGTAGGCATCTGTAAGCTCTTCTTTGTCAGCATCCTTAACAAAAAAATCTTCTATTTGATCATTATGGATAATCCCCTTCTCTCTAAAATAATAGATGAGAATTGACTTCAGAAAGGTCATTACACCGTGACCATCGGTTAGAATATGTGATAACTCGACACTCAGACGATTTTTATAGACCAATATTCTTATCAACAGCCTGTTTTCTTTATTTGAGCCAAAAGCTTTGCAGGGCATGTCATCATCAGGCAGGATAATTATCGGATCATCAACCTGTTCAAGATAATACCAGAAAAAACCTCGACGTAACCGCACTCTATAATAAGGAAACCTTTTTTCAGCCTTTTCCACCGCCTTAAAAAGATTATTTATTGTAACAGGTTCGGTTAATACTGCTGTTAATCGTATAACGGTTGTATTCTCCTGACTTCGAATGGCAGGGAATATTTTAGCAGCATTATCTAAAGGACTCCAGAAACTTTCCTTGTTTTCCATCAAATCAGGTATCTTATAAGAAAACCCGCCCCAACTATCAAAGTTACCAATAAAACGAGACATCAAGAAATCAGATACCCTTACTTGTTATTCAACTGCAAAATAATAATCAGCTCAACGTGCTTAAAATCCAATTCCCGGGAGAGTGGTATGCTGGAAGGAGCCCAACTGAAAGACAGGGTAAGATGTTGATTCATTTTCTGCATATATTTCCTGGAAGGTTGGAGCAGCTGCTTATAAGGTTGGGATACCCAAAATCATATCCAAGTTCCAGGTGGAAATTATGCCAGGAATCTTTTTATAAAATGCCAAAAGAAATAATACAAAAACTGGCAGATGAGTTGTAACGGGGATGTAATATAAAACTCTTTTCTTTTTTTTGACGCCAAATGTAGGGAACCTTATGAAAAAATGCAGCAGGTTGTTTTGATTGTTTTTGCTGGCAGATTAGCGTAAAAAAGACCCCAATACTATATCACATTAAATTTGGAGAATACAACATAATGTGGTATTTTTATACCACACAATAAACCAATGCAAACACACTATGAAAAAATTTGGAGAGTACATTAAGGATTTGAGAGTAAAGAAGGAAATTACTCTAAGAGAATTCTGCAAAACCGTGGGTCTTGATCCCAGTAATTGGAGCAAAATTGAACGCGGGTTACTTGCTCCTCCTAAAAGCAAAGAAATACTGGAACAAATTGCAACAGCCCTTGGACTGACTGAGAATAGTTCGGAATACAATCAGCTTTTCGATTATGCGATGATTGATTTTATTCCTACGGAATTAGCTGAAGATTCAGAAATATTGGAAAAACTACCATTGTTTTTCAGAACTGCCAGAGGAGAAAAGCCCACTGAGGAGGAATTAAAAGAACTTATTAAACTAATTCAACAATCAAATGCAGGAGATTAAACAAAAAAGATTGACCTGGGACAGAATAAGAAGGATAGTTGAAGAATTTAGGAACGAGTATATTGATCCAGTAGATACTATTCCCGTTCCTATTCATAAGATAATTGAATTCAAGCTAGGACTCGAGATTCAGCCTATTTACGGCCTTAAAGATAAAGTTGACAAAGAAGGCTTTCTGCAAAGTAATTTAACAACCATTTCGGTTGACAGCAAGACCTATTTAGATGATCGCTACAAATTCAGGCTAAACTTTACTCTTGCACACGAAATTGGACATTTAATTCTGCATGCGGAACAATACAAAAATATAAATTTTGCCTCTGAGAAGGAATTTATTGAATTCCAGCAATCAGTTGATGAAGAAAGCTTAGAATGGTTCGAGAAACAAGCTAATGAATTTGCAGGCAGGTTATTAGTGCCTATTGATAATTTAAGGAAACTAGTTGCTGCTGAAAAAAATCACTGCAAACAATTTACTGAGAAATTAAAAAATGGCGTTGAAGAACTTAGTGATAAGGAAATAGAATCCTTTGTAATTGACGCATTAGCCAGCAGGATATATAAGAAATTTGAAGTGTCAAAAGATGTTGTAAAATGAAGAATCAGAACAGAAAACCTGAAAAGTGAATTTGCATTTATCGATATAAATTCTTAAAAAATGAAAATCCCAGTATTAATAACCTTGCTCCTCAATTCATAACCATTACTTATTTCGCATAGTTATATGTTGTTCCCATATTTATCCAACCAATTCATTGCATCCTTGTAGTCAGGATAATGCGATTTTAATAAAGTCCAGAATTTATTAGTATGATTCATTACCAATGTGTGAACCAACTCATGGACTATCAAATAATCACTTTCAAACAATGGAGTTTTGATTAATCGCCAGTTCAATGAGATGTTCTTTTCTTTGGAACAATTCCCCCATTTTTTCCTTTGATTCCGAATGAAGATCTTATTGTACCTAAAACCAAGTTTCTCTGCAAGTTCATCTAAACTTCTTGTCAAATACACTTTTGCTACACTTTCATCGCACCTTCAATGGTTCTGTCGAATAGTTGGGAGCCGGGGAAGAACCACTCATCAGGATCATACTGTTCGCTGGTCCATTTGAAAATGGCAAACTGTATATTCCTGAGCAAACTGACCCCCCTGAATAATTGCTTTGCCCGCCAGGCTGGAAATACTGAGGTCGCTGGAGGGGATTTTGTTAAAAGGTTTATCCAAATGCACTATACAGGATGTGGTCGTGCTTTTTTCTAAAATGTATACCCGACAGTAACACCACCAAAAGGATGAAATTTACTAACAAATGTCCTGTCGCCATTGGCTCCGGAACCTATATAAATCCATTCCCTTTCCAGCATTGGTGTAAAACCTGCTCTTATCAGAAATCTGCCATCAGGTTTCTGATATCGATAGCCAATTCTCCCGGAATACAATCTACTCCAGAACCAATAATCAGCCGAATTATCTGTGTATCTTACAGCTTCGTAAATAGGGACAATACCCAGACCAACTTCGATGTGATGGTTGCCTAAAGAGTAAAATTCGTTGATACTTATCGGTATCCAGACATCCCGAATACCTGTTGCCGGAGGATAATAAGAAATACCTGCCTGTACAGCAGTTTTGAATCTTTCCCTGTTAACCAGGATCCTTTCATAGTTGATGGAATAAAACAAACCATGACCGCCAAGGTCCAGTTGAATGCTGTTTTTGTTTTGAAATATGTTGTTGGTTCGTTGCTGGGAAGTGGCAGAGATTGTTATTAAGGAAAGAATAAAAAACAAAAAAAACTTTTTCATAACAAAGGGTTTAGGTTTAAATAAACAACGCCCTGTAAAATACTATTATTGCAATCAATTCATATTTGCTTCGGCAAAAGCAAAACCTTTGCCCGCATTGCAATTTTCATTACCTTTGCGGACTATCATGAAAATCAGGATTTTGAAATATAGCGGCAATACTCCACCATAGATTTTTCCGGTCAGGCTGGCGTCCGGCAGTGCGCCGATACCATAAGTGCAATACTGCCAATCCCGTATTTTATTTTTTAGTATCACGGGTGCTTGAAAGACACCCAAAATAAGTTGAATGTATGGACATCAAGGCCGAAATCAACCGGAGAAGGACGTTTGCCATTATATCGCACCCCGACGCGGGCAAAACAACCCTTACTGAAAAACTCCTCCTTCTTGGAGGTGCCATACAGGTTGCCGGCGCTGTTAAAAGCAATAAAATCAGGAAAACAACCACATCTGATTTTCTTGAGATAGAGAAACAGCGCGGCATTTCTGTGGCCACATCGGTAATGACCATTGATTATAAAGGGACCAGGATAAATATACTTGACACACCGGGCCATAAGGACTTTGCCGAAGATACTTTCCGCACGCTGACAGCGGTGGATAGTGTGATCCTTGTGGTTGACAGTGTGAAAGGGGTAGAGGACCAGACACGCAAACTGATGGAAGTCTGCCGCATGAGGGCAACCCCTGTAATGATCTTCATCAATAAGATGGACCGGGAGAGCAAGGACCCTTTCGACCTGCTGGAAGAGCTGGAAGATGAACTGAAAATAGCCACGTGTCCGTTTGCCTGGCCCATTGGCAGGGGCAGCCGCTTCAAAGGTGTGTATAACCTGATGACGAAAAGAATTCAGCTTTACCAGCCTGATAAATCCGCCAGGGCGGAAATCCTTTTAAGCACACAAAACATTGAAGACCCTGAACTGAAGAAGGTTGTAGGACAAGAACAGATGGATCAACTGGGGGAAGAAATTGATCTCGCATCCGACCTGTTTGAATCGTTTCAAAAAAATCTTTACCTGCAGGGCTACCTGGCCCCGGTTTTTTTCGGCAGCGCACTTTACAACATTGGCATACACGATCTGTTTGAAACGTTCATAAACATTGCCCCGCACCCTTTAGTCACAAAGGCTGCCGAAAGGGAGGTAATGCCGGAAGAGGAAAAATTCAGCGGTTTTGTTTTCAAAATACACGCCAACATTGACCCCAACCACAGGAACCGGATGGCCTTCCTTCGCGTCTGTTCAGGAAAGTTCGAGCGCAATAAAATGTATTACCATACCCGCCTGAATAAAAAAATGCGCTTTGCTGCACCGGTAACTTTTATGGCAAACACCAAAAGCACTGCAGAAGAGGCTTTTCCGGGCGATGTCATCGGCCTCTATGATACCGGGAACCTGAAAATAGGGGACAGCCTTTCCGAGGGCGAGGACCTTCATTTCACAGGTATTCCAAGCTTTTCCCCTGAAATATTGAAGGAGGTGGTCAACAAAGAACCTCTTAAAACCAAACAGCTCGAAAAGGGAGTCAGACAACTTACCGAGGAAGGGCTGGCACAATTGTTCTTTCAACAGCCTGGCAACCGTAAGATCATCGGTACAGTGGGCGAACTCCAGTTTGATGTCATTAAATTCAGACTGGAACACGAGTATGGCGCCAAATGCGATTTCAGGACTTTGCCATATGCAAAAGCCTTCTGGCTTACATCTGAGAGCAAACAGGAACTGGGTGCAATGATTGACAGGAGATCAAATACCATTGCTTTTGACAAATCAGACACCCCCGTGTTTCTGTCAGAAAGTGACTGGATGCTGAAAATAGCCACAGAAGCACATCCCGGAGTTCAGTTTCATACCACTTCTGATCTGAGTGCTAAGAACAAAGATGATTAGTGTCTGTCCATAAAGTCCGATAGCTGCATTGCTGCAAATATCTTAAATCCTCGAATCCGTCCGTCGGCGGATACTGCGGTTTAAGATTTTTGTGCACTTTGCTCTCGCACTTTATGATCCAGCCACTTCGACTTTATTGACAAGCACTAATTAGTCCGGATTACGTGTAAAATTTTATAAACATTGATGGCCACAAACTTGTTTTATTATAAACATGTGATACCAAATATTGAGGGATGGTAAAATTATTGTAAACAAACAATCCCAGGATTATGAGGAAAGACATAAACGGTAAAATCATCGAAATAATAAAAGGGGATATCACCCGTCAAGATGATATGGAGGCCATCGTTAATGCGGCCAACGCCCGGCTTCTTACCGGTGGTGGGGTTGCCGGCGCTATCTACAGGGCCGCCGGTCCGGAACTTGTTAAAGAGAGCGAACCCCTCGGACCCATCAAACCCGATGAAGCTGTGATAACCAAAGCCTATAATTTACCGAATCAATACATCATACACTGCCTCGGCCCTGTATATGGCCTGGATAAGCCAGAAGATATCCTGCTGGCAAATTGTTACAGAAATTCACTTCAACTGGCCGACAATAAAGGCATTGCATCTATTGCCTTTCCGGCAATCTCCACGGGGGCCTTCGGATATCCGCTTGCCGGGGCTGCTGCAGTGGCCCTTAATACCATCACAGATCAGACCGAAACCCTTGAAAATGTAAAGATCATAAGGATGGTTCTTTTCAGCGAGACGGACCTCAATACCCATGTGGAAATTCTTCAGGATATTTTCGGACGTTAGAAAATATCTTTATTAATTTTGAAGGAAGTCAGGTTTCGATAAGAAAAAGTTTTTAATGCAAACCCCGTGATGATAGATTATACAGGAACTTACACCGACCAGTACGAATTAAGCATGGCGTTGGTCTATTTCAAAAAGAACAGGTATAATGAAAAGGCGGTGTTCGACTATTTTTTCAGGAAACTGCCGTTTGGCGGAGGATATGCCATATTTGCCGGGCTGGATGATCTGCTCGGGGCCATTGAAAACCTTCGTTTTGATAACATGGACATTTCCTTTCTGAAAAAAACAGGATTTCCCGATGACTTCCTGAACTACCTGAAACATTTTCGTTTTACCGGCAATCTTTACAGCTGCCGCGAAGGCGAATTGGTTTTTCCTGCTATGCCGATTCTCACTGTCGAGGCCAACCTGATCGAGGCGCAGATCATAGAGACCCTTTTGCTGAACATTCTGAATTTGCAAACCCTGGTTGCCACAAAGGCAAGCAGGATGAAGCTGGTTGCAAAAGGCGGCAAGCTGGTTGATTTCGGGCTGAGAAGGGCTCACGGTCCGGGAGGTTACTATGCCAGCCGTGCAGCCATGATCGGGGGATTTGATGCCACCAGCAACGTTCGTGCCGGCCGCGATTACAACATCCCCGTTTCCGGTACCATGGCCCACAGTTTTGTGCAAAGCTACGACGATGAACTGACGGCTTTCAGGGACTTCGCCCAGGTACACCCCGAAAATTGTGTCTTGCTTGTGGATACTTACGACACCCTTAAAAACGGACTCCCGAATGCCATTAAAGTTGGTAAAGAGATGCAGGAAAGGGGTGAAAGACTCCGGGCGATCCGACTGGATAGCGGCGACCTGGCCTACCTGGCCAAAGAAGTCAGGAAGAGGCTGGATGCCGAAGGACTTCATGAGGTTACAATCGCCGTGTCGAACCAACTGGATGAATATGTGATCAAAAGCCTGAACGAGCAAAATGCCCCGATCGATCTGTTCGGCGTTGGGACAAGCCTGGTTACCGGTAAGCCCGATGCAGCGCTCGACGGGGTTTACAAACTGGCCCATTCCGGAGGTAAACCGCGCATAAAACTTTCGGAATCCCTCACCAAGATCACCTTGCCGCACAAGAAACAGGTTTTTCGCCTGATGAATGAGGAAGGTACATGGGCAGGCGCCGATATCATATCTCTGGCCGGTGAAGATGAATTTGAAACCATGCATCATCCTTTTGAGCCGGGTAAAAACATGTTTGTCGGAGACTTGCAAAAGGAACCGTTGCTGGAACCGGTCATGGAAAACGGGAAGCGCTGCACCGGGAAAAAAAGCATGAATGAAATTGCAGCGTATAGCAGCGAAAGGATTGAAAAACTGTCCGGTGAATTCAAACGCTTCAGCAACCCGCATGTATATAAAATCGGCATAAGTGATAAACTGAAATCAGAGCGTGCCAGGCTTGCCGGAACCCGCAGATCATGAATCATACAGCAGGAAGATAAATCATCATCTTCAAAAAATGGACCGAATATGAAAACACTTGTTATCATTGATGTTCAGAACGATTTCCTACCGGGAGGATCCCTGGAGGTTCCCGGGGGAGATGAGATCATACCGGTTATTAACCGGATACAGGACAAATTTGGACTGGTGATTGCCACCCAGGACTGGCACCCTGCCAATCATATAAGCTTCGCCTCCAACCACGAGGATAAACAACCATTCGATGAAATTGAATGGAAGGGCATGACACAGGTGTTGTGGCCCGACCACTGCGTACAGGACACTCCGGGCGCCGGATTTCACACGGCTCTGAACATGACTCAGGTTGAGGCCATATTCAGAAAAGGGATGGACCGGCAACTGGACAGTTACAGCGGTTTTTATGACAATGGCCATGAAAAGTCCACCGGGCTCGCGGGTTACCTGCGCGAACGCGATGCAAAGGAACTGTTCTTTTGCGGACTCGCAGCCGATGTGTGTGTCTGGTATACCATACTTGATGCCTGCAAGGAGGGGTTTTCTGTTACATTAATTGAGGATGCAACCAAACCCATTAATGAAGAGGCATTCGTAAAAATAAAAGAGGAAATGAAAAGCCTGGGCGCTGCGTTAATCACTTCTGATGAGATCGAAGAATTCTAAAAGAATATTCTTACATTTATCCTGACTAAAATCTTTTGATGCATAAATTGATCAAGGATCTGGTGAGGTAATTGGCCTGCGGCACTTTGCCGGAGGTTATCCTTCTATTCTACAACGGGCAGTATCTTGTCCGGGGTATTTCTATTTTTAAATATTTAAAGTCAACTGAAGCCGGTTTACGGATACATTGTATATTTATCCGCCGGTTTCAGCAAAATAATTTAATTGTCATGAACAAAGAAGAAACATCCATACATGATTTTGATCTTGAACTGATCTGTGAATATTTCTCCGCTTTGGAGCGCCAGGGACCGGGTAGTCCTGAAATAACAAAGAAAGCCCTGAGCTTTGTGGATATCCTGAACGATGGTTCCCGCATTGCCGATTTGGGTTGCGGAACAGGAGGACAGACCATGGTGCTGGCTCAGAATGCACCCGGACAAATTACCGGGCTGGACCTTTTTCCTGAATTTATCCGGCTGTTTAATAACAATGCCAAACAACTGGATCTGCAGGACAGGGTTAAAGGTATTGCCGGTTCAATGGACAACCTTCCTTTTCAGCAGGAAAAACTGGACCTGATCTGGTCCGAAGGAGCGATCTATAACATTGGATTTGAGCGCGGACTGAAGGAGTGGAGGGAATTTTTGAAGCCAGGCGGATTCGTTGCAGTAACTGAAGCAACCTGGTTTACCGGTGAAAGGCCCGATGAGATCAATGCATTCTGGCAGCGTGAATATCCCGGGATAGATACCATTCCGAATAAAGTGGCCCAAATGCAAAATGCAGGGTATGTTCCAGTGGCAACTTTCATTCTTCCGGAGCAATGCTGGACGGATCATTTTTATGTGCCTCAGGTTGAAGTACAGAAAGACTTTCTGAAAAAGCATGCCGGAGATCCGACTGCTGAGAATTTTATTAAAAACCAGCGGCATGAAGCTGAATTATACCATACGTATAGAGATTATTACGGCTATGTTTTCTATATCGGAAAGAAGATATGAATTAGATGACAAATGATTGAGCCTGGTGCCCTGAAATGATTTGAAGTGAAATATATGCCGGAAAAAGAAAAACCCCTTGTGCTGCTTACCGGAGCTTCAGGCTCCATGGGCTTTGAAACCTTCAGGCTGCTATGGGAGAAAAGGGATAAGTATGATATGGTTCTTCTTTTGCGACCCTCAAAAAAGAACAGGAAGCTTTTCCGCAGGTATATAAATGATTCAAAGTCTGAAGATCCGGGAAGCAGTTTAAGGATTGTCTGGGGTGATGCGTTGAACAGGAGTGATATCGAAGAAGCATGCAGGGGGATTGATTATTGCCTGCATCCAATGGCCCTGATATCGCCTGCTGCCGACAGGGATCCGGAAATGGCATGGAAAGTTAATGCCCGGGGCACAAGATATATCGTTGAGGCAATTGAAGCACAGGACCCTGATCATATAAAGCTTGTATATATCGGTTCGGTTGCTGAATATGGTGATCGTTTACCCCCTGTCCATGTGGGCAGAACGGGTGATGCTTTGATCCCAAGCGTTTATGATCACTATGCCCTTACCAAGATCGATGCGGAACAGGCGGTCATGCAATCCCGTATAAAGCACAAGGTATCGCTCCGCCAGACATTCATTATGATTCCCGATCTGTTTTCACTGATGGATCCGATAATGTTCCATCAACCCCTCAATTCATACATGGAAAACATAACGGCAAAAGATTCGGGCCGTTTGCTGGCTGCTTGCCTTGAAGTTCCCGATGGGTCGGAATTCTGGAACAATTATTACAACGTATCGGGTGGACCGGGATGCAGGATCACCTATATTGAATTCCTTGACCGGATATTTTCAATGCTGGGCCTCAGGTACAAAAAGGTTATGGAAAGAAAATGGTTCGCACTGAAGAATTTTCACATGCAGTTTTTCGAAGACGCAGGAAAACCGGACCGTTATCTGAATCACTGGGATGGCGGACAGGGCATGGATGATTTTTACAGGGATGTATGGAACAACCTTCCCTGGTATTTGAAAATAATGGCAGGGATGAACCGTGGCTTTTTGCCTTTCAAATGGTTAACAGAACGAATAACATTTATGCAACTAAAAAGACTTGCATTCCGGGAAGACGGTACAATGAACTGGATAGGGCAAAATAACCAGGGCAGAATCGCAGCCTTTTACGGTTCGGAGGATGCTTTCAGGAGCATACCGGACTGGAATTCAAATATGCCGCTGCCTGATCATAACCAGGAATATGTCAGACTGGATCATGGTTATGACGAAAAGAAAGCTGTAATAGAAACCGAAGATCTTGTGGAGGCTGCAAGGTTCAGGGGTGGGGAACTGCTGGGAGAAGAGGAGCAGGGAGAGGCAGATTGGAAAGGAGGAATGCATGACCCGTTGTACTGGAAATGCTGCCGGGGCCATCTGTTTCAGATGACACCTCATGCGGTGCTGAAGGGAGGACACTGGTGTGTCAGGTGCATTTCGGAACCATGGGACCGAAAACCTATGTATGAGAAGAATGCATTTGCAAGGCAGGTGTTGGTCTGAATAAACATTCTGTTATTTCCTGAAGGATTTAATCCAGTGTAATTCGATTTCTTCCAGTGTCCTGCCCTTTGTTTCGGGCATGATCTTCCAGCCTATATATAAAGTTGGCAGACAAAACAGTGCAAACAGCCAGAATGTGTTGGCAGGTCCCAGGTTATCCATCGATACCGGAATTAATTGTCCGATTATAGAAGTAGCGATCCAGGTTGCCACTGTTGCGATCGACATTGCACGACCGCGAATGCTGTTCGGATATATCTCTGCAAGCAGGACCCATACAACAGGGCCCAGTGAAAAGGCAAAACAGGCGATAAATACCAGGATAAAAACCAGGAGCAGGAGTCCGTCTGCTTTGCCGAAAAAGAACAACAAACCAATGCTGGTCAGGGAAATGAGCATTCCCGCTGTACCGATCAATAAAAGCGGCTTCCTTCCTATCCTGTCAATGAGCCAGATGGCCAGCAGGGTGAAAACCACATTGATGATGCCGATAAATACCTGCGAACCCAGTGCTTCGCCGATTGCAAAACCTGCCTGTTCCATGATCCTTGGTCCATAATAAATAATTGCATCGATTCCTGTAAACTGTGCAAGCATGGCCAGTGAGACACCCAGGAAAACGGCTACCTTTATACCTGGCTCGAGAAGCATTTTCCATGTACCTGTTTCCATTGCCATGGTGGCCTGAATTTCTTTCATTTCTTTCACGGTACCTTCTTCACCCACGATTCTGACAAGTATTGACCTTGCTTTTTCCAATTTTTTATTGACAATCAGCCAGCGCGGACTTTCAGGAATGGTTATTACCAGGATCAGGAAAACCAGTGCAGGCAAAGATTCCATCCCAAGCATGGCCCGCCAGACCTCAGATTTGAATATTAGGTGCAGGGAAGGGTTACTTACAAATGCGCCTGTGTTTGAAGCATTCAGCAGCCAGGAATTCACAAAAAATGCTGCAAGTATTCCGATGGTAATTGCCAGTTGATACAAAGCTACCAACCTGCCACGCTGTCCGGGAGGTGATATTTCAGAGATGTACATAGGGGAGATCATGGAGGCGATTCCTACTCCCATTCCTCCAACAAACCTGAATATAATCAGTGAAGAGAATCCCGATGATAAGGCACAGCCGATCGCTGAAAGTGAAAAAAGTATTGCTGTAAGTAAAAGGATAATTTTCCTTCCGAATCTGTCACTCAGCCAACCGGCCCAGATCACACTGAAAACACAACCCACCAGGGCCGAACTTACATACCAGCCTTCGAGTCCGGCAGTGAGATCAAACTGATCGCGGACAAATGACAATGTTCCGGATATGACTGCAGTGTCATAGCCAAAAAGAAATCCTCCCAGTGCTGCTGTAAATGCCAGACCGGTAAGACGAAACTTGTGTAACAAACTGGTCATGTTTCGTATTTTAAACAGGTAACACAGTGATTAAATGTAATCAAAATATTACCAGGGTCTTACTTTAATCCTCCTTCGCGGCGGACGAGAAGAGTGGTTTAATTCGCCACAGGCGAACAAGTTTCCTCGATGTGCCGTGGCGCATCGAAAATTCGGGTTCATCCCGATATATCATCGGGATACCCTGGGGTTTAATACCATTTATTTTATAACTTGGTATCTTAAATACCAGCCGATATGCATATAAAAGATTTTCTTTCTCTTCTTATTATAGGTCTTTTTTCGATCCAAACCACCCAGGCCCAGGAGGTGAAAATGGGATTTGCCCGTGTGAACATCAACCCGGAAGAACCGGTAATGATGAGCGGGTATGCAGCCAGGGAAACTCCGAGTACAGGGATCCATGATTCCCTCTATGCAGCTGCGATCTGCTTTTCCGATGGCACAACCGAGGCTTTGATGATCACCTGCGATGTCATTGGATTCTCCAGCAAACAGGCGGATAAACTTTCAAGGATGATCATGGAAAATACCGGGATCCCCGCAGGCAATATACTGATCACCGCCACACATACCCACGGGGCCCCTTCTGTAAGGACCTACGGGGAGGAATTGACAGAAGCCAACACGAGGTACGTTGCATTTCTTGAGAAACAACTTGTGGATATTGCTGAAAGGGCTTCCGGGGATCTCCGGGCTGTGAGGATAGGGAAGGGGAAAGGAAGCTGCCACATGAACATCAACAGGCGGGCACGTTTTGCAGATGGTTCTGTATGGCTGGGCAGGAACCAGCAGGGACCGTGCGATCATGACGTGGATGTTCTGAAGATAGAATCCATGGATGGAGCATTGCTGTCTGTTTTTGTTAACTGGGCTTGTCATGGTACAGCAAACGGACAGGACAATTACCGTATAACGGGCGACTGGCCAGGGCTGGCTGCCATGTATATGAATGAAGAACTCGGAAAGGAACCCGTTGTTGCCGTTACAGCCGGTGCATCGGGAGATATCAACCCGATCTACGGTCCCAACGACAATTTCATGGAGATAAAAGCCGTGGGACATAATGTGGCACAGGAAGTTCTGGAAATACTACCTGAGATTGAGACAAAGCCCGTTGAAGGGGTTTCGGTCAAACGCGAAACGCTTCTCCTGCCCGGCAAAAAGCGTTTGGAGAACAGGCAACCCCCGGAACAATTAGAACCGGCGGATGATGTGGAGGTCAGACTGACGGTTTTGAAAGTCGGAGGATTTGTTTTTGCAGGGATATCAGGGGAGGTGATGACAGAGATCGGGATGCAGATAAAGGAGCAATCAACGGTTCCGGGCACCATGGTGGTGACCCACTGCAACGGATCCAGCGGTTATATTTGCACAGATGCAGCCTTTCCTGAAGGGGGTTACGAGGTCATGGCCACCCGTCTGATGCCCGGGGCCGGGGGAAAGATCATAATGAATCTCCTAACAATGATAGAAGAATAACAACTCTTTACCTGGCTGTCTTGACATTGAAACCATCGTCCATTCACATATTCTTGTCAATTTCCTTCATTATCTTAAGCATGGTATTATCAGTGTATCCGGTATCCACGTAAATTATGATTCCATTCTTTATCATTACAAAAGTAGGGGCGCCCCCGACCTGGTATTTCAGGGCAGTTTGTCCTGTATCGTTCAATACCAAAAAATCAATGCCTGCTTTTTTCACGTATGCTTTGAGTTCATCCAGGGGGCGGTTGACAAAATTGATGCCTATGGCCCGGAACTCAGCGGGATCCAGCTTTGCCTGCAGTTCATTCAGAAAGGGATAGGCACGGCGGCAGGGACCGCATGTTGTTGTGAAAAATTCTATAAGCAGCAATTTGTCACTGAAATCTTCAAGTGAATACATTTTATGGTCTGTAGAGGGCATTTCCCAGCCAGGAGCCGCTTTGTTAATGAGAAAGTCCGTGTATTTCTTATTTTTGGATGCATGCCTTTCCGCGTCAGTGACCGTTATGTAATTTTGGGAATTGTACGACAGATCCCAGGTTTTCCCGGGCCTGAGAGGACTAAAAGTGTATTGCAGTGTGGTTGCTTTCCACCATTGACTGGTTTTACCGTTGTATTTGTAATCAAAGACTACCTGCTCCGGCAGCCCGGTTCTTTTGTTGATAAAGAAATCATAGGTAAAAAGCAAGTGGTCGTCCGTGAATGACACTTGATGTATTTTTCCGTCCTCGTTGATGTTCCTGTTTTTCATTTTTACCTGAATATGATACAGCATCTCCTGGCTATTTATCAGCGTGTCGTTTAGCCTGATTATCCTGACAGCGGAATCAGAAATAAGATGTGGAATGAACCTGCGGAACGCGTCAATTGATCCGTAAATGGGAATATACTGCTTATTTTTGGCTCCCTTGTAGTAGGAATCTCCAAACTGATCTGTTCTCAGGGTAGCCAGTTCATATTGAATTTTTTTGGTTGGTTTGTTTGAGGCCAGGTAGTATCCGGGACAGTGATATTTTGCCCCATACAATATATCCGGACGCTGAATAATGAAATAATAAACAGACGTATCGGTCTTAAACACATAATTTGCTGAATCATGGTATTCAGTCACCAGTATTTGCTCCACGCGGTCAAGGGATTCTATCTTTTTCAGGGTATGTGAAAGGATCTCTTCAGGCTCCGGACTTTCTGAACAGGAAGATAAAATACCAATAATAAGAATGAGAGGAATAAATAGGAAAGATCTGATTTTCAATAGTATATAATTTAGTTAAACATGTGTAATTCTTTCAATTAAAGACACAAAATTATGAAAATATGGATATTATTACCGCGGAACCCTCATGTTACATTCATTTTCTTTCGCGAATGCCAGTGCATGAGGG
Source organism: Bacteroidales bacterium (assembly GCA_021738565.1). Classification (GTDB taxonomy): domain Bacteria; phylum Bacteroidota; class Bacteroidia; order Bacteroidales; genus M55B112. The sequence continues at coordinate 19,668 of JAIPBT010000037.1, forward strand.
TTTCATTTTATTAATATTGCTTCATTTATATTTTTTCATTCATCATTAAAAAGCAGCCCGAATAGCATCAATTCAATAACCCCCGGGTTTTAATCCTGCATAGTACAGGTCGTACCCACCCATTCCACCGGGACGGTTGGAGGAGAAGATCATAAAATCATTGAAAAATGCAGATGAGTCTGTTTCAACGATGATGGGACGGTATTCATCATATTCCGTATTTATCCTTGCACCGAAATTAACAGGTTCGGACCATTTTGATCCGACAAAGGTAGAATAATAAAGGTCAAATCCGCCGAATCCTCCCCCCCTGTCAGAGGTAAATACCATCATGGAGTTCTTTATATACGGACACTTGTCATCAGCATCACTGGAAAGGATATCTATTTTAAGAACTTCCACATCAATGGATTGATCTATCAGTTTCGCGGGTTCACCTGTGGCCCGGAAAATATCAAAATCTCCATCACGGTTGGAAGTGAAATACACATTTTCCCTGTCATCATTGACCCCCTTGTGCAAAGTAAAATATCCCTCATCTGCGTCGGTATTGACCGATGAGAGCGGAGCAACATTCCCTTCAGGCAGAATTCCTCCATCAGTTGAGAAATAGGTATAATAAATGTCCAGATTGCCGGTTTCGTCAGATGTAAAAAAGAACCTGCGCTCCGGATCATCCAGGATCTCATGATCGAAACCATAAAGGAAATTGTAATAAGCCGCATCAAAGGTGAAATAGGGACCCAGTTCATTTGCAGGACTGTTTACTGCATCAACCAGGTTTGTCTGGACCTCTCCTGCCATTATGCTGAATTCCCCGTTGGTAAGTTTTGATTCCGTGATACAGTCGAAGCTTATAATGTCAAAATGATTCCCCTGGCTCATCCTGTTGCTTGAAAAAGTGAGCGTGAAAACTGAGGATGACCAGTACATTATTAAGTCCGAATTATAGTCGTCATAGGCAGAATTCACATCTGCAAAATTTTCGGGTATAAGCGGTACAAATCCCCTGTCGAAGTTGAGCCTTGGCTGGTTGCATGACATTTTGATCAGCATAACAACCAAAAACAATATTGGAATACGGATTCTTCGCATATCAGAAATTTATTAAGATGCCGATATTGACATTCCGGAACCTTACAGGGACATTGAAACCATTATAAAATCCCGTATCATCAGTAAAATAGGGTTTGGCATAGTTGGAATTATAAATCAATGAAATGCCAATTTTCTCTGTCATTCTGTATTTGACGATCACTTCCATCATACTCATGGGTTGCCAGTCACTGTCTGTATTTATGGTGTTCAGTGTTCCCCAAAAAGAATTTTCAACTGTTATTTCCGGGTGCACAATCAACGCCATTCCCGCCTGTGCGGTGAACATGATCTCCGTATTGTAAAATTCGGGGGTTTTGAGGATAAGTCCGGCTGTGCCCTTCAGGGATTGGTAGATACCGGCAGATACGGTGGTCTCACCCTCCCCGTTGAGGATGCGGTCGTACTCCGACCTGAAAGCTTCCCTGGCGAAGGTCTGGTTGGCATAGCCCAAAGATGCCCCGAGACCGAATATTTTCCCGTACCAGAGGAGATCCGTACCCAGGTTGGCACCGGGATTTGCGAAATACCCGGAATAATAATTCTCCATGGTTTTTGAAGCATAATTTGAAAAAGGAATGGAAATGCCGGTATGGATCAGGACACCTTTCTTCCATGATCTCTCCTGGGCGGATGTCAAACCGTGAAGAGATAACAGGACCAGAATAAAGGGAACATATTTCTTCATCATTGATGGGGTCAAAAGATATTTCCTCTTAAAAATGTATTACATGTATGTGAACTTGCAAAAATCATGCCCTGTTTAGAGGGGAGGGGGGACGGGGGGATTTGGAGACTTGGAGATAGGGGGACTGGGGGACCAGGAAAGAAAGCTGTTTCACAAAGACCACAAAGAAAATCACGAAGCGCCACGAAGGATAAGTAACGCAGAGAACTGTAGAGGAATTTCGAATATTGAATATCGACTGTCTCACCGTCCCCCCGTCCCCCCGGTACTTTTTCTCATATTCAACACAGAATGCCCAATCGTCGGCAAAGTAGTCGCGAATCCGTTTTAATTCATTCCTGTCGGGCCCGGTAAGCAGTGTTTTATTCCTGAAAAGGAAACCCGGTATGAAGAGAAGCAGGAACGATACCAAATGCACCACGTATTGTTTGGTCCTCCGGTAGAGAATTTTTGAAAAACGGTTTTTAAAAGGTTTGCGGCGGTAGGGAAACCAGCGGTTCCATTTTCTGAGTCCGATCAGCTGTTTTTCATTGAACGCTGTATGGACCATCTTTTTCGGAACAGGTCTTTTGAGTTTTGTCCCGATATAATCCAGTAATATTTCAATAAATCCAGTATGATCCTTTTTAAGAAGATCGTGTGTCAGAACGAGCGGAGGGGTCCCGGATAACTTTTCAATGGCCATGATCTTATCCCTGAAATTTAATTCTTCCACCTTCCACAATCCTTCATTTGTATCCAGGTTGAAGAACTCCCGGAACGATTCGGACCCGAATTTCCTGATCCTGTATTTGTACCTTGACAGCAGCCAGTCGTCGTGTCTCCTGACAAACAAAATAAATTTGGTCCCGGGAAATTTCTTAAGAATTTTTTCTGCATCCCCGATCATTCCCCGGTCTCTTTCAGCCGAAATGAGGAGCTTACCTTTCTTTTTGCTTAATGAAAGATCATCAGAACGGTTGTAGGTGTGTTTTTTAACAAAGGTGACACCTTCAAGGCGGGGGAAAACCTTGTTCTGAAAGAATTTTGAGGCCACTTTTGGAAAACCGATATGATAATAGACTTCTAACTGTTGCCCCATATCATGAAGTATTTAAAAGGGTTAATCCTCAATCAGACAATTAACAAAGATACACATTCCTTTCTGCCAGGTGATTTTTTTCGAGGCTTTGAATTATTTGTACAATAGATGTGATTATATTTCTTATTGTGCAATTAAATTTGGTTTGAAAATACCATGCCTCCATGCCAACATCCCAAGGATTTCGGTTATTGACCTTAATCTTATTTTCTGTACATATACAGGTCAAAATAGGCTGACCGGTAAATAAGATTTCCGTTCTCAGGGATTTCCGGGTTTATAAATGGACTGGTCTGCCCGGGGTACAACTTGTTCCTTCCTTTTTTCTGAATCAAAAGCAGGATATCATCATATTTATCGATCATGTCCTGGTCGATCGGAATATGTGGTTCGGCCACTTTTGTACCATGTTCCCATGCCACCCACCAGTTGAGTCCATGACTGGCAAATACAATGGTCCGCCCCGGGTCCTTGAAGAACGACCCCATACTTTTCATATCTTCATAGGCTTCAGGTACGATAAACATAGGTTTGGGGCGGATCACCCCATATAAAAATGAACCTGCAACAAAAGCTGTAATTATTGTAAACAGGATGATGCGTGATCTTTTCCTGATGTATGGAAACAAAAACAAAACAGCGATCACCTGTGGCACGAAGAGCATCAGGTTGAAGCGCCGGCCCAGTTCAAAATTATAGAAAGGGAACGATAAAAATGCCAGGTAAATAAGAAATACAACAATGACTTTTTTCTCAAATAAAGGCATCTCATTTCCTCTTTTTACCAGGGAGGCAATCAGCAACCCGATTAAAAAATAGGTAAAAAACAGGTTGATCAATCCCTGTGGATAGTAAACGAGCCTGAAAAATGGAAAGCCAAATGCCAGTTTCCAGAAGAAGAGCAATGTCATGGACCTTGAATCATCAAAAATCGCCACCAGTGCAAGAGCAATTATAAGGCTAATAATTATCGGGACCCAGGCTTTTCTCCTGTAAAATACTACCAGCCCAGTGAAAAGGAACCCGAGACTGATGACAAAAACACCAAAATGAGTCAGCCCGATGACAAGCAAGGAGATAGCTGACAGGATCAGCATTTTTCTCTTCCTGTATTTCAGGAATCCGAGATAGCTGTATATGAACAGCATCAGCAATGCCAGTCCGAACGCGTTCTTCTGCGCATCAGCGGTCAATTCAAGCGGGGCAAAGGAAAGTACAACAAAAGCTGCGAGACCGATTTTTACATACTTTGGCACAATACTTTCCGGAAGGTCCCTTCCTGCCAGGTAAAATGGGATCAGCAGCATTGGTAAAAGAACACTGTCCAGTACTTTTGAAACAGCAATGATCAGGTCGGGCGTCGCTGCTCCGGGAAGAACAACAGACAAAATTTTTACAAGGAAGGCGTTGAGGTAAAACAACAGGGGCATGTCAGAAAAAGCCAGGTGACCATTCTCAATGACCTCCCTGATCTGGATTACATTATATCCTCCACCGATTCCGGGAATTAATTCTATATGGAAATTGATCCAGAGCCTGGTCAGCACGGCAACGACTCCGATCAAGACATACACATGCTTTAATTTCATTGCAGGGTTTAAGGTCCATAAGTTATTAAAATTATTTTAAATTGAATTTAGGATGGATTAGCCGGGTTACACCGGGGACCATGGAAAAAACAGGAGGTTCACAGGGTGAGATCCTCCGTAGTTCTCAATATTCTGCGTAACAAATCCTTTGCGTAACAAATCCTTCGTAGTGTTTTGCAACTCCGCCCCTGGCCCCCGGCCCCTGGCCCCTGTTTCATCATGCCCGGCAGGTTCAGGAAGCATCTGAAAAAATAAATTATTTTCTCAGGATCTTTCTGTTGACGGGATCCCACCTGGTTCTGCATTGTTCGCGATAGGAGATGTCTGCCATTGCAAGCGTAACGGCTTCATCGTATGCTTTGTCGATATTTGCTGACGGTGTGCCACCGTTGCGGATGCAATCGAGCCATTCTTTCAGGTGCAGGTGCGTGACGTCCCATTCACGTCCGTCAATACTTGTGGATGTGAGTCCGCGTGCGGCATAATACTGCGTTGTGGCAGAGCTTACTGCATCGATTGCCGATTCCAGGCTGGAACCTTTCATTATCTCAATCATTGGACGTGAGGGATCAACCAATCCTCTCTTCAGCAAATCGGCATACCTTTCCGAATTTCCATCGGGTGTCATGGTCAGGTGTCCGCCCACGGTCATGGATGCTTCCTTCCCATAGATGGTCCTGGGACGTGTTTTTGATGAAGTAAGGTTGGCGCTGTAGGTAAGGGTCAGCCCCCTTTCAGGATATTCAAAATTGGTATGCAGTACATCCGGGATCTGTCCGAAATCGTTGTAATAGTATTGTCCGCCTGTAGCCACAACGGTTTCAGGGATGCCGATATCGAGCAACTGGTTGATGGCGTCGTATTCGTGTGAAAACAGCTGTCCGAAAAGTCCGGTATCGTAATCGAAATACCGGGCCCAGTTGTAGAACCGCCGGATGCTGAATGGCACTTCGGGAGCATTCCCGAGCCATTGTTTCCAGTCGATAGATTTTTCGTCGCCCGGTTTTGTATTGCCTTGGTTGTCCACGTGCCTGATCCATGCCCCATGCGGTGTATTCCGGTTGGTGGTGGTTTCAATATGGGAGATATCGCCCAGCATACCTCGTCTTATAAGTTCTTTTGCCTGCTGGAAAACAGCATTCTGGGGTATCTGGTGTCCCATCTGGAATACCAGTCCGCTGTTCTTCACCGCCTCGTAGAGCGGTTCGATCTCATCTTCCCTGTGGATCACGGCCTTTTCACAATATACGTGCTTACCAGCTTTTATTGCATCGATGCTCATTTGTGCATGGTGGTGATCGGGCGTGGCTACGATGATGGCATCAATATCGGGGTCGGCGATCATGTCATGGTAATGGCTGTAACGTTTTACCGGGTGTTTCTGTGCGATTTCACCGCCGGTGAAGATATCATGACCTGCAGTTGCGAGTCCGTTTTCTGCATGCTGGTCGAACACATCGCAAATGCCCGTGATGGCTGCATTGAAATTCCCGTATTTGATCTGTGAATCCAGCGATCCATTCTTCACGGCATTGTCAAATTGCTTTTTTTCCATGAATCCAAGTGCATTGGCAAGCTGTGGTCCACGCATTCCGAATCCCGCGATACCGATCCTGATCACATCGCCGTTGCTCGGGGTTACCGGCTTCACACTGTCGAGAAGATCATTGAGACCCAGTTCGTTGATGATCTGCCTTCGCACGTTGTGCCTGTCATCATAGCTGAATTTTCTCAGGACCTGGACACCAAATAGTCCCAATACCGGAACCCCGGCGAGCGCTTTCAGCATATTTCTTCTGCCTATTCCCGATTTTTTTTCACCATGGGTATTTTCCCCACTTGCTTTTTTTTCATCATTTTCTGACGACATAACTCCTAATTTTTCTGCTTGTTGTTAAAAATCAATGCATCCAGGCTGTATAATTTCACAGCGGGCGACACCGCGATCAGCAGCAGCGTGACTGCCTCAATGAGGTTCTTGTTTACCAAAAGGTAGTTTCCCTCCAGCGGGACCACCGTATTCATTCCGATGAAAGGGGGGTTAAAGAGGTAATACAGCATCAGCAAGACAGTTCCCGAGATGGCTGCGGCTTTTGTGAACAGCCCCAGTACGAGCCCCAGTCCGATGGCGATCAATCCCCAGGTATTCAGAAAATCGACCGCATTGAGAACGCCGGCATTGGATGCGATCCAGTCGGCGATTCCGGAGAAGATCCATTTTGATTCCCCCAGGAATGCAATGGATGACCATTCGGGATTGAACAATTTATAGATTCCTTCGTAAAGCAAGTGCCAGCCGATCAGGAAACGCAAAGCAAGGATCGTGGCGTTTTGCCATTTTACTGATTTTTCCGGTTCATTCATAGCGATGCAAATTGAGGCCCTTAAAATACTGCTTTTGTTTAAAATATCAATGTAAAACAGGGATAAATGGACGGTAAGACGGTAAGACGGTGAGACGGTGAGACAGTGAGACGGTGAGACAGTGAGACGGTGAGACGGTGAGACATTCCTCCGCGGTCGTCCGTGTAACTTATCCTTCGTGGCGCTTGGTGTCTTCTTCGTGACACTTGGTGCAACAGCTATTTCACGAAGCACAAAGGAGGCACTAAGATCTCAAAGGCTTTTTAAGAGGTGCTTTCAGACTGAAAAAAGCGGGGTTAATCATCAGAAAACTCTTTCAGCAGGCTCCTGTAGGAGGAGAAGATCTTGGAACGGGAGATGAAACCGGCATACTTGTTATTGTCTGTAACGGGCAGGTTCCATGCTTCGGTACTTTCAAAAATCTCCAGTACATCTTTCATTTTATCATCCTTTGTAATGATGGCAGGCGGGGTTTGCATGATTTCAATTACCATTACCTTATCGTAGAGCTCGGAGTTGAAGATGATATCACGTACATCGTTCAGAGCGATTACCCCGGCAAGTTCATCATCTTCGGTCACTACCGGGAAGATATTCCTTTTTGACTTCGAAACCGCCTTCACAAGGTCACCCAGGTTGCCGTCAAGAGGCACCCTTTCACAATCATTTTCCAACACTTCAGTGACTGAAAGCATGCTCAGGACAGCCTTGTCCTTGTGATGGGTGATCAATTCTCCCCGCTCCGCGAGCCGCATGGTGTAGATCGACTGTTTTTCAAATGCAAGAATGGTTACATAGGAGATCGTGGCCGTGATGATCAGTGGAATGAACAATGCATACCCGCCTGTTATCTCCGCGATGAGGAAGATCGCGGTGAGCGGGGCATGCATCACACCTGCCATCACCCCTGCCATGCCAACAAGTGTGAAATTGTTCTCGGAAATTCCTGCAGGAGTCAGCATGTTGACTGCCTTGGAAAGGGTAACGCCGCTCATGGCTCCCACGAAAAGGGCCGGGGCAAAGATCCCTCCCACACCCCCGCTGCCTGTGGTCAGCGCCATGGCAATAACTTTAAAAACAACGAGTACCAGGAAGAAAAGAATGATGAAAGCAGAATTTCCAAGGATCAGATTTTCAAAGAAGGTGCCGTTGAACAATTCGGACGACTGTCCCGAAAGCAGCGTTTTCAAGGTGGTATATCCCTCACCGAAAAGGTGGGGCATGAAAAATATGAGTATGGAGACCAGCAGTCCCCCGACAACCGTCTTTACCACTGTGTTTTTAATGCGTCCCATCGAGTGTTCCACCCACATGTTCATGCGTGTGAAGTAAAGCGATACCAGCCCGGTGAACAGTCCGAGCAGGATATAAAAGGGAAGGTTGCCCAGCACAAAAGTTTCGCTGATGGTGAAGGAGAAGACGACCTGTTCACCAAGGAAGAAATAGGATACCGTTGCCGCGGTGACAGAAGCAATGAGCAGGGGAACTATTGAAAACGCGGTGAGGTCGAGCATCAACACTTCAAAAGTAAAGATGAGCGCTGCAATGGGTGCCTTGAAAATACCTGCAATGGCACCTGCTGCCCCGCATCCCACCAGCAAAACGATGGTCTTGTAGTTCAACCGGAGGAGGTGTCCGATGTTGGAGCCAATGGATGATCCCGTCAAAACAATCGGAGCCTCAAGTCCCACCGATCCTCCCAGTCCAACCGTTACCGAACTGGCCAGCATCGACGACCAGGTATTGTGCGGTTTCAGGTGTCCCTTCCTTTTTGATATGGAAAACAGGATCTTGCTGACGCCATGAGCAATATCCTGTTTCAGGAGGTACTTGACAAAAATGACGGTTATAAAGATCCCCAGCAACGGAAGCAGCGCTGAAAAATTTACCTGTGTATCACCCAGCAGGAGGGCCTTGGATCTGTGTTCTACGAAATGGGTGAGGTTTTTCAGAAGGATAGCCGCCAATCCTGATAAAAGACCAATGACCAGGCTCAGTCCGAGAACAAGCTGGCGCTGTCTGATCTGTCTTACCAGATACAGTATTTTTTTTTGTATTTGTAATCTGTTTTTCATGTTGCAACAGGCGATGCAAAAGTAAAATAAATTAACAAAAACTGTAAATATCAGGGCAGCAGAAACAGCAACTTTAACAAACGGTCTTATTTTAATTGTTTCTAAATTGTTGTTACTTTTGCAGTAAAATCAGACGATGTACAGTACCCATAAAACATACATCCGGCCTCAGATGAAAATGGCCGGACTGATCAATGAAAATCATGCATTATTGCTGCTGATGGAGCACCTTGAAATCGATTTCAATGTGCGCGATCTGACCGTTGAGGAGCTTTGCAGGGAGAACAGGATCAGCACGGAAGTCTTTGTTGCCATCGGTAATCTTTATAACGGATTTCTTCCTGAGAAGATCGAACAGATCCCTGAATCCGGCATTCCGGTCATCATTTCTTACCTGAAGAACAGCCACAGTTATTACAAAAAGGATAAGTATCCCGAATTGATCGAGCTTTTACACTTGCTGAAGAAAAATCACCATAGTGAGGATATTGGCTTGATCGAAAAATTCTTTAATGATTATTTTGAAGAGGTGCTTGAACACCTGGATTATGAAGAGGAGATAGCTTTTCCCTATTTTTGCCGGCTTCTCAATTTGAACAATGATGCCCTCCGTTCCGATTTCTCAGTTGACAACTACAAGGAGCATCACACAGATATAGAGACCAAGCTAACGGATCTTAAAAACCTGTTGCTTAAGCACATACAAATCAGTAACGACCTTACTTTAAGGAGGAAATTCTTTAACAGTCTTTTTGAGCTTGAATTTGACCTGACCATTCACTCCATTGTGGAGGAGGATATCCTGCTGCCGCTGATAAAGCAGGTAGAAACAAAGCTTTTGAATGGATAGGAAAAGGACAAATATTGCCGTGATCGAACCTTCGCATATTGTATATGAAGGCTTGATGAATATTCTGTTGAGATCGGGGAATCATTTTTTTATCTACAGACTCAACGGTCTTGATGAGCTTCAGGCGTTGCATGAGAAAGAGGGGATCCATGTGGCGATCGTGAATCCCGGGATGATCCTTAACAGGGTTGGTGCATTCAGGAAAATGAAATCTTCCCTTCACGAAATCATTTGGGTTGGACTGGTATATTCAATATTTGAACCCGAATTGCTGGCGGTATTCGACAGCATGGTTTCCATTTCAGATGAACCGGAAAAGATGATCCGTCAATTTAACCGGTTTTCCGGTACCGTTAAAAACAGAAGCGATAGAAAAGAGCAGCTTACCGACAGGGAAACCGATGTGCTGATCCTGCTCACCAAAGGATTCTACAACAAGGAGATTGCTGATAAGCTCAGTATCAGCATCCACACGGTTATCAGTCACCGCAAAAACATCAACGAAAAAACAGGGATAAAAAGCCTTTCTGGACTTACGGTATACGCGCTTAGCAAGAAGATCGTTTCCCTGGATGACATCACCTTCTAATATCACCTTCCCTATAAGGCGGGAGTATTCACGCTAAATATCCCTTTTTTATGGGATTGTCTTAATGTGCAACCTTCCTCACTTTTGCAGTGAAAATTTATTGTCTGATTTATAACGATTATCAAATGAAGCGAATATTATTTATTGTTGCTGCAGTGGTCAGTTCTGCCGCCATCCTGAATGCACAGGGAAATGACAGTTTATTAAATCTTCATTTTAACTCGGCCGAAATGCTTTTGAATACTTCCGGCAAGCTGAAGATTGGAGGGTATGGCGGTGTTCATTATAACCAGCCGGTCTCAGGCGCTGTCCGCTCAAATGGCAACCTCGATGTCCACCGGTTTGTCATGATGCTGGGTTACCGGTTCAACGAACGAACACAATTTGTTACCGAGCTGGAATTTGAACATGTGAAAGAAGTTTATGTTGAACAGGCATTTTTACAGTATGAACTTACCGATTACCTGAATTTCAGGGCGGGTTTGATGCTGATACCCATGGGCATTGTGAATGAATACCATGAGCCGATATATTTCCATGGTGTTGAACGTCCGTTGATCGATACATATATTGTACCATCAACATGGCGTGAAGTTGGTATCGGGTTCAGCGGACTGGTCCTGCCGGCATCCCTTAAATACCAGGCCTATTTAATGAATGGTTTCAATGGTTTCGACGGAGAGGCCCGGCTGGGAGGTGCCAGTGGACTGCGGGGTGGACGTCAGAAAGCAGCGGAATCTATTATCAGCTCACCTGATCTCGCCGTTAAGATAGAATATTTTGGCATAGGGGGATTGAACCTTGGACTTGCGGGTTACCTGGGTGAGACTGAAAGCACATTGTTTGACGGACTTGATAAAACCGACCAGGTCGCGAGGGATGCCGCGGATTCATCGGTTGTCAGCATTGCTATGACAGGATTGGATGCCAGGTATCAGTTCCGCGGAATTCAGTTGGCGGGCCAGTTCTACTATAATGCGATTGGCAATACCGGACGGTACAATGCTTTTACCGCGAACAAAGGCGGCGGCGACCTGGGCAGCGCCATGCTTGGTTACTATGTCGACCTGGGATACAATGTATTGAGAAGCGCTTCTTCGGAATTGAAACTGATCCCCTTTTTACGCTATTCAAATTACGACACGCATTTTTCCGTTGTGACCATTGCTGAAAATGAAGCCTTTCATAAAGCGGTGATCACGACAGGTTTTTCACTGTTCGTTGCACAGGGCGCAGTATTTAAGACCGACCTTCAGTTGATCAAGGATGGAACGGGCAGTGGTTACGATGCAACATTCAATGCTGGTTTTGGTATTGTATTTTAACTTTTTGAGATGTTCGGTAAATTATTAATGGTATTGGCAGGATCGCTCTATTTCCTGGTTTCAGCGGCACAGGAGGAAATCGATTTCAACAACAGGCAGCTGAATAAAAGTCTGCGGAAAAACGGAATAGCTGTTATTGAAGAGGCGGTTGATGATGCAGGAAGAGCCGGGGAGGGCGGTTTTCAGATCTCTGACGGAAAATTCTTCAGTCCGGCAGATGAGAATTACACGGGTCCGCTGCACTTGATTTACGTGGGTCGTGTGCGGAGCTGCCGCGCAAGCGGATGTGCGATGGATCAGGCGCCGGCAGGTGGAAAGGCTTTTGAGTATTTTGATTATTTCATGTTCCTGGATTCAGTTTCTGCAATACAAAAAATTGAGGTGTTCAATTACCGGGCCAGCCACGGTTATGAAATCACTGCCCGCGGCTGGCTTAAACAATACATTGGCTATGATGGCAGCCATGATCTCAGTGTCGGTAAAGATATAGACGCCATTACCGGGGCCACCGTTTCAGTAAATGCCCTCACGGAAGATGTAATGGAAAAGATCAGGATGGTAAAGACAGGGAACCAGGGCACAAAGTAGTTGCAAAATACTACGAAGGATAACATTCACGATTTCTCCCTATATTTACATTCGTAATTATTCACCCGGCTGATCGTCGGGTTCATGAGCTCTTCGCCGCGGCGAATCGGTTCGTAATTTGTAATGCAATATGTCAAGGATATCCATACTTTCAATCAGCCTTCTCCTCATTCCATTTCTTGCTACTGCCCAGACGCCAACCCGAAGTCATGCTGAGCTGGTCTGGTACGATGAGTTCAATGACAGCGGCGCCATTAATTCTGCAAAATGGGACCGCCCCGAATACAACCGCAGGAACAACGATGAGGGTCCGGACGGATGGTGGAGCCGGGAAGATTCATACCTCGACGGCAATGGCAACCTTGTGATCAGGGTAAGGATCATTGAAAACAGGAACGATGACGATGATCCCCATGATTACAGCACCGGCGCCCTGCGTACAAAAGACAAATTTGAGCAGCGGTACGGACGGTTTGAGGCGCGGTGCAAACTGCCAACGCAACAGGGATGGTGGGTCGCATTCTGGATGATGCAGGGAAATGTAGGCTCCACAGCGAACGCGGGAGTCGATGGCTCGGAGGTGGACATCATGGAAGGCTTTGGCTGGATCGACAGGATCAACCTTGCCATTCACTGGGACGGATATGGCAGTGAACATCAATCAGTCGGCAACAAATTGGACCTGCCAGGTATCAGGGATGGATACCACACCTATACACTCGACTGGTACCCTGAAAAATATGTGTTCTACATCGACGGTAAAGAGATCTGGCGTACGGAAGGAGGGGGAGTATGCAACCGGCCAGGGTATGTTAAACTTACAGGTGAGATCTCAACCATGGAGGGGCTGTCCGGTATTTACTGGGCAAATGATCCTGCCGGAGGGAACTACCCCGATTCGTTTTTGGTGGACTACGTGCGGGTATACCAGTTCCCTGAAGGACAGGCTCCATTTAATGAATTCCCTGCCCCGGTGCCTGGAAGGATAGAGGCGGAAAACTTTGACCAGGGTGAAAGCGGATCGGCCTATTTTGATAATACGCCCGGTAATGAAGGGGATACCTATCGCGTTGGTGACGCGGATATCAATGTCCCCGTTGAAGGGGTATACAGCGTAAGCGATACCGAACCCGGTGAATGGCTGGCCTACACGGTCAATGTTGAAGGTTACGGCTATTACGACTTCGATATACGATCATCCGCCACGGGAGGGGGATCGGTGGTACTTGAAGTTGACGGGAAAATGGTTTCTGATACGATAGCATTGCCCGTTACAGGGAACAAACAGTCGTTCATAACCACAACAACTGAAAAAATAAAACTGCCCGGTGGGGAAAGGGAGTTAAAACTCCGGATCATCAGGGGGGATCTCAACATTGATTACCTGGAATTCAGACAACGGGACATTGTTTTTTCGTTAGAAGGGCTGACCGGTAACGCAACTTCTGCTGAGATCGGTCAGCCCCTGAACCTCACAATAAACGCATCTTCAATTGCCGGTAACATCACATCCATTGGTCTGTTTATGAACAACGATTCTGTTGGGGGAACCACAGACAGTGTTTTTTTTTGGAACTTCACTCCCACCGAAGACGACCAGGGCTGGAACACTTTTCTGTTCAGTGTATATGACGATGCAGGCAATCATTTTACATACCCGGTAAGCTTCCATGCAGGAAATATGCTGCCTTCGATCTCTATTCTCTATCCACCCGATTCATCGGTTATCTATTACGGGAAAGATATGATCCTGAAAACCGAATCCCACGACAGCGATGGCAGCATATCTTCCGTAAGGTTGTATGCAAATGGCGCCTATCAGAGACAAAGCATAACCGAACCACATTATTTCGATATCAGCTTACTGGGAAGGGGAACCCACGAAATTGTGACCGTGGCGGAAGATAACGATGCAGGGACAGGAGCTGATACCATCATGGTCGCGCTGGCCGACAGCCTTATCACAAAAGACGGATGGACCCTTACCAATGCTGACGGGGCAGCCTCAACCTTTAAACTCATTAATGATACAGTGAGAATCTGCATCCTGTTGCCGCCTGCAAAAATTTCAGACATTGTTCTGAGCAAAATGTTTCCCCTGGAAAAGGAGAAATACAAAACCAGCATTATGATCTCCGCGGAAACGGGAACCGCCATTGATGCCATCGTAAAAGAAAAGGCCGATGCAGACACATTGCTTTTTCACGGGACCTATGCCATCGAAGATGCAGATACGATCGTCCTGGTGTACACCTCCGAAGAAAACCATCCGCAAGCAATACTTGAACTGCACCCGGGACCGTCCACAACCGGATGCCTGTATATCACCGGCCTGACAAATGAGATCATAACGTCAGATAACAAAAAGAAATTTTACACGGATGTCACTATCGCACCCAATCCCGCTTCAGACATTGTTTATTTCAGCGAGCCAACCAACTTCAGCATAATCGATCTCAATGGAAAGCAATTAGTGTCAGGTGAGAATACCGAAATTGCCGATATATCATGTTTAAGTTCCGGAATCTATTTTGTGAATACCGGCAACGGTTTTCTGAAAATGGTAAAATATTAAAGGTATATTTCCTAAAGTAAGATTGAAATTGATTTAATTTATGTGTTGGGGTGAGGAGAAATTCTCAATTAATATCACGCTTCCTGCAATGTTTTGCCAGATCATTAGATATTGCCTGCTGCTACCGCTCCTGTTTTTCCGGTGCAATGCGAATGCCCAGGTCGGTATTACACGGCTTAACAACAACCAGCCAATTATTGACAGAACCATGCCCTCAACAGGATGGAACATTAACGGTCCATCGATGATCCGGATTCCCGACTGGATCCCGCCGGAGTCAAGGGCGGATTCTTCTGCAAACTATTACCTCTATTTTGCCAACCACCACGACCTCCATATAAAAATGGCATGGAGCAGTGAAATAGCCGGTCCTTACACGATTTATGATCCCGGCAACGGCGTATTTCACCTCGACAATTATGACAAACCCTCCGGCCTTGAAATATTTGACCATGTGGCATCCCCGGATGTGCAAATCGACCATGAGAACAAGCGGTTCATTATGTATTTCCATGCAGGGATACTGGAATGGAAAAAGACTTCCATTAACGGACAGAAAACGGTTGTTGCAGTGTCAGAAAAAGGGCTGAATTTCAACAAAGGGCTGCAAGATGTGATCATTTGTCCCTTTTATGCCCGGATATTCGACCACAAACAGGAGCGCTATGCCCTTTGTAAAGATGGTATCTACATGGCCCCGGATTATGAGGATCCCTGGGATCACGACCAAAATTTCAACAAACTCAACCCCCATTTATGGAAAAAAATATCAGATCCCTTTGCTGCTGTCCCGAAAAACGAGAGGCATTTCACCGTACTCAGAAATGATAATATTCTTCATGTCATGTTCAGCAGGTATCCGACAGCCCCTGAGCATATTGAATATTCGATAATAAACCTGGAAAAGCCGGAACAAAGATGGAAAGCAACAAAACCAATTGACATCCTTTTCCCTGAGTATGAATGGGAAGGAATTCTATACCCGATTGAGCCATCATTGAATGGTACCATGAACCAGGTACACGAATTAAGGGATCCGTTCCTTTTTAAAGATGATGATGAAATGATATATCTCCTCTACACAGGCGGAGGCGAAGAAGCCATAGGCATTGCCGGGATCGACGGGTTGCTTCATTCAGAAAATCCATTTGAGAATAAGGATATGGCATGTCCTGATTCATTAAAGGTATTCCCGAATCCTTCTCCTGACGGGATCGTGAATGTTTCAGGAATTGAAGAGCGGGCTGTTATTGAAGTATACTCCATCACCGGACAGGTGCTCATTGAAAATCACATTTCAGATGTATACCTGCACCAGGTGGACCTGACAAATTTCAGTGAAGAGATTGTTTTGATCCACATCAGGGACGGTATCCATTCATGCTGGTTCAAGGTGATCAATACACTGCGTTCAGACCAATAAAAAGAAGTGTATGCCCTCCGGCTATTCCGGGAAAACTGCATCAACCAGTTCCCATATCTCCACGCTGGCAATTCTTCTGAGCTTTTCGGCTTTGGCATCGATCTCGTCCCAGGTCATATCCGGGTGCACTTTAGAGAGCAGGTCCTCCCCCGACATGATCTGGTCGGCTGTTTCAAATCCGTCGATCGTGGAAAAGATGGACTGTCCTTCTTTAAATGGCCATTCCCTCCACAACGCCCAATGTGATCTGAACCGGGCTTCAATACATACTTCATGATAGGGCCTCCATATCTCATCCTCCAACGCTACATAATCATTAACGTTCGCTTCATCGACATGCATGCGGTTGATGACAATGTAATTTGCCCCTTTGCCATTCTCCGCCTCCAGGATCCTGTGGGAAACCTGTGTCCGCACAAGATCGCGTACTTCCCTTGTTTTTTGTATCATGCGATCTGCCTCCAGGTCTGAATACAATTCAAGCATAAGTTCTTCAGGATAAGGAGTAATGGTGGCCTCAAAATCTTCATACCACTCGAGGGTGATGTAGTTGTATTCATCCCCTGTCCCCGTATACAACTTCCTCCAGAGCTGCCACCCTGTTTTGATGCCCTCTTCGATGGTCTTCTGATGGATCGCTTTCCACTCCTGTTCCAGTTCAAGGTATTCCTCTTCTACCTCCTGGTAAACCTTCATGTAGTTTGCAATAACAACCTGATCCTGTGAAAACAAATTTGTGGTAATGGTTGCCAGGATCGCTAAGAATAAGATGTTGGTAAAATTTTTCATGGCATGCCTGGTATTGGTTATTGTATACAAATTACAGAATTTAGCAATACCATGCTAAATATTACTGGAATTTTAACAGCTTCTGACCAAAATAGGGTTTGGACAGACACTATTTAGAGTCTGTCCATAGAGTCGGCGTGGACAGACACTATTTATACAACGCTCCATACGCCTTACAAGCCCTGAAGTCCGAACCTTCCTTGTCTTGTCCGAACGCCGACCATGCACTGGGTCTGAACACCCGATCATCTTCGACATTGTGCATGCATACCGGTATGCGCAGCATAGAAGCAAGCGTGATCAGGTCGGCGCCGATGTGCCCGTAGCTGATCGCTCCATGGTTGGCACCCCAGTTGGCCATGACAGAGTATACATCGGCAAAGGCTCCCTTGCCCGTTATTCTTGGCACGAACCAGGTAGTCGGCCAGGTTTCGTTGGTCCGCTCATCGAGGATTTTGTGTACTTTTTCAGGAAGATCTACCGAGTATCCTTCTGCCATCTGCAGCACCGGTCCGACACCTTTTACCAGGTTGATCCTCGACATGGTTACGGGCATTCCGCCTTTTGAAAGGTATTTTGATGAGTAGCCTCCGCCACGGAAATACTCGGTAACCGCCGGGAACCACCCGGTGGCATCCAGGCATTTCTGCGCCTCTTCATCCGTGATCTCCCAGAATGGTTTCATTACAGGCTTTCCCTTTTCATCCGACTGCTGTCCGGTTCCGTCGAGTGTGGCGGAACCCGAATTGATCAGGTGAATGACCCCATTTTCAGTCAAGCCTGTCAGTTTTTCTCCTGTAACCCTTTTTACCGCTTCAGGGCTCCAGTAGGTCCTTACATCGGCAAAGATCTGTGCCGTATTGGTGAGCAGGTGTCCGAACAGCATGGATACACCGTTGAGGGAATCGTTTTCCGTTGCTACGATGTATGCCTGCCGGATCCCGTTCCAGTCGAACGACGAATTGAGGATCGCCTCGGAGAAATCGCCGTTGGGAAAATGGTCGGTCCACTGCCGCTGACCCTGGAACCCGGAGACAATGGCATTCCGTCCCAGTGATTCTTCGCCGTACCCCATCTCTTTCAGCGCCGGGTTGCCGGTCATCAGGTCCCTGATGATCAGGGTCATTTTTACCACAGTTTTCCAGATCTCATCTTTTCGGTCACGGGAGAACTGAACCTCTTCAGGATTCACATCCCTGCCTTCCCTGCAATTCTTTTTTGTCCATTCCATTGCTTTTTTATATTCCTCCTTATCGTAGATCTCCTCGTTAATCCTCCTGGTGAGTTCACTCATATCGACGTATTCATTTCTCATTCCGAGGTATTCCTGGAAGAAAGGCTCGTTTACGATGGAACCTGCGATTCCCATGGACACGGAACCGATGGAGAGGTATGATTTCCCCTTCATGGTGGCGGCTGCAAGTCCGGCCTTGGCAAAACGCAGCAGTTTTTCGGCAACATCATCAGGAATTTCCGTACTGCCGGCATCCATTACATCCTTCCCGTAGATTCCAAAAGCAGGAAGTCCTTTCTGGTTGTGGCCTGCAAGCGCTGCAGCAAGGTAAACGGCCCCCGGACGTTCGGTGCCGTTGAATCCCCAGATTGCCTTAGGGAGATGAGGGTCCATATCTATTGTTTCGCTTCCGTAGCACCAGCATGGAGTTACGGTAAGGGAGACGCCGACCCCTTCTCTCCTGAACTTGTCGGCCGATGCTGCTGCTTCAGCAACCCCGCCGATGCAGGTGTCAGAAATGACACACTGAACCCGCGATCCGTCGGCATGTCTCAGGTTTTTTTCCAGGAAAGCCGCGGCGGCCAGAGCAAGGTTCATGGTCTGATCTTCAAGGGATTCGCGTACCCCATTCTCCCGTCCGTCGATCGCGGGACGGATCCCTATTTTTGGGCGTTGTCCGATCAGTCGTGGATTTGATGATTTGTTCATAAGGTTCTGGTTGCTGGTTAAATCGAGCGAAGTCGAGATTTAATTATAATAAGTATATTCCGGTTCCCGAGCGAAGTCGAGGGACTGCTCGTCTGTAAATTCTTGTATGTTTAATTTATTCTCTATCATTTGAAACTTACTGTTTGTATTTTGTGTTGCGGTGATGCAGTGATGCGGTGATGCAGTGATGCGGTGATGCGGTGACGGTTCCCGAGCGAAGCGTTGCACTGAGCGGAGCCGAAGTGTCGAGGGACTGCGCGTCAATAAATTCTTGTATGTTTAATTTATTCTCAGTCATATCGTTACTGGTTACTGGTTACTGGTTGTCCCGATGACCGATAGCGAACTGTCGAACCGTCGAACTGATTTTTACTGTTACACAAAGGTCACCAAGAATTCACAAAGGTCACCAAGCATGACTAACTCTCTAATTTTTGTTGCCTTTGAATCTCCTTCGTGTCACTTCGTGGTTCTTCGTGGTTCTTAGTGCAATAGCTTAATTCTTCTGCCTCACCCCGTCCATTCTCTATATGGAGAGGGGACGGGGCTGAGGTGATATTATATCAAAAGTAGCATTAATATTGGATCAGAAAAACATTCAAATAAATTATATTTGGAAACTATTGGAAAATCTGCATTTTAATTCATCCTGGCGGACGAGATAAATTGGAGACCATTCCCCGGATAAAAGAAGTATCCACCGGGGCCATTACAAATAATATTAATTCCAGGAATAATGAAGGATTCGAAAAAAGTGGTGGTATCAAAGGAGATTATTGTTCCATTCATACTGATCACCAGCCTGTTTGCCATGTGGGGATTTGCAAACGACATTACCAACCCGCTGGTGGCAGCGTTTCAGACCGTGATGGAGATCTCCAACGCAAAAGCGGCAACGGTTCAGTTTGCTTTTTACGGCGGGTATGCAACCATGGCCATTCCTGCAGCCCTGTTTGTTAAGCGATACAGTTACAAGAAAGGAGTTTTGATGGGACTGGCCCTGTATGCCTTAGGGGCCCTGATGTTCTGGCCGGCTGCACAGTTCGAGGTATTCGGATTCTTTCTTATTTCACTATACATACTTACATTCGGACTTGCTTTTCTTGAGACAACAGCCAACCCCTATATCCTTTCCATGGGATCCCCCGAAACGGCCACACGAAGGCTGAACCTTTCGCAATCGTTCAACCCGATGGGATCCCTGCTGGGGATGTTTGTTGCTTCAAACTTTATCCTCTCGGCGCTCGAATCAGACAAAAGGGATGCTGCCGGGAACGTGATCTTCCATACCTTAAGTGAGGCTGAAAAGGTCGCCATTAGAACACACGACCTGTCTGTGATCAGGGATCCGTATATCATACTTGGTTTTGTTGTGATCGCGATGTTTGTTGTCATCAGCCT
This sequence comes from Bacteroidales bacterium, assembly GCA_021738565.1. GTDB lineage: Bacteria > Bacteroidota > Bacteroidia > Bacteroidales > M55B112. The sequence goes on from JAIPBT010000037.1 coordinate 40,042, forward strand.
GGCGAAAATGCCGAAACGCGAGGGAGCCGTACACCAGATCCGCTTTAAAGAGTCATTGAGCAAGCTTCTGAAAAGTCCGAAATACAGGGAAGGGGTCATCGCCCAGGTCTTTTACGTGGGGGCACAGATCATGTGCTGGACCTTCATTATTCATTATGCCGATAACCTGGGCATCCCCAAGGCCACGGCCCAGAATTACAACATCATTGCCATGTTCTTCTTCCTGACCAGCAGGTTTATCAGCACCCTCCTGATGAAGTACCTGAATGCCCGCCTGCTGCTGATGCTGTTCGCCATTGGCGGAATGCTCACCACAACAGGGGTGATACTGATCCAGGGAATGGCCGGATTGTACCTGCTGATGGGAACCTCAATTTTCATGTCGCTCATGTTCCCTACCATTTACGGGATTGCCCTGGAAGGACTGGGGGATGAATCGACCCTTGGGGCAGCCGGACTGGTAATGGCCATAGTGGGCGGGGCACTTATGCCTCCGCTGCAGGGCGCGATCATAGACCTGGGTACCGTTGGACCGATGCCTGCCGTGAATTTCTCCTTTATTTTACCGTTCATCAGTTTTGTGGTTATTGCGATTTACGGTTACAGGTCGTTGAGGGTATGGCCGGAGTTGATGGCGGGGAGGTGAGACGGTGGCTCCCAGTTTCCCAGTCCTCCCCCCTGGCCCTCACATCTCCAGCACAACTACCGACATTGCCGGCAGTTCCACCGATACCACACCCTTTTTGATCTTTGCTCCCTTAAATTCCGTGGGGACCACATTGTCAGGTTCCGCGAAGGTGTTGTGGCTGTTTATTTTTTCAGCGGTGAGGATCCTGCCTGTAACTCCCCGGCCTGTTTCTTCACCGATTCGTATCGAGAGGTCATGGCTCTTCTTTGGGTCGATGTTCACGATAGAAATATGGATCTTTCCATCACTGTCCCTTGATGCAGAAATACTGATGGCATCAAGCACCCTGTCGCCATAGCGGTACTCCGGACTGTGGAACGCAACGGGAAGCAGGGTGGCATCGTGGTGCACCTTGTACATCTCGTAGATGTGGTAGGTAGGTGTGAGCACCATTTTTTCATCTTCGGTGAATATAAGCGCCTGCAGCACGTTGATCGTCTGTGCAATGTTGGCCATTTTGACACGGTCGCACCTCTCATTCAGGTAGTTGAGTGTGAGTCCGGCCACCATGGCGTCGCGCATGCTGTTTTGCTGGAACAGGAACCCTGGGTTGGTGCCTGGTTCCACATCGTACCAGGTGCCCCATTCGTCGAATACAAGAGCCACCCTTTTCCGGGGATCGTATTTGTCCATGATCTGAATGTGCCTGTCGAGCACGTTCTCAATATCCATGCACCTGCGCAGCACGTCAAAATAGAGGGAATCGCCAAAGTCCGTTGCCGATCCCTTGTCTCTCCAGTTGGTGGTATAGTAGTGGAGGGAGATCCCCTGCATCATGTAATGGGGAATGTTCTTCATCAGGGTTTCTGTCCAGTTGTAATCGGTACTGTTTGCCCCGCCGGCGATTTTATAGAGTCTGTTTTCCCCGTAGTTTCTTGCATAGGTGGCATAACGCCTGTACTGATCGGCATAGAATTCTGCCGTCATATTTCCGCCGCAGCCCCAGTTTTCATTTCCCACACCCCAGAATTTGACACCCCAGGCCTCATCCTGTCCGTTTGCACGTCTCAGGTCGGCCATCGGACTGATCCCCTCGAAGTTGAGGTATTCGACCCATTGCGACATCTCCTTGACGGTTCCGCTTCCCACGTTGCCGCAGATCACAGGTTCGGTATCCAGTTGTTTGCAAAGTTCCATGAATTCATGGGTACCGAAACTGTTGTCTTCCGTTACGCCTCCCCAATGGGTATTGACCATTTTGGGCCTCTCTTCAGCCGGACCGATCCCGTCCATCCAGTGGTATTCATCGGCAAAGCAGCCGCCCGGCCAGCGGAGGTTGGGAATATTGATCTTCCGGAGTGCCTCCACCACATCGTTCCTGATGCCATTGGTATTCGGGATGAAAGAATCCTCGCCCACCCAGTATCCGCCGTATATGCAATGGCCCAGGTGTTCCGAGAAGTGTCCGTATATGTGCCGGCTGATGGTTTCGGTTCCATCCGGGGAGATGACAACATTCACCTCATCCTGGGCATGAATTATTGAAAGTGAAAGGAAAAACAGAATAACGAGTGCTGATAATTTTTTCATGACAGTTGGTTTTTTAAATTGTAGTTTTGCTAAGATAGGAAAATATTGAAAATGGTGGTTACACGGAGAACCACGGAGATTTTTTGAGTTCCACGGAGAGATATTTTTTTTATACTATTAGTTTGTTACACAAAGTCCACAAAGGAGACACAAAGAATAAAAGCAATAAGTATATCTTCAGCAGTCATTTAAATAAATAGCCTTGTGTGTGGGCCTGAGCGATTTCAGATGGCCCCCTGTTTCGAGTTTCGACTGTGTGTAAGGTTGGGACCGATAGGTAAAATAAGCTAGCCTGATGAGCACGATTAAATCGCTCTTGCATTGCACAACGTAGCTTTCCGCGGGTGCTGAAGATACCCCGCACTGTTCATTTCCTGTGCCCTGATTACCATATACTCATCTTCGCTGAGCGGGTAGTCCCAGCAGCCCATCCTGTGGAACATGTGTCCGCCGAAGCCGCTTTTGAAACGGTAGAGTCCGTACATGGGATGGGAGGGATCGGCATTGGGAGCGATACCGAACATATCGTATTCTGTACATCCCGATTCCTGCGATATCCTGATGGCTTCCCATTGCAGTGCATAGGTTGCCATCATATTCCTTTTATGGCCCGACGATGCTCCGTACAGGTAGGTTCCCCGCTTACTGGAAAGCACCAGGAACATGGCTGCCAGGTATTGGCCATGGTGATCGGCCATCAGGAGCCTTACATCCGTCTCATTATCAGGGTTCTTTTTAGTGCTTTCAAGTACCGTTTTAAAATAATCCCTGTCGTGCAGCGTCACCCCGTTTCTTGCGGCGGTTTCTTTATAGAGCATGTACCACTCATCCAGGTATTCCGGTCCGTAGCTTTTTACATTGATCCCTTTGCGCAATGAGAGCCTGATGTTGTACCTGGTCTTGGGTTTCATTTTCATGATCAGTTGTTCGGGATCATTGCGGAGGTTCAGGAATATGGTATTTACGGGCAGGTTGTCGCTCTGACTTTTGTGGAGGTTCTTGTTGCTTGTTTTGAAATTCACCCTGAGTTCCTGGTATTCACTATCCGGAGGTCCTGTCCAGTTACCGTGCTCATCATAGTGATCGTCTTCTGCCGCCCACTGGTTTTCCCAGGGCAGGTCGTATCTGACCAGGATGCAATTGCCGGGCAGCTTCGGTCTCAGTATCTCTGAAAGTTCTTCCAAAAAAAGTCCCTGGTTCTCAAACTTCGGTTCATCAACAGGGCCGTATGGGACATAGGCAATGGAATGGTCTGAATCGATCGGTTGCAACAGCAAAAGCAGGTCACCTTCTTTATGGTATCTGTTCTTTGCCATCGGATCAAGAAGGTCTCCGGGGGCGGAATAATTGAATGCAAGGGGATTCAGCCCCTGCTGGTATTTGACACCGGCCCAGAAGGCGGTTTGCTGCGGGATATTGCAGCGTTCAATTTCCCGGATGTCCTTTGGTTCAATTGTACATTGCATGATTGTGAGTTTTGCATGTGAACCGGGGCACAAAAGTAGGAAGGATAAGGCAGAATACAAATGAAATGAGTTGATTTTGTTCTTGGTTGCTGGTTAGCCTGGCTTTTGGCCATTGGCCTCTGGCTATCGGTCACCCCCAACCCTGGCCCTTCCCCCGGTGGGTGAAGGGAGAAAACCCCCAACCCTGGCCCTTCCCCCGGTGGGTGAAGGGGGGCAAACCCCCAACCCTGGCTTCTGGCTCCTGGCCCCTGGCTTTTGGCTTTTATTGTGTTGCGGTGATGCAGTGATGCAGTATATCAGGTAATATTAGGCCAGGTTCGTTGATTACATACCGTCGTACTGACGAACCGTCGCACTGACGAACTGGCTTTTGGCCATTGGCCCCTGGCTTCTGGCCCACGGCTATCGGTCACCCCCAACCCTGGCCCTTCCCCCGGTGGGTGAAGGGGAGACAAAGAGAAGGGGTGAAGGGAAAAATGCCCGTGCGAAATGCTCACATTGGTCAGGCTTTGCCGAAGAGATTTTGTTTTTCTTTTATTTGCCTGCATTTCAAAGCAATCGATGACAAAACAGTTTCCAGGTTATTAATTACTTCGTCGTTAGAATATCGTAATTCACGGATACCAAACCTTTCCAACTCAGCTTTCCTGTTCTCATCCCGTTCTTTTTGAATCCCTGAGTTATGATGTTCACCGTCCAGTTCTATTACCAGTTTTAATTCATGGCAATAGAAATCGACAA
>JAIPBT010000002.1 GCA_021738565.1 Bacteroidales bacterium
CGGTTATATCTTCCTGACGGATCACTATCGGTTGGTTAGAGTTATTTATTAGGGAACCGCCGTATACCGAACGGTACGTACGGTGGTGTGAGAGGACAGATGGGGATTTAATTTTAAATCCCTATCTTCCTACTCGATTAACATACTTTTGTTGTTATCCCGATACCCGCTTTTTTAATCAACCTACAGCTCTTGATATCTTTACAATCTATCAACAGTAAAGTACGTTATCTTTGTACTGTATTTTGAAACAATTCCATTTCCATATTGTCATTTTCCTGATCTGCCTGTGCGCTCCTGTAACTGCACAGGTGGTCGATACCAGTAAGAATATCAATGCCTGGAAACTGATGCATAATTACTCCAGGTTCGAAGATGTTGAACTGGATACTTCACTGTTCGACCTCTATACAATATATAACCCGCTTTACCGGAATGGATTTGCTTATGAGTATCTTGGAAACCTGGGCAGTGCAGCTCAAAACATGGAGATTTTCCAACGTCCCGAAAGCAATGCCTTCCTCTTCGGAACCGGAATGGCCCCCTACATGGCTACCCCCGACAGAACCATCTTCTATAATACACGCAATCCTCTTACGGAAATTATGTACAGCAATATCATTGGAGTAAACTGGAACGAGGAGACGGTTAAATTCCTGCATACACAAAACATGGATCCATTCTCCAATATTGGAATCGAGTTTGAAGTGCTTGCAGGAAATGAGCTGTACGAGAACGAAGAGAGCAGGGTAACGAAATTCACATTGTTTGGCAACCGGACAAAGGAAAAATATGCCGCATTTGGTACATTTCATTTCAACCGGTTCAATAATGAAGAAAATGGCGGCCTGGCGAATCCCGGGGCCCTTCTCCGGGACAGCCTGCCGGAAAACTGGAGATACCCGGTAAACCTGAACAATGCGAGAGCAAGCTATACCAATCTGAAGATTTTTTATACACAGAATTTTAAGATCACTGAGAAAGTCTATCATACGGATTCAACCGGGATTACAACGGATTCAGGAAGGAACTTTTCTTTCAATCATCAATTTATGGCAGAAAGGAACAACCGGTTTTATAAGGACCAGTTTGATGTTACACAAGTGCCCGGTCTCTATGATAATTTTTATTATTACAACGGTAACGTAAAAGATTCTGTGGTCCATGACAGAATTATCAATACCTTCCAGTTTATCCTGGGGGACCCGTACACGGACCCGCTTTCGGCCAGAATATATGCAGGACACGAGCTTGCAAGGTACGGGCAGCGATCTCCTGTCTATGAACAGGTATTTGATCGTCTTGATACCATCAGCAATGAACCCCTGCAACTGGATTCCGTTTTTAAGGATACTGCTACAGCAGCATTCAGTGATCACTATTTCAATGAAGTATTTGTCGGTTTCCATTTGGCAGGACCACCGGAGAAACTCTGGTACTGGAACATCGACGGGAAATATTACCTGCTGGGTTACTACAGGAATAATTTCAAGGCCAACGCCACATTTGCAAGAACAATATTTGAAACTTACCGGCTTGGTATCCGGGGTAATATCGAAAACAGAAATGTCAGCTATTACCATAACAATTATTCTTCTGCATTTTTCCAATGGTCGAACGACTTTAAGGCCTCACAGCTGATCAGGGCTGATGCATTTGTGCAAAACCCTGAAAAAAATATCAATATCCAGGTTTCCACCGGGATATGGACCAATTACCTTTACTGGAATAAAAATGCCCTGCCGGCACAGGCAGATAAGGTGATCTATATTTTTTCAGCAAAGATTTTCAAACATTTCAAAATAGCCGGGTTCAATTCCAATAACCACCTGCTGTTTCAATATACAACCGGTGATGATGTACTTCATCTGCCACTGGCAGCGATCAGATCGTCAAATTACTGGGAACAGGATCTGTTCAAAGGGGCACTTAAAGCCCAGATCGGAATTAATGTCTTTATTACTACTCCCTATAAAGCGAATGCTTATATGCCAGCTACCGGTATTTTTTACCTGCAGGAAGATGCCATTGCCGGTGGATATCCTTTTACAGACGTTTTTCTCGGTATCCGGATAAAACGTACTAGGATTTTTACCTCCTTCAATAACAGTCTGGCTGGATTGATAAGCAATAATTATTTCACAGCTGCCGGTTATGCGACCAAACCAGCATATTTCAGATTTGGACTGGCCTGGACATTTTATAACTAAAGCAAATGCTGTAAAACATTTCGGCACGTAATTTGTTAAGTATGGATCATGCGAAATTTAATTGGATTCGCTATGAAGATAAAAATACATAAGACTTACATGATCGTATTGTTAATGTTGCTGTTACCGGCCTTTTTTGAGGCTTGCAACACTGGCAGCGATCATTCAACATCTGCTTTGAACAGTAGGGATGACGACCAGGTTACCGAACTTGAGAAGATCCGTTCCCGGGGGAAACTTATTGTAGTTGCCGACTATAACAGTACCAACTACTTTATTTACAGGGGACAGCCAATGGGGTACCAGTACCAGATGCTCCAGGAACTTGCTGATTATCTTGATCTGCGCCTCGAAGTAAGGGTAAGTCATGACCTCGAACAAAGTTTTATGGCGCTCAACCACGGTGATATTGACCTGATCGCTATGAACCTTACGGTTACTGCAGACAGAAAGAAACGGGTCGATTTTACATACCCCCATTCGCAGACAAGGCAGGTGCTTGTGCAAAAAATGCCGGATAATTACAAAAAATTGAATCCGCTTCAGGTTGAGGACTCACTGATCCGGAATCAACTTGACCTTGCAGGAAAATCGGTTCATGTGCAAAAAGGATCTGTTTTTGCCGAAAGACTAAAGACCCTTTCCAATGAAATTGGTGCAGAGATCAATATTATTGAGGTGCCGATCGAAGCAGAGCAGCTGGTGCACATGGTAGCCCGCGGAGAGATAGAATATACGGTGTCTGATGAGAATGTGGCCCTGGTCAATAAATCATATTATCCGGTACTGGATGTGCAAACTGCAATATCTTTTCCTCAGAACCTTGCATGGGCGTTGCGAAAGGGATCCGATGAATTGAAAGATGAAATAAACAGCTGGCTTGTTGATTTCAGGAAGACCAGCCGCTATGCAGTAATTTACAATAAATACTATAAAAACCACCTTTCAGTAAATATTGTATCCAGTGATTATTACGTGCTTGGCAGCGGTAAGATCTCCAGGTTCGATGATGTCGTAAAACGTGAGAGCGAAAGGATTGGATGGGACTGGCGCCTTGTCTCTTCTATGATCTACCAGGAATCCAGGTTTAATCCCAATGCAATTTCCTGGGCCGGAGCATTTGGCCTGATGCAGTTAATGCCAGCCACAGCCGGAAGATTTGGCGTATCAAGGAAATCATCTCCTGAATCCCAGATCAGAGCAGGGGTAAGCTTTATCAAATGGCTCGACAAACGGTTTCAGGATGAGATCATTGATCCAAACGAAAGGGCAAAGTTCGTTCTGGCTGCCTATAATGTCGGTAAGGGGCATGTGGATGACGCAAGGCGACTTGCTGAAAAGTATGGAGACGATCCCGATGTCTGGGACGACAGTGTTGAAAAATGGTTGCTGAACAAGTCAGAACCCCAGTATTTCAGGGATCCGGTGGTGAAATATGGATATGCCCGCGGTATTGAAACAACAAATTATGTCGTTCAGGTGCTCGACCGGTATGAACATTACAGGAACATTGTTGACGAAGAACTCCTAGCTAACAATCAATCAATACCTTAAATTCATTGAGAATCATTGCAGTTGCACCCCATATCATTTCTCCTTCAATATCAAAATAGGGTGTTTTGATCCGGCTGCCCCTTCGATTAAAAATTCCTGTTTTCCTGTTTGAAGGATCGAAAAGATCTGCAATGACAGGACAAATAAGGTACTGAACCTCATTTCTGTCTGGATTGAATAACGGGTTCTCTGCCCAACCGATGTATGGATGCACGCAAATGCCGCTAACAGGTATGTATAGCGGAGTAAGCAATCCAAGCAATTCAATTGATGGTTCCGGAATGCCCGTTTCTTCAGAGGTTTCCCTTATGGCTGTACGGGCCAGGTCTTCGTCCGGCTCCTCATACATCCCGCCGGGAAAACTTACCTGGCCGCTGTGCGGTCCGTCGTATTCATTGCGCTTTATAAATACGGTCCTTATCACTTGCTGATCCGGATAAAGAAGGAGCATGACAGCAGCATTTTTGCAGTTTTCATTTTCGGAATAGCTGATCCTGGAAACAGGTGCCATAGTAAGCTGTGCCGGCTGACCTGGAAGTTCCTCTCGCAATAACTCCTTCAGTTTTGCTTTATTTAGTGCAGGATTCATTAGGTATTCCGTAAAAAATGTAAGAATTTTATCATAACAAATATAATCTATGCTGCACGATTTAAAATATGCATTGCTGTTTTTTACCCTGACAGCATGTTCTGTTTTAATGCAGGCGCAGGTTCCCGATTCCATTGATTATGAGCAGAAACTTGACAGCCTTCATGGGGTCATTTCTCAGAAAATTGAGGAGGAGATCAAACTTGTAAAATACCGTTTCGATAGAAAATTATATGAAAAAGACAAGGTCATTGATTCAATGTACCATGAAATCAATATCCTGGAAGACCAGCTCAGAAACCATGCGAAGGAGCTGGGGAAACTCCAAAAACTAAATATGAAGACAACAGAACAACTCAGCCAGACCAGGACACATCTCGAAAAAGAAAAATACCGGTTCAGGAGAATACTCTATATTTCACTACCATCTATTTTATTTCTTCTCCTGGTTTCAACTGTACTGTTCTTTGTTTTTCTTACAAGGTATCAGTCAAAAACGGATCGCAGGATCATTTCGCTTGAGCAATCCATATACAGTCAGATTGATGCAGGAATGGAGGAGATGAAGAATACAATAAAGAGGAGGATGCGTAAAATACGTTTAAAACTGCGAAAGGAGATAAAAAGTAACAAAAAGGCCGGGAAATAACAACATCATTTTACTTTTCGGGTGGAGCTTCCGTATCAGTTCAACCAATCGCTAATTGAATCTAATTGCCTTTTCCGGGGATACCCTGGCTATGATCATCGAGGGAATGATCAGGAATATAAATGTTGACAGGAGTGTTCCTCCATTCAGCAGCAATAGATGCACAAAATTGAGATTTACCGGTACCGTATCCAGGTAATAAGATTCCGGATCCAGGGAAATCAGGTGAAAAGTTGACTGAAGGAGACAAAGCGCTATGCCTATTATATTTCCCCAGAGCAATCCTTTAAATGCAAGGTAACCCGATTGGTAAAGAAATATCTTGCGTACAGAGGCATTCCTGGTCCCCAGTCCTTTTAGTATCCCTATCATATTCGTCCTTTCAAGGATGAGGATAAGCAGTCCTGAAACCATGTTGAAACCAGCTACTACCAGCATGAGTATGATGATGATGATCACGTTCATGTCCTGAAGGTTGAGCCAGTCAAAGATCTGGTTGTACTTTTCCTGGATGGGAATGACCTTAAGATTTGATCCTTCCCCGGTAAGGTTATATGCGGCAAGTTCCCTGATCCTGTAAGCAGTATCTTCGGCATCACGGATATCGTTCAGCATGATCTCAAATCCGCTTACCTGGTCGCTTTGCCAGTTATTCAGGCGTTGTATGTGTTTGATATCTGCATAGATATATAATTTATCGAACTGGGTAAGGCTTGTCTGATAGACGCCTGAAATGGTAAATCTTCTCGCCCTGGGTGGATCCTGAATGAAATACATATTGAAACTGTCACCCAGTTCAAGTTGTAACATCGATGCCGTTGCTTTGGATATCAAAACATTGTTTGTGCGCAGACTGTCGTTTATCCTTAAGGGTTCTCCTTCAATAATACTCCTGTCGATGAACTCCCATTCAAAATCAGGACCCGCTCCTTTTAAGACAGCTCCCTGGATGTTCTCTTTCGTTTTTATTATTCCTGCTTTAATGGCAAATTGCTGAACGTGTCTTACCCCGGGTATATTTTTTATCTCATCCAAATAGGCAATGCTTTTATTCACCGGTGTAGTTTCATAGGAGGTGTTTGAATCCAGGTTAACCAGCTGGATATGTGAAGCAAAGCCAGTTACTTTGCCCGATATCTCTTTTTTGAAGCCGGTCACAATGGCTACTGCCACGATCATAACCGCTAATCCAAGTGCAATTCCGAATACAGCGATGCCCACAATTGAGCCTGAGAATCTCTTATTCTTACCTTTTTGGGTAATAATGCGCTTGGCTATGAAAAGTTCTGTATTCAATTCAACAGACAAATTTGGTGCTTAAAAATAAGCATCTTTTACTACTTCATTGATAATTGATCCCTGTTATTTATGATGACTGGTTCAAGTTATGCTGGCTGTGAGCTGAAATGCATTCAGTATATAGTGCTTGATAATATGAGTTTTCTTTCTGACAGTATTTTAAAATACAAATTCCATTGACCGAATTGCAGTTGCCCTTCTGGATATTTGATTATTTTTGATGGTTGGTGTAACCAAATTTTATTTTTAGTCAAAAATGCGCTCAATACTGATTGTTGTTACATGTTTCATGATTAATTCCTGCAATGGACAAATGAAAAGCATTCAAACCGGAGCTGATCAGACAGGAAGATATTTGCACCTGCTCAGCGGAAATATTGCAATAGTTTCCAATCAGACCACCGAAGTGGATGGCACCCATTTGGTTGATACGCTGTTATCTTTACAGAACAACCAATTTAAGATACAGAAAATCTTTGCTCCGGAACACGGATTCCGGGGTACTATTGATGATGGTGTGGAAGTTAAGGACGAAGTTGATGTTCGTACAGGATTGCAAGTGGAATCTCTCTATGGAAAAAATAAAAAGCCCTCGCGTGAAGACCTGGAGGAAATTGATCTTGTAATTTTTGATATCCAGGATGTGGGGGCAAGGTTTTACACTTTTATTTCAACAATGCATTACGTGATGGAGGCATGTGCTGAAAGTGAAGTGAAATTGATGGTCCTTGATCGCCCAAATCCGAATGGCAATTATTTCGACGGTCCGATCCTGGATACTGGGTTCAGGTCATTTGTCGGTATGCATCCCATCCCTGTTGTTCATGGTATGACCATAGGCGAACTTGCATTGATGATAAACGGTGAAGGTTGGCTGAAAAACCGGGTTCAATGTTCGTTGACAGTGATTCCCTGTTTGAACTATTCCCATCAGTCAGAGTATGCCTTACCTGTACGACCGTCGCCCAACCTTCCTTATGATCAAACTATTAAGTTATATCCCTCGACATGTTTTTTTGAGGGCACAATCATCAGCGAAGGCAGGGGAACGGCTCACCCATTCCAGGTTTACGGTCATCCTGATCTGCCGGGTGAATATTCATTTGTTCCCGAAAGCATTGAAGGTATGGAAATGAATCCCAAATTGACAGGAAGGCGATGTTATGGCAGAGATCTCCGCGATTTTAATCCCGAAGGGGGGTGGAACAAAATTGAACTGAGATGGATTATTGAAGCATATACCAATTTTCCGGATAAGGATGTGTTTTTCACTGATTTTTTTGACTTGCTTGCAGGCACAGATCAATTGCGAAAACAGATCTTAAATGGCTGGTCCGAACAGGAGATACGGGCTTCATGGAAGGATGGGTTGAAAGATTACAGTGCAATCCGGGAAAAGTACCTACTCTATGATCCATGATATCCAGAGAATTCTTTCGGGCTAACAGGCGGCTGATCCTGCCCCCATGGGTTAAGAAATTTATCATATGGTTCATATAATTCTATATTTTTACGACATGATCAACCTTTTATAAAAATGAAGCATACGTTGTTTGTATTTTTATTTCTGGCCGCTGTTTCAAGCTCGTTTTCTCAGGGCATTTACAGAAATTTTCAGGAGCAATCGAATAAAAACAATGCATCGGGCATGCTTGTGCTTGGTGGATGGGCCATTACCAATATTGCCACCGGGGCAATAGGATGGTCCAATACAACGGGAACTGAAAAATATTTTTACCAGATGAATTTTATGTGGAACCTTGTGAACCTTGGTATTGCAGGGTATTCTCTAAATACCTGGGAGAATATCAATCCCTGGAAATTCAACCAACAGCAGATCATGGAAAGGCATATTAAATTTGAGAACATTTACCTGATCAATACAGGCCTTGATGTGGTATATGCCGGTACAGGTTTTTTATTGAGACACCTTTCTGAAAGCAGCCAGAAACGCCCTGATCTGCTGATGGGATATGGGAATTCAATTATATTGCAAGGCGGCTTCCTGTTCCTGTTTGACGGGTTGATGTATGTGATTCAGAGAAATCACAAGGCCAGGTTCATAAAAAACCTGGATTTGACAATTGTACCCAATGGTGCGGGGATTCATCTTACGCATTCTTTCTGACAGGAATTATAGCAAAATGTTCTTGTCTGTTTCATACCAGCAAAAATTGTTGCTAAATTTAATGGATCAATGATTTAATCCGACAGTAATGAGGTTACAAATATTTTTCATATTGTTTTTTTTGCATTTAACAACTGCACAGATATTCGCGCAGCCCGGTTCACTGGTTTCGCTGTCTGATATCACCTATCACAGTGATCTTGAAAAAAGCACTTTCTGTAACAAGTCTGACTCTGTTTCAGTGCCATTTGAGTTCTACCTGGCCATAGATCCCGGCATTTCAGGTAAGGATGCAACTCATTACCGGGACTCCATGAATTTGGCATTGAATTTTCTGGAGCAGGAAAATATCGGTAAAAAGAAACCGTCACAAAAGATCAGTTTAATCTGTGATTTTGTGTATGACCGTTATTTGAAGGAGTATGATCCTGATGTGACATTGCCTGTGACGATGCAGGAGGGCAGGTACAATTCGCTGACTGCCGGTATACTCAGTACGCTGATACTAAAAGAACTGGACATCCCGTATTATGTAATGGCTTCCGGTTTCAATATATTTATTGTTTCCTACCCGGGCTCCGGGTCGGTTGCTATGGAATTCCCGGATCCCGGCAAGGAAAGAGAAGCGTATTCCAACCGCTACAAGCGCAATTATGTTTATGATTTGCGCCAATCCTATAAAATCTCAGAAACTGAATATACTTCGAAATCTGTTGACGAGATATTTGTTGCATGGACCAATAAGGCGGAGATAATCAATGAATCCGTCCTGGCAGGTATGCAGTATTATTTTGAAGCTGAAAGTAATTTACAGCAGCAGCAGTACAAGGAGGCCTATGAACTTGCCAAAAAGGCATATTATTTTTATCAAAGTGAGCACACCTCATATGTGTTGTCTGCTTCGTTACAGTTCCTGATCGAACTTTCTGATTTTGAAAATATTGGGGATGTGGATATGCTGTTAAAATTTGCAGAAATGAATACTGCAGATGCTGAACTGGTGACAGAGATGTTCCTGCGTGTCATTTCAAAATTCCAGGATATGGAAGAGAAAAGATTGCATTGTGATGCATTGTATGGTCGATTGAAATCCGGATTGCAGGATAGTACAATGAAGGAACAGATTTCTTTCAGGTATAATCTTACGATGAGTCTTCAATACCGCGGTTCAGAATATGAAGATCGTTATCTTATCGCTGCGCTGAAAGTGCGCGGCGATCAACCGGAACTTCAACGCCGCCTTGATAATTATTATTACAACTTTTTCAGGGAAATATACGAGGATCCGGCCAGGACCATTGATGAGATCGAGCGGGTCAGGGGAAACGCACCTTTTCAATATCTTGACGGTACGCTCAACTTCTTTGAGATGCTTGCATCCCTAAAACTGGCAGGGACCAGCTACAAAGCTGAAAAGATCAGGGAAGGAGATCAATTTCTAACCAGATTTGAAGAACTCTGGTCTCCCGAATACAGCGATGATTATGTGGCCAATGAAATTGCCAAAACATACAGGACCCTTGCAGTATATTATTTTTATAATGGCAACAACGAGAAGGCAAAGTCTGTTGTTGACAGGGGGCTTGAATATGTTCCGGGGAACAGTTATTTGAAATCAGCTGTTTACTAAAACATTACCTTCCTTGTAATATGTATTGATACATTCAGGCAATTCTTCCGGGGTAGACCTTCAATGCTTCGGTCAATACTTCCATGGCATTTTTCAGCTCCTCTTTTTTTAAGACATAGGCAATCCTGACTTCCTGCTTGCCAAGTCCCGGGGTTGAATAGAAACCACTGGCAGGGGCCATCATCACGGTCTGGTTCCTGAATTCGAATTTACTCAGGATCCATTTTGCGAATTCATCCGTGTCGTCAACAGGCAGGTGCACGGTTGTATAGAAGGCCCCTCCGGGCAACGGGCATTTAACGCCGGGCATTTGATTCAGTGCATCGACCATAAAATTGCGACGTTCAATGTATTCATCGTATACTTCCCGGAAATACGCGTCAGATGTATCCAGCGCAGCTTCACCTGCGATCTGACCAAAAGATGGCGGGCTCAGACGGGCCTGGGCAAATTTCAGCGCAGTGTCCAGCACTTCGCGGTTCTTTGTAACCATTGCACCAACCCGTGCACCGCACATGCTGTACCTTTTTGAGACGGAGTCCATCATGATGACATTGTCTTCGACTCCTTTTAGATACATGGCAGAAAAGTGATGCTTGCCATCGTAACAAAATTCACGGTATACTTCGTCGGAAAAAAGGTAGAGGTCATGCTTTTTAACGATGACAGCCAGTTGCTTCATTTCAGTTTCGCTGTAAAGATAGCCTGTGGGATTGTTGGGATTGCAGATAATAATCCCCTTGGTTGCTGGTGATAATTTCTTTTCGAATTCCTCAATGGGAGGCAGGGCGAATCCTGAATCGATGGAGGATGTCACAGGTACAACTTTAACACCTGCCGCAATTGAGAAACCATTGTAGTTGGCATAGAACGGTTCAGGGCATATGACCTCTTCCCCGGGATTGACAGTAGACATCAGGGCAAATGAGATCGCTTCGGAACCGCCCGTTGTAATCAGTAATTCGGTATGATCAACGTTGATGTTGATTTCGCGGTATTTGTCAGACAGTTTCTTTCTATAGCTTTCATTTCCTGCCGAATGGCTGTATGCAATAACATCCTCTTTCAGATTTCTTACAGCCTCAAGCGCCACCTCAGGTGTCTTTATGTCGGGCTGCCCGATGTTGAGATGGTAGACTTTTCGACCCTTCTTTTTTGCTTCTTCAGCATATGGCACAAGTTTGCGAATGGGAGAGGCCGGCATGGCCAACCCTTTTTCTGATATTTTTGGCATGATATTATGTTTTGTTCTTTGGAACTACTTTTCCTTTTACTATGAGTTTAACGGGTGAATTCCCTGCACTCGAATAGACATAGACTGATTTCATGAAGGAGCCGGTCAGTGCAGTGTTGTACCTTACCTCAATGGTGCCGCTTTCGCCCGGTTCAACAGGTT
Source organism: Bacteroidales bacterium (assembly GCA_021738565.1). Taxonomy (GTDB): domain Bacteria; phylum Bacteroidota; class Bacteroidia; order Bacteroidales; genus M55B112. The sequence goes on from JAIPBT010000002.1 coordinate 11,456, forward strand.
TTTTGGGCCAGGAGGGGATGGTACAGCCACATGATGACCTGACCCTGTTAATGACAATGGCACTGTCTCCAATATTTTTGAACTCTATTGTATAGCGTCCGTCACTGTCTTCTTCCATCTCTCCAAAGTCATAGGTGGATTGGTCGAAATAGATTTCACGGCCTGTATTTTTCGCCTGTTGTTCATTATTTGAATTGCAGGAATACAGGAACATCAGAGCAATGATACCGGGAAAATACCTTATCATATACTTTTGTTTGTATCAGCATATAAAATTAATAGAATTTCAGGAATTTTGACATGGTAAAGAACATGCAGGAAAGATGTATTAAATCAGTTGTTAATGGATTAATACATGTTCTCTATATTCCAGACGAATGCCCTTGCACCGACATTTTTATTGATCTCATCCATTTTCCTAACGGCTTCCAGAACAGGTTCGACCAGGTTGTCATCCACCACCGTTAACCTGGCTGTGTTCTGCTCAGGCCAGGTATGGGTATTCATATGCGGATCTCCGGTTTCTGATCCCCTTCCGGTGAGATCTGTCCAGCGAGTAAATCCCCTGATACCAAGTTTTTCAAACAGGTATTCTACTTTTTCTGTATGCGCCTGGTTGTATACAATAAAAATTGCTTTCATTCCTTAAAAAGTTTTATTTTCGTTCTGTAACATATGATATAATTAGGGTTTGCTGATGATCTATTTACATGACCTTTACCTGATATCTTCAAGAAATTCAAAATCTTCGTAAGATCTTCTTTTTCTGCGAGATCCGACAAACCAGCTGTAAACTACGGGTACAAGGATCAGTGTTATGAAAGTTGAGAATATCAATCCGCCTATAACTGCAATGCCCATTGGACTCCATATCTCCGATCCGTCGCCGGTACTTAATGCCAGTGGAAGCATTCCGAGTATCGTTGTGAAGGATGTCATTAATACCGGTCTTAACCTTGATTTTCCTGACAGAACAATGGCTTCTTTCAGCTCATAACCACGGTCGCGCATCAGGTTGATGTAATCGACCAGGACAATTGCATTCTTTACCACAATACCGATCAACATGACACCTCCCACCAGTGAGATGGTACTCATGGTGATTCCTGTAAATAGATGCGCAAGGATTACACCGGTAAAAGCGAAAGGAATTGAGAACATGATGATAAACGGCATTTTATATGATTCAAACTGAGATGCCATAACTATATACACCAGTACAATTGACAGCAACAACAACAGTCCAAGGTCCCGGAAAGTATCTGCCATATCTTCCACGGCCCCTCCGGATTCAATGTAGACATCGGATGGAATATCCATATTTTCGATGATCCTGTCAATTTCTGCAGAGATCACATTTACGGGAACTTTATATGGTGTGGTTGTTACGGTTACTATCCTTTGCCGGCTTTTATGTTCGATATTCGGAGGTACCCAGTATTCTTGAATATTTGCTATTTCCCTTAACCTCACAGATTGCCCCTGCTGGTTGGTCAGAAGGATATTGTATATATCCGAGATCGAATTCCGGTCTTCTTCATCAAACCTGATGACGATATCATATTCATAGCCTTTCTCACGGTATTTTCGCATGAATGGACCTTCGATCCTGTTCCTGACAGCATTTGCAATAGTATAGGTATTCAATCCATGCATTGCCATCTTTTCACGGTCAGGAATAATTTGCAACTCCGGTTTGGTCGGATCGCGGCTGACTGTGATATTGGTGGCGCCGTTGACATTTTGCAGGCTGTCAGATAGCTGATTTGCAATAATGGAAGTTTTTGAAAAGTCATACCCGTATATCTCAATTGCAATATTGTTATCCATCATTCCACCCATTCCGCCGTTGGGAACTACATTGAATGTAACAATTTCAGGTATGGTGCTGAGATAATTCCTGAGGTTTTCGCAAATCTCCCAGACATTCCTGTCGCGTTCTTCCAGGTCGACAAGGCTGGCGGAAACATTGATAATGTGTGTTCCGGCTTCTGCAAACAGCGACATGATCCCTCCCTGATCGTCGGCCCCCGTTGAAGTGCTCAGGAGGTCAATCTCGGGATTGGTTTCGGTCAGGTAATTATCGATTAACCTGGCAATTTTGGAAGACTCATCCACCCTGGTTCCGGTAGGCAACTCGATCATTGCCGTGAACCTGCCTTCATCTGCTTCCGGAAATACAACGAATCCAATGTTTTTGATCAGCAACAAAGAAGCTAAAAAAAGAAGAATTGCTCCCGATATAACGACCCATTTGATATTGAGTGCTACCCGCAGGGAAGATCCGTACACTTCATTCGTCCAATTGAGAAATCTCTCGATGGTCCTTTCGTATAGGCTCTTTTTGATCCTGGATGAATGATTGTGCAGTTTCAGAAGCTTTGAGGCAAGCATGGGGGTGAGTGTGATTGCTGCAACTGTTGATGTCACCACAGTGATTGAGACCACAAAACCAAGTTGCTTGAACATCATTCCTGTGAGTCCTGATATCATTGTGAGGGGCAGGAAAACAGCAAGAACCGTCAGTGTGGTCACGATCACAGCCAGCCAAACCTCATTGGTTGCATAGATGGCTGCTTCCCTGGGGCTGCTTCCCCTTTCCACATGTTTTGTTATGTTTTCCAGGACAACTATGGCATCATCCACAACCATTCCAATGGCTATTGAGAGTGACGAAAGAGAAATGATGTTAATTGAGTTTTCAGTAACAAAAAGGTATACAAAAGAAACGATCAGTGAAATGGGGATTGTCAGTATAACAATAAAGGTCGCCCTCCATCTCCCCAGGAAAAACAGTACCACCAGTATAACAAAAACCCCAGCAAACGCGAGTGACCTGGTAAGGTTATTTATGGATCCCCTTATAAAATCGGATGAATCAAAGAACAGGGTAATTTCAATATCCGGAGGCAGTGTTTTAATGAGTTTGGGCATCATCTCCTTGATTTCATCTGAGATTTTTACCGTATTTGCACCGGATTGTTTCTGTACTACGATTCTTAAACCTGACTTCCCGTTTATCTTTTCATCGAAGCTGATGTCTCTGATAGTATCTTTCACTGTTGCAACATCACTCAGGTATACGGTCTGACCATTGAAGTTAGTAAGGACGATATCTTTAATCTCATCACTGCTGTTGAATTCACCCTGAATTCTAAGCGGATAATCCATCAGTCCCATTTCAATGTTCCCGGCCGGCAGGTTCAGATTTTCAGCATTCAAGACTGCAGCTATCATTTCCACCGAAAGGTTATATCCTTCCATTTTTTGAGGATCAATATCAACTTGTATCTCTCTTCCGGGAGCACCGTTTATACCCACGGCACCCACCCCGTCGATCCTGTTCAGCGGATTGATGATCTTTTCATCAAGGATCTGCTCCAGCGCGGGGTAACTTTCATCGGCCGTAACTGAATAATATAAGATGGGCATCATCGATGAATTGAATTTAAAAATTGCGGGTTTTGATACCTCATCAGGCAGGTAAGGTTCGACAAAGTTCATTGCATCCCGTATCTCATTGGTAGCTTCGTCAAGGTTCTTTCCAAACTCAAATTCAAGGACCACCACCGACATGTTGTCCCTTGATACCGAAGTAATATCTTTTAGGTCACTGACCGTGTTCAGGTTACCTTCGATCAGGTCGGTCACATTTGTTTCTATATCTGATGCGCTGGCACCATCATACATGGTTAAAACTGAAATTGCCGGGAATTCAAGTTCCGGGTAAAAATCTATTGGCAGCTGTTTCAGGCTGTACCCACCCAGCACAACCACTGCAATGAACAACATGATGGTTGTAACCGGGTTCTTAACTGCTCTTCCGTATATGCTCATGGTTCCGATCTTTGCTAAATTTATTAATTTACCACCTTTACTTTGTCTCCGTCCATCAGGTTAACATGACCCGCATAGATCAGTTGATCTCCTTCCTTCACGCCGTTTTCTAAAATCTCAAGTTTGTCATCCAGTCTTTCCCCCAGGGTAACCTGTATCTTATTTGCTGTTCCGTTTTTTTCAATAAAAACATACCTGTTGTTTGTTCCGGGCTGCTTTTGCACAGTTATGGCAGGGATCAGCAGAGCATCCCTGTCTCCAAGCTCCAGTGTAACCACACTGTACATTCCCGGTCTTAAAAGATAATCCGGATTTTTCATGCGAAGTTCAACAGTAAAGGTTCTTGTAGCCGCGTTAATGGTAGGATAGATACGATGCACTTTTGCTTCGGATACATCTTTCGGATATACTTCAGTTCTGACCTTTGCTGTCAGACTTTTTTTAACCAGAGGCAAATAGGTTTCAGAAAGATTGATAAATACCTTCAGAACATCCATTTTTACCAGGCTTACAATGGCTGCTTTTCCGGCAGGTGTATTTGGAGCAGGGGAGAATAATTCACCATCATTGAAATACTTACCTGTGATTACAGCGTTGTAGGGTGCCCTGAGCGTGGTATTTTCCTCGAGGTTTTCCAGCATGACCCCGGTGACCTCTACCTGTGTCTTCATCTGATCATATGACTGTTGGGAGATGGTGCCATACTGAATCAAAGTATCCATCCGGGCAAGATCCTTTTTCAGGTTTTCATATTGTACCCTGGTCTGGGATAACTGTGATTTGTCCATTCTCACGAGGACCTGTCCTTTTTTTACCCTGTCATTCACATCAACATCAATGGATCTTATTATTCCTGATATGCCCGGCGCAAGATAGGTTTCCTCCTCAGCCTCCAGGTTGGCAGACAACTTAACTGTCCTTTGTATGGTATTGTATTCAACCTTCATTGTCTTTACGGGATTAACAATTGCTGAAGCATCATTTACCGGAGTTTCATTTTCAGAAGAACCCATTTGATTGCAAGAGACAAATGCAGCAGTGAATATGACCGGTATGGCGAATGATAGTAACTTTTTCATATTTATACTTTTATAAGGTGCTTAAATTATTCATTAATTTTTCTAATTGAATCCTGGCGCTCATGACTTCGAACATGGCATTAAGGTATGTGCTTTGTGCATCAAGGTAATTGCTGTTTGATTGTGTAACGTCAAGGCTTGAAGCCATGCCATGCTGATATTTTCGCTGGTAATTTTCAAGCAGGTTTCTGGCTACTTCAACATTTTCTTCTTGTGTGTTGTAATTTTCGAGACTGCTCTGAAGGTTGTATTTAAGCTGACGGTTCTGAAGTTCCAGTTGATCGCTCAATATTTCCGCATCACGTTTTGATATCTCATAATCGATGCGGGCCTGGTCTGCTTTCGCATCCCTCATACCACTTGAAAATATTGGTAACGTAAATGAAAAACCAAGCATGTGATTGGGTGTCATGTCAAAACCGGTTGTAAGGATCTTGAAATTGTAGTTATAAAAACCTGCCAGCGTGGGACCGTAATTCCATTTTTCCATGTTCCAGAGTTTTTTATTAATCTCGGCCTGGGATGTCAGTATCTGGTAAGTTATGTTTTCTTCCACTTTGAATTCTTTCATTAACAGGTTAACCGCTTCCATCTCGGTGAAAAGATTGTCCAATTCATCCGTAAGAATAATTTCACTTCCTGCAGGTAATCCAAGAGTAAATCGAAGCATGTTGTAATTGAGCTCGAGGTTGCGTTCCATCATTCTTTTGGTGTTTTCAAGTTGATTCACTGTAATCTGGAATTGATCTGCATCGATTTGTTCTGCCATTCCTGCATCAACCATTCTTTTAGTCTGACCAAATATTTTTTCCAGGTTCTCAAGATTTTGATCGACAAAACCAAGGGAACGTTCTGAGATCAGAACCAGGTAATAGGCATTGATTACAGATTCCTTGGTGCCTATCTCATTGTTCTCCAGTGCCTGCTGTGAAATGATCTTTGCAAGTTTTGCCGTCTGGATCCCAACAATGTACTGGCCGCTGAAAACAAGCTGCGACAGTTGTAATTTTGCGGTAAGCTGATCGGACATCAGGATGGTACTGGGAGGCAGCATAGACTGCAGTTCAGAATCGAAGTAACTTCCTGCAAAGTGTATGTTGAGATCCTGGGGAGTCAACATGGAAAACTGCGGCTGCGATAAAGTATTTGCTAAGGCTGTATTGATCTGATCCTGGGTGAAAGAAACATCACCTCCGCCAAATTCGAATTCCAGCTCATAATTGAAATAGGTCATGTAATCCATGAGGAAATCTGCCTGCGGAAGGCCCTGGCTAATCGCCTCCCATATACTTCGTTCCGATTTCACAAGTTCCTGTCTTGCACTCATCAGGGATTTGTTTTTTTCCATTGCATAATTAACTGCTTGTTGCAGGCTTAGTTGAACCGGATTATCTCCCTGGGCATGCAGAGAGGCAGTTATCAGCAGTGAAACAACAAAAATGATTGGTTTTGTCATATTATGCTTAGGTTGAATTTTCATATCGGTTATAAATTATTTTGTTGATCGATTAATTTTATCCCCTTGTCGGTTGAGATCCCCCGCAGGTAAGGAATCAGTATATTGTTAAACAATTCTTTCCTGTCATATCCTTCATTTGTGAGCCTGCTATCCGGACTGAAAAGGTTGAAAAGTTCGTGAAGCGTCAGGTTGATCAACTCCAGGTTAAGGTCTTTCCTGAATATGTCCTGTTCGGTTCCCTCTTTAAGTATTCGTCTTGTTATGGAATGATCCCGGATGTCACCTTTTTCCTGCAGTTTTTTAAAAATATCTGAATGAAAACGTTTCATGTCATGAAAGAAAACAGGATTGATCTGTTTCATGATATTGATCATTCCGTTTAGCAGACTGAACAACACCTCGACAACATTCTGACTTCTGGTAAAAATTTCATTGGCGTCTTTTAGTTGCCTGGTTTTATAAAAGGAGATGACCTCCATGAGCAAAGTGTCCTTGTCCTTGAAATTCTCATAGATCGTTCTTTTTGAAATACCCATCTCTTCCGCAAGTGCATCCATCGTAACGCTTCTTATGCCATATTTCGAAAACATTGTTCCGGCTTCAACAATAATTCTTTCCCTGATTTCCATAATTACAGAAATTTGTGCAATAATAGAAAAACTTTATTGGTTTTTTAAGTTTTTAACATTAATCTTTCTTGAAATTCGGTAACCGGCTGTTATTTTCCGGTGAAACTCCAGAAAAAGGATTTCCGAACTTTATGATCCAGCCACTCCAACTTTATTGACAAACCCTAAATACCTGTTGTCCTCTATTCATGCTTCTGTCGTACTCTCAAAACTTTTATTTATTTTTGCACCCTGATTCAATCAACGATTACAGGTATTTTCTTGAACTAGTTATTATGGATATTCCTTCAAAGTACAATCCGGCATCGGTTGAGGAAAAATGGTATGGTTACTGGATGGAGCATGACCTTTTCAAAAGCATTCCGGATGAAAGGGAACCCTATTGCATAGTTATCCCCCCACCGAATGTCACGGGAGTTTTACACATGGGACATATGCTGAACAATACGTTGCAGGATGTATTGATCCGTCGAGCACGCATGCAGGGAAAAAATGCGCTCTGGGTACCGGGAACCGACCATGCTTCGATTGCCACTGAAGCCAGGGTTGTTAACATGTTAAGGGAAAAAGGCATAGAAAAGAAAGATCTTACCAGGGAAGAGTTTCTTAAATATGCATGGAGATGGAAAGAAAAGCACGGAGGGCTCATACTTGAACAGCTTAAGAAACTGGGTGCAAGTTGTGATTGGAGCAGGACCAGGTTCACCATGGACGATGATATGTCGGAAAGCGTATTGCGTGTGTTTGTTGATCTTTACAGGAAAGGGCATATATACAGGGGAATAAGGATGGTGAACTGGGATCCGCAGGCACGGACCGCAGTATCAGATGAAGAGGTGGTATACAGGGAAGTGCAATCGAAATTGTATTACCTGAAATACAGGGTGGAAAGTGAAGAGGACCATATTACGATTGCTACCACAAGGCCAGAGACGATTCTGGGTGACACGGCAGTATGTGTTCATCCCGAGGATGAAAGGTTTGTAAAGTACCATGGGAAAAGGGTCATTGTTCCCCTTGTTGAACGGCCTGTTCCGGTAATTGTGGATGAGTATGTTGATCGCGAATTTGGTACCGGGGCCCTGAAGATAACTCCTGCGCATGATATCAATGACTATGAATTGGGGTTGAAGCATAACCTGGAGGCCATTGACATTTTCAATGATAACGGAACTTTGAATGAAGCTGCAATAGTGCTTGTTGGTCAAGACAGGTTTGAAGCAAGAAAAAAGATCATCCCCATGCTTGATGAAGCTGGGAGCCTCATCAGGCAGGAAGATTATATCAATAAAGTGGGTTTCTCTGAACGTACAGATGCTGTTATTGAGCCAAAACTTTCAGTTCAGTGGTTTCTGAAAATGGGTGAACTCTCCAAGCCTGCACTTGAGCATGTAATGAATGATGACATCAGGCTCCAGCCTGCAAAATTTAAGAATGTCTACCGGCACTGGATGGAGAATGTAAAGGACTGGTGCATTTCCAGGCAGCTATGGTGGGGACAACGGATACCTGCATATTTTTATGGTGAAAATCCAGGGCCAAATGATTATGTAGTAGCCCTTACTCCTGAAGAAGCATTGGAGGAAGCAAAAAAAGTTACCGGGAACAATGAACTGACAGTAAACGATCTGCAACAGGATGAGGATGTGCTTGATACATGGTTTTCATCATGGCTCTGGCCCATTTCTGTTTTTGACGGTATAAGGCACCCTGGCAATGGGGATATGAAATATTATTATCCCACCAATGACCTGGTTACTGCACCGGAGATTTTATTTTTCTGGGTTGCAAGGATGATCATTGCCGGTTATGAATATGAGAATCAGAAGCCTTTCAGGAACGTATATCTTACCGGTATTGTGCGCGACAGCCAGCGGCGAAAAATGTCAAAATCACTCGGTAATTCCCCGGAACCCATCGAACTGATGAAGAAATACAGTGCCGACGGTGTACGTGTTGGAATGTTGCTTTGTTCACCTGCGGGCAACGACCTGCTTTTTGATAAAAGTCTTACCGAGCAGGGAAGAAATTTCAGCAACAAGATATGGAACGCTTTCAGGTTAATTAGTAACTGGACCGTAGATGAAAATTTTGAACAGCCGGAATCTTCACTCGAAGCAGTGCAATGGTTTGATGCAAGGCTGAACAAGGCATTGACAGATATCGATGACCAGTTCAGCAAGTACAGGATCTCAGATGCCCTGATGATCCTCTACAGGTTGTTTTGGGATGATTTTGCATCCTGGTACCTTGAAATTATAAAACCTGCCTACGGTAAGCCGGTTGACAGTCAGACCTTTTCTTCCACACACCTGTTTTTTGAGAAGTTATTGAAAATGCTGCATCCCTTTATGCCGTTTATCACCGAAGAACTCTGGCAGCTGATGGAAAAAAGGGAAGATGGGGAGAGCATCATGGTCTCTGAATGTCCGGAAAAGCAAAAATACGATAAAAAGCTGCTGCGGTCATTTGACACCATGAAAGAGGTTATTGTACAGGTGCGCAGCATCAGAAAAGACAAGAAACTTGCGAAGAATGATTATTTGGAGTTATACGTTAAAAATTCTTCATGCGACGACTACCCGGGAACCCTTGAGCCGGTAATCAGGAAATTGGGTAATATTTCTAAAATGATCAGGCAGGAAGATAAGGTTGAAGGGGCAGTTTCCTTTATTGTGAAGAATGTGGAATATTACCTTCTTTTGGGAGATCTTGTTGATCCGGAAGAAGAAATCTCCAGGCTCGAAAAAGAATTGAAATACACAGAAGGTTTCTTAAACAGTATTCAAAAGAAACTGGGAAATGAAAGATTTGTACAGAATGCCCCTGCAGTAGTTGTAGATGCAGAAAAGAAGAAAAGGTCCGATGCAGAAATGAAGATTGGGACCCTGAAGGAACAGATCAGGTCCTTGCGATCAGACTGAACGTTCTTCGTGATTCAGGCATATTAAACGGAGTTGATACAGCAACCGGATCAGGGACTCAATCGCTGATTGCACCATCTCCCTGATGCATCTGTCAGGTATTCGATCCTGTCGTGTAAGCGGTTTTCCCGACCCTGCCAGAATTCGATCCTGTCGGGAGTCAGTCTGTATCCCCCCCAGTGCCTGGGTCTAGGGATCACTTCTTGTTTTTCAAATGCCTTTCTTACAGCTTCATACTGAGATTCAAGTGTTTCCCTGTCTTGTATCGGCTGACTTTGCTCAGATGCCCAGGCACCCAGTTGGTTATTCCTGGGACGTGCCGAATGATAAAGGTCGGAATCCCTGCCAGAGATTTTTTCAATGGTTCCTTCAATGCGAACCTGTCTTTCCATTTCAGGCCAGAAAAAGTTCATTGATCCGATTTTTGTCTCATCAATGTCTTTTGCTTTTTGACTTTTGTAATTGGTGTAAAACTGGAATCCGGAGGAATCAAATCCTTTTAGTAAAACGATCCTGGCGGAGATACGTCCATCATTGTTGCATGTTGCCAACGTCATTGCAGAGGGTTCAGGAAGATCTGCTTCAAATGCCTCGAGGAGCCATTTTTCAAAAAGTTCAACCGGACCGCTGGGCAAATCGTTTTCCAGCAGTTTCTGCTTACCATATTCATTCCTGTAATAGCCGGGATCTTTCATTAAACCTGTTTTGTATAAAACAGGATTCTTATCTGAATGTTCGAATGTCTTAAAAATTTGCTTTCAAACTCAGGTCAAGACTTCTGATATGGTGGGTCAGTGCGCCCACTGATATGTAATTTACACCACACTCAGCATATTCTCTGATGGTTTCAAGCGTAATGCCACCGGAGGATTCTGTTTCAACCTTTCCACTGATTATTTTCACGGCCCTGCGCGTCAACTCCGGAGAAAAATTATCCAGCAATATGCGGTCAATATGGCCAGATTGAAGCACAATTTCTATCTCTTGTAAGTTTCTGACTTCAATTTCAATTTTCAGGTTCAACTGATTCTTTTCAAGATAATCGAGTGCGCTTTCAATTGCCTGCCTGATACCACCGCAAAAGTCAATGTGATTGTCCTTGATCAGGATCATATCATACAATCCTGTCCTGTGGCTGAATCCACCACCAATCCGTACGGCCTGTTTTTCCATATACCTGAATCCCGGTGTTGTTTTTCGGGTGTCAAGAATGCGCGCACCGGTACCTTCCAGTTTTTTTACATATGCTGCAGTTTCGGTCGCAATGCCGCTCATTCTCTGCATAATATTCAATACCAGCCGTTCCGACTTCAAAATGGATCTTACGCTGCCGCTTATTTTAAGGATGGTATCCCCACTGGAAAGAGTTGCTCCGTCGGTCTTATAAAAATCTTTCGAAAGATCGGGATCCACCATTTTAAAAACGACATCTGAGATTTCGCAACCGGCCAGTATGCCATCTTCTTTTGATAAAAGGGTGGCACTGCCCCGGGCATCTTCAGGAATGGTGCTTAAACTTGTGTGGTCCCCCTCTCCCACATCTTCTTTTATCCATGTTTCAATTAACGATCCGAAAGGGTAAGTATACATTTTCTATTCTTTTTCTATGCTAAGAAAATAGATGGTCTTCTCTTTCTTTTTTTCCATGAAGTACATATTGATTCGAAAGAAACCTTTCCCGGTGATCAATGAACCAAGCCCGTATTTTGATCCCTGCCTGCTGCCGTTGAAATTTACTATAAATGCCCCCGGCTTATTCTCTTCAAAGAATTTTTCAAGTATTCTTTCAGCCTGGGGTTTGCTCACCAAATAGACTTCTTCAAACATCTTTAGTTCAATGGTCTCGTGAAAGTACCCGGATAGCTGTTTGGAATTGCCTGCTTCAATTGCCGTAATGATCTCATCAGTGATGGCCTGACTGAAGACCGGAATAAATGAAAACAGAAGGATCCATACAGATAATATTTTTTTCATCATGCGTGTTTTCTCACTTTTTGGCCGGGTTATTGTGTAAGAATCTGAATTGGTTTAAGTTTGTATAACAGTGCAATAACCGGTTGGTAAAGTACCCGTGCAATTTAAGAAAAATACCTGTACCAACTTATTTATTAAATGAGAATTACTTTGATATTCACAGGAAAGACACGCTCGGATTACCTGGCGGAAGGTATAAAAGAATACTGTAAAAGGATCAGTCGTTATGCACCGTTTGAAATAGTTACCACGGAAGATCTTAAGGGCAAAAAAAAGAACAACCAGTCATTTCTTAAGATACAGGAAGGAAAGCAGGTTTTACAACGCTTAAAACCCGGAGATCATTTGATATTGCTTGATGAAAAGGGAAAACGTTACAATTCGAGGGAATTTGCTGATCACCTTGTCTCATTGGAAGGCAAGACAGGACATTTGGTTTTTTTAATTGGAGGAGCCTATGGATTTTCAGATGATGTATACAGCAGGGCCGATGAACAGCTCTCATTGTCCGAAATGACCTTTTCGCATCAAATGGTAAGACTTATTTTTACTGAACAATTGTACAGGGCATTTACCATATTAAACGGGGAACCTTACCATCATAATTAGCTGACATGGATAAAATAAAAGGGAATCTTTTCAGCCTTACACAGGACAAGCATTACAGGCTCCTGGCGATATTAGTCGCACTGATATCAATGGCTGGATTACTGATTCTGCAGCATAAGTTTTACAACGACAAATATGGAGATAAGCACCTGGATCATTTTGAAAAGACGATTCATTCAAAGCAGGAAAAATTGAACCGGCATTTTGACAGGATCATTAAGGAGTTCGATAACAATGATCCGATGCAGATCCTGCACAACTACACTGATGCTTTCGAACAACTTCGCGAACAGCAGGGGATCTCGGTTTTTTATTTCGAAAAGGGCAGCCTGGTATATTGGTCGGATCATTCCGTTGATCTGGGGGTGGAATGGACTGAAAGCATGAATGAAAAAGTATACGAGACCTTGAATGCTACCTATGTATCAATCAGCCAGCCAACTGAAGAGGGTATGCTTTTTGGGTTGATACTGATCAGGACAGAATATCCTTACCAAAATGAATACTTGAAAAACAGTTACCAGAAGGAATTTAAACTGGGGCCGGAAGTTGATATCGTTCTCGGGAAATCACCACTTTTGAGCCCTGTTCATGGCATTGCCGGGCAGTATCTTTTTTCACTTGACCTGGGATCAAATCTTGTAAAGAACAGGGAAAACGTAACGATTTCATTCTTGCTTCTAATGATCTCAATGTTGTCTGTATTTGCATTTTTTATTTTACAAACGGATGCCGTTGGGGATCCACGCAGAAGAACCTACTGGTTTTTGGCCAGTATACTTTTCATGATGGCAGTATATTTTTTTGTGATATACCTGGAATTTCCTCCTGTAATTTTTGAATCAGACCTTTTCAGTCCCTATGTCTTTGCCAGTAAATATTTCATGTCACTCGGACATCTGTTGATATCTGTTTGCCTGATACTGATGGTAACATTGCTTATTTATTGGTTCTTCAACCGAAGTGACCGACTTCCCTCAAAATTCCAAATTCCAGCTGCAATCGCCTTTGTTCTGGCAGCATCTGTATGGTTTGTCATCCATCATAACCTTGAAGAATCACTGGTTATAGATTCCACAATATCTTTTGAAGCATACAAACTCAATAACCTGTCGATTTATACCTACGTGGGTGTTTTGATACTGTTCATGGGAATTCTTGTTTTTTGTTTGCTGATTGACAAGGCAATCCGACTCACTTTCCCGCTAAAGAGCAGGAAATATTATCTGCTGTATATTTCCGGGATCCTTGTTGTTGTCCCTTTTCTTTTTTTCAGTTTTGGACATGTGGATATTTTAACTATGGCTGCATACCTATTGATCATTTCTTCCCTGATATTTCTCAGGAACAATATGAAAAGAAAGATCAGGTTCTCGCGGTTTCTTCCCTTGCTTATCATAGTTTCTGTTTACATGACACTGGATTTTCAGTTCCATACCTTTGAAAAAAGGAGTGCGCAAATGGATGTTTACCTTGCTAAGCTTTCATCTGAACAGGATGCAGTTGCAGAAATGTTATTTACTGATATTTCCGACAGACTGAGACAGGACAGTGTCATGATGAGTAAACTTTCTTACCAGTATATCAATGATGAGAGGATACTGGAATACCTGCAGAGGAATTATTTCTCAGGTTACTGGACCAAATACGACCTGCGCATTACCATTTGCAGGCCGGATGACAACGTTTATATTGAGCCCCCCGTAGGGAAATGGTTTCCCTGTTTTCCATTTTTTGAAAAAATAATTATGGACGACGGTATGAGTCTGGAGGACAGCGACTTCTATTTTCTAAACAATTTGAATGGCAGAATTTCATACCTGGCAGAAATACCCTACATTACCAGAAGGGGTGATGTCTCTCTTTTTATTGAACTGGATTCGAAGATCATTTCGGAAGAATTGGGATATCCTTCTCTTTTGCTGAAGGAAAAGCCGGAGTTGAAGAATCCTTTTTCCTTTGCCAAATACAACCAGGGCAAACTGATCAATAGTGGGGGTGATTTTAATTATCGCCTGACAGTCGATTACTATTCCGAAGGTGATAAGACGTTCGAGAGAAAACAAATTGGGGGATACAACCATGCAATTTATAATGTTGATCCCGAAAATACTGTTATAGTAAGTGTTTCAGTAGTTTCGGCAGGGGATAAACTGATCTCTTTCTCATATACTTTTGCCCTGCTGTTTGCAGTTTTTTCTGTTATTTACCTGATCGCATCCGCATCGCACGTGAAGGCCAATGTAACGTGGGACTTTAAAAATAAGATCCAGTATTCGGTAATCGGTGTACTTTTCCTTACGTTCATTTTTATCTGTTCCGGAACGATCTATTTCGTGATCCAGCAGTATCGCATCAAACATGAGGATAACCTCCAGGCGGCAATGCGGTCATTGTATATTGAGCTGATTCACAAGGTGGAATACGAAGACGACCTGCGCAATTGGTCTTCGGAGAGCTATTATAACCTTGATGAGCTTCTGAGAAAATTTTCAAATGTTTTTTATACAGATATCAACCTGTATGATGAGAATGGATTTCTCCTGGCAACTTCTCGAGCTGAGATCTTTAATCAGAAACTACTGAGCGACAGGATGGATCGGAATGCCTATCAGAAACTTGCAGAAGAAAATTATTCTGCATTTATACAGACTGAAAAGATAGGCAGAATGACCTACCAGTCGGCTTATGTGCCTTTGTTAAACAGTGAAAATAACTTCCTCGCTTATTTGAATCTTCCATACTTTACACAGCCGGAAATACTGACACAGGAGGTAACAAATCTCGTAGTCGCCATTCTGAATATTTATGTATTTTTAATGCTTCTTATCCTGTTCCTCAGTGTGCTCATCGCCGACAGGATCACACAGCCGCTCAGGTTTATTCAGGACCGCATCAAACACCTTAGCCTCAGTAAGATCAATGAAAAAATCGTATACAATGGAAAAGACGAAATAGCAGGGTTGGTTCATGAATACAATTCAATGGTTGATGAGCTTGAAAAGA
Source organism: Bacteroidales bacterium (assembly GCA_021738565.1). Lineage (GTDB taxonomy): Bacteria > Bacteroidota > Bacteroidia > Bacteroidales > M55B112. Next base: position 26,973 of record JAIPBT010000002.1, read on the forward strand.
GTGCAAGGTTGCTTGCACAATCAGAGCGCGAATCTGCATGGAGAGAGATGGCCAAGCAAATAGCCCACGAGATCAAAAATCCGCTTACACCTATGAAATTGAATGTTCAGCATATGCAACGCATGTTGTCTGAAGAAACAGAGAACCTCCATGAAAAGATTGAACAGGTCGGACAAACACTGATAGAACAGATCGACTCACTTACTTTTATTGCAAATGAATTTTCAGATTTTGCAAAGATGCCGAGGGCACGGAACAGGGAAATCGATGTGCTTAAAAAACTCAGGAATGCAGTAAGCCTGTTTGAGAATACAGAGGGACTTGAAATCACCCTGGATGCAAAAGATGTTGATGATACCAGTACATTTGGTGATCCGGAACAGTTCCAGAGGGTAATCATCAACCTGATAAAAAACGGAATTCAGTCGGTTCCGGAGAGAAGGACCAAAGTTATTTCCGTGACTGCAGAAAAAAGCAATGATGGCACCGTTATAATAAGCATTTCCGACAATGGTAAAGGTATAAGTGAATCGATACGCGACAAACTCTTCCGGCCCAATTTTACCACGAAAAGCAGTGGCATGGGAATGGGACTTGCCATTGCAGCGAACATAATAAGTTCAATGAACGGGAAAATTCGTTATGAGACCGAAGAGGGCAAAGGAACCACTTTCTTTATTGAAGTGCCGCTCGTTTGATCCTGTAATACGGCTCACTGAATGGATTATTGAGCCGAATACAGATGGTCCATAGCCTGTTTTTTAATATATCACCCCAATACATACAGATAAATATGTTCAAATGCACTAATTTTGACACGTTTAATAAATTACCCAGAGGGGGATTTGTATTTTTTTCTATCTTAGATTTTATTAAGCTTTAATTTATCGTTTAGATTGACCAGTTGCAGGATTATAGCACTATTATTGATGCTGGGCATCATGCAGGGATTTTCAATAATTCATGCCCAGATCATACCGGATACAACTGAAATTTCAGGAATAGTCAATGGCTATTCCCGTGTTTATGAATTCTATGAACGCAGGGAAGGCAGTGATGTGAATGCTGTGAAAGTTGAAGATACATCTGTTTTTGCACACGGGGATGTGGTTATGCTGTATGTTGCAAAGGGATGGCATATAGAAGATTCGATCAATGAAGTGGATAAATTGGAGCCCGGAGAAGCTTCATTCAGGGAACCACATCCCAATGTCGGGGCATACTCAATCAACAAAGTGGACAGTATTCTCCTGAAAGACAATATTATTGTTTTTGTTGCTCCAACCCCATTCAGGGATTCACTGCGCGGTGGCGAAATGGCCCAGCTGGTCAGGGTTCCGAGTTACAGGAATGCACATGTTACCGGAACTATACTTGGTCAGGATTGGTCAGCATCCACCGGTGAAGGAGGTGTGATCGCTCTCTATGTGGAGGGCAACCTGATCATGGATGCGGACATTGATGCCACTGGTATTGGATTCGAAGGAGGGGATCCTTCGGGAGATGAATATGAGGGAGGATGTTACCAGGACGATCCTGATTTGTATGATGGATATTTTTACAGGACAGATGATGATGACTTGGCGGGTTTGAAAGGAGAGGGATCATCGCATATGTCATTTAACGATTCATTGAGAGGAAGGGCCCCCGTTTTCAACGGTGGTGGCGGTGGTAATGCCAGGTTCTCAGGTGGTGGCGGGGGCAGTAATTTTAATCCGGGAGGACTGGGAGGAGGGCAAGCTGCGGATTGTGATTTAACATCTGCAACAAGTGGGCAGGGAGGAATCGGACTGGGAGATGAATTCTACTACAATTATACCGATCCTCTGTTTACCCCGCTCGCAAACAGGATATATTTTGGTGGAGGAGGAGGTACAAGTACGCAGACCAGTGAATATCAAGCTACCGCCGGAGGTGATGGCGGTGGAATTGTAGTGATCATTGCGGACACCATTGAGGCGGACAATACGGTAGCAATAAACGCAAATGGTCAGAGTGTTAACGATGTTGCACTGGCAGGTGCCGGCGGTGGTGGTGGCGGTGGAGCTATTGTTTTGGATGTTTCCTATTACAAAGGTGAAATATACCTCAAGGCCAGAGGAGGAAAAGGGGGGGGTACAAACAATTCATTCTACACAGGTCCAGGAGGAGGCGGTGGTGGTGGGATTTACTGGCTGAGCAGCGATTCTTCAAATTTATATATCGATATATCTGAAAGCAGCGGTGGCAGGTACCTGAGTGCACCGGGACAATCGCCGGGCCAAAACGGAACCGGCGCTGAAAAGGAATTGGGACTGGTTCCACCGCTGAATGGTTTCCTGTTCAATACGTTGCCCAACAACAGGACAGTCTGTACGGATGAAGTTCCTGATACACTATTTGCATCGACTCCAAAAGGAGGGGGAGGACCCGGAACATATGAATACCAGTGGCAATTCAAAAGTCCGGCTGTCACCCAGTGGGACAGCATCGCTGCAGACACCTTTATTTATTATGTCTTCAAAGATAAATTGACAGAGCCCGTAATGTTGAGAAGACTTGTTAGAAGTGAGGGTCTTGAGGAAGGCGGTGATGTTTCTATTACATATTCAATTACTGAACAGCTGGAGGAAAATGTAATCGGTTCTCCGGATATTATTTGCTCGGGATTGACCGGTGAAGCGCTTATACAGGATGGTAATTATACATTGCAGGGAGCGGATATGCCATCCGACACATCCTTCAGGTGGATAAGAAGTGTTGATGACGGTACCACGTGGGATACTGCTACCAATGTATTTGACAAAAAGGATTATGTTCCTTCAGGCATAACTAAATCTACCCTGTACAGCAGGATCGTATATTCCGGTGTATGTGATGATACAAGCAATGCGGTCCTGATAACCGTACTTCCCTCAATTACAACAAATAAAATTGAAGATTCCGATACCATTTGCCTGGGGCAGACACCGGGCATTTTCACGGGAGATGATCCCGGAGGTGGAGACGGCAATTATACTTTTGCCTGGCAAGTCAGTGCTGACCTGTTCAACTGGGGTGATTCCCTTGTATCATCAACAAACCAGGATTTCAGCCTGTCGGAATACAACCAAACGCGTTATATCCGGAGGACAATTTATTCTGGGGAGGACAGCGCATGTGTCGATATCAGCGAATCGGATACCATTACGGTACTTGAACTCATTTCTGAAAATGAAATATTGACAATTGGCGATACAATTACAATCTGTGAGGGATCCAACCTGCCAGGTGGTGGAATAGATGGAAAACAAGCTGAAGGAGGTGATGGCATGTATACCTATAACTGGCAGGTCAGGACGAAAGGAACTTCATGGACTACAGTTTCCAATGTTGAACCAGGTACACTTTTTAATTTGAGCGAATTTACCGATACTTCCTATATCAGGAGGGAGGTCATTTCCGGAAATGATGATGTATGCCAGGATATAAGTGATACACTGGTAATAGGAATGGTTTGGAAAATCACTGCCAACCAGCTTACTTCTGCTGATGCAGTTTATTGTCAAAGCGATGCCCTGGCTGAACTGACAGGTCAGACCGCTGAGGGAGGGTCAAACGGTATCGGAACCCTGTGGCAGCTGAAAACAGAATCCGGGGATTGGGAACCTGCACCGGGCAGCAATTCAGGCTGGAATTACTCATTTCCTGATCTGCTGGATGAGACACTTTATTTCAGAAGGATGGTTTGGTCGGAACCGACCGACAGCGTTTGCATTGACTTTGGTGATTCTGTTAAGATAACCGTGCAGCCAGAAATCCAGAACAACGATATAGTATCGATCAATGATAACATACTCGCGGATGACCTTGATTCTATATGCTCCGGGCTGGATCTTTACCTGATGGGGTCAGATGGATTCACACTGAACGGTGGTGATGGGGTGAATTACAGTTTTTTGTGGGAAGAAAGCAGTGATGAGAATTTTTCATTGATCGACAGTACAGGCCTGGATTCCGGATATACCAAACGCAATTTCAGGGAGTCCAGGTATTTCAGAAGAACTGCTTTTTCAGGTGAATGTGAAGATACCACCTATCTGCTGGTTCGTACTATTCAGCTTCCGACAGGTAGGTTGGATTATGCAGGGGACCAGGCTGCTGAGATCTGTGCATCCGATGAGACCCCCGTTTCATTGATCATTGATCCCGAACTGGATCCGCTGGCGAAAAGCTATACTGCTTATGTAAGCTACATCGCCGAGCAACATTCAGGATCAGATAGCTTTAATTTCAACAGTCAGCAGGATCCGGGTGATATTGATTTTACCGCGGAGACAGATTCCGTGGAAACATATATTTATATACTCGACAGCATCATCGATGACAGGAACTGTGTGTCGAAAGTACTCGACGCCAATGAGCCTGCGATCAAAGTATATTTTTCTCCTGAAGCATCCATTACAGCGGGCGACACGGCTGTCTGCGGGCCGAATGTAAGTCTGTCAGCAACCAACAAGGGCGGGGTCATCCTAAGCTGGCTGGTTAAATCAGATCAGCTTGAGGGTTCTGATGTTCCGGTTTACCTCGAGGTAAATGGATTGACAGCAGAAGCTTCTGTCAATGAATGGTACAATGATACAGCCATTATCAATTACGGCTTCAAGATAGAAACAAGCGGATCCCTTGGTTTAACCTGCGCTGATTCATCATTTGTCACGGTAAGGCATTATCAGCCACCAAAAGTACCTCCGTATTTCATGAGAACTGATATCAATGAGCAGGGAGACAGTGTTTCCATTGATTCAGTATATTTTGCAAACACCTATCCCATGATCATTGATTTTCCGTCCCCCTCAGGTAAAGGTGAGTGGAGTGTTCCGGAGGATTCTTATGGGGAGCTGGGTGAAGATCCGGAAGATCCGGGTATGATCGCCCGGCTCGGGAATAAACTGGACGTGGATAACTTGTATACCTGGACTGTTTACAACGGTAGCTGTGAACCAAGATCAGATGACATCATTGTCAGGAGGAAGGATGTTCAGATATATGAAGGCATCTCCCCAAATAACGATGGGTATAATGACGTGCTGGCGATGAGAGGAATAAAGCATGCAGAGAAAATTAGTTTCACCGTCTTCAATAGTTGGGGAACTCCAATTTACAGGATGACAGAAACGGATGAAGAACAATTTGTATCGCTGATCCCGAGTGACGATGGATCGGAACAACTCAGGGTATTGTGGGATGGTAAAGTTAACGGTGTGGTTGTTCCGGACGGGACCTATTACTATAACATAAGTTTCTCCATCAATGTTGGGACACCCAGGGAAAGAAGTTATACAAAGAAAAGTTACCTGGTAATCAGTACTCAGGATTAAGAATGAGAAAGTACCTGTCTATATTATTCATATTGTTTGCTGCAGGCTTGGCGGCGCAGGACCTTGATCTTCCTGACCTGAGTAATTACCAGCACAACTGGGTGATCTATAATCCGGCTTTCTCCGGATCAAGGGAGGTATCCAGTACAAGCGTTTTCTACAGACAGATAGATTTCAACATCCCTGCACCGATTTACGGACAGGTATCGTGGCACAGTCCGATGAAAAACAGTAAAGTGGCTCTGGGAGTTTCTTATTTCAACGAATCTAATCCCGGAGATCTCTTTAACGGCGCATCTTCAAGGAGCAGGCAGACAAAAGATAATCTCTATTTCAACTATGCATTCAGGATCAGAGTGGGTAGCGGACGACTTGCTTTCGGGATCACTGGTGGAGCTACGGCATATTCCTATTCATTAAAGCCAACCCTGCTGCATCCGGGTGACGATTTCTTAACAAGGGAGGGATTCGAGATTATACCAAATGTGGGTGCCGGTATTTTGTATTACAATGAGAATTATTTCTTCGGGATATCCATACCCAAGTTCTTAAGCAAGGGGGAGAGCCTGCAGGAGATAACCCACGATTTTAAGGCATATACAGGTGTTTTAACTGCAGGCTATGAGATATTTGTGCATGAGAATATTGTTATTAATCCAACGGCACTGCTGCTATACAAACTCAACCAGCCACTGAATATTCAGGGTGGGGTTAATTTCGGGTTATTCAGGGAAAGGATCTGGCTGGGAGCAGTTTATAAACGGCCCGATTTTGTGTCCGCATTGTTTAATATTGAACTGACGCCGCAAATAATGCTTGGATATGCTTTTTCATTTTCGGTAAACAGTACGAGTAACTATTATGATAAAACCCATGAGATCATTTTAAGACACGAATTGCGAAGGACCATTTCATCCAACATCCCATTTTATTATTAAAATTGAAGAGAATTGTTTCCATACTGCTTTTTATCCTGCTGTCGCTGAAGGTTTCAGTTGCTCAGAAATTTTACATTATTGACAGACTGAATTTTTCCACAAGGGCTTACTGGGAACTTGCAGCTGTTGAATATGACCAGGGACTTGTTTTCCTTTCCAACAGGTCCACCTCTGCATTTATTGATTACAGCGACCAGAACAACCAGGATTTCAGCAACATATATTATGCCAAAAGAATAGATGAAGACGATTATGAATCGCCGGTGATACTTTCAGACAAATTCGTGACCAGGTACCACGACGGACCTGCGGCTTTTGCAAAGAATGGACAAATGGTTTGTATATCAAGGGCCTATGTTGTGGAGCTGGGAGAAGGGATCAGGCGAAACAATCCGAACGGCGGTCTCTATTTTTCTGAAAAGAATGAAGAAGGGGAGTGGAGTGATCCGGAGCCATTTGAGCACAACAATACCAGGTACATCTACTATACGCCCTACCTGACACCTGATGGGATGAACCTGTATTTCGCTGCAAACCTGGATGATTCTTACGGGGGATTTGATTTATACATATCAAGGTGGGACAGGAACCGCTGGACAGAACCCGAAAACCTTGGAAACAAGGTCAATACTTCCCAGGATGACCTTTATCCTTACCTGCATTCCAGTGGCAGGTTATATTTCAGCAGCAAAGGTCATGATGCCTTTGGTGGTGCAGATATCTTTTATTGCAACAATATAAACAATGAGTGGACGGATGCCGTTAAGCTTTCCTCTCCCATAAATTCAGGTTCAGATGATTATTCGCTGATCATCTCAGATGATTTCAGTGAAGGATATTTTACCTCAAAAAGAGTGGGGGGAACCCCCGACATTTACAGGTTCTATTCGTCGTTTCCTACTTTCGATTACCCGCGTCCGATCAGACGTGTGTCTTTCTGTTACAGGTTATATGAGAATTCCATGGATACGATTGATTACACAATCTTTGATTACGAATGGGTGATCAACGACACATTGAAAATACCCGGTCATGATATAAAATATTGTTTCCCGGGACCAGGAGATTACTTTATCAATTTCAACGTAACGAACAAAGTGACTGACACGGTTATGTATGGCGTTGCCAGCCTCAGACTTCCCCTTGACTATGTTCATCAACCGGTGATAGACTGTCCGGATACCGTCAGGGTAAATGAACAGGTTAACTTCAGTGCAGAAGAGACGTATTTGCCTGAAATAAATATAGATGGATATTACTGGGATTTTGATGACGGAATGAAGGAGGAAGGTGTGAATGTTAGACATTATTACGTTGATCCCGGCAGGTACAAAGTAGTACTCGGTATAGTGGAAAGAGTGAGGAGTCGAAGGTTTGAACCTGAAAAGTATGCTGTGTATAAAGATGTAGTAGTACTTCCGGAAAATGGGTTGTAAAATATTCTGTAATTTTGTTTTGCACGAATTTTGTATATTTTTATGAAATTGTGTAAAAAGGTTGATATGAAGAGGATTATATTATTGGGTATTGTCATTTTGCTGGGTATTTCAGCAGGAGCCCAACCAGTCCCAAATAAGGAAGAGAACATTCCTCACCTAATGACATTTGGAAAAGAAGCTGGCATCAGTTGGGGTGATGATGATTTTTCACAGGCATTTTTCTTTTTAATCCCAAAGGATTTTACGCAGCAGATATTTATAAGGGTATTTGATCCCGATACAGGTGGTGAAATCGATGAGATTCGTGGTTTCTGGAACACTCAGTGCAGTTATGAAGTTTTTGGAGGCGAAGGCTGTCATTCTGAAGTTGATGCCAGGGAAACCAGGCCGTTTGGAAATTACAAAAGTGGAACGCTTTTATCAATGAAAGTTTTTGGAGAGAATCCCAGGTACGATAATAACTGGTATACTTTTGGTCCATACAGTCCTGAAGAAGGGGAATTTGAGCCGATGTTCGATGGCTATATATTTAAAATTATATGTGAAGGAATTGCAGGGGATGATGGCAACATGTACAACTATTACCTGAGCACGAGTGCCAATGAAAACATACCCATTGAAGGCTCCAATGCTTTTGCCTACGAATATTCTTTCAGAATGCACAATGACCCCAATGAGGTTTCGCATATTTATCCTTACATTACAGAAGGCACAATAACGGTACAGATCCAAAATTTTGACTGGGATTTTGACGGGGAAATACTTATCGTTTCCAGGGAACGGGATGGTGCACGTGTTCCGGTTTCAGGCGATGCAGATGATGATGGTGGAGAGGAAAACTGGGTGACTGCTGAGATGAAGGTAGAAGAAGGGGAGATCAATAGCTCGTATGATCTTCAATTTGCAAAGTCAAGAAATCCGCTTGTCAGGAACAACAATGTTGTTATCAACATTCGCAACCAGTATGATGAAACGATGCCATTTTACACCAGTCCTATCGGTGGTGTGCCAAAATATAAATATTCCGTGATCGCCGAACCAATTGATCCATAATACAAGAACCAGTTGATGAAAATTAAGCTATCCTTTCTTCTTATATTAATAGTCTTCGCACATATACTTAATGGGCAGTCCTACCAGATCATGCGTTACGGGATCAAGGATGGACTTTGCCATGAATCCACAAATTCTGTCATACAGGATTCAAACGGGTATTTGTGGATATCCACGACACAGGGATTGTGCAGACTTGACGGAAAAAATTTTGATTCACAATTCCTCGGGGACACACTACCGACTTCCATTGCTTCAACGAGTTTTATTGACAGTAAAAACAGGTTGTGGTTCGGCTACAAGGATGGTGAAATAGTCATGTACGACGGATCCCGTTTCGAGGTTATTAACCTGCAGGAGGGATCGTCATCAATTATTGGTTTTGCCGAAGACGATGGAGGAAATATCCTTGCCATGACGCAGCAGAGCGGATTGGTTATTATCAATGAGAAGTTCAAAACAGATTTTCATACCCAGGCTTTTTCCGGATTGTTTGCGTCTCATTTTCACCTGGCAAGAGATGGGAACCTGCTTATTGGAGGATTTAACGGGATCACGCTTTTTACAAAAAATGATACAGGATCTTATACCAACGCGGGCAGGCTTACTGATATTCCATACGTACAGGTATTTGATATCATTGACGGATCAATTGACAATCTGTATTATGTAGGGACTGATGAAGATGGATTGTACGCACTGTCAGGATCCGGAAATGATCCTGCCGCATACAGTGCTTCAAAGCTAGGTGTTGACCAGGGGCTTCAATACGGGATCATTAAATCCTTGATGCTTGATGACAATGGTTACCTGTGGGTAAGTGATTTTGGAGTTGGGGTATACAGGTTTAAACTGAATGAACCGTTTGAATTATCGGAAGGAAGGTTATTTTCTGTCTCCGGTGGATTGCCCGAGGAGTATATTGAAAATATTTATAAGGATGACGAGGGAAATATCTGGTTTGCATCAAACAGCAATGGTATTGCAGTTCTCAGGGACCAGGCATTCACTTTTTTTGATTTGATCAACGGAGATCTTGATGTTCCCGAAATATCCGCTATATGTATGGAAGGAGATTATTACTGGTTTGGATCCAGCAGCGGTGAGCTTTACCTGGCAGGTCCCGTTACCAGCGGAGGATTCAAAAAATATACTTCCTCAAACGGGTTGACTGGAGAAAGTATTACTGCGTTGTGGCAGGATGAGAACTATGATCTTTATATCGGGACTTTAACATCGGGTGTCTTTAGAATGGAAAGATCGGGTGCGTTCGCAAGGAATTTCTTCACTGCAGATAATTCATTGGGAAATTCCGTGAATGCGATTGACGGTGATAAACAATTCATCTGGATCGCCACCAACGGTGGATTATACAAAATTGATAAGAGTACAGGTGAAGTAGAGATTCAAAACACCTCTACCGGTTTGCCTCACAATGTGATCAATGATGTTTTGGTCGACAGGGATGGCCATACCTGGATCGCCACCAAAGGAAGCGGAATATATTGTGTAAATGATGATGATCCGGCCCTTGATATAATTATTCAGGGCAACCCAAAACTTGAATTCGGTTGCCTTACAGAAGATAACAAAGGCCAGATATGGGCCGGCAGCAGTGAGGACGGAGTATTTAAATTTACCGAGGATTCACTTAAGGTTTATTCCACAGAACAGGGGTTGAAATCAAAATATACCTATGCAATTGATATTGATTCAAAGGGATTTGTCTGGGTTGGACACAGGCTTGGTTTGAGCAAGATAAATCCGAAAACAGGTAATGTTGCCATATTTGATCAGGAGATGGGGTTTACTTCAGATGTTCTGCACCGGTCTATAGAATCAAATAAAGAAGGGTTGACACTTTTTGGGACGAACAATGGTTTGATCGTGTACGATGCAAATCAATCAAGACCCGATACCGTACCGCCCCGGCTGAACATTTCCCAGTTGAATATTTCTGATTCCATTTATGATGTTTCAGGTGATATCAGTTTGCCTTATGGTATCTATAAACTCAGAATAGATTATGTGGGGATCAACCTGAGCAATCCTGATCAGGTCCTTTACAGGTATAAACTTGACGGATTTGACGAATGGTCTGAACCGACCAGGGAAACCTTTGCAAAATACAGCAGGATAGAGGACGGCGACTATACATTTATGCTTTCGGCATGTGATGGAAACGGCAATTGCACCGGTGAGGTCGCGATGTTTAATATTTCGGTTAAGATCCCGATATGGAAAGCATGGTGGTTTATTGTGAGCCTTGTAGTTATTGCAATTGCATCGGTATTCCTCATTATCAAGATCAGGGAAAGAAACCAGAAAGCACTGCAGGAATACCTTGAGCAACAGCTTGAGGAACGTACAAGGGAAGTAATACAACAGAAAGAGGAGATCGAGATAAAAAACAGGGACATTACCGATAGTATCAATTATGCCCAAAGGATCCAGGCAAGTATTTTACCCCCCCTGCAGAGACTCAGGACTGCATTCCCGGAATCATTTGTTTTTTATCAGCCCAGGGACATTGTGAGTGGAGATTTTTACTGGTATGATAAACTGGACGAAGAGAGGTTCCTGATTGTTTGTGCCGACTCAACGGGCCATGGTGTTCCGGGTGCATTTATGTCGATGATCGGTACAACATTGATCAAGGATATTTGTCAACGGCCGGGAGTTATCACCCCCAGTGATGTTTTGCGCACACTTGATCGTGAGGTCAGGTCGGCACTTCATCAGAATAAGGAGAGCGATGGTTCCAATGACGGAATGGATATAATTGTCGCAGAGATTAATATGAAGACAAATAAGCTTACAGTAAGCTCTGCGATGCGGCCCGTTGTATTGTATCTGAACGAAGAACAGATATATGTAAAGGGCAGCCGCAGTTCTGTTGGCGGACAACTTGATGACACAAATTTGGATAAGGATTTTGCGAATGAAGAGTTCATGATGTCTCAAGGGGATATACTGTATATGTTTTCTGATGGCTATCCTGACCAGTTTGGGGGTCCGCTGGGCAGAAAATTCAAAATGGCACGTTTGAAAAATCTACTTCGTGATATCAATAAGAAGCCGATGGAAGAGCAGTACAATTATGTAAAGAGCAATTTCTTTCTATGGAAGGAGGATCTGGAACAGGTCGATGATGTCCTGTTCATGGGCATAAAGATCCATCCACCCGACTTTATTGACAAGCACTAATTATTTAGTTCAATGCCAGACAGGATCCTTATTTCAGTTGTATCCGTATTGCTTTTATTGAAATCCCTGTCGTATATAAAAAATGTATAGAATATCGTATCGTATCGGATGATGGGGTATTCTATGGTCACAGAAACCGTTCCTGATAAAGGTTGTTTGTCAAGATAAGGGATGATGTATTTCAGATAACCGCCATCTCCCTCGGGAATCTTCACATAATTATGGTCCTGGTAGTCATATAATTGCAAAAACAGGTTGTATCGCTGACTATCCGGTAACCCGAATGCCAGTGTATCCGGGATCGGATCAAAACCTACATTTCCATCGCCGTCGGTGAAACTGAAATTCAGTTTTCCGGTAAGCGTCTCCTGGTCCAGACTGTTTACGGTAACATACAGGTAAAAGCTTTCATAATTTATAAAAGGTTCATCCGGGTATTCAGGGATTTCCTGGCACTGCTGCAGGGAGATCAGGAGAAGGGACAATATGACAAACAGCTTTTTCATCTATCATTGCTTATTTTAATTTGTCAGATGGAGCTCGCCATGACAGCTTTTCAAAGGTTCCTTGCCTATAAAGTGTTATAATCATAATCTTAATTGTTCCGCCAACTGGCGGATCATGGCTCGGTTCAGTCATCGATCCCGATGGCTATCGGGATGCTCTTGTCGCTTTCATATCAAGCACTGCAAAATAATATGAGTTTTCTTTCTGATACTAATTATACAAAAATCCTGCCTATTTTTTTCTCATGAATATTTGAATGGGGACACCCGAAAAATCGAAGTTTGTCCTGATTTTATTCTCAAGGTACCTTTTGTAAGGCTCCCTGATGTATTGAGGCAGGTTACAATAGAACGCAAAAGAAGGTGTTCTTGTCGGCAATTGGGTTACATATTTAATTCTAATGTATTTTCCTTTTACCGAAGGAGGGTGATAGGCTTCTATTGCTTCCAGCATAACCTGGTTTAACCGGGAAGTAGGTATTTTTCTCTTGCGGTTTTCGAATACATGTATGGTCTCTTCAAGCGCTTTATGGATTCTTTGTTTTGTTGTGGCAGATATAAAAATTACCGGCACATCATGAAAAGGCTCCAGTCTATTCCTGACCGCACTTTCAAAAGTTTTTACCGATTCATTGTCTTTTTCAACAAGGTCCCACTTATTCACCAGTACCACCACACCTTTTTTATTTCTTTCTATAAGGTGAAAGATATTCACATCCTGGCTTTCAATACCGATGGTGGCATCAATAAGAAGCATGCATACATCAGCATGCTCAATAGCCCTGACAGACCTCATTACCGAGTAGAATTCAAGGTTGTTCCTTACCTTGCTTTTTTTTCTTATTCCTGCCGTATCAACAAACGTAAAATCCAGGTTGTATTTCGAATACCTTGTATGAATTGAATCACGCGTGGTTCCTGATACTTCAGTTACAATATTCCTCTCTTCTCCGATGAGTGAATTGATCAAAGATGATTTCCCAACATTTGGACGGCCTACGACAGCAATGCGGGGCAACTCACTTTCTTCCTCCTGGTCGTCTTTCCTGAAATGCTGTAAAAGGTTGTCCAGAAGATCACCGGTACCGCTACCATTTATGGATGATACAGTGTGGATCTCACCCAATCCAAGTCCATAAAATTCAGTACTTTCATTGATCCTTTCCGAGGTGTCCACTTTATTTGCAACGACCATTACCGGCTTACGGATCTTTCGGAGCATTCTTGCTATGTATTCATCCAGATCGGTGATGCCATTGGTGACATCCACCAGGAACATGATCACATCTGCTTCGTCAATGGCCAGATGAACCTGTCGCTTTATCTCCTCTTCAAAAACATCCTCGGAATTATTGATGTATCCGCCGGTATCAATCACTGTAAAGGTCCTGCCGTTCCAGAACACCTTGCCATAATGCCTGTCTCTTGTCACGCCGCTTTCCCGGTCAACGATGGCCTGCTTTGTCTCTGTAAGCCGGTTGAAGAAGGTAGATTTACCCACGTTGGGTCTTCCTACTATTGCTACGATGTTACTCATCTTTCAAATTACCTGTAACCAAAGTTTTTTAATTTTCGATCATCATTTCTCCACTCCTTCTGAACCTTTACAAATAATTCAAGATATATTTTCTTGCTGAAAAAGTTTTCCATTTCAGTCCTGGCTTCGATACCTACCTTTTTCAGCATGTTGCCCCTGTGACCGATAAGTATTCCTTTCTGACTTTCTTTTTCAGTGTAAATAACGGCCCTGACTCTGATTATATTCTTGTCCTCTTTGAACGATTCGATCTCAACTTCCACGGAATACGGGATCTCCTGTTTGTAGTACTGAAGGATCTTCTCCCGGACAATCTCTCCTGCAATAAACCGTTCGGATTTGTCGGTGAACATATCTTTTGGGTAAAAGGGCGGAGCATAGGGAAGTAATTCCAGTATCCGGTTGAATACACGGTCAATATTAAAATTTTTCAGCGCGCTCAATGGAACAATCTCTGCATCCGGAAAAATGTTATGCCAGTTCTCAACGGTTGCTGCCAGAGAATCCTGGTCGGTGAGATCAATTTTGTTGATCAGCACCAGCAAAGGGGTTTTACTGGCTTTTAACTTTTTAATAAAAAATTCATTTTCATCAGGTTGCTGACCAGCCTCTGCCATATAGATGAATACATCGGCATCACTGAGCGCTGATTTTGCATTCTTTAGCATATATTCCTGGAGCTTGTAGCCGGGGTCCAGGATACCCGGTGTATCAGAGAAGACGATCTGGTAATTCTCACCATTCAGGATCCCATGGATCCGGTGTCTCGTTGTCTGGGCTTTGGATGTTATGATGGACAATTTTTCACCCACCATACTGTTCATCAATGTGGATTTTCCGACATTGGGCTTGCCAAGAATATTGACAAAACCGGCTTTATGTGATTCCTGATCATTCAAAGGCGTTGGTTTTCAGAATTTTAATTTCTCTGTCTGTCAGGAACCTGTATCTTCCGCGGGGCAAATTCTTTTTTGTGAGTCCTGCAAAGTACACCCTGTCAAGTTTTGTAACTTCATACCCGATTTTTTCAAAGATCCTCCTGACAATCCTGTTTCTGCCCGAGTGGATCTCGATACCAATCTCCTTTTTGTTATCCTTATTCGCGTAGGCGATAGCGTCCACTTTAATAGGTCCATCATCTAGTGTCAGACCCTCCCTGATTTTCACAAGGTCGTTGTGCAATAGGTTTTTGTTTAAAAAAACATGGTAGATCTTTTTTTTGTTGAATGAGGGGTGTGTCAGTCTCCTTGTAAGTTCACCGTCATTTGTAAAAAGCAGTACACCTGTTGTGTTCCTGTCAAGGCGCCCAACCGGATAGATCCTTTCCTTGCAGGCCTTGCCGACAAGGTCCATTACAGTTTTTTTTGCATGCGGATCCTCCACCGTGGTAATATAGTTTTTAGGTTTGTTGAGCAACAGGTAGACTTTTCGCTCACTCCCCAATCTTTCACCATTGTATCTTATGTCGTCGCCCGGATTGACTTTACTTCCCAGTTCAGTGACGATTTTCCCGTTTACCGATACCAGTCCGGCTTCAATAAATTTGTCTGCTTCCCTTCTGGAACATATTCCCGAGTGGGCAATGTATTTATTCAGGCGCATCTGCTCCTGGGAAGGCATCTTTGAGCGGCTGTTTCCCGAAGGATAATTTTTTTTACTTCCGGGCCTGCGTACACTCTTTTTTGATTGGTCCTTTCTGCCTGTTCCGGAATCCTGCCCGGCATCTTTTTTGTTATACTTCCGGGGATTTATTCTATCATGCTTATTTTGTGCCACTTATATGTGAGATATATGAAGATGCAAAGTTACGATTATAATTCAGAACAGAATAATATTTATATCTTTGTTCTCCTGAAAAAAAAAAGCAGTGACCAGTTAAAAGAAATTAAGGTTATTTTTGTTTTTTTAAGTTAGTAATTAAACCTTTTATATTCACTGTAGTCTTAATACAATAGAGCCAAAAACTAATATGACCTTAATTTCTTCAATCTCAGGCATACGTGGCACCATTGGGGGCACTCCCGGGAAAGGACTCACCCCTGTGGATGCAGTTCAGTTTGCATCGGGGTATGCACAATGGTTAAAAATAAATACCCGGAAAAACAACCCAACCGTGGTTTTGGGAAGGGATGCCAGGATATCGGGGCCAATGATGTTCCATCTTGTTTCCGGAGCATTAACAGGAATGGGTGTGCATGTGGTTGATATTTCACTTGCCACAACACCGACCGTGGAAATTGCGGTACCGGAACTGAATGCAGACGGGGGAATTATTCTCACTGCCAGTCATAATCCCAGGGAGTGGAACGCTTTGAAACTGTTGAACAGTAAAGGAGAGTTTCTTTCGGCAAAAGATGGGGACCTGATCCTTCAGCTAATTCAAGATGGTGATTTCGAATATGAAAGTGTTGATGGCCTTGGAAGCATCTCAGAGAATGATGCAATGAACGAATTGCACATTCAGAAAGTGCTGGATCTTCCACTTGTGAATACCGAAAAAATTGCCACTGCAAATTTTCGTGTTGCCATTGACTGCGTTAATTCAGTGGGGGGCATCATAATACCTTCACTTTTAAAAAGGCTGGGGGTGGAGCATGTAGTTAAGCTGTATTGTGATCCAACAGGTGAATTTCCGCACAACCCGGAGCCCTTACCGGAAAACCTGACTGCAATCTCAGAATTGGTTGTCTCTGAAAAAGCCGATGTGGGATTTGTGGTTGATCCTGACGTGGACCGCTTAGCTATTATTAATGAGGACGGGACTATGTTCGGAGAGGAATATACACTTGTTGCAGTAGCAGACTATGTTTTGAACCATACACCCGGAAGCACATGTTCAAACCTTTCTTCATCAAGGGCATTGCGTTACATTACGGAACAACACGGTCAATCGTATTTCCCTGCAGCAGTGGGTGAGGTTAATGTTGTGGAAAAGATGAAAGAAGAAGGATGTATAATAGGTGGAGAAGGGAACGGAGGTGTGATCTATCCTGATCTTCACTATGGAAGGGATGCCCTTGCAGGTATTGCACTTTTTCTCTCGCATCTTGCAGAAAAGCAGATGAAATGCAGTGAGCTGAGGAGATCTTACCCGGGCCTTGAGATGATAAAAAGTAAAATCGCACTTACACCGGAGACCGACGTGGATGACATACTTAATCGTCTGGAAGAGAAATTTAAAAATGAGAATATTACAACCATCGATGGTTTGAAAATCGATTTTGAGACCGGTTGGGTACATTTGAGGAAATCCAATACCGAGCCGATCATAAGGGTATATGCAGAGGCTGCCTACCGGAAAGAAGCAGAAAGACTTGTGGCAGATATAATTAATGAGATCAATCCTATGAAATTTTGATTTTATTAATACATATCCCGGCATAAATTCCCCAACAATTATAGTAGTTGAATTTAGTGAAACGAAATTTGTACTATCAATTATATGATTAATAAATATCATGTGAGAACGCAGCCATTACATGAGTGAAGAAGTTTATTATTTCTTCATTTTCAATTAAATAATAAATATTAACGAATGAAACCCTCATGCACTATCGATCGCAACAGGGAATGAATATAACATGAGGGTTCCACGGTATCAATATCGAAATTATCAAATTTTTTAGTTTTTAATTATCTGAAATACAAATGCTTAACTAAATTATGTACTAGTGAAAAAAAGAACACTTATTATTAGCATAAGCCTCGCAGCAGTTGTGGTTGCAATCATCATTTATTCCGCTGTATCGGGTAAGGAGAAAGAAGTGGTCCTCGAGACCGAAGTGCAGAAGAGCCTGTTTGAAATCTCTGTGATGGTCACTGGAGAATTGCAGGCATTGAATGTTACAGAAATTCAGGGCCCGTCGGAATTGAGAAGCCGTTCTCTGAGAATTCGGAATGTTAAGATACAGGAATTGATCACAGAAGGTTCGGTTGTTGATTCTGGTGATTGGGTAGCTACACTTGACAGGTCTGAGGCCGACAATCAGCTGAAGGATATTATGGATGAGATCGAGCGGCTTGAATCAGTGTATCTCAGGGCAAGACTCGACACAACCATTGAGCTCAGGAGCCTGCGTGATAACCTGATCAATCTGAGGTTTGCCGTGGAGGAAGCAAAAATAACTCTTGAACAGTCCAAATATGAACCTCCCGCTACCATCCGGCAGGCAGAGATCAACCTTGAAAAAGCTGAAAGAGCCTATGCCCAGACTCAAATGAATTACAAGCTGAAGGTCCAGGAATCAAAAGCAAATGTACGTGAGGTGCAGATCAACCTGGACAGGGCAAAAAGAAGGCAGGTGGACATGCTGGCTGTGCTTAAGAAGTTTGATATCACAGCTCCTTCACCGGGAATGGTCATATATCAGCGCGACTGGGATGGTACCAAAAGAACGGCCGGGACTGAAATTAATCCATGGGACCTAACCATTGCTACATTACCCGATATGTCGACCATGATATCCAAGACCTATGTGAATGAAATTGATATAAGTAAGATCAAGTCAGGCCAGGAGGTAAGGATCGGAGTTGATGCATTTCCTGAAAGGAAGTATACTGGAGCAGTCTTTGAAGTGGCAAATATAGGGGAGCAGCTTCCCAATACCGATGCAAAGGTTTTTGAGGTCAGGATCGAATTAAATGAGAAAGATACCATACTCAGACCTTCGATGACCACCAGCAACCAGATAGTTACAAAAGTCTATGATGAGGTATTGTACCTTCCGCTTGAGGCTGTGAGGACCAATGACAGCATTACCTTTGTATACACTCACAACAAAGAGCGTCAGGTCGTGGTTGTGGGTGAATCGAATGAAAATTCGATTATTATTGAGCAGGGCTTAGAGGAAGGAGATATGGTTTATCTTTCAACACCGAAAGAGCCGGAACTTTTTACTTTTACAGGAACTGAACTGATAGATGTAATAAAACAAAGGGAAGAGGAAGAACTCAAGGCCATGCAGAACAGCGGCCCACGTGACAGTGCAAAGAGAAGGC
This sequence comes from Bacteroidales bacterium, assembly GCA_021738565.1. Lineage (GTDB taxonomy): Bacteria > Bacteroidota > Bacteroidia > Bacteroidales > M55B112. Next base: position 45,990 of record JAIPBT010000002.1, read on the forward strand.
CGTCAAATGTCAATCAACTCAGGAGACCACGGCAAAACAGAAATTAACAATGAGAAGATATTTTCACGATATAGTCATTGCCATTGAGTCGATCCTGTCCAACCAACTTCGCAGTTTGCTTACGGCACTTGGCATTATATTCGGGGTAGCAGCAGTGATCACTATGCTGGCCATTGGTAAGGGAGCACAGCAGGAAATACTCGAACAGATCAAAATGGTGGGGGTAAACAATATAGTAGTGATGCCTATTGTTACACCGGACACCGGCGAAGATTCTGAAGCTGGTTCTGAAAAAAAGGAGAAGAAGAAATTTTCCCCGGGATTAACAATGTTAGATGTTGAAGCAATAAAGGAGAACCTGCCGACAATGAAACAGTTAAGTCCTGAAATTACTTTAAATTCATTTGTTATAAAAGGGGGAAAAAGGGAATCCGCCAAATTGATTGGGGTTTCAAATGAGTATTTTGATATTTTTAACCTGCAGTTGGACCGGGGGAGTTATTTTAATGAATACCATGAAGAAAATGGTATACCGGTTTGTGTGATCGGGGCAAATATAAGGAACAAGTTTTTTGCCTCCGAGAACCCCATTGGTAATTACTTAAAATTTGACAATGTATGGTTAAAAGTTGTGGGAGTGCTCGAAAAAACGGAAGTCAACCTAACGCGTTTTGAAGATATCGGTGTAAATGTCATGAATGACAACATTTACATTCCCGTGAAGACCATGATACTGCGTTACCAGAACAGGGCCCTGGTCGCAACAAGAATGAAATCTTCCAATGTCAGGGTAAGCAGACGTTTTATAAGCATCCAGCCAAATCAGAACAACAGCGGCAATTACAATCAGCTTGACAGGATAGTGGTGCAGGTGAATGAATCCAACGAATTGAATCCCTCATCTGATGTGCTATCAAGGTTGTTGTTGAGAAGGCACCAGGAAGTGGAAGACTTTGAAATTACTGTCCCCGAATTGTTACTGAAACAGGAACAACGTACCAAGGATATTTTCAATATAGTTCTTGGAGCCATAGCGAGTATATCACTGTTGGTCGGGGGCATAGGAATCATGAACATCATGTTCGCTTCGGTCATGGAAAGGATCAAGGAAATTGGAACACGGCTTGCAATAGGGGCCAAGAAAATGGACATTGTGGTGCAATTTCTTGCTGAAGCCGTCCTGATCAGTGTAACAGGCGGATTGATAGGAGTATTACTGGGTGTGGTGGCATCGGCACTTATTACCAAATTTGCGGGAATATTAACCATTGTTTCTCCGGTAAGTGTCATGATTGCATTTTTTGTATCTGCTTCCGTTGGCGTGATCTTTGGTTATTCTCCAGCCAAACGTGCATCAGAAAAAGATCCCATTGAATCATTACGATATGAATAATAAATGTTTACCCGGAATGATAAGAAAATTTTTTTTTACTGTTTGTTCTGCATGCTATCTGCTTCCGGCCATTGCACAAAATGACACACTTAAACTTGAACTGACACTGGAAGATGTTGTGGCAGTGGCAAGTGAGCAATCCCCCATGGCGACAATGGCACGACACCAGTTTCGCAGCAGCTACTGGGAATTCAGGACTTTTAAGGCAAGTTTTCTTCCATCACTGACATTAAACTCCACTTTGCCTGACATTAACCGTTCCATAGATAAGATAGTAAGGGATGATGGAACAGAAGGTTTTGTCTCACGCGCTGTTATGAACAGCAGCCTCGAACTCGGGCTTTCACAGAATGTTGGTTTCACCGGTGGCAATATCTTTCTCAATTCAAGCCTTCAGCGAATCGATAATTTAGGTGAAAATCCTGACCTAAGTTATCTTTCTTACCCGTTTACATTCGGTTTTTCCCAGCCAATCAATGGATATAACGCTTTCAAATGGGAAAAGAAAATAGAGCCTGCAAAATATGAGGAGGCAAAAAAGGAACTGATCGCAACACTCGAGGAAGTGAGCAACCGTGCAGTCGGTTATTTCTTTGACCTGGCACTTGCACAGATCAACCTGGAGATAGCAAGGAAGAACTATGCAAACAGCGATACATTGTATAACATTGCAACAGGACGTTACCAGCTTGGAACCATTGCTGAGAATGAATTGCTGAATATGGAACTGGGTTTTTTGAATGCCGGAACCGCCCTTAATGCAGCCAATATTGACCTTGAAGTCAAGAAATTCCGTTTGCGATCATTCCTTGGTTACAATGAAATGGTCGATATTGAACTGGCGCTGCCCACAGAAATACCGGAAATAGAGATGGATCTCGGAAGAGCCCTTGAAGAGGCCAATACAAACAATCCCGAAGTTCTTGCGATGAAAAGAAGATTGATGGAGGCAGAGCAAAATGTAGCCCAGGCCAAATCTCAGAAAGGGATTCAGGCAAATTTGTTTGCGCTTTACGGATTAAGTAAAAATGCAGATGACCTGGGCAATGTATATGTTGATGCTGAGGATCAGCAGCGCTTGCGCGTTGGCTTTGAAATACCCATCCTCGACTGGGGATTGGGAAGGGGAAGATATAAGATGGCACAATCTGCACAGGAGGTGGTGAAAACAAATGTTGTGCAGTCGAGAAGCGACTTTGAGCAGCAGGTGTTTTTGCAGGTAATGCAATTTAACCTGCAGGATGATCAGTTAACCATTGCAGCAAAATCTGACACAATTGCTGAAAAAAGGTACGAGGTTACAAAGCAACGGTTTCTTATCGGCAAGATCGATGTACTGGAATTAAATGATGCCCTTGAGAAAAAAGATGTTGCACGGCGAGGATATGTCCAGGCCCTGCGTAATTACTGGGATTATTTTTACAGTTTAAGGATCCTCACCCTTTATGACTGGATCAGCGACAGGAAGATCGAGCAGGATTTCGACGAAATACTTCTTAAATAATTTGAGTCTGTCAATAAAGTTGGAGTGGCTGGATCATAATGTTCGTTTGCAAGGCCTGCGAAGTTGGGAAATGCGGAGTCCCGATATATTTCGGGATGAGCAATTTACCGACGAGCATAACGCAGCTATTGGCGTTTTCTTGCAAGCACTAATTAGTGTCTGTCCATAATGTCCGATATCTACGTTGCTGCAAAAATTTTAAATCCTCGAATACGTTAGTATACTGCGGTTTAAAATTTTTACGCGCCTTGATCTCGAACATTATGATCCAGCCACCCGACTTTATTGACAAGCACTAATTAGTGCCTGAATTCTTTGGTCTTTTCAAAGATGTGCCGGAAAATATCCCTTTCGGTCTCATGTAACACCTCTCCCCTGCGATCCATTACCAGTTGCATGGTTTCAATAGCTTTGTCAAGCCTGTATTCACTCATTCCTGATGCACCTCCCCAGGTAAATGACGGTGTGAAATTTCGGGGAAATCCCGATCCGAAGATGTTTGCAGACACCCCTACCACTGTACCGGTGTTGAACATGGTATTGATGCTGCACTTTGAATGATCTCCCATGATCAGCCCGCAGAACTGCAAGCCGGTTTTAATGAAATGCCTGGCAGGATAGTTCCATACCTTAACTTCAGTATAATTGTTCTTAAGGTTGGAATTGTTTGTGTCTGCTCCCAGGTTGCACCATTCACCGATAACAGCATTACCCAGAAAACCATCATGACCTTTATTGGAATATGAATGAAACACAGCATTGTTTATTTCGCCTCCTGCTTTGCAGTAGGGACCTATTGTGGTTGGCCCGTATATCTTTGCACAAAGTTTTACAGTTGCATGGTCGCCAAGAGCAAAAGGCCCTCTTATGACCGCTCCTTCCATGATCTCGCTGTTTTTACCAAGGTAAACAGGGCCATTTGATGCATTGATCGTAAAGTATTCGCCACTGAATCCTTCCTCAACAAAGACTTTTCTTCTTTCGATCACATTGACGGTTTCACTGAGAGATCTGGATTTTCTGCCTGAGGTGATCATCTCATAATCAGAAATGATCTCTTTTTCGTTCAGTGAAAAGATCTTCCAGGGATAATCAACCAGGAAGATTTCTCCTGTATACTCTGTTGCATTATCAACAATGGCAGGATCATTCAGATCAAAACTGGCAGCATTTGTTTTTACTGCAAGCAGTGTACTGCCCTTTTTCAGGGATTGTCCGCTTTTCAGAAGTCCAATTGCTTCAATGATATCGGTATCTGGAAGTAAGGAACCATTTACGAGGAGATTGCTGTTTGAAATGGAGACGTTGTACTTTGTCTGGAGGTAATCCTGAGTAAGATAGGATGCTTTTAAGGACAGCCTCAATTCCCATTTTTCCCTGATGGTCAATATTCCGACCCTCAACGCTGCACTCGGTTTTGTAAAAGTGAGCGGAAGCAGGTTTTCCCAGCTGTGGTCGTCAAACAGGATGAGATTCATCTTTTTTTATTAAAGGTAAGGAAAATGGATCAAAAAAAAAGCACCGCTCGAGGGGTGCCTTAATTTCATAGCGACAGAAAAAATTATTTTTTCTTGTCGTAATGTTTTTTGTACCTGTTCATGAACTTATCCACACGTCCTGCAGTATCCACAAGCTTCATCTTTCCTGTATAATATGGATGAGATGCACTTGATATCTCAAGCTTGATCAGTGGGTATTCGACACCATCAATCTTAATTTTTTCTTTAGAGGCAGCAGAAGATTTTGTAATGAAAACCTGCTCATTTGACATGTCTTTGAATGCCACCAACCTGTAATTATCCGGATGTATTCCTTTTTTCATGGTCTTGATATTTCCTTAAACATCTTATTTTCTAACGGACTGCAAAGATAATCATGTTTCAGATTTAAACAAAAAATATTATATGTCTAATACTGCTTTCGAGCTATTTTCTGTATGGGGTATACTAAAAGGTGCTTGTCAATAAAGTCGGGTGGCTGGATCATGATTGAACTGGTTGGGATAGGACATTTCATTTTGTATTCTGATTTTCAGACCCCGGGTTGTATCGAAGGATCCACTTTCTCCGGCATAAAGCGTTTGAACGGGATCTTCTTGTTGATCATATAACGGTAGGTATGGTGTGTTTTTGCATGATACGCACCTGTCGCCCTGTAGAGGGCGATCATTTTTGAATTGAAGTCACCTACCCAGGATAATTCAACCTGCTTGTAATGGGGATTTTTTTCCACAACTTTTTTGAGCTGATAAATAATGCCTGATTCCACGCCGGATTTCTGAAATTTTGGACACACACCAGCTGCACTTCCACGCATTCTTGTCATTGTTTTCCTGTTTTTCAAATAGAGGAATTTAATCTTGTTGTACAGGTGCAGTTTGCCATTCAGATGCTTCAGTATCTGGTTTGCATCGGGCAGGAAAATAAAAAATGCAATGGGTTCATCTTTGTAGTAGGCAAACCAACAGAGTTCAGGATCCAGGATAGGTTTTGCCTTTTGTAATATCTCGTAAACCGAGTCTGGTTCCATGGGAGTAAAATCGTCCTTCAGGTGGGGCCATGTTTCATTGTATACCTTCACCATATCTTTTACAAACCTGTCGGTATGCCTGTATTCAAAATGTCTGAAGCTGTAGTGCTGTCGCTTATTGATCCATTCAGCAATTTTCCAGAACCGCTCCGGAAAAGGTTTTTCAATATCAATATGAAAACTATACTGCTTGTAGTAGAGTTGAAATCCATAGTTTTCGAAGAGTTCACGGTAGTATGGAGGGTTGTAGGCCATACCGTATCCCTGGGGTTCAAATCCGTGCACCAGGCATCCCCAGTTCGATTCACTCTCACCGAAATTGACCGGACCGGTCATTGCCTCAAGGCCTTTATCCTTAAGCCACCCTGCAGCAGCGTCAAACAGCAAGTTTGCTGCATCCTTGCTGTTGATGCATTCGAAGAACCCGCATCCTCCGCTTTTTACATAATCAGCCCTGGCTTTATCTTTTTCATAAAATGCTGCTATTCTGCCGATTATATTACCTGAATCGTTGATGAGAATCCACCTGCACGCGTCTCCGTTTTGAAAATGAACATTCCTGATCGGATCGAAAGCTGCCTTAATTTCATTGTCAAAAGGCATGACATGTTTCGGGTCGTTCTTATACAGCTTCCGGGGGAGGTCAAGAAATTCCCTTTCACTCTTTTTATCATCTACTGTATTGATCTTCATAACAGTGGTCTAATCTAAGCTGAACCATGAATTCAATATCTTTTGATCTGTATCGGAATGAATTTCAGATTGATGAATATACTCATTTTTTGCAGGAACGTAGGTATATTCATTCTCATAATGCCTGATATTCTCAACAATTTCACTTACAGAAGAAATAAAAATTTCAACCTCTTTATCAGTCATCGTGGGGTGCAGGGACCATCTTACCCATCCTGGTTTTTCGAACAGATCTCCGTGATTGATTTTATCGGTGATCTCCTTGCTCCGGTCATAAGTTACTTCCAGAAGGTAATGTCCGTACGTTCCCGCACAGGCGCAACCGCCCCTGGTCTGGATACCGTATTTATCATTCAGGATCTTAACCATCAGGTTGAAATGTATAGCGGGATGATAGAATGAAATAACCCCGATGCGCCTGGTGACATTGTTTGCAAGTATTTTTATTCCCGGAATTGATCTTAAACCATCAAATGCAATTTTCAAAAGCTCATCTTCCCTTGCAAGGATGTTTTCGACACCCATTTGCTCTTTTAATTTAATGGCCAGCGCAGCCTTAATGGACTGGAGAAATCCCGGGGTTCCACCATCTTCCCTGGCTTCAATGTCATCAACATACTTGTATTTGCCCCACGGGTTGGTCCAGTCGACTGTTCCTCCGCCGGGATTATCGGGCACCTGTAGTTTGTACATAGCCTTGTCAAAAATCAGCACACCGGAAGATCCCGGTCCGCCCAGGAATTTATGGGGCGAGAAGAAAACCGCATCCAGTTTTTCCATTGGATCCTTTGGATGCATATTGATATTTAAGTAAGGCGCCCCTGCTGCATAGTCCACAAAAATGAGTCCCCCGTATTCATGCATCAACCTGGCCATCTGGTGGATGGGGGTTCTGATTCCTGTAACATTGGAGCATGCGGTAAAGGATCCGATCTTGAATGTCCTGTCTCTGAAATTTTCCAGCTTCTTTTTCAGATCACCCAGGTCCACAAGAAGCTCTTTGTCGGGTTGCAGTTGCACAACTTCGGCGATTGTTTCAAACCATGATGTGTGATTTGAGTGGTGTTCCATATGGGTGACAAAGACTACCGGTTTGTCCTTGGTTTTTACACAATCTTCTTTTCCTCCACAGCCTTTAAGGCTAAGAATTCGCATCAATTTATTGATGACGGCCGTCATACCAAAACCTGCCGTTATGATGACGTCATTCGGGCCGGCATTGACATGTTTTTTTATATAATGGTGGGAATAATTGTACGCTTTGGTCATCAATGTGCCGGTAGTGGTAGCTTCAGAATGTGTGTTGGCCACAAAAGGACCAAATTGATCAGTGATGCGCTTCTCTATTGGACCGTATAACCTCCCGCTGGCGATCCAGTCGGCATAATGGATCTTTTTTCTGCCGTAAGGTGTTGAAAATTCTTCTTTCAAACCTACAATATTCTCCCTGAATTTTCTGAAATAATTTTCCAGTGATTCCATTTTGAAATGATTTTCAAGATCACTTATTGCTCACCAATATAATCAAAAAATGGTGCGTAAAGATACACACCATTCTTAAAATAGAAAGAATAATATATGTGTTGTCTAATCTCTTCCGGCAAACCTGGACAACAACCTCAGGAATTCAATGTATAGCCATACCAGCGTGACCAGGAGGCCAAAGGCGCCATACCATTCCATGTACTTTGGTGCAGACATGCCGGCTCCTTTCTCAATGAAATCAAAATCAAGGATAAGGTTCAAAGCGGCAACTACAATTACGACGAGATTGATAATGATCCCGATGGGACCGCTGCTGTGCAGGAATCCAAGGGTTACACCGAAAAGGCTGAAAATAAAACTCAGCAGATAGGCAAAAAATATCGCGCCGGTAGCCATGATGATCCCTCTCCTGAACCTGGGTGTTGCCCGGAGCCGTCCCGACCTGTAGAGGAACAGCATTGTAAATAATGTTCCCAGTGTAAGGATCACAGCCTGGAAGGGGATTCCCTGGTATTTGGCATTGATTATGGCACTGATGCCCCCCAGGAATAGTCCCTCAAGTATTGCATAGATCGGGGCGGTCACACCAGCGGTTCTGGGTCTGAATATGGTTATCAGTGCCGCAATCAGGCCGCCGATGGCACCGATCATAACATACGTTTGTGCAGCTGCCGGATTTTCACCCAGTGTCATCTTCCATGTATATGCTGCCCCCGCTATTACCAGCAGTAACAGTACCCCAATCTTGTTGATCGTCCCGTTTATCGTCATTGCGCCGCTTTTGCCGGCAGTGTCAGAAATGCGTTCGAAAATGGCCCCCGACATGGCAGGATTTGAAGATCTTATCATTCTCATATCTGTAAATTTTATGCTACACTGAGTCAAACCGTGTGCCAAAGGGATTTATTGTAAGAATCATGACATTTTAACATATTCAAATGGTATGCTGCATTCAGGGATAAGAATTTTTAACTTTTCCTGATGCAATACATCCCCCTGAAATTTAACTTATGGAATAGATCCGGTGACACTCCCAAATTTTTTTTCTGATACCATTGTATTGTATTCATAAAAAACATTGTGTAGGTTTGGTAATGCGCGGGAGAATACGACCTATTATGAGAAGTGACTTTTTTCGCAATGTTGCAACGCTGATGACAGGTTCGACGGTCGCTCAGCTGATCGCTCTTGCAATTTACCCCATTCTGACAGATTTATACGAACCGGAGGATTTTGGACTTTTTTCCCTGTATATGGGGATCATAGCAATTACAGGCATTCTCTCCACAGGCCGTTATCATCTTGCCATACTGATGCCTTCTGATGATAAAAATGCCCTTAATGTAGCATCAGTTGCCTTTGTAATATCTGTGATGGTTGGCTTGTTTTTGCTTTCAATTGTTGCATTATTCAGGAAGCCGATCGCGGCAGTTTTTAACAATCCCGGAATTGAACAGTGGCTGTGGCTTGTACCCCTTTCAACATTCCTGATCGCATTTTTCCAGATATCCATTTACTGGCACAACAGGAGGATGAGTTTCAGGAATACAGCAGCCGGAAACCTGGTTCAGTCCATCACCAATTCAGCTGTTAAACTGAGTACTTCGGGCACCCTTCCTTCGGGTGGCGGTCTTATTTCAGGAGCTATAGCAGGACAGCTGGCAGGAAGTGGTTTTTTCTTTTACAGGTGGATTGTCAAATTCCGTCATTACTTTAAGAATATTAGCTGGGTTTCAATGAAGGAGGTTTCCAGGACCTATTACCGGTTTCCTGGATTCAATATGCCCAATAACCTGGTTAACAATATATCCAACTCATTGCCGGTTTTCCTTATAAGCGCCTATTTTGGCGCAGCAGAACTTGGGTTTTACAGCCTTGGTTTTACAATGATCTTCAGTCCCATGAACCTCGTGACCAATTCCATGGAACAGGTGTTTTCGCAACGCTTGATCGCAAAATATAACAACGGAGTTACCATCTGGAAAGATTTTTCGACCTTGTTGAAAAGATCTTTTCAGCTGGGATTCATTCCTTTTCTGCTGGCCGGTATATTCGGACCTTTTCTTTTCAGGATCATTTTTGGAGCCGAATGGGAGGTATCAGGAAATTACATGCGTTTGCTGATGCCCTGGTTCTTTACTGCTTTTATGGCGAATCAGCTGACTTTTATCCCGGATCTCTTTTCCCGGCAAAAAACTGCATTTCTACTGAATGTAATACGGCTGCTACTGAGAATTGCCGGACTGGCAATCGGGATCTATTATCAGGACATTATGCTGGCTCTCGGACTGTTCAGCCTGTCAAGCCTTACAATAGTCATAGTAACCTTGATCTGGTACATCCGACTGGTAAAAAGATTCGAGGGAGAATTAGTCAATTCAGGTGAGGAATAAAATTACAGATAGTGGTCCTTGAAAAGCAAAAATTCTATTTGATCGGTTTATTACTTCAGAAAATATCTTTAAATTTGCACACCGAAAAATGGTGGATGTAGCTCAGCAGGTTAGAGCGCTGGATTGTGGTTCCAGAGGTCGCCGGTTCGAACCCGGTCCTCCACCCAACAAGGAATACCGCCTGGCTTTTGCCTGGCGGTTTTTTTTATAAAAAAGGGGATGCGATGTGCACCCCCTTTTTACTAACCACTTAAACCTAAAAAAAGAACTTGTCTTAACCCGTTAATTAATCTAAAAGGACTTATAATTTGTTCATTATATAAGTTACAATCTGCATGCCAAAATTTTTAAGTAATTAAAAACCAATAATTTGTATTTATTATTGATATGTAAAGAGTCATAATTAGGTGGTCGCATTTGGTACAATTGCGTACGAAAATGAACGATTTTAACATTTTTAAATCGCCGGTTGGCTTGTTCGCAGGATGGGATGAAAGGATACAAAAAAAGCAGATCCGTACCGATCTGCTTTTATGTTGCCGAAGCAACTATTGTGTTTAGGTGAAGTGATTTAGCTGTTCTATTTTTTTCTTTTCCAAATGGTTTCCCTTCCAAGAAATTTTATTCCAAGTACATATCCTTTCAAATACAGGACATCATAGTTCCCGTTTTCAAACCATGCATAGCAGGAATAGGTTTTGCCATTATCCGGATCATAGATGGTCCCGCTGTCCCACCTGTCCTTATTTGAATTGTATTCGAATGCCCGCAAAATTTTTAGTCCAAGTATGGGTTGATTTATTTTATCAGGATCCGGATTCTCATCGTCTACCTTGGGTTTTCCGAATTCATCATTGGGTTCCATGAGCCAGTTGATATGCCCGATGTATTTTCCATTGGTGTGTTTGGTGATCTCGACTGACGATGAATCATTTTCTGTGAACCATACTCCGGTTATCCTGTAAGCCTGGGCTGATATGAAAACAGGGATCAGTAAAAACAGGGCAACAATAAAAAGTACTTTTTTCATCTTGATAGTTTTTGGTTTGAAGTCGAAAATTAAGATTTTTTTTGATTATTACAACATATCGTGCTTTTATGCTGAATTTTAATCCTCCTTCGCGTTCCGCTACGGAGGACGCTTAGGAAGAGGTTTAATTCCTCGGAGTTCTACTTCGAAAATATGAGTTCATCCCGATATATCATCGGGATACTCTGAGGTTTAATACCATTTAATTTATTCAAATATATATATTTATATAGTGATATAAATATATATATGCCACAGGACAGGGGCCATGAGCCAGGGGGGGCAATTCGTCAGTGAGACGGTGCGACAGTGCGGTAATGAGCAGTCCCTCGATAGGCTCGGGAACCGGCGGGTTGGGGTGTGAGGAGGGAAGATCGAGCTTGTCGAGATCGGTTCCTAACAAAAAAGACCGGTTCCTGAGCGAAGAGGTGAGCTTCGCCGAACCTCGATCCGAAGGACCTGGGATATAACCCACCCTTTTCCCATACGTAATAATGTACTCCGCCTAGCTGACAGCCGGGGGATTTAACTCATTAGAACAGGAAGTAAATTATTACATAAAATAAGCGTAATATATTAGACCGGCGCCATTAATATATACATTGAAGCACTTTGTTTCAGATCAGAGCGAAAATCATTTGTATCAATGAATGCGTTTGTAGAAATGAAAAGTATGTGGAAAGTCGTTTTTTGCATCAGCATCCACGAATTCTGATTCAACTTCTTTCCAATGTGAGGGATCAATTTCAGGGAAGAAAGTATCGGCATCGAAAGTATGATGTACCCTTGTAAGGTATAATTTCCCGGCAATGGGCAGCAATTGACGATACACCATGCCACCTCCCATAACAAAGCACTCTTCGCCAGTGCCTGCCAGTTCAAGGCCCTCTTCCAATGAATATGCCATTTCACAACCCTCAAATTTCTCATTTTCAATATTGGTGATCACGATGTTCCTCCTGTTGGGCAATGCTCCTTTGGGTAAAGACAGATAGGTATTCCTTCCCATCATTACAGCATGACCGGAAGTGATTTTTTTGAATCTTTTCAGGTCATCAGAAAGGTGCCAGAGCAGCTTATTGTCCTTTCCAATGGCATTGTTTTCAGCGATGGCTACGATGATGGAAATATTTTCTCTGATCATATTTTTTTATTAAACAGAAATTTTGCCTTTAATATGGGGATGCGGGTCGTAATTGACAAGTTCAAAATCTTCATATTCAAAATCAAATACTGACTTTCTTATATTTTTTATTTTCATCTGAGGCAATTCCCGTGGCTCCCTTTTAATCTGAAGTTTTACCTGCTCAATGTGATTAAGATAGATGTGTGCATCCCCGAGGGTATGTATGAACTCCCCGGGCTGGAGTCCGGTTGCCTGTGCGATTATCAAAATGAGAAGTGAATAGGAGGCAATATTGAAAGGAACACCAAGGAATATGTCTGCGCTCCGCTGGTATAGCTGGCAGGAGAGTTTTCCATCGGCAACATAGAACTGGAAAAGGATGTGGCATGGCGGAAGGGCCATTTTTTCAAGGTCCCCAACATTCCATGCACTTACAACGTGCCTTCTGCTGCTGGGATTGTTCCTAATGGATGCAATAACATTGCTGATTTGGTCGATGTTCCTGTTATCGGCGGTTGTCCAGGAGCGCCACTGGTAACCATATATTCTTCCGAGTTCTCCGGATGTATCGGCCCACTCGTTCCAGATACGGACACCATGTTCATTCAGGTACTTTGTATTTGTGTCTCCTTTCAGGAACCAGAGCAATTCATAAATGATCGATTTGAGGTGTAATTTTTTCGTGGTCAGTAACGGAAATCCTGCGGAAAGGTCAAACCTCATCTGGTGGCCAAAAATACTGATCGTTCCTGTTCCTGTGCGGTCTTCTTTGGTTGTGCCGTTCTCCAGCACGTGTTCAAGTAGATCAATATACTGCTTCATTGCAAATCCTCTGTTTCAACGGGGTAAAAATACTATTTCACAAGGGATAATGAAAGGCCTTTTTATAAACATGATAATAACATCTTAAAAACTATTTCAAACAGACAATATTTTTTGTATAACTTTAACCTGACCTTTAATGAAGTTGCTCTCAGCCACTTTTGATCATATATGATAGCGCAGATATTTTATACCATTATTTTCATGTTCATCCTGTCGTTTGTTTCACTGGCACAGGAATCAATTTCAGCTGACGTGAAGGAAGGGTGTGACAGTCTTGAAGTAAATTTCAACCTTGAAAATGCTTATGATCCTTCGGTATACAGTTCCGTGGAATGGAAATTCGGTGATGGAAATTCGGCTGTTGATCTTCTTGAGGTTGCACATTATTATACAACACCGGGTGTTTACGATTCGGTGATCTGCATACTGGATGGTTTGAGGATCATCGAGTTCAATGACACAATTTTTCTTGGCAGGACACCTTTTGCGGATTTTGTGTATGGGAACACATCTGAAAATGAAAATCAGGTCCGGTATATTTTTGAATCCAGAAATTTCGTGCCTGTTGAGGGGATAGATTTGACATATAGCTGGAATTTTATTGAGGTTAATAGTGGTTTACTGTTATCAAGGTCGAGTATGACAGGATCACGTGTGATTTACGACCTTCAGGATCCCGATGCCGACACCCTGGAAATAAAATTATCGCTGACCGATGTGGTCGGTTGCAGCGCCGATACAACACGTATAATTGAGGTCATAACGAATATCCGGCCCGATTCTCTGGCCCTGAGCGTGCCCAATGCTTTCAGTCCGAATTATGATGGGATCAACGACAATTTCAGGGTGATCACATTGGGCGAGGATACCTATCTGTTTTCAGTTTTTTCAACGGAAGGGATGCAGGTTTTTCGTTCTGAATCGCCTGTAATTGTGTGGAATGGAAGGACGTATGACGGATCTGAAGCAAGGGAAGGGGTCTATTTTTACGTTATAGAAAGCAGGAATACAGGGAAATCTAAAAAAGGATTCATCTACCTTTTCAGGTAGAGGGCCTCTCTTTACTGATTTTTTTTATTCCCCATCCAAAGAGTGCGGTTGAAAAGAAAGTGAACGATCCATACACAACTGCAACAAGGGCCATTTGCCTGCTGCCCAAAAGTGTGCTGGCCACAAAGATAGCCAGCGCTGAATTCTGTAACCCAACTTCAATCGCAATGGTATAACGCTCTCTTCTTTTCAGTTTTGAGAGATAGGCGATCTGCCACCCCAGGAACATGGATGATGCATTTAGCAATAATGCAACAGGAATCAGGTTTATGAAATCCATGCGCGTGGTGGTTTTATCCCCTTCATCGATGAACAATACACCAAGGTAAACCACAAGGAGAATAAGCGGAAGTATTACTTTAAGCGGACGGTTCAATTGATCAGCAAATTTGCTTTTATGGTGCCTTATTGTAACCCCGATATAAGCCGGAACAATGGTCAGTAGAAATACTTTCAGGATGGTATCCCACACATCCAGGTGGATCTCAGCATCCTGGTGAAGGAAGACAAACAGTGCCAGGCTAACGTTTAAAGGAATACTCACCAGCGTAATGAGGCTGTTCATGGCCGTCATGGATATCGACAGGGCAACGTTCCCGCTGAGCAGGTAGGTGACCAGGTTGGATGTCGCTCCACCAGGACAGGCCGCAATAATGATCAGTCCAACTTTCAGATAAGGGTTAATGCCGGTAAGCAGTGCAATACTGAATGCAATCAGTGGCAAAAGCAATATCTGGCAGCAAATACCTATGACAATGGCCCTCGGTTTCAGGAACACATTCTTGAAGTCCTGGTGTGTTATAGATAAACCCATCCCCAGCGTTATCACCGCCAGTGTAACAGGAAGGAAATATGAAGAGAATAGATTGGCCATAACTGGTTTTATTTCGGCCATGCAATTTAGAAAAAGATTGTTAAACAACCATTACCAAAGATGTTGGTGCGATCAGCAAATATTAACTTTCTTAGAATTAATCCAATTAACAATAGAATAACAATTCAAACATTGTATTAAAATATTACATGGAGGTTGACTATATTCAGCATTAACTTTAAATTAGCTTTTTGCTGATTGTCGTTGTTGTAATTCGATCTGATTGGTTAAGCATATTAAAGTATTGAAATTCAATAAGATATTAAAATATATTTAATCTAACCCTAATATACATGATAAAGAGCTGTCAGCAACATGGGTTTCCCGGCAGGGGAACAACTATTTTACCATGTATTCAAAAATCCGGAAACCGCATTCTGATTTTCATCCTGTTCTTCTTTTTTATGCTTCCCGTCAATATTGTCATTGCTGCCGATGAGTCCGGTGGAGATAATGAAAATCATTACTCTCCCGGATTGAAGCGCGGTGAGCGTTTGTTTTACGGACTTATTGAGGGAAAGTTTCAAGGCAATGCATGTGGTGATTGTCACAACACCATGGAGATAGACACCTTTAACTGGAACCCCAATGCCTGGGAAATTGCCCACAAATACAAAGACAGAAGTGTTGAGGAGTTTCAAAAGGCGGTTTTGAACCCAACAGGAAGGACCATGTCGGTTACGCACACCTCCTTTAACCTGAATGAAGCTGAGGTTGAACTGATCAAGAAATACCTAGATCACTTTGAAGAACAGGGACTTACCAAGCAAAAACCCATCATCAACAAGATCCTTCTTTTTCTTTTACTGGGAGCTTTACTTACCTGGATCGTATTGGAGGTACTGTTCCTGAAAAAGGTCAGGCGGAAGTGGATCCTGGGTGTTCTTTTCATTGGAGCACTGGGCTGGCAGATTCAGTTGCTGCTTGATGCAGGGATTGCACTTGGCAGACAGGAGAATTATGAGCCCGATCAGCCCATCAAATTCTCGCATTGGGTGCATGTTACAGATAATCATATTGATT
This sequence comes from Bacteroidales bacterium, assembly GCA_021738565.1. Classification (GTDB taxonomy): domain Bacteria; phylum Bacteroidota; class Bacteroidia; order Bacteroidales; genus M55B112. The sequence goes on from JAIPBT010000002.1 coordinate 61,915, forward strand.
GTAATTATTGTCACCACACCGTTGAACACAGCAAGTCAGCCGGCATTCCTGAAACGGAACTTTGTATGAATTGTCACATCATCGTGAGAGAAGGAACCTATTCCGGCCGGCATGAAATCAACAAATTGGTCAACGCATATGAAAATGGAGATCCCATCGAGTGGATCAGGATCCATAATTTGCAGGATCATGTATTCTTCAGTCATGCCCAACATGTTGCAGTGGGGAAAATAGAGTGCCGGACCTGTCATGGCCCCATCGAAAATATGCATCGCGTTAAACAGGTTACTGATCTTTCCATGGGATGGTGTATTAACTGCCACCGGGACACAGAGGTGCAATTTTTTGAAAATGATTTTTATGATAAATATGAAGCACTGCACAGGGCAGTTAAGGCTGGAGAAATTGAAAGGGTGACCGCCGAACAGGTGGGCGGTACGGAATGCTCTAAGTGCCATTATTAATTTTTGCAAACAACTCACAAATGGAAAAATACTGGAGAAGTCTGGATGAATACAAAAACGGTCCTGATCAAAGGACAGAGAAGGTTGCAGAGGAAGAGCAGAAGAATCTTGTTCTTGATCTTGCCAGCGATAAAGTGGCAGGGGCCAAAGCATCCAGGAGGGATTTCTTAAAACTTGTTGGTTTTAGTTTTGCCACTGCTGCAATTACAAGCAGTTGTGAGAAGCCGGTTCAGAAAGCCATTCCTTACCTTATCAAACCGGAGGAAGTTACTCCCGGCAAAGCAAGTTATTATGCCACAAGCTTCTTTGATGGAAATGAATACTGCTCCGTGGTTGCAAAGGTCAGGGATGGCAGGCCCATTAAGATTGAGGCCAATGAACTTTCACCGGTGTCAGGCGGGGGTACATCTGCAAGGGTCCAGGCTTCGGTACTTGAATTGTACGACCAGGCAAGACTGAGAGCGCCCGGTAAAGGAAGGAACAAATCTTCATGGGAGGAGATTGACACACTGGTAAAGGAGCAATTGAGGGCTTCCTCTTCAGGCAGAAAGGTGCTTTTATCATCAACAATCATTAGTCCAACCACCAAAAAGATCATCAGGGAATTGCAGGACAAGTATCCGGATCTTGAATGGATCGTATATGATGAGGTTTCAGTGGAATTTATAAGAATGGCTCATGAAAAGATCTTTGGTAAAGCAGTGATCCCCGGCTATCATTTCGATAAGGCAGATTATGTTGTTTCCTTTGATGCCGATTTTCTCGGCACCTGGCTGGCCCCTGTTGAATTCGCTTCAGGTTATGCAAAGAAGAGGGATGTGAGCAAAGATCACCCGGAAATGTCGAAGCACATACAATTCGAGTCGGGTTATTCTGTTACCGGCTCAAATGCTGATGAGCGATTTCCGGTGTCTCCGGCAAGATCAAAGGCCATCCTGGTGAAACTGTATAATGCAGTTGCCCTTAGAACCGGTGCTGCCGGACTCAGCGGGACTGCATGTGATTTCGATGTGAACGCTGTTGCGGAAGGGTTGCTGGAAAACCAGGGCAGCTCAATTGTAATAAGCGGAACCAATGATCCGGACATTCAGATGATGGTTGCCGGTATCAACGTTATGCTGGGCAATTATGGAAGCACACTGGACCTCTTCCGGACCCTTAATATAAAACAAGGGAACGACCGGGACTTTCTGGAATTGAAAAAATCCCTGAAGGAGAAGGATGTAAGCCTGCTTATTATGAGCAATGTCAATCCGGTTTTCAGTGATCCGCAGGGGGCAGAGATAGGTGAGGCAATCGGTAGCAATGGACTGAGTGTTTATATTGGCAGTTCTTACAGCGAGACTGCAAAACAATGTCAATACGTGGCACCCGATCATCATTACCTTGAATCATGGGGTGATGCAGAACCAGTCAGGGGCACTTTCAGTCTTCAGCAACCCACCATCAATCCCCTCTATGATACGAGGTCTTTCCAGGATTCTCTTTTGCGATGGACTGGTTCGGATCAAACATATTATGAAGAGATTAGAAAATACTGGAAAAGTGCCCTTTACCCGTTATCCGGAAGTACCGGCCGTTTTGAAGATTGGTGGAACGAACAACTACAGAAAGGAGTTTTCATGGTAAATGGCAACCCTGTTTCATACAAGGATCCGAATCTTTCAATGATCGGTCCCGGAAACATCCCAAAAGAGGAAGGCATGTCACTGACATTGTACACTTCTGTTGGTATCCTGGACGGCAGGCATGCCAATAATCCCTGGCTCCAGGAGCTGCCGGATCCTGTTACCAAAGCTTGCTGGGACAATTACCTGGCAATCTCAGTTGCGGATGCAGGGGAATTGGAACTTGCCGATGAGGATGTGGTTGAGGTGAACGGGCTAAGGGTCCCGGTTCTGATACAACCAGGTCAGGCAAAGGGAACGTGCTCACTGGCACTCGGGTATGGCAGGACCGTGGCAGGAAAGGTTGGGGACAACGTGGGGGTCAATGCTTATGGACTGGTAACTGCAGAGGGCGGATTCAGAAGATACACAGTGCAGGGCATTACCATCGGAAAAACTGGAAAAACCTATGAGCTGGCCAGGACGCAGACACACCACAGCATGGAAGACCGGCCGATCGTAAGGGAAACAACGCTTGATGCATACAGGAGGGATCCCAATTCCGGAAACCAATTTCACCTGGATGCAGAATCACACCATGATTCACTGTACCCGGAGACAGAATTCGATGGCTACCACTGGGGACTGGCCATCGATCTCAACAAGTGTGTGGGTTGTAACAATTGTGTTGTTTCATGTATTGCAGAGAATAATATTGCCACTGTTGGAAAGGAGGAGGTGAAGAAACACCGCATCATGCACTGGCTCAGAATAGACAGGTATTACAGTGAAGATGTCAATAACCCGAAAACCTATCTTCAGCCGGTGATGTGTCAGCATTGTGACAATGCCCCCTGTGAAAATGTCTGTCCTGTTGCTGCAACCATGCACAGCAATGAAGGACTGAACCAAGTTGCATATGCACGTTGTATCGGCACCAAGTATTGTATCAACAACTGCCCCTACAGGGTGAGGCGCTTCAATTGGTTCAAGTATGTCAACAACGATGAATTCAATTTCCACCTGAACGAGGAAACATCAAAACTTGTTCTTAATCCTGATGTGACGGTCAGAAGCAGGGGAGTGGTTGAAAAATGTTCGTTCTGTGTGCAGCGTATTCAGGAAAAGAAACTGGAAGCAAAACTTGAGGAACGGTCACTTGAAGATGGTGAAATCCAGCCTGCATGTGTGCAATCCTGTCCGACCGGGGCACTGGTATTCGGTGATCTAAACAACAAGGAATCACAGGTTGCAGAATTGAAGGAGAATGAGAGGAATTACCACCTCCTGGAGCAGCTGCATACGCTTCCTTCGGTCGGTTACCTTACTAAGGTACGCAATGCTGAGGGTGGTGATGATGAATACCATGATCACCATACAATTGATCATAGTTAATTAAGTAAAACATTATATAATGTACAAAACGGAAATCAGAGGCCCACTTATCCTGGGGAACAAAACCCTGGGCCAGATATCAGATGAGATCACATCCCCGATCTACCAGCGACCCAAAATGTGGTGGCTGATCGGTATGGGGATCAGTTCCGTAATGATGCTGCTGGGATTTTGGGCAATCTATGTTACAATCGCAACCGGGATCGGCAGTTGGGGTGTCAACAATACGGTTGGATGGGGCTGGGCGATCATCAATTTTGTTTGGTGGATCGGTATTGGTCATGCCGGAACAGCGTTTTCGATCTTCCTTCTGATCCTCAGGCAGGAATGGCGTTCATCTGTCAACAGGGCGGCAGAGGCCATGACCGTTGTAGCGGTAGGTTGTGCGGCAATCTTCCCTGCTTTGCATATGGGGAGGATCTGGGATGCATTCTTTATCTTTCCCTATCCCAACACAAGGGGGCCGCTCTGGGTCAATTACAACTCACCGTTGTTCTGGGACTTCATTGCCATTTCAGCTTATTTGCTGATATCTGCCTCTTTCTGGTTCCTGGGGATGATCCCTGATTTTGCAACCATACGTGATACAACGAAATCAAAGGTCAAAAAAGCCGTATATGGTTTCTTTGCAATGGGCTGGAGGGGTTCTTCCGGTGAATGGAAAAGATACGAAGGCCTGGCATTCGTGCTTGGAGGTATTGCAGCTGTACTGGTAGTCTCAGTTCACTCCATCGTATCTACGGATTTCGCTGTTTCAATTGAACCGGGATGGCATACCACCCTGTTCCCACCCTATTTTGTAGTAGGAGCGATTTTTTCCGGCTTTGCAATGGTTATGACGCTGATGGTCATCATTAGGAAATTTTACAAGTTGAATGATTTCATTACAGACCGGCATCTTGATAACGTGGCAAAGATCCTTGTCTATATTTCCCTGATTATGGGAACAGCCTATCTTACAGAGGTATTTATAGCATGGTATTCAGCCAACGAGTATGAATTGTTTACCTTCTTCCGAAACAGGATCACGGGAGAATACACATTCCAGTTCTGGGCGATGTTTGTCTGTAATGCACTGATTCCCCAATTGATGTGGTTCAAAAAAATAAGGAGAAACATCAACATTGTTTTTGTCATATCCCTGTTTATCAACATCGGGATGTGGTATGAGCGTTTCAATATTGTAGTGACTTCACTGGCAAAAGATTACCTGCCTTCTGCCTGGGCAAGTTATACGCCGACATTTGTTGAGATATCTGTCTTCCTGGGGACGCTTGGTATATTTGCATTTGGTGTGCTTCTATTCTTCAAATACATACCGATGATTGCAATTCACGAAGTTAAAATGGTAAATAAGTTCAAAGTGAATAAAAAGAGATAGTCATGAAAAACGACAAGCAACATATCATAGGTGTTTTCGATGGTGAAGAGACTCTTGTAAATGCATTCAGGGAACTTAAGAAAGAAAAGATCGAAATATCGGATGTATTCACTCCATTTCCTATCCATGAAGTACTTGAGGGCCATGGCAGGAAATCTAACATCATCACTTTATCATGGTTTTTTGGATTGTTTGCGGCACTTGCAGTATTGTCCTTTTTGTATTATACAGCCGTGGTTGACTGGCCATTGAACTACGGGGGAAAACCCAGCAGTGCTTTTCCTTCATTCATAGTGATCACAATCGTACTGACAATATTCTCGGTAACAATTCTCAGCCTCTTCACATTCTCTGTTCGCGCAAAATTATGGCCCAACATTGAAAAGCCAATTTATCATGACGGCGCTACAGATGACAAATTTGTGATCCTCTTCGACAAGGATAAAGTGGATGAAGGAAAGCTTAAAAAATTATTAAAGGACCTCGGTGCTACCGAAATAATTGAAAAGTAATATGAAAATGAAATACGTTTTTACAATACTTGCTGTATTATTAATGGTCTCTTCATCCTGTGACAGGACCCGTTCAAGCACGGGATGGGATTATATGCCGGATATGTATTATTCCGATGCATATGAAACCTATACGCCCAATGAGAATTTTGAGGATGGATTGACAATGCGGACACCGGTGGCAGGGACGGTTCCCCGGGAGATGGTCCCGTTTGCCTATGAAAAGACAGATGGGGACAGGATACTTGCAGGAGAAGAACTGGTAAATCCTGTGCCCTTGACCCGGGAAAGCATTGCTTCCGGTAGCAAATTGTATGGTGTATTTTGTCTGACATGCCATGGTGAAGAGGGAGACGGACAGGGGTATCTTTACACCTCACAACGTTATCCCTTTCCACCTGCAAGTCTCGTGAATAAAAAGGTCCAGGCGCTTTCCGATGGTGAGATCTACCATACAATTACTGTCGGCTATGGTGTAATGGGCCCACATGGGGCCATGATCCCGCAGCAAGACAGGTGGAAGATCATTAATTATATAAGGTCTGAATTACAATAACTGCTGAAAAAACCAAAGAAATGGAAGAGCGATTAAAATTATCATCCCTGTTTTTTATTGGAACATTTGTACTGATTGCCATAGGCCTGGTGGCATTTATCACAGGTTTTATTGGTGATCCTGAACGTGCCTGGGCCAATTTCCTGCTGAACAATGTATATTTTGTCTCTCTTTCAGCCGGTGCAGTATTGTTTCTTTCGCTGCAAAGGGTGACCCAGTCGGGCTGGTCTGCAGGTTTTATAAGGGTCCCCGAAGCAATGGGAATGTACTTGCCTGTTGCAGCAGTGCTTTTTATTGTAATGATATTCGGTATTCAATCAATATACCACTGGTCGCATGCAGATGCCGTTGCGCATGATCCGATACTTCAGCACAAACAGCCTTACCTGAATGTCCCTTTCTGGGTAGGAAGAATGGTCGTTTTCTTTGTTCTCTGGATCGTTCTTGCGCAAATGCTGAGGCACTATTCCCTGAGGGAAGATGAGGAGGGAGGACTAAGCATTTTCAGAAAGGCCGAACATATAGCAAAGGTATTCATCTTCGTGATCATTATCACTTTTTCAGTTGCAGGATTTGACTGGATAATGTCAATCGATCCCCATTGGTACAGTGCACTTTTTGCTTTAAAGAATTTTGTGTCGGCATTTTACCATGCAGTTGCAATAATCACATTTATTGTGCTACTGTTGAACCAGTTCGGATATTTTCCTTTCCTGACAAAGAGCCATATGCATGATTTTTCAAGTTACATTTTCATGCTTTGTATCATATGGGGATATTTCTGGTTTGCTGAATTCATGCTGATCTGGTATGCCAACATACCGGAAGAAACTTCCTATTTTATTTCCAGGATGCAAGCAGATGGATGGAGGATATTTTTCTTTGCCAATATTGTTATCAACTGGTTCATTCCTTTTGTAATTATGATGCCGGCTGCATCGCGACGAAGTGAAATCACACTGAAGATCGTTATTCCCATTTTGCTGGTGGGTATGTTCATCGATTTATACGTCCAGATTTTCCCTGGTGTTGTTGGAAAACAGATGCTTGGCTTCAATGAGATCGGTGGTTTTCTTGGCTTTGCAGGAATATTCATGCTTGTAGTGGGTTATTACCTTTCAAGGGCAAATCTTTATCCCAAAAACCATCCATACATGGAAGAATGCCTGGAACATCATGTTTAGTTGATTGTAAATATATAAATGACAATCCGATATTGTCGCCGTTAAACCCCCATGTTATTTGCATGCTCTTTTGTGAACAATAGTGGTTGAATTTTTTATTGTAATACTGTGACATGGTTATTAACTTTTGATGTGTTCTTATCCAGGAATGCCTTTGTAAGGAAAAATACTTCGAATATGACATTCAGACACCTGTTTGTATTTCTTTCAGTTGCCATCTTTACTGGCTCCTGTATAAATGATCGGCGGTCAGACCGGAGGGAGGAACCCGCTCAACCCAACATTCTCCTGGCCATCAGCGATGACCAATCCTACAATCACACGAGTTTTACGGGATGTGGGTTTGTTGGCACCCCGGCCTTTGATCGAATTGCATCCGAAGGAATCTATTTTACCAATTGCTATGCAGGTTCTCCAGGCTGTGCACCATCGAGAAGTGCCCTGGTAACAGGCAGGCACCACTGGCAGAACGAACAGTCCGGACAACATGCTTCTTCGTGGATGAAGAAGTATGTTCCTTTTGTTGATATGCTAGATAGTGCCGGTTACTACACGGGTCGAACTGGAAAAGGAGTATCTCCATTTCGTTATGCCCGCAGTGAAGAAGATTCTTTAATGCGCTCCACAGATGCCGCAGGAATTGAACACAGCAGGATCACGTACAATGATGAAACTGAAGATGAGCGTTTCGCGGATCAGATCAGTTCTGTAAATTATTTCGAAAATTTTAAATATTTCATGGAGCAACAGGAAGAGGGAAAGCCTTTCTTTTTCTGGTATGGCAGTACCGAACCCCACCGGGCTTATGAACAGGATTCCTGGAAAAGGTTTGGAAAGGATCCTGCGGATGTTGAAGTTCCGGGATTTTTACCCGATCACGATGTAATAAGACGCGACCTGCTCGACTATGCAGTAGAAATAGAATGGTTTGACCTGCATTTGTCTCGGATGATCGCATATCTTGAAGAGATCGGTGAACTGGAAAATACGATCATCATTGTTACTTCTGATAACGGCATGCCATTTCCCAGGGCAAAAGCCAATGGGTATGACCATGGGGTGCACGTTCCTCTTGCTGTTCTCTATCAGAAAGCATTTCCGGGGGAAAGGGTAGTGGATGACCTGGTGAGTTTTGCAGATTTTGCCCCCACGATCCTGGAACTTTCAGGGGCGTCACCGTGTGGTATGCTTCCTATGCGTGGAAAAAGCTTCTTGCAGATCCTGAAGTCGAAAAAACAGGGAATAGTGGATAATTCTAAAAATTATGTATTTGCCGGAAGGGAGCGCCATTCTTCCTCAAGACACTTGAATTGGGGGTACCCGATGCGCATTATGCGTAGCAGGGATTACCTGTTTATCTGGAACATGAAACCTGATCGCTGGCCTGCAGGGGCACCGCAACGTATTGATCCTGAAAACCCGGGACTGCTTTTGCCCATGTATGGACTCGATGAAAATGGAAAGCACCATTCAGAATGGGCATTTACCGATGTAGATGCTGCTCCTTCAAAATCTTTCCTGGTAGAGTATATGGATGATCCTGGTATACGCCCATTCTTTGATCTATCCTATTTAAAACGACCGGAATTTGAAATGTATTACGTGCCGGAAGATCCGGGTTGCGTTAATAACCTGTATGGCGATCCTGCACACAGGGAAATGCAGGTCGTTTTAAAGAAAAGACTCATCAAAGAACTTGCAGATTCAAAGGATCCCCGTATTGCCGGACCGGACAAGGAGATCTTTGATTCTTATGTCCGGTACAGCAGGATGCGGGCGTTCCCGAAGCCTGATTAATTGGCTACAGTATAACCTGCATCGGCGATCTTGAGTTCAATCTCTTCCCTTGTCACTTTTGATTTATCATAGGAAACGACGGCCAAAGAATCTACATGTGATGCACTTACCTCATCTATTCCTGCGAGCGTTCCAATGCTTTTCTTTACAGCATTTTCACAGCCTTCACAGGTCATTCCGTGTACGGGGATCGTGACTTCCACCAGTTGTTCCATATTGATCTCCTGGGTAGATTCTTCTGTTTTCTTGTTTTCAGGAGAATTGCATCCGAATGCCAACATGGCCAGGATAGCGATCAATCCAATGTTTTTCATATCGTATTTTTTTTTGTTAGTTAATAACCAACAAATACAATAACAAATGAAAAATAAAATAGTTTCGTACTGTCGGGGTTTGTTTTAATTAGAATCAGTTCAATGTTGGATTCATTTTGGTTAATATTACATATAAAGGTAACCTTCCAGGAACTTATCTACAATAAGGATGAGTATGATGAACAGGTAAAAGAGATTTTCAGTGACAAAAGCCTGTTTCCATTTCACCATGATCTCTCCCCTGAAAGACAATAAATACATCCTAAATAGAAAAAACAAAGCTCCGGCGATCATTACAAATGATACCACACTGCTGTGCATTATCCCTGATACAGGAAATATGGTAACTGCGATGGCTGCAGCAAAGATCCAGATAAAACTGATGTTTCTGAGCTGAGTTTTTGAGAAAAGATCCGTGATCACCGGAAGTCCTGCTTGCTTGAACTGATCACTTACTTTCATAAGCAGAAGCCAGTAATGGGGCATTTGTCCGATAAAAAGGAAAAGACTGATTAAAATAATCTCGTAATCTGTAATGCTGCCTCCTGCCGCAGTCCATCCAATCAAAGGTGGCAGGGCACCGATCACAGCGCCGGGAAAGACGGCAAATGGGGTGATCTTCTTAAGGGGAGTATAGACAAGGTTATACCACGACAATGTAAAGATCCCGATCGAAGCTGCAAGCAATGATCCTGTAAGCAACAGTAAAAATAAGCCTGCAATGGAAAATGCGATCCCCACTATGATGGCAGCCTTCAAGGATATACGACCAGAAGGCAATGGTCTGCCTTCAGTTCTCTGCATCAGCATGTCGGTCCTTCGCTCCTGGATCTGATTGAAGGTTGATGACCCCATGGCCATGAACAGGATGCCGAATATTGTGTAAAAAAACACCTCAGAAAAATCTCCTGAAGCGCGGTAATAGCCAAGAAAACCTGTCAGTGCGACCGGGATTGATATCTTAATTTTTCCAAGCTGAAAGAGGGTTGTCAACCAGTCCTGTAGCGACCTTTTATTCATTAAGACTCCTGATATACTCGATGATCAATTCAATCTCCTCCTCACTAACCAAACCTTCATAGGAAAGCATCAGCCCCTTGTTGAAACCATCCGCGATTTCAGCATTTGGATCGTATATTGACTTGCGTATATATTCTTTATCGAACAGGACTTCCGTTTTTTCCCCCCCGGCCGTTACTTTGCGCATATTTCCCCAATTTCCAAGATATGAAGGACCTACAAGTTTTGAACCGTCAGAGGAATGGCAAGCGTTGCAGCCATTTTTCACCAGTACCTGGAATCCCCTGTCAGCCGGGGAAGCATCCTCTGCAACAACGGGGGCCACGGCAGTAGTATCTTTTAACCATTCATCAAATTCGTCTTCATGCATTACGTGAACCCCGGTGTACATGTAGGAATGCTCGAGTCCGCAATATTCCGTGCAGAAAAGATCATAGGATCCTACCTGGCCCGGGATGAACCACATTTGCTTTATATTCCCGGGTACCATATCCTCCTTGACCCTGAAAGCAGGGATGTACAGACTATGAAGAACATCGAGTGCCACAAGGTCGAGGATCACCGGCTGGTTTAGCGGCACATAGAGGCTGTCTGTCAGTTTTCCGTTTTCATATTCAAATTTGAAGTTCCACATCCTCGCGATGGCCTTTACACGCATGGCATCCTCAGGGGGCGTTTTCATTGGTTTCCATCCCATCCAGCCGAAATAGAACATCACAAGCACAATCAAAAGCGGAATGACGGTCCAAATGATTTCGAGTTTCGTACTTCCTTCATTTTGTATTGCCTCAGGATGCTTTTCCCTATTGTATTTCCTGATAAAGATGATCATTGCGGCAGTGATCGCAACAAGAAAAAATATGGAGACTCCCAGAATGATGAAGAAGGCCAGGTCAACGCCGGCGACAAAATTGGATGCATTTTCAGGGTTTATACTGTACATAGTCAGCTGTTTTTTCGGTTTATCGGAATAAGAAATCTAACATTGTGATGAAAATCACTACCACCAGCAGTGAAATGATCAATCCCACCATCACTCTGAATATTCTGAGGTCGAATTTCAGGTGCATGAATACAAGTAGTACGAAAGTTGATTTTATACCTGCGATCAGAAGTGCAGCAACCGTAGCCCAGCGAGACAATTCAATCTGGGTAATGGTGACGGACAGCAGGGTAAAAATGATCAGAGCTACAAGTACCAGCAGGTAGGTCTTGTATGATGTAATATGATGTTTTTCTTCTGCCATGATTCTTAAATTTATGCAATGAGATAAAACAGTGGAAACAGAAAGATCCAAATGAGGTCAACCAGGTGCCAGTAAAGGCCCCCATTTTCCAGCAACTGAAAATTATCGAATGTCAACCTGTCAATTTTTACATAATAGAACATAAATCCAAGGACTGCCATACCGATAATGATGTGAAATGCGTGCAGTCCGGTCATAAAGAAATAGAGACCGAAGAACAGGACGTCACCGTAACCCAGTGAGTCGAGGTATTCTGATCCCGGGAATATGCCATGCTCAAATTTAGCGCCCCATTCGAAGTACTTATTTATCAGGAATATAGCAGCAAGCACAATGGTCGAGGCGATCAGCCAGAGGGTAAGCTTCTTTTTCTTTTGTTGAATGGCTGTAATAGACATTGCAATGGTAGCACTGCTGATCAGCAATATGATCGTGTTGATCGTACCAATGGGAACATCCAGTTCCTGGCTTGCCAGGTGAAATGCTTCAGGGTGCAGGTACCTGTATACAGCGTATGTGATGAACAGGCCACCGAACAGAAGTATTTCTGTAAAAATGAACAACCACATACCCAGCTTTGATCCAATATCGTCTCTGTGAACGTTTGACATAGACTTAAGGTTTAGTCGTATTTATAAGTTGCTTTATCGATGGTTGGTATCTCATCAAAATTTTCAAGCGGGGGTGGTGAAGGTATTCTCCATTCCAGATTGGTTCCTCCCCACGGGTTCATTTCAGCTTTTTCCCCTGACCTGGCAGATTTGAAAAGATTAATGACAATGATCACAAATCCTGTTACCATGACAAGGGCCCCCAGCGAGGAAATGATATTGGGTCCGTGGTAATCAGGGAGGTAATCAAAATACCTTCTGGGCATACCTCTAATTCCCAGGTAGAACATCGGTCCGTAAAGTGTTATGAAACCTATAAAGAAAATGATCCATCCTGTTTTGGCCCAGGCCCTGTCGTACATCCGGCCATATATTTTCGGGAACCAGTAATGCAGCGCACCGAAAAATGCAAAACCTGTTCCGCCGAATACAATAAAATGAAAATGCCCCACCACAAATGCAGTATCATGGACGTGCACATTGACTGCAAGTGCTCCAAGAATAAGTCCTGTCAAACCTCCTATCATGAAGACGAAAATAAATGAAGCGGCCCACAGGAACGGCACGTCGGCTGAAATGGATCCCTGGTGCATGGTCGAAACCCAGTTAAACACTTTAATGGCACTCGGGATGGCCACAATGAAGGTCAGTATTGAAAAAGTAAAAAGAGCTGTCCCGCTCATTCCTGATGTAAACATATGATGTCCCCAGACAAAGTATCCTACAAAAGCGATGGCCAGGGTTGAAACAATGATCGCCCTGTAGCCGAATATTGTTTTTCTTGCAAATGTGGGGATGATCTCTGAGATTGCCCCCATGGCTGGCAGGATCATTATATATACTGCAGGATGGGAATAGATCCAGAATAAATGCTGGTAAAGAATGGGGTCGCCACCTTTTGCCGGATCAAAGAATCCAATATTAAAAATCCTTTCTCCAATAACCATCAGGAGGGTTATACCCACAATTGGGGTTGCCAGCAACTGTATCCAGGCAGTGCCATAAAGGGTCCAGGGAAAAACCGGCATTTTCAGCCATGTCATACCCGGTGCACGCAACCTGTGAATGGTAACCAGGAAATTCAATCCTGTGAGAATGGAACTGAATCCCAGGACAAAGGCCCCGAGTACTGCAGGAAGCATATTTGTTCCTGTTTTGAAACTGTAGGGAGCATAAAATGTCCATCCCGTATCCGGTGGTCCGCCGCCTGCGAATAAGGATGAAACCACCAGGATGGATCCGGCAATATAGATGTACCAGGATAACAAATTCAGTTTTGGGAATGCCACATCTTTGGCACCGATCTGAATAGGCAGCATGAAATTACCGAATACGGCGGGTAATCCGGGTATCACGATAAGAAATATCATAATAACACCATGTACTGTAAAAGTGGCATTGTAGGACTGGGCTCCCATGATGGTAATTCCTGGTGCGATCAATTCAAGTTTCATCAATACGCCAAGGGTAACTCCAATGAAAAACCATGACATGATCGAATAGAGATATAGCAAACCTATTCTTTTGTGATCGGTGGACAGTATCCATTTAAAAATGCCCTTTCGGCCTCCTGTTTCTTCCAGGTAGCTCTTTTGGGCATCATGCTGTTTGTTTTCAGACATAATCCTTTTATTAAGTAGTTTTCTTTCTCTTAGCAAATACAAGTACCAAAAATACGATAAGACCAATAAAAATGATCAGTGTGCCTGTAATCTTGGTGATGTTCAAAACATATTCCTGTCCTTCCGGGTCATAAGAATAACAATACTGCAATACTTTATTAATCGTCGGACCAGATTTTCCTTCATTGGCATCGAGGATGGACATCTTTAGTTCGAAAGGCAGAAAATATATACCGTTCATATACCTTGTGATCTTGCCATCGGGAGATGTAATAACAAGCGTTGCAGAATGTATGAAATCGTTGCCGACTGCCTTGTATCGGAATCCGACTGCATCAGTTAGCCTGGCAATATTGGCGCTGTCGGAAGTGTAAAATGTCCATCCTTTGCTTGCCTGTTCCGACTTTTCCATCAGGTTCTGGTAATTCTTCTTCTTTCTTTCTGCAAGCATGCTGGATTCCCGGGGATCGAAGCTGATGGTTAATGCCTGGTAGTCTTCACCGATGACCAGGTCGGACTTATCTATAACCTCAGCGAGGCCATCCATCAGTGGTGAGCAAATGCCCGGACACCTGTAGTATACAAAATTCAGGATCGTCGGTTTGTTATAAAGATCCCTAAGGTACACTGTGTCACCCTCAATGTTAAAAACATAGGCATCGAGGGGTATGTACTCATTGAGTTTTTCCTCAACGCCAATTTCAAGTGACTGTGTTGTAAGATCCTGCCCGCCCAGATGTATAAAGAGAGAAACAAGAGAAAATAGGAGAAAATGCTTTTTCATACGGTTTGATTTCTGTTTGACTATGGAGTTGCAAATTTAATTGATGATGGGAAAATACAACTTTTATCAGGTACTTTCATTCTATTTCGCGCGTCAGTTAATGAATTAAAAGTACTAAAAATGTTATATCGACAACTGATCGCACATATATTGAGTTACAGGCAGGAACTTATTTATAATCAGTACAAATAATTTACAATATGACTATTTTTAATCATACTATATTGCGGAGTTTTTATTTTTGTAAAGGTTCCATGTAATACAACATCATTATTGTCATGCTAAAGAAGGTCTTCATGTTCTATTATCAGGGATTCAAAACCATGACCTGGGGAAAATCATTATGGGCCATCATTCTGATCAAGCTGTTCATTATGTTTGTTATTCTCAAGGTGTTCTTCTTCCCGGATATCCTGCAGAAGGAGTTTGATTCGGATGCGGAGCGCAGTAATTATGTACTGGAACAAATTACAAATTCAAATACAAAATGATTGAGTCAATTGATACCTCATTAATAGATTGGTCGCGTGCGCAATTTGCGCTCACTGCCATGTTTCACTGGATTTTTGTGCCGCTTACGCTTGGACTGTCATTTATCATTGCCTTTATGGAGACGATCTATGTGAGAACAGGGAATGAGGAATGGAAGCGCATTACCAGGTTTTGGATGAAAATATTCGGGATCAATTTTGCGATCGGGGTTTCCACGGGGATCATCCTGGAATTTGAATTCGGGACCAACTGGTCGAACTACTCATGGTTTGTCGGTGATATTTTCGGGGCACCGCTTGCAATTGAGGGCATCATGGCATTTTTCATGGAATCTACATTTATTGCTGTGATGTTCTTCGGATGGAACAAAGTAAGCAAGCGGTTTCATTTGGCCAGCACTTGGTTGACCGCCATTGGGGCAAACCTGTCGGCAGTCTGGATCCTTGTGGCAAATGCCTGGATGCAAAACCCGGTCGGAACCATGTTCAATCCTGAAACAGCAAGGAATGAGATGACGAACTTCTGGGATGTTTTCCTTTCAGATATGGCCGTTAACAAGTTCTTGCATACGATTACCTCCAGTTTCCTGCTGGCTTCCCTTGTGGTGATCGGGATCAGTGCCTATTTCCTCTTGAGAAACAAACATGTTCTATTTGCAAAAAGAAGCACGGTGGTAGGATCTGTATTTGGTGTCATAGCTGCGTTGGTAACAATTTTTACCGGAGATACTTCAGCCAGAATGGTTGCTCAAAAGCAGCCTATGAAATTTGCAGCCATGGAGGCGCTGTATGAAGGGCAAACGCATGCTCCGCTCGTGGTTATTGGCGCCATGAGAACCGATACCACAAGAATCCCCAATCCACGGGAAAATTTCATATTCAAGTTCGAAATACCGAATGCACTTTCCTATATGGTATTCCTCACACCCAGCGGGTTTGTGCCGGGTATTACTGATCTTGTTTATGGAAATGAGGAACAGGGGATCATGCCTTACAGTGAAAAGATCGATCGAGGTGCCGAGGCCATCGCGACCCTGAAGGATTTAAAAAAAGCAAAGGACAGGGGAGACCAGGCCCGGTATGCTTCGCTCATGGCAAAATTTGATAACAATGAATGGATGGGGGAACATTATGCACATTTTGGGTACGGATATTACAAAAACAGGCCATTGAAAGAATTGATACCCAATGTTAAACTGAATTTCTATTCTTTTCACATTATGGTGATCCTGGGGATGCATTTTCTTATCCTTACGGTTATAGCGCTTTACCTGAGCCTTAAAAACAAGTGGGGAAATCATAAATGGCTCCTGTGGGTTGCCCTTTTAACCATTCCGTTGCCGTGGGTGGCCAGTCAGGCGGGATGGGTGCTGGCTGAAGTTGGAAGGCAACCATGGGTTGTATATGAATTAATGCCAACAATCTCTGCGGTAACTAGGCTCAGTCCGGGAGCAGTTCAGCTGACTTTCTGGATTTTCCTTGCAACATTTACCACGCTATTTATAGCTGAAATAAAGATCATGACAACACAAATTAAAAAAGGTCCGGAGGAAAAATAACATGTTCGAAAATCTATCACATCTGGCTTTACAGCAATACTGGTTTGTAATCGTATCCCTTTTGGGAGCACTGCTGGTATTCCTGATGTTTGTCCAGGGCGGACAAACGTTCATTTTCAGCATTGGCAAGACCAAGACTCAGCGTACCATTATTGTGAATACGCTGGGCAGAAAATGGGAATTCACATTTACTACGCTGGTGACATTCGGTGGTGCATTTTTTGCTTCATTCCCACTTTTCTATGCAACCAGTTTCGGCGGCGCCTATTGGGTCTGGATGCTTATACTTTTTGCATTTGTTATCCAGGCTGTTTCCTATGAATACAGGTCAAAGGCCTCAAATTTCCTGGGTCAGAAAACCTTTGATGTCTTCCTGTTCACAAATGGCTTGGTCGGAACAGTCCTTATTGGCACCGCAGTGGCAACCTTCTTTTCCGGTTCACAATTCTCTCTGAACGAAATGAACAGCGTTACATGGGAAACAAATACAAGGGGACTTGAGGCTGCTCTGAATCCGTTCAATCTCAGTCTCGGACTGACGGTGTTTTTTCTTTCAAGGGTGCTGGGTCTGCTCTATTTCATGAATACCATTGAGCATGATGAGATCATTGAACGCACAAAAAAACAACTGTTTATCAACGCAGTTCCTTTCGTGGTATTCTTCCTGGTCTTTGTCATCTGGCTTATGCTTCGTGATGGATATGCTGTGGATCCGGAAACGGGAATTGTATCGCTTGAACCTTTCAAGTACTGGCATAACCTGACAGAAATGCCACTTGTTTTCGTTATGCTGCTTACAGGTGTATTGGGTGTACTGGGTGGAATTGCCTGGTCACTTCTCAAAACCACTTCAAACGGCATATGGTTCTCCGGCGTGGGAACTGTACTCGTTGTCCTTAGCTTTTTCTTTCTTGCAGGATTTAACAATACAGCATTTTATCCCTCAAGTTATGACCTTCAGAGTTCACTGACCATTCAAAACAGTTCTTCAAGCAAGTTTACGCTCGTTACAATGAGCTATGTTTCTCTGGCAGTCCCGTTCATTCTGGCATACATCGCCTATGCCTGGCGATCCATTAACAACAAGAAAATTGATGAAACGGAAGTTACAGCCGGTGAGGATACGCATATTTATTGATCTGATGAAGCTGCTTGATGCAAAGGAATAATTAAAGAAAAAACACAGCATACAATGTACATATCAAACATAATAGGATACCTTACATGGCCCGCAATAATAATTTTGAGTTATTGGATGATAAGATGGGCTTTAAAAAGGTTTGAAAAGAAACTGGCTGAGGATTCAGAGAATCAGGGATAGTCTGCAGGATGCTGGTCAGCTTTTTTATTTGCGAAAGATGCAAAAGGAAAAACCCGGCGTTTTGATTTTGTGTCGACTTTCTTTCTAAATTTGTTTCTTCAGGCAACCCAATGCAAGCAACATGAAGAAGCACATTCCCAATCTGATCACGCTTTTAAACCTGGCCGCCGGAACAACCGCAATTTATTTGGTCTTAAACGAAATGCCTGCGCTTGCGCTTGGATTCATCATGGCAGCCCTTGTTTTCGATTTCCTGGACGGGTTGGCAGCGCGTTTGTTGAATGCAGTTTCAGAGACCGGGAAACAACTTGATTCCCTGGCAGACCTGGTAAGTTTCGGACTGGTTCCGGCTGCCATGATCTTCATGTCTTTCAGGACATTGTCTTTTCCCGGAAAGGAATTGTATATGTGCGGCTTAACCTGGTATGCCAAACTGATGTTCTTTTCCATTCCCATTGTACCTTTATTTGCCGCTCTCAGGCTGGCAAAATTTAACCAGCAGGTGAGTACCGAATTGTTCTACGGACTGCCGACACCGGCTTTTGCCATATTCTGGACAGGGATCTACTTCGACCTGTCCATTCATCAAAGTTATTTCGGACATGAAGTCAATGCATGGTTCTTATGGGGGGTAATGCTAATGATGGCCCTGTTAATGATTGTTCCCCTTCCAATGATATCCTTAAAATTCAGGGACCTGAATTTAAAAAGGAATTTTTCCAGGTACCTCATTGTCATCCTGTCAATGGCAATTATCTTATTTACAGGAATTCCCGGATTTACGCTCGTTGTATTGTCTTATGTTCTATTATCTCTTTTAAGGATATTGTTAACATAATGGCCATTTGATCGTTATATGTAAATATGCTCTGACATTATTTCAATTGTACTATGGGTGATTACAGTAAATTTGCGAAACATTTAAGTTCCATGAACAGGGGCTATTGCATGGAAGCCCCATCGACGGTCAAAACACATACTTTTGTAGAGAACATCGTGCATATTCTTTTTCCCATTAAGCTGGATTGTAAGATTGAGGAATCCGAAGTCGAACTTGAACTGGGAAGGTGTGCGCTGGAATTGAAAGAGTTACTGTATTCTATAAGGAACTCCATTCCTGATACACCGGAAAATATTACAGCAGCTTTTATGGACCAGTTGCCTGCCGCGTATGATACCATGATGGATGATGCAGTTTCCATAGCAAGGTTCGATCCGGCTTCAAGTTGCGTGGAAGAGGTCTTACTTGCATATCCCGGTTTCTATTGTATTGCGGTATACAGGATGGCACATATTCTGTTTAAGTTGAAGGTTCCATTGCTCCCAAGGATAATGATGG
Source organism: Bacteroidales bacterium (assembly GCA_021738565.1). Classification (GTDB taxonomy): domain Bacteria; phylum Bacteroidota; class Bacteroidia; order Bacteroidales; genus M55B112. The sequence continues at coordinate 81,119 of JAIPBT010000002.1, forward strand.
AATTTGTGCACGGGCAGACAGGCATAGACATACATCCCGGGGCCAGCATTGATTCACCTTTTTTCATTGATCATGGAACAGGAATCGTTATTGGAGAAACCGCCAGAATCGGTAAAAATGTTAAAATATACCAGGGAGTAACACTGGGAGCGCTGACCGTAGAAAAAGATTTGGCCAGGACAAAACGCCATCCTACCATTGAGGACAATGTTGTTATATATGCAGGAAGTACGATCCTTGGCGGGAAAACGGTTATTGGTCATGATACCATTGTCGGGGGAAATACCTGGATCACTGAAAGTGTCCTGCCGCATTCCAGGGTCTACAGGCAGCACAGGGTAATTGTAAAAGACAGCAAAGATTTTAACGCACCATTGGATTACGTAATATAATTATGAGATACAACAACATTTTGGAAACGATCGGAAATACCCCCCATATAAGATTGAGCAGGCTGTTTCCTGAACATGAGGTTTGGATGAAACTTGAAAAGAACAATCCCGGAGGAAGCATAAAGGATCGAATTGCACTTTCGATGATTGAGGATGCAGAGAAAAGGGGCTTGCTCAGAGAGGGCAGTGTAATTATTGAACCGACCTCTGGAAACACCGGGATTGGTCTTGCTATGGCTGGCGCTGTAAAAGGTTATCGCGTTATCCTTGTAATGCCTGAATCGATGTCCATGGAACGCCAATGCATACTCAGGGCTTATGGCGCAGAAATTGAGCTTACCGACAGGGCAAAGGGAATGAAAGGTTCCATTGCAAAGGCACACGAGTTGAAGGCTGAACACGGGGATGCATGGATCCCTTCGCAATTTGAAAATGCGGCCAATCCCTCTGTACATGAGCAAAAAACGGCAATAGAGATATTAAAGGATTTCCCTGAAGGACTGGACTACATGATCACCGGTGTAGGGACAGGAGGTCATATCAGCGGTGTCGGCAGGGTCCTTAAAAAACACATGAAAAATCTTAAAGTATATGCCGTGGAACCCGAATCATCACAGGTGATCAAAGGGGCATCTCCAGAACCGCACCCGATCATGGGGATTGGACCCGGTTTTATACCTGATAATCTTGACACCTCCATCCTTGATGGGACCGTTGCCGTGGAGAATCAGGAAACATACCTATTTACAAGAAAGGCAGCACAGGAAGAAGGAATCTTTGCAGGCATATCAAGCGGGGCATCACTGGCAGCCGTATCCAAAATGCTCAAGGAGATCCCTGCCCGGGCGAAGGTCCTTACTTTCAACTATGATACCGGAGAAAGATATTTGTCGGTGAAAGACCTGTTTTAAGCAGTTTTTCATAATTTTAACCCCTGTTTGTTGCACAAAACATTTCAAACATCAGTTGGGTAATTGTGATTTCTTTGAAGAATAGATCATACATGAAGCCTGTAATCATTGCCATTGCATTACTTATAACCACTGTATACTCCGGCAGTTGTGACCGGAATACTGCTGCGGTTCAGAAAAAGAGACAGCAGGGGATCGTGAAAAACAAAGTTTCTGCAATGCTTAAGCCTGAACAGAATTCAAGATTTACAATTGGTGATTCAATTGAAGTTAATGCGACACTCCCCGATTCATTGGCACCGGATTCCGTTGAGGTCTATTTTAAAGGGAAATTGTATGGATCCTACAGTGGCAATGGAGACATTATTATTACAACAGATGGAGCAAATCCCGGTAAAGCCGGGGTCAGGATCAAGCTGTTCTTTGCCGACAGCATATCAGAGAGCCACAGCCGGCAGGTAGAATTATTATCTGATGTTGTTCCGAAGCAATACCATTACAGGGTAATCAACAGCTATCCGCATGATGTGGGAGCTTATACACAGGGACTTGTCTATCATGAGGGCTGGTTGTATGAAGGGACTGGCAATTATAACCAGTCTACGTTGAGAAAGGTGCGGCTTGAGGATGGAGAGATCATTCAGATAAGAAACAATGCATCTGACATTTTTGGTGAAGGGATCACCATTTACAATAAGCAAATATACCAGCTTACATACAAGGCCCAGATCTGTTTTGTGTATGACCTTCATACATTCGAAGAGATCAGAAAATACTATTTTCAAAACAAAGAGGGATGGGGCATTACAAACAGTGAAACGGAACTGATCATGAGCGACGGAACCCATATGTTGTATTTTATTGATCCCAATACGGATACAGTCATTCGTCAAATCGAAGTCTTTAACGATCAGGGGCCGGTTGAGGACCTGAATGAACTTGAATACATCAATGGAAAAATCTATGCCAACCGCTACTATACCGATGAAATTGTAATAATTGATCCCGAAAACGGAAAGGAAGTGGGGAGGGTTAACATGAAAGGCATCCTGCCATTGAAAGACCGCAAGCCAGGTACGAATGTATTGAATGGCGTAGCCTGGGATCAGGAAGGTGAAAGGTTGTTTGTAACTGGAAAATACTGGCCAAGGTTATTTGAGATAGAACTTGTTCCGGCTGATTGAAAGCTTGTTTCAGGCAGATATTCCGTTGGCGATCACTTTCAGGCTCCTGGGAATGATCTGGAATTCCATGGGTGAATGTCCCAGCGTTTCACCATCGGTTTCAAGTTGCAGCAATGAGGGAGAATCCACATTGATGGTCTTTCCTGTGTACGACTCGACTTTTCTGTGCTGGGTGATCTTCCCGTTGTAAAGTTTGTTGATGTTGGCAATCACATTCAGTCTGCCAATTTTTTTGATAAGTGTAATGCTGTACAGCCCATCGTCAGCTATTGCATGGGGGATCTGCATCATACCTCCACCATTGTATTTACCTATCCCAATATTCATACTGAAAACCTTGCGTTTGAAAGCATTGCCGTCAATTTCTATCTTAGCCTTGATAGACCGGTAGCTCAACAGGCTAGTGAACAATGTGGTCATGTACAGACCTACACTGCTTTTTCCCCTCTCTTTCATTCGGTTGGTGCGGGCAACCACCTTTGCACCGAATCCCATTCCGGCAATATTGATAAAATATCTTTGCCAGTTTTTCCCGCTTCTCATATAGGTCACAACCCCTGCATCCTGTACAAAGGTTTTCTGGTTTTTGATTGTTATAACTGCCTGTTCATAATCCTGGGGTATATTGAACATCTTTCCCCAGTCATTTCCGGTTCCCACTGTAATTATTCCAAGCATAACCTCATTGGTGGGTATTCTTTGCTGGGCAAAGACACCATTGATCACTTCATTCATCGTGCCATCACCGCCCACAACAATGATCTTGTTGTATCCTTCATTGATCTTATTCCTGGAAATCAGCATGGCATGCAACCTGCGGCTGGTAAAAACAGGGTCGAACCTGAAATTATGTTTTTTAAGAAGCCCCTTGATAATGGGCCATGCTTTTTCTGCCTTACCTCCACCTGCTGCAGGATTAACAACTACAAGCCAATTCTTCATTTTGATTTTACTAAGTTGTGAATGCAAAGATAAATGAAATTATAATTTGAATGATCAAAATTTTTAGATTACAGAAGTAAATCGTTATTCCCGGCATGAGATTAGTTCGGGCAAATTAATGTAATTGATTGAGCAGAAATTTCTTTTAATTGACCTGGTGATTAAATATATAAATCCCGCAATAAAAAAATTATATTTGTAGTCTGTAGGAGTGTTAATAAACTGTTGACAAAGTTCATTTTAATTGTTTACAATAAAAACATGCCGGCCATAGCTGCCACAGTGAAAATAGTAACTTTGTTGATCTGTTTTTTATTCTAAATAATAAACTTGCTGATGGGTAAAGTAATAGCTTTGGCAAACCAGAAGGGCGGTGTTGGAAAAACCACTTCCGCGATCAATCTTGGAGCCAGTCTTTCCATTCTCAATAAAAAAGTACTATTGATCGATGCTGATCCACAGGCAAATGCAACCTCAGGTACCGGATTTGACATTAAGAAAGTGAAAACAAGTATCTATGAATGCCTGATTGATGACATCGATCCCTCAAAGATCATATTGAACAGTGAGATCAAAGGATTCGACCTGGTTCCGTCACATATTGATCTTGTAGGTGCGGAAATTGAAATGCTGAATATGCCCGACAGGGAATACATGTTGAAGAATGTAGTAGATAAAGTCAGGGATAATTATGATTATGTACTGATCGATTGTTCTCCCTCGTTGGGGTTGATTACCGTAAATGCATTAACCGCCTCTGATTCTGTAATTATTCCGGTTCAATGCGAGTATTTTGCATTGGAAGGTCTTGGTAAATTGCTGAATACCATCAATATTATACAAAAAGGACTCAATAAGGCACTGGCCATCGAGGGCTTTTTGCTTACCATGTATGATGCCAGGCTGAGGCTGTCTAACCAGGTTGTGGAAGAGGTACAGAAACATTTTCAGCAAATGGTATTTGACACGATCATTCAAAGGAACATAAGGCTCAGTGAAGCTCCCAGTTTCGGGAAGCCGGCCATATTGTACGACGCTGATTCCAAGGGGGCCGTCAATTACCTGAACCTTGCCAGGGAGATCCTGCAAAGGAACGAGGAAACAGCATTGAAACAGGAAGACAAAATTATTGATCCATAATTATGAGCTAAAGATGGCAGCACAGAAAAATGCATTAGGGAGAGGATTGGGAGCTTTGATAGAGGCTTCTGAAGACGATACGCATGAATTGATAGCTGCAGCAGCAGCCAATGAAATTCCGGTTGAAAATATTGAAGTGAACCCCTATCAGCCACGGACACATTTTGATGAGGAAACCCTTGATGAACTGGTAACATCAATTAAAGAACTGGGTATTATACAACCCCTTACGGTTCGTAAAGTAGGGAAGGATAAATACCAGTTGATCACCGGGGAAAGAAGACTGAGAGCTGCCGCAAAGGCCGGTTTAAAGAAAGTTCCTGCATATATCAGGGATGCTGAGGATAAAAATATGCTCGAACTGGCACTGGTGGAAAACATACAACGGGATGACCTGGATGCCATCGAAGTGGCACTTTCATACCAGCGCCTGATCGATGAGGTGAACCTTACCCAGGAAACACTTGGTGAAAGGGTTGGAAAGAAAAGGGCCACGGTGACCAATTACCTGAGGTTATTGAAACTGCCTGCCGATATCCAGGCCGGTATCAAGGATAGAAAATTATCAATGGGACAGGCAAAGGCACTTATTACCATTGAGGACCCGGATCTGCAACTGGAAGTATACCAGCAGGTTATTGGACAGGATCTTTCAGTACGCCAGGTAGAGACACTTGTTCAGAAATTAAAGAGAAAGCAGGATGGCAAGGAGAGAGAACCAGAAGAAAGAAACGATGAATATGATCGATTGAGAGATCATTTATCGAAATTCTTTGATGCAAAAATTGATTTTAAGCGCAATAATAAAGGTTCCGGTAAGATCGTTATACCATTTGGTTCAGATGAGGATCTTCAAAGAATATTGAGCATCCTTGATAAACCGGACGCATGAAATCACTTTACAGGAAAATAATACCAACCAATAACTGGAGAATCTTATCTGTGATTCTCCTTTTTGCTTTATTGGATGCCTCTCTTTTTGCACAGGAGGAGGTGTTTGCCGTGGATTCAACCGGAAATGAAGTTGTTATCAGTAACGGAGGGACAAAGAATGACACCCTTTCATCCGCCCGCAGTGATACGGTGAAGAATGACGAAGATATGCTGGAACATTCACCCAGGAAGGCGATGATCTATTCTATGATCCTTCCGGGCCTGGGCCAGGCATACAATAATAAGTATTTTAAAATACCAATAGTATATGGTGTTCTTGGCACTGTTGGTTACTGGATATCTTATAATACAGAGGGTTATAGATTTTATGTAGATGAATATGAACAGGATCAGAGCCGTGAAAATGAGACGTTTCTGAGGGCGTGGAGAAGGAACCTTGAGCTGAGTTACATCACCCTTGCAGGGGCCTATGCCCTTCAGGTGCTTGACGCGTATGTTGACGCTCACCTTTTTTACTGGGATGTGAATCCTGATCTGACCCTCAGAATAGAACCTTCCGTTGAAACCTCCTCAATGCCGATCCATTTACCGGTGAATTACTATGGCCTCTCCTGCAAATTTACCTTTTAAAAACAATTGACGATGAGGATAGTTGTACTCTTTCTTATGAGCTTATCATTATATACTTTTCAAAATACAGATGCACAGGATACACTTTTTATTGAAGAACCCGAAATTTCAAATTTTAAAGAGAATGTTGACAGTCTGTTAAATATCTATTACATCAATCAGGCACTTGAATCGATGATTGATGATGCGGATTTTGAAGTTTCTGATTCTCTGCTGCCTGATTTCCCTGATTCTGTATATATTGCCCGGTTGCGGGATATTCCTTCGGTTGTGGACCTGTCCTATAACCGCCTGGTTAAAAATTATATAAACGTTTACACGAAGAAAAGGAGGGAACAGATGCGCTATATGCTGGCTGTTTCCTCCTATTATTTTCCAATGATCGAAGGAATTTTTGACCTGTATGACATACCGTATGAGCTGAAATACCTGGCCATTATTGAATCAGCGTTAAACCCCAGGGCGGTCTCCCGTGCCGGAGCAGTGGGTACATGGCAGTTCATGTATGGTACGGCCAGGATGTATGGCTTGCGCATCAACTCACTGGCTGATGAGCGAAAAGACCCTGTAAAATCTACCCATGCTGCTGCAAAATTTTTGAAGAACCTCTATGGTATATACAACGACTGGACACTTGCACTGGCTGCCTACAATTGTGGCCCGGGCAATGTAAATAAAGCGATCAGGAGATCAGGAGGAAAGCGTGATTTCTGGGAAATTTACTATTTCCTGCCACGTGAAACCAGGGGATATGTTCCGGCATTCATTGCTGCGACCTATACCATGAATTATCACCGGGAGCATAATTTGTTGCCTGACTCTGTGGATATCGTAGTGCATGCCGATACCATTATGCTGAATCAACGGCTGCATTTACAACAAGTATCAGAAGTGTTGGATATTCCTGTAAAGTACCTTAGGGATCTGAATCCGCAATACCGGTATGATATCATTCCCGGCTCTTTGAAGAATGCATACGCCCTCGCAATACCGGTCAAAAAAGTAGGGGAATTCATCGAACTCAGGGATTCGGTTATTGCCTATAAGGATTCCGTTTACTTTAGCGATGAAAAATTGATCACATCACCCAGCAGGGTGGACCGGAATTACCAGGTTGACCTGCCGGCTGATAAATATGATAAGATTTATTACACTGTAAAATCAGGGGATTCTCCGGGCCTCATTGCCGATTGGTATGATGTCAGGTTGTCGGATCTTCGGTACTGGAACAACATCCGCAGAAACCTGATCCGCAGCGGGCAAAAACTTGTTGTATACAAACCCAAAGGGAATTCAGAACGCTACATGGGGCTTGACGGAATGACTTTTTCAGAAAAGCAAAGGTTCGCAGGCAGAGAGGTGAGGGAAGAAACGGAAGAACCTGAGATAGCATCCGATGGCAATCAGACTCTGGAATTTTTCTATTATACGGTCAGACCCGGGGATACACTTTGGGAAATTGCACAAAAGTACCCGGGGGTAACAGATACCGATATCTCGAAATGGAACAACCTTACCGACAGCAACAGGATCAAACCGGGACAAAAGATCAGGATCAAAAGGATGTAAGGGATCGCTTCGCTCCTGCCAGGTGAACTTCCTCCGTCGGACCGACAGAAGCAGAATGTTATTTGCCGGTCTTTTTACATTTGCTTTTATCTTATATCTTTAACTCATGAACCCTTTGAAGGTATTCATATTCTTCATCGCAGTGTTAGGATTCCTGTTTCTCCTTTCCATTGTATTTCCACCGGAAGGAATTACGCTGGGAGAAGATGCAGAACTTCGCTTTGCTTCAGCCGATAAGCTGATTAAAAAAGAGATGGAAATTTCAGGCTATACCGATAGCCTTATTTCACATGCAGATGTATCTGAGGATCCTGAATATAAAGAGGAAAGCATTTCTGTGTCGGTAAAAGATACGATCAGTAAGATATTGAATGATTCTGTCATTCAGGCGCGGATTGACAGCATTAGCAGAAATGTTTATCCGCTCTATTTCTCCGGTGAATCAGAAGAATTGCTTTATGGTTTTTTTAAAAGGGCGGAGCTGAGCCGGGAAACCGGGAAGCTGATACGAATTTTGCATTACGGCGATTCCCAGATCGAAAATGACAGGATGACATCTTTATTAAGGTACAGGTTTCAGCAACTTTTTGGTGGTTCCGGATGTGGTTTGATCCCCGCGGTACCTCTGTATTCCGGGAATCTTGCATTCAGACAGGATATCCGTGGGGAATGGATGCGCTATACGGGATTCGGAGATCGCGACACCACACTGGACCATTCATCCTACGGCGTCATGGCCTGCTTTACCTCGGTTCCTCCCCCGGATGAAGAATTACCGGGTTTGCATTTTGAATTTCGTAAAAACCGACGTGCCTCCCGGTTCAGCAAAGTCAGTGTGTTTTTACATGCATATTCCGACAGTGGCTACATAGCTATCAATGTGAATGATACGATTCAGGATACACTGCAGCATATTCAGGGAGGATATCAGTTACTGCAATACCAACCGGAACCCAATGTAACCGATATAAGCTTTGACTTCCATTTGAGGGAAGGTGGCAGGATCTATGGTATCAGTTTTGATCCGGCATCCGGAGTGCAGGTGGACAATATTGCAATGAGGGGAAGTGCCGGGCTTGAATTCAGCAGATTCGACCGAACCCTGACAGAAACTATGCTGGCTGATCTGAACCCTGGTATGGTCATCCTGCAATTTGGAGGGAACGTTGTGCCATATATTCAAAATGTTGACCTGTATAACCAGTACTTTGTTCGTGAACTTAATTACATCAGGTCATTATGTCCTTCAGTACCTGTTATTGTAATCGGACCATCAGATATGTCCATGAAGAAAAACGGACAATTTCAGACCTATGAAAATCTGCAGGCTGTCAGGGATGCTCTTTACCTTGCTGCAATGAAAACAGGATGCGGCTTCTGGGATATGTTTGAGGCGATGGGAGGCGTCAATTCAATTCGTCATTTTGTCCTGGCCGATCCTCCGCTTGCCAATCCTGATCACATTCATTTTACCCCGCGTGGTGCAAATTTAATGGCAGGATTGTTCTTTGATGCAGTTATGGTTGAATATCAGAAATATAAATTGAGTGCAAATAATCCTTAATTCTATTGTTCAGAAACTAATAAAACACACATACAATGGCCCTTATTAAATCAGTCAGAGGATTTATTCCCCGGATCGGAAAGAACTGTTACCTGTCAGAAAATGCCACGATCATTGGCGATGTTGAGATCGGTGATGGTTGTTCCATTTGGTTCAATGCGGTGTTGAGAGGGGATGTGAATCCGATCAGGATAGGCAACAAGGTGAACATCCAGGATAACAGTATGCTAATATTTATGCTATGCCATGGCTGAGTGACATATTTTTGTTCAATCCGGAAAAACCGCTTCTTTTTACACAGCTCTATTTCTGGTTGTTCTATGGAGTGGTATTGTTGGTTTTTTCAATAGTCTACAAGAACAGGGCAGTCAGGAATTCCTACCTCTTCCTGGTTAGTTTGTTTTTCTACTGGAAGACTTCAGGTTTGTTCTTTCTGCTCCTGATCTTTTCCACCATAGTCAACTATTTTATCGGAAACTGGATATACCGTTCGGAAAACAAAAAAGTACGAAAATTCGGAGTATTCCTGAGTGTCTTCATAAACCTATTTCTGCTGTCCTATTTCAAGTACACCTATTTATTCGTTGATACACTGAATTCAGTTTTCAATACAAACATTGAAGTTGTCAACCACCTTGCCCTCTGGTCGAACAACCTTACAGGTACACATTTCGATGTTTCAGCCATACTGTTGCCTGTAGGCATTTCATTCTACACATTCCAGGTGATGTCTTACATAATAGATATTTACAGGAGAAAGGTGGGTCCGGTGAAGAATATTATGGACTTCGGCTTCTATGTTTCCTTTTTCCCCCAATTGGTTGCAGGTCCCATTGTCAGGGCCTCAGAATTCGTTCCCCAGATAGATAAAAGATACAATCTCAGAAAAGAAGAATTTGGTTATGCCATATTCATTATCATGAAAGGGCTGTTTAAGAAAGTTTTTATTGGTGATTACCTGGCTGTGAATTTCATTGACAGGATATTTGCCAATCCGGGAGGGTTTTCAGGTTTTGAAAATCTCATGGCCCTTTATGGTTATTCCCTGCAGGTCTATGTCGATTTCAGCGGGTACACGGATATAGCGATCGGTGTCGCTCTGTTGATGGGATTCAGGATACCCAGGAATTTCAATTCTCCTTACAAGGCGACCAACGTGGGTAATTTCTGGAAACGGTGGCACATATCATTGTCTAGCTGGTTAAAGGACTATCTCTATATACCACTTGGGGGCAACAGGAAAGGAAGGTTTATGACCGATGTGAACCTGATGATCACCATGTTGCTGGGAGGTTTGTGGCACGGTGCCAGTTGGCAATTCCTTATCTGGGGGGGAATTAACGGGATCGGACTTGTAGTTTACAAGCAATGGAAAAAGATCAGTCCGTATGAGCACAGCAAACACTGGGCAGCGCGATTGTGGAAGATCTTTATTACCTTCCAGTTCATCACCTTCACACGCATATGGTTCCGGTCTGATTCTATGGAACATGCCAGTGAACTTATTCACCAGGTTGTTCATTCGTTCAATGCATCTGTCATTACCGATGTGCTTGTGTCATACAAGTGGGTGTTCCTGGTAATGTTGCTTGGTTACTTTACGCACTGGGTATCAAATAAATGGAAGCTTGCCCTGTTGAACTGGTATATCGCTACAAAAATGTGGATGAAGGTGGTAATTGCAGTGGTTGTGGTATTTATCATTTACCAGTCATGGTCAGCAGACTTGCAGCCTTTTATCTATTTTCAATTTTGATTAAAAAGGTCCGGGCTGACCTATTTCCCGAATTTCAGCTCTTTTAAGTTCTGGTTGATATCCTCCATCAGTTTTCTCTGCTGTTTGATCAGTTCTCCGATGATCCCCAGGAAAATGCTGAAAATACCTATAAAAGAGAATATTGCCAGTAATATGAGGGAAGGAATATAGGTCCTTTCCGGATCCGACTCAGGGGTTATGAAAACAAGGTATATGAACCTGATTCCGAGTATAAGTGCAGGGATCAGGAAGAGGGAGGCTATGATAGAAAAAAATCGCCCCGGCCTGTAAAGGACAAACATATTCATTATTGTGGCACTTGATTTACTCACATGCTCAAAACTATTCCTGAAAAGCCTGGATTTCCTTGTTTTCTGGTTTACCCTTACGTCCACGGATCTGACCCGCATGTTTGAGTTCCCTGCCTGTATCAGGGTTTCCATCGTGTATGAAAATCTTGAATATACATAGGTCTGGAAACAGGCCTTTCGCGACATGGCCCTGAATCCCGAAGGAGCATCCTTGATCTTCGTTTTGGATATCAGACGAAGGGTCATACTGCCAAGCAGTTGCAGGATCTTTTTTCCTAAAGAGAATTCCTTGTGCTTCATTATGGGTCTGCTGCCTACCACAATGTCTGCTTTGTCATCCAGGATGGGTTGTACAAGCCTGGCTATGTCTTCTCCTTTATACTGGTTGTCACCATCAGTGTTTACAACAATATCGGCCCCGTGTTCAAGACAGTAATTAAGTCCCGACATAAAAGCATAGGCGAGGCCCCTGTTTGTACCGAGTTTTACAATATGCCTGACGCCCAGGTTTTCAGCTGTTTTTAACGTGTTATCAGTGCTCCCGTCATCTATTACCAGGACCTGGATATCATCGATTCCGTCAATTTTATTTGGGAGATCATTGATCACCAAGGGCAGGGTTTCTTCCTCGTTCAGGCAGGGTATTTGAATGAAAAGTTTCAAGTTTTTATATTGATGGTTGCTAAAATATGAAATTTTATTTTTGGGAATCAACAGAATCTCATAAAAGATTATAGATCGTTGTGACAACGGCTTTTTTGTCTTTTCTGATTATTGTCTCAGCCGGAACAGCAATTGTATTCAATAAAAAATCCTCCCTGTGCCATGAATCTGCACTTGCCACATGCCTTTTGGATGCCCTGGGGGCCCTGTAAAGATGTAACTTTTTATCAATTTCACTTATGGTATCAGTGATGATGAGTGCATCACTTCCAATATCTATTTTTCTGTGAAATCTAATGCCTGATGTTTTTGATTTGTAAATTAAGATATTTCGCAGGATCCTGGTGAGGTTTCCACCTGGCACCAATCCGAACACCCGGAGCCAGAAGTGTAAAAAAGGTGTGCTTTTTTTCTCCCGGTGGGGGAAAAGTGCCCCGCGGATCTCTATGGAATTTTCATCCTGCAGTATTTCCCATGTATCCGACCACCAATGATTTACAAATTGTTTTTTACCATGTACCGCGATCCATCCATAGTCCGAAAACAATGTTTTCTCATTGCTGAAAACGGATAGAATTCCACCCTTTTTTGTTGCAACTACCAACCTTTTCTTTGCTTCAGGCAGGTCCCTGAAAATATATCCCGATTCAAGAAATGTATGATCGGGTTCCGGGTGATCTTTACCGGCTGATTTTAGGGTCTTCACGCCCAGCATGGTTAGTGTTGCTCTTGCTACGGAATGACCAATGTAATGGATCCAGTAACGGTCGTCGATGCCATGAAAAAAATGCTCCATGTCGTCTGTATCAGGAAACAGAATGCCCATGATATCCTTGCTTTTTTCCCGGGTTTTCATGTCGGAATGTTCCAGGAACCTGGTAATCCCGTAAGGAACAATATAATCTGTGTTACGAGCATTTTGCATCCCTGCACCGTTGCCTCGCCTCAGGACAAATCCATGGATGAAGTCAAGCGCTTTTTCGGCAGATCGTAAAAAATCATTATCTGATGTATGGTCATACAGATCCCAGAGGCAATCAAGTGTTACGGAGAGGTACCCGAGGTCAGGCCCCCCGTATTCAGCAAACCACCCCTCCTCACGTTGCAGTTGGAGGGTTCTTTTTTTGATCGCCTTGAAATTGTCTTCGTTTACAAGTTCAGGAGAGATTTTTCTTATGACAGCCAGGGCTGCAAGGCCGGCTACTTGTTGATTCCCTGCCTGGGATTCAAATCTTCCCTGTAGTTGCCGTGAGGCTTTTTTTAACCCACCAAGAATTTCATCGCTGTATACAATACCTTCTGAAACCAGTTTTGCCATTGCAAGCGTGGAAAATACAAGCGGGGGATATCCCCTTTCCCGGGGATAATATTCTTCGAAAGCGCCATGCTTTAATGCTTTCTGGTTCCAGAACAAAGCAGATGCGCGGGCGAGTTTTTTAAGCTGCTGCTTATAATTTTTATAGTCTTCAAGTTTTGAATATAAAAAAGCAAAATACCCACCCTGTTGCAGCATATCAGAGGAATAGTCCCGGATCCGGTAATGCCACCAGTTCCTGTCAAAGCAACCATAGAATGGCGAATATTTATCCCTGCATGCCTGCGTGAGCATCCTCGGGAACTGTTTTTTCAAAATTTTATCAAACATTTGTCATATTCTTTTTATCTGGTAAGTATCAAGTCCTTTTCTCTTGGCGGGTTTGCTGATCTTTTTCCATCTTAGACGCATGTAGTTAAAAGCCGGTCCGATCATTTTTTCCGGGATGATGGTCATTATTGCCCTTGAAAACCTGTTTCCTGCCAGCAATAAGATAAAAGAAATTACCATTTCTGTCAATTTTCTTGAAAAAGAAATGTAAATGGGACGGTAACCATGGTCCGGAACCGGGTGCCCGAAAAATGCCCGCATCCTGTTCCTAAGGTAGCTGCCGCGTTTTTTAAAATCCAGCATATGTCCGTGCATGGCAATGGATTTTTCTTCCGCAACATCTTCCGCATTAATTAGATGCTGATCATTCATATCACTGATTATTGATTCCATTTTTTTTGTTCGGGTAATGAAAACAGAAAATCCTTTTCCCTGGCTTTCATATTCAGGAGACCATGCATCTCCCACCGAGAGATCTGCAAATTCATTGACAAAGTCCATGCTTCGCAGGCTGGTATGTGTGATGAAAAAAGGAATTAAATAATTGTAATATACCTTTTTTGACGTTACCACCTTGCCCGACCGGGTTTTGATCTCAAGATGACCGGGCCAGTCACCTTCTCTCCATTTGAGTGAAGTGACCGGATCTTTTTTTGAAATTCTTTTTGAGCGAAGAAAAGCATGGATTGCAGCAGGGTAAAGCGCTGTGCCGGTATAAGGACCGAGAATATATTGTACTTGCAGGGCGGCGGGATGTTTCAGAGATTGAAGCTTTCTAAGCGCAGCAGACTGTTCCGGCAGGCAAACCATGGCATATTTTTCACCAGGTTTGAAATCCTTTAACCGGTCCAGTGTAGAAACCGGTATATAGACCGATTGCATGGAACCTTTGATCTCTTCCTCCGATCGGGCTATGAATGATGATGCTTCCAGTGGTTCGGGCATGCCCTGTTTTACGCAAACGGCACCATCAATGTATCCTTTTTGTAATAGATAAATAAGGGTTGCTGTAATAATACCACCGGATGCACTTTTGTTTCTGATCCCTTCCGAGGCGCTGTGCCCGATCCTTACTTTCTGAATATGTCCGTAAAGCAGGTTTTCAGGTAAATTTCCATAGTGCGTTTCATAGAGTTCGGGGTAGCTGATACCGATTCCGGGACAGACCTCCAATGCTTCTTGTGTAAATTCTCCGGATGAAAGGTCCGGTACCGGTCCATGCGGGGTAGGGATCATCTTTGACGAACCATTTGAAAAAAGGATGCATGCTCCGCATCCTGCACAGTTTTTGTGTTTGATCACCTGTTCCAGCTTATGCTCTGTTTCTTCGGATGCCATATGCCCAGCTTTATTCAAATGTAAGGTTTTTCTTTATTGGTGCTTGCAAGAAAAAGCCAATAGCTTTGCTCTTAATGCTTTTTTATCAAGCACTGTGCTTAATAATATGAGTTTTCTTTCTGAAACTAATTAGTGCTTGTCAATAAAGTCGGGTGATAAAAAGATCTATGAGGCGCATAATTCAGGCTGCAGAATATAATGGTTCACAGGGGATTATTTTAAGCCTATTCACTATATTAGCTACCTGTTTTTTGTTGGGATTTTATATGTTTTGTTCAAGATTTTCCGAATGGAAAAAATTACCGTTCAAAATATTTTTAAGAATAGGAGCCTTCCTTTGTTGGCATTGGTTTTCATTGGACTGTTTTATGCTTCGACAAATTTTGTTCATCATAATTGGACGAAAACCAATCCTGCAAATTCGGGTGTTATTAAATATGATATAAAGCATTATTATGCCTATCTGACTGCCGGAATCATACATGGTGATTTGAAGATGGAGTTTCTTTCGGATCCTGATTTTCAATATGGGAATCGATACTACAGGACAAGGCATGAAGGCGGAAACTTTTTGATTATTACATCGATGGGATTGGCCTTTTTATATTTGCCCTTTTTTCTAATGGCTCATTTTCTTGCCATTATTTTTGGATTGCCTCATGATGGGTATGGTTCCATATATCAATTTTTTATTGTTTTTGGCGGATGGACATATGCATTATTAGGATTATTTATACTTAAGAATCTTCTGCTTGATTTTTTTTCAAATTTAACTACAGTAATTACACTGATACTGATTGCATTGGGTACCAATTTGTATTATTATTCAACCTTTGAAGCTGCAATGCCCCATGTATACAATTTCTTTCTTCTTATACTTTTCGTGAGGCAGGTAATCCGCTGGTTTGATAAACCCGGATGGGGAAATGCGATGCTGATAGGTAGCCTGCTTGGACTGATAAGTCTTATAAGACCGACAAATATTCTCATCTTTTTTGTTTTATTCTTTTGGAATATAAAAACGTTTCGTGAGTTGAAAGAAAGGATTAACTTCTTTATTGGAAAATTCCAGCTTGTATTATTGATGTTAGCATCATTTGCTATAGTTTGGTTGCCACAGGTATTATACTGGAAAATGGTTACCGGCAACTTTTTTTATTTTTCTTACGGGGCTGCCGGTGCTTCGTTTTATTTTTCAAGCCCGCAGGTTTTAGGCAGTCTCTTTAGCTTTATTAAAGGTTGGTACATCTACACACCTGTTATGTTTGTAGCTACCTTAGGAATTATTTGTCTGTATAAAAACTACAGAAAAATATTTCTACCGGTATTACTTCTCTATATTTCCATGGTATATGTGCTCAGCTCCTGGTGGTCCTGGTGGTTTGGAGGTGGTTTTGGACTGAGAGCATATATTGATATATACGGAATAATGGCATTACCACTGGCAGCCATTACAGAGGAAGCATTGAAATGGAACAAAGTCTGGATTAAACGAATTTTCTTTGCTGTTCTCTTATTTTTTCTATACCTCAGTTGGCATCAAACCTATCAATATTACAAAGGAATGATTCATTACTGCGGGATGACCAAAGAGTCGTACAGGATAAATTTTTTGAAGTTTAAACGAGGAGATAGATATTGGCAAAGTCTTGGATTACCTGATCATTTATTGGCACGCCAGGGTATCTATTATTATTATGATACTGGTGAAGATACCAATAGATTCATTGAAATATCCTGGCAAGAAGCTTTTTCAGATATCAGGGAGGAGGTAACTTCGGATAAAAAACTCATGCGATCCATTCACAGGCATGCCAGGAGAGAGGGAATTTCTGATCAGGAAGCGCTGGAGATGGTCATCCAAACGATCTATGAAAAGAAAAGTGCAGGAAAGAACCTGAAATGACCATATGCCTTCTGCACGGGGCAGTGTTTTTTTTGTTTTACATTATTCAGCCGTAGAAATTTCCTTCAGCCTGAAATGTTTCCTGAACCATATCAAATAGGATAACCCTCCTAATACCATGGATCCAAGATAATTGCATATAAAATATGCCGTGGAAATGGTAATGGCCGATTCGGTTGAATGTTCCAGGATTTTCCAGACTTCGGAGAATACCAGTTCGCGTGTGCCAAAACCACCAATGGTAACCGGAAGAAATGCCAACATATTTGAGATCGACACAGCACTGACGGAATGTATGATCCCGATATCCTGACCGATCCTGCTGGTAAAAATAAGCGGAATCAGCGCAAGCAGCAGGAAAGCTGTTAAAGTTGTAAAGAAACCGGGGAAAAAAAGGCGCAAAGCATTTGATTTCCAGTCTGTATGTACTTTTTCAAGGTCATCTTTCAGTTGACCTTTCTTTCTAAATAGATACAGTAGGGGGACAAAAACCAGGGAAGGAAACAGTATGATGGCAATAGCTATAAGAAAGAGTGCCCCGGTAAGGACAATAGTCAGTGCGCTGGTATCAAATCCTCCAAATATCATGATGAAGCTGATGCCACCAAGCAGACTCAGCACCAAAATGTCCCATATTCGGTCGAGCACCACGGAGGAAGTGATGATGGCAGCCGGCGCAGAAGTTTTCCTTCGTATAAAAAATATCCTGGAAAATTCTCCCAGTCTTCCGGGGGTAATGACACTGAGGAACCCTGAAACAATAAAGAATATCAGTGTTGTGCCATAATTGATCCTGATTCCGAAAATACTATTGATCATCAACCATCGAAATGATTTAATGATGTAGACCATTATAAGCAGGATGAACCCAAATATGAAATCCCATATTTTAAATGATGCAAATAATTGTGAAAACCCCTGCCAGTCAAAATCTTTCAGGATGAAATACAACAGAACAAAACCTGTTGCATGAAGCAGGTAATAAACGATCTTTCCCAAATATCCTTTTTCCATCCGGTCATATTGGTTCACGAAGGTAATAATTTGAACAGATTAGTGGAAATAATTGTATTTTCGTGTGTCATTAAGATTAGCTCCATGTTAAATAACAAGACCATAGCCGTAGTAGTCCCTGCTTATAATGAAGGAAAACAGATCGAGATGGTATTGCGGAATATGCCCGGTTTCGTTGACAGGATCATTGTTGTAAATGATGCCTCAACGGATGAGACCGGAAAGATCGTCCGGGAAGTTGCAGATAGCGATGATAAGGACCATTCCAGTGACCGGATCGGCCAGTTGAAAATCAAATCGGATCTTTATAACCAGGCTGAGATCATGATGGAGAAACTGGATAAAGAGCGGTCGAAGGCTCTTACTGCCTCGGATATATGGAATAAATCCCCGGAAAAAAACAGAATTATTCTGATCGAACACCAGGAAAACGCCGGTGTAGGAGCAGCAATAGCAACGGGGTACAACTGGTGCAGGGATAACAATGTCGATTGTACAACTGTGATGGCAGGAGATGGACAGATGGATCCCGCTGAACTCAAAAGCATATGCCTGCCGGTTGTGAAGGATGGAATCGACTATGTTAAGGGCAACAGGCTGATCCATCGCAGTGCCAAGTATATGATACCAAAGACGAGGTACATAGGAAATTCAATACTGTCTATAATGACAAAAATTGCATCCGGTTATTGGAGGGTTTCAGACACACAGACAGGGTATACGGCCATTTCCCTTCATGCATTGAAAAAGATTGATATCAGCCGGATATATAAAAGATACGGGATGC
This sequence comes from Bacteroidales bacterium, assembly GCA_021738565.1. GTDB lineage: Bacteria > Bacteroidota > Bacteroidia > Bacteroidales > M55B112. The sequence continues at coordinate 99,765 of JAIPBT010000002.1, forward strand.
CCAATGATCTACTTGTAAAACTCAACCTGGCCAAATGCACACTCAAGGAGGTGGAGATCAAGCCGGTTTACCGGGTAGGGGAACAATCGAAAATGAAGATCTATAAACTGATCCCCAGGATCTCATGGTTATTGTACAAAGCATTCTACAAAAGGATATGGATCCGATACTTTAAAAAAGATTTTCATCCGCTTTTCCTGCTATACATGCTTTCGTTTGTATTGTTTGCAGTATCTATTCCTTTCCTGGTCATTATCCTGGAAAATATGTTCACTCCCGGTGCTGCCACCCCGAACAGCATCTTAATGATCTATATATTTCTTGTTATTTCCGGTTTCCAGTCGCTTTTCTTTGCCATGTGGATGGATATACAGGATAATGACAGGCTGCAGAAATAGAAACAGGGATGGTTTTTTCAAGCACCATATTTTTACTTTATTTCTTTCCTCTATTTCTTTTAGGTTATTTTCTTACAGCCGACAGGTACAGGAATTATGTGCTCCTGGCAGCCAGCCTTGTTTTCTATGCCTGGGGGGCTCCTGAATTTGTATTTATACTGGTTGGTTCTACAATCATAACTTTTTACCTGATCAGAAAGATGTACCGGATTCCGGATCCCAACACCAAAAAATGGTTGCTGGTTGCATCGATCGTATTGAACGTCGGGATCCTGGCTTATTTCAAATATGCCAATTTCTTTGTGGATAATTTTAACTCGGTTTTGCTTTCTTTGGGATTTAGCGGCGTTGAATGGACAAATGTGGCGCTCCCCATTGGAATTTCATTTTATACCTTTCAGTGTTTGTCTTATTGCATTGACGTTTACCGGGGAGTGAGTCCTCCATTAAGAAAACCCACTGACTTTTTGCTGTATATAAGTATGTTTCCACAGTTGATCGCTGGTCCGATCGTCAGGTTCAATACCATTTCAGAACAGATTACGAAGCGGGAATCCAGGGGTTCCGACACGATCCTCGGCTTCTACAGGTTTGCGATTGGACTTGCAAAGAAGGTGCTTATTGCAAACGTAATGGGGAAACATGCAGACATTATTATGTCAATGAACCTGGCGGAAATAAGCACCAATGAAGCCTGGATCGGATTGTTTGCGTATGCTTTTCAGATCTATTTCGATTTTGCAGGATACTCCGATATGGCCATCGGCATCGGACGTATGCTGGGATTCAGGTTCCCCGAAAATTTTAACAATCCTTACATTTCAAGAAGCATTACGGAATTCTGGCGTCGCTGGCACATGACGCTCAGCGCCTGGATGAAGGACTACCTTTATATCCCTTTGGGAGGGAACAGGGTTGGCAGGTACAGATTGTTTTTTAATCTATGGATCGTTTTCCTGATATCAGGTCTCTGGCACGGTGCCTCATGGAATTTTGTGATCTGGGGAGCCTACCATGGGTTATTTCTTGTTCTTGACAGGCTTTTTCTTAAGAAATTGCTTGAAAAGTCGGGTAAAATATTTGCCATTCCATTCACCTTCCTGGTGGCAGTTCTAGGCTGGGTGTTTTTCAGACTGGATACTTTTGAACAGGCAATGACATATTTCGGACGTCTATTTGCATTCGAATTTGAACCTTTATATATATTACAGAAACTGGATCTGCTGATCATCATGATGGTATCATTCTTTTTCTCATTTATAACTGTCACCAGGCTGGGACGCAGACTGGAGTCACTGGTATTCTATAAGGATTATACAACAGGGAGGTACATACTGGTGGGCGTTATAATTATCCTGTTATTTATCATGTCAGTAGGAGCCACCACAGCATCAGGTTTTAACCCTTTTATCTATTTTAGGTTCTGAGTATGGACAGGAAATTGAACATAGCATTCTGGGTGATCGTGGGTCTTTTAATCTTACCAATGGTTCAGCAGTTTACAGGCATCGTGCATGAAAGAAAGCTCAGGGGGGCGGTAGCAAAAGCTGATTATCCTGAATTTGAATTGAGCAACTGGTTTAATGGATCATTCCAGCAGCAGTTTGAATCTGCCCTGAATGACAGAATAGGGTTCAGGCCCTTTTTTATCAGGGTGAACAACCAGGTTGCATTCAGTTTGTACAGGAAAGCACTTGCCAGTGGTGTGATCATAGGGAAGAAAAATTACATGTATGAGAAGAACTATATCCTTGCAGTTCAGGGAGAGGATTTTCTGGGTGATACGGTGATTGAAACACGATCCAGGCGGCTTAAGGAGATACAGGATTATTTCGGACAAAAGGGTAAGCATTTGATGGTGACTTTTGCTGCCGGGAAGGGGAGCTTTTACCCTGAATTCATACCGGAGCAGTATAAAAAAGAACCAGGCAGGACCAACCTTGAAGCATATCGGGAACATTTTGACAGCATGGGAGTCAACTATATTGATTTTAACAAATGGTTCCTTGCGATGAAAGATACCTCCCGGTATTGTCTCTACCCGAAAACAGGGATACACTGGAGTTATTATGGTATGGTGCTGGTGATCGATTCATTGAGAAACTATCTTCAAAAAGAGAGAGGCGTTACAATGCCAGAATTCGAATGGGATGGCATTGAATTAACATCGAAATACCGGAGCAGCGATGACGATATTGAAAAAGGGATGAACATCCTCTTCCGTGTCAATTACGAAAAGCTTGCTTATCCGCGGGTAGCATTTTATGATGAGGGAATTAAGAAGTTGCATGGGGTCGTTATTTCAGATTCCTTTTACTGGGGACTGCACAACATCGGATTCAGCAACAGGATATTGAAGGAAGGGGAATTCTGGTATTATTTCAACCGGATCTACGGCAATCACCTTGATGAGGTAATCCAGATTGATGAAATTGATGCATTGGAAAGGATTGAAAAAAACGATATTATCATACTGATGGCCACAGAGGCAACGCTTCCCGATTTCCCTTTTGGCTTCACTGACAGGATCTATCCTGAGATTAAAGTGACTGAATGAATATTCAGTATGATCAGATCAATATATTTCATAGAATAAAGAAAGATATCAATTTCAGGTGTTAGATTTTATCGAAGGCTTGGTAAGTAATCTTGAAACCAATGCCAGTAAAAAAATAAAACCTTCCCCCGTGATGAAAGCCAACCGGTTCAGGAAGGAAATAGTCGTGGCCGTTTCAACATCCATGCCTGCGAGAACCAGGTAACCTATAATAATACCTTCACGCAGTCCCAGTCCACCAGGCAGCAAAATGGCGATCAATCCGAAACATACACTGAGGGGAAATGCAAAAGCCATAATAGGGGTTACCTGTTCTGAGAAAGTTCTGATAAAAAAATAGAATGCCAGGGTCCAGCAGAGCCAGATCAATGAAGTGGCCATGATCATGGGCAGTGATTTTCGAAAAGGAATGACCGGTACATCGAATTCACGCCGGATGATCCTGTGGATGCTTTTCATTGCCAGGTTGTGAACCGGAGGTATGAACAGGAACAGGGTAATGATGAAGATCATTGCCAGAAGGATCAATGAAAGCCAGTGGATCCCATAGAAAATAAAGGTAGGTATGGCACTGATGATAAATCCCACCCAGGTGTAAATGATCTGTTCCTTGAATGAAATGAACGATGTGTTTTTCAGCTCCTTCTTGCTTTTTGAAATATAACTGGCACGTCCCAGTATTACCCAAATTTTACCAGGGATGTATTTGGAGAATATTGACTGGCCGTGTGAGATCAGTGCATTTCTGCCTGAGATGTTCAAATTATGGGTTGACAGTGCAACTCTCCAACTGACGGTACTTATGTAGAAACCTGCGAACAAAAGGAGCATTGAGGGAATCAGCCATATTGGGTGGGGAAGTTCAGGAATTATAAAATCCTGCCTGACCAGGTAGATGAACAGGAATATGAATGAAAGAAATACCAGCAAATTGAATAGTTTCTTCATTTGTAGCGCCTGTAATTTTTCATAAAGATAGGATATGAGAGGTAACAAATGGATTTTGCGGGTTAATTCTTCATGGCCTAATCTGAAATGTTGATATTAATTGGAAATACATTCATTGCAGATACCTTTTCAGATAATTAGATCCGATCCGTTTCAATATGCAGGTTGTATGAAACAATAATTTATGGATTGCAATATTCATAATTATTTGCACGGTTTATCTGATCCAATTCATTGGATTGCTGATAATATATTTTCTAATTCGCTGAAATGATTGTTCGTCGCGGATGATATGATCATAAAAACCGGATTGCCATTTGAATTCAATATCATGCATTCGCGCATATTTTGTAACGCCGGTTTTATAACCACGTACGATCGATGCCAAATTTTGTGATTGTGGACCGAATGCATTTTTTGGTTGGTTGGTTGATAGAGACGCAAAATTTTGCGTCTCTACCTGCCCATCTGCGCCCCCCTGCCCATCCGCACCCCCCTGCCCATCCGCACCCCCCTGCCCATCTGCACCCCCCTGTCCATCCGCAATCCCTATCCCATTTTCATCATTTATATCATTTCGTCTATTTCCGTCATTCGCATCATTAACCAAATGACCTGGTTTATCAATAATAATTATACCGTGAACATGGTCTGGCATTATGATATGCGCATCCAATTTTACAAACGGAAAATGGTTCGGGATTTCTATCCAATATTTATGCGCCATTTTTCCAATTTCCGACAATATCATTTTTGTGTTTAGGATGTTGCCAAAACAGGGAACGCGGTTTTTTGTACAGATGGTGATAAAATATGCTGCATTCGATCCATAATCCCAGGATTGAAGGCGTGCCGGTTCGATACGATATTTTTTTCTGAATTTTTTTCTGAAATTCACCATATTGTTTATTAATGTTTGTGACTACATGGAATAATTAAATCATATATTCAGTTCATTAATGTCCCCGCCAATAATTAAATCGTCATGTTGTGTAAAATTCCTGTTGTTTTGGTTTTAAACGGCTCCCCGGGTTGAAACTCTTTAGAAATAAATTAAATTTGATCTTTTGGAAATTTTTCGGTTATGTTTTCCTGTCCTTTGGTACGTGCTTCCATGATTATTTATCCATGGCTTGTTAAGCGTGAAAAATACATATTCCTGCTTTTCCTGTTTATTGCCATGCTGCAGTTATGGCTGACGCGCTATGTTCCTTCACTTGACGGCCCGCAGCACCTCTACAATGCAAATGTGCTGGCTGAGATGATCAGTGGAAATGAATTTATCCGTTCATTCTTCCGGGTGAATGACGTTATCGTGGGATATTGGACAGGTCATTTTTTCCTTGCTTTCTTCAAAATTTTCCTGCCAGCATGGCTCGCTGAAAAATTCTTTCTTTCTGCATATGTTATTGCCATGGTATTCTCTTTCCGATATTTTGTCAGCGGACTGAATCCAATGAAGGGGAATTTTGTGTCTTACCTTGTGTTTCCATTTATATATCACAGCTATTTATTACTGGGGTACTACACGTTCAGCATTGCGGCAATTTTCTTCTTCCTGGCTTTCGGGTACTGGACCAGGTATGGTGAAAATTTTTCATGGCGAAGGACAGGGGTATTTGCATTGATATTGACCGGACTGTTCCTGTCGCACGGACTGGTTTATGTGTTGTTTGGTTATGCTTTCATTATTTATCTCCTCGTGACGTTCTTATATGAAAGGTTGAACAAAGAGATTGATTTCAGCCTGACCGGATGGCTTGTGAAGCTTTTGAAGATTGCAGCAGCCACAGTGCCATCAGGGGTACTGTGCGCAATTTATATCAGGTCAGTAATGTCTGTTAACAATACAATCATTGAGCCTTCCTATACGTTTGCTGAGCTTGTTAAATTTTTGATGAGGATCCGGCAACTGGTTGGTTTTCATCATGAAATGGAGTCTGTAGGATACATTCTCTTATTCATTCTGATGGCGGTACTTTCGGTCGGATTTCTTATACTGTTTGTGCCAAAGCTCCTGGACGGGTCAAAGAAATATTTGGATCTTCTGAATTACCGAAATGCATTGTTGTTTGTAGCAATTGGGATGCTGGGACTTTACTTTTTTGCTCCTGACAGGTTCTCAGCGGGGAACCTCACGAACAGGTTCGGACTCTTCTTTTACCTTGCATTGATCAGCTGGTTGTCTGTACAGAAATTTCCCAGGACTTTACAACTGATTTCCCTGTTGGTTATCCTGACGGGTTTTTCTTATACCCGGTTTATTCAACAGCGATTTTACCAGGGGCTGAATAAAGATATTATTGCGATAGAAGAACTGGCTGAAAGAATTGAACCCAATTCTGTTGTCCATTACCTGCAATCCTCCAATAACTGGGCGCACGTTCATTTCCAGCTGTATGCAGCGGTTGACCGCCCTTTAGTCCATCTTAAGAACCCTCAATGCCAGGGACAGTTCCCTGTAGTATGGAATTATGTAAAGCTTCCGGTCTGTTATGCCGGGAACCATGAGGTAAGGCCTGCAGGTGCATTGGAAAGACATGAAGAGAACGGGTCATTACCGGTTGATTACATTACCGTATTTCAATATGAAAGATACATGGCAGACAGCACCAATGCAGATTGGCACCGGATATTGAAAGAAAATTATGATCTGGTAAAATTAAGCAAAGACGAAAAAGCTGCCTTGTTTAGAAATATCAGTATGCAGGCTGATTGATCCTTTTGGCAGCAAGTTTAAATTCACTGATCAGTTCGTTAAAGACTTCACGTACAGAAGAGATCTTATTGATTTTTCCGGCATTGGCTCCTGTAAAAACAAATCCATTTAAAAGATTTCCCTGGTATGCTTCAATCAAGGCCTGTGCTATACAATATGAAGTGGTTTTTGGATCACATGATTTGATGCAATGATATTTACATACTTTCGGCCGCCTGTTTCCCTTGATGGCTTCGTCCAGGAATTGATTAAATATCGTTCTTCCCGGCATACCAACCGGGCTTTTAATAATTTTAATATCTTCCTCCCTGGCCTGCACAAAAGCATTTTTAAATTCGTTTGAGGCATCGCACTCATCGGTGGCTACAAACCTTGTTCCCAGCTGAACAGCGGAGGCGCCCTTTTTCATGATTTCGTACATGTCGTCTCCACTGTATATACCTCCTGCGGCGATTACGGGGATATCCTTTTTGAATTTTACCTTGATCTCCTTTGTCACCTGAACAACTTCCATAACAAGATTTTCAAGCGTATTACCTATATCATCAAGTGCATTTGCCTTAAAACCAAGGTGTCCACCTGCTTTGGGACCTTCAACTACGAATGCATCAGGCAGATAATCATAGTTCTGTTTCCATTTTGTGGCGAGGATATTGGCAGCTCTTCCGGAGGAAACAATAGGGACAAGCTTTGTTTTTGCTCCTGATTTCAGGTACCGGGGAAGGTCCAAAGGCAGTCCGGCGCCAGAAAATATTACATCAATACCTTCTTCGATTGAGGTTTGTACCATATCGGAAAAGTCTGTGATAACGGACATGATATTGACTCCCAGCACTCCGCTGGTAAGTTCTTTTGCCTTACGGATCTCTTTGCGGAGGACTTCAATGTTTCTTTTCCTGTAATTCACTATTGGCAGGTTATCTGTGAGGCCAATGGCTACTGTTGATATCACGCCAATTCCTCCCATATTTGCCACGGCAGATGCCAGTCCTGACATTGAAATGCCCACTCCCATACCACCTTGGATAATGGGGATTCGGATCTTCAGATCACCAATTTTTAATGTTTTCAAAGATGAGATACTGTTAGTTGAAAATCATTTTTCCGTGTAAAATATAGGGAGGAATTCGATCAACGAATATATGATCGTGGTGAAAAGGGATGAAAAGATAATATTAGGTATAACCGGGGTGAATGGCGCCTGTAAAATTACTTTGATATGGGCATGGCGAATGCCTTGACATCCTTGCCTTCGATCTTATGATCGCACAAGATCACCAGGCGTTCAAGTACATTCCTGAATTCACGTATGTTTCCGGTCCACCTGATCTTTTTGAATGCTTCGATGGCATCGTCAGTGATTTGCAAGGGGGCGGTTCCGTATTCGGCACATATCTGTTCGTTGAAATGATCTGCCAGCAAGGGAATGTCTTCCAGTCTATCATTTAATTCAGGAACATTGATCAGAATGACACTCAGCCTGTGGTAAAGATCCTCTCTGAAACTGCTCTTCTCAATTTCAGCCTTTAGGTCTTTATTTGTAGCAGCAATAATACGCACATCCACATGAATGTCTTTATCACTGCCTACCCGGGAAATCCTGTTTTCCTGCAGGGCACGCAGGACTTTTGCCTGTGCTGACAGGCTCATGTCACCGATCTCATCCAGGAAAATGGTACCTCCGTCTGCTTGCTCAAACTTACCTTTTCTTTGCTTAATTGCCGATGTGAAAGCACCTTTTTCGTGTCCGAATAATTCACTTTCAATTAGTTCGGAAGGTATGGCTGCGCAATTTACTTCAATGAAAGATTCTGAGGCCCGGCTGCTTTTTTCGTGAAGAGATCGTGCAACCAGCTCCTTCCCTGTTCCGTTCTTACCTGTGATCAGTACCCTGGCATCTGTCGGGGCCACACGATCGATCATCTCCTTCACCTTTTTTATTGCAGTAGATTCCCCGACCATCTCATAGGCTTTGCTGACTTTCTTTTTCAAGACCTTGTTTTCAATAGTCAGGGAAGATTTATCAAGTGCATTTCTTATGGTGATTAGCAGCCTGTTCAGATCGAGCGGTTTCTCAATGAAGTCAAACGCACCTTTTTTAATGGCTTCCACTGCATTTTCAACATTCCCGTGTCCGGATATCATGATTACCTGGACATCTTTTCCTGTTTCAAAGACCTTTTCCAGCACTTCGATACCATCCATTTCCGGCATCTTGATGTCGCAAAGAACAACATCGAATTGGTCCGAAGAAAATTTCTCCAGTCCTTCAGGACCATTTTCAGCAAGCACTACCTCATACTTCTCGTATTCCAGGATCTCAAGCAGGGCATTTCTGATGCTTTTTTCATCGTCGATAACAAGTATTTTTGTCATATTTTTTTACTGATTTGATCTTACCAGTTCTGACATTACCCCTTCTTTTAAAGCAAAACCGGATTGAATGAATGTTTGCAGCCCGTATCTGATTAAAACAAAATTAATAAAAATTGATGCAGGAACGATCATTTCTACCCTTACTGGTTCCATGCCCGGCATCAAAAGTCTTTCTTCGGCAGTTGAATGGATCAATGTATTGTGGATATCGGCAAAATGGGCAAGATCAATATGCAGGAATGATTCATGACTGGCAGGAAGATCATACCTGTATTTTGCAATGGACGCTATGGTATCAAAGGATCCTGATGCCCCGATCAGGATTTTTGGTTTGTACTGTTTTACTTTTCCGCTGAGCAGTTTTAGTTCGGATCTAAAATACGTTTCCAGTTCCTTGATCTCAGTGGCTTGTATTGGATCAGATATTTTGAACTTTTCAATAATTCTTGCCATCCCCAGTTCAAAACTGTGCTTCCAGAGCAATGCATTCCGATTGCAGATAATGAATTCATTACTGCCACCACCAATATCCAGTATCAATGCATTTTCATCACCCGGATCAACAGATGTCAGGATACCTTCATAGATCAGCCGGGCCTCCTCATCACCATCAATGATGCGGGTTGAAAAGCCAAATTTCTTATTGATCAGCTCAGCGAATGCCCTGCCATTTTCAGCATTTCTGAAAGCCGAGGTTGCATAGGCATGAATGTCAGCAACATTGAACTTTCGTATTGTTTCCATATGCGCGGAAATCGCCGAAAATCCGCGTTCCATGGCATCGCCGGTGATTTTGTGTTTGTTGATCCCCCCTTTTCCGAGTTTTACCGCTTGTTTCCCGGTATACAATGTTTTGAAGGAGTCCCCTGATTTTTCTGCGATAAGCAGGTTGAATGTATTGGTTCCGAAATCAAGAATTGCAACAGGTTGCATCAGTTGTTGTATTTTAGCCATTTCCACAATTCCTTGTAGTTAACTTTCTTTCCATACATCAATATCCCTGTGCGGTAGATCTTTCCTGCCATCCATACCGAACCCAGGATGGTAAAGATAAGCAAACCTGCCGAGAGCAGCACTTCCCAGAGCGGAACTTCAAATGGTATTCGAACCATCATGATCACGGGTGAGGTCAGGGGGAACATACTGAACCAAAAAGCCAGCGGCCCGTCAGGATTGTTCATCACGTTGGCCATGAGAATGATTCCGAGAACCAGTGGTAAAGTAACAGGAAGCATGAACTGCTGGGTTTCCGTTTCATTATCGACAGCAGATCCTATGATCGCAAAAAGTGAACCGTACATCAGGTAACCAAACAGGAAGAAAAATATGAAAGCTATCAGGATCCTGAATGGCTCAATGGATTCAAATGATCCGATAATATCATAAAGGAATTGCTTGTCATCGGCCATTTCCTGAACCGGGGCAGGAGTTTCAATCCGTTCTGAAAAAAGTTCATTGCCTGCTGTCTGTGTAACAGCATTCTCCTGGCCCTGCATTCCGGGCCCCATGAAAGCGGAGGTCCCTGCTACCAGCACCCCGGTAAATATGACCCATATCAGGAATTGCGTAAGACCAACCATTCCCACACCAATGATCTTCCCCATCATCAGCTGGAACGGTTTCACGGAACTTACTATGATCTCTACGATTCGGCTTGTCTTTTCTTCTATCACACCACGCATTACCATCGAGCCATAGATGAAAATGAACATGTAGATCATCAGTCCTGATGCATACCCGATCCCCATTACCAGTCCGGTATTGCTCTTTTTTTCTTTCCCTTCCCTGGTCCACTTAATGTTCGAAACATGAATGCTGGTCTCGATATTCCGGAGGATCTCTTCGAGGTTATCGATGTCGTGGGCCACCAGTTTCATATTCTCCATTTCCCTTTCCAGTTCATTTTCGATGTGTGATGAGACATCCAGGCTTGGCTGTTTGTTTGAATACAGGATCGCTCTCTCAGAGTTGAAGATGTTCTCGGGAATATATAAAACAGCGTAATATCCTGTATTGTCAAAATTTTCCCTTAGGGAATCTAGGTCAGCGTTGTTGAGGTTGATAAACTTCATGTACTCGGTTTCCGGAATAACAGACTTCGGGGGGGAAACCGCGTATGAAGTAAAAATGGTTGTTTTGTCAATTACAGCGATTTTTTTGACTTCTTTATCCTCAATTGATGCCAGGATTGCAGGCATGATCATGAGTCCCGCAAAAAGCAGCGGCCCAAGGATGGACATGATAATAAATGACCTTTTTCTGACCCTGCTGAGATACTCCCTTTTTATGATGAGTGCAATTTTATTCATAGCCTGTTTTTTTTCCTGAAGCAGATTCCACGGCCCGGATGAAAATGTCATTCATACCAGGAATCACTTCGTTGAAGGAATGAATTTCTGTCAGATATGACAGTTCAGTGATCAGTTCATTGGGTCTGCATCCTTCCGGCAATTTTATCATTGCCGTGCTGATCCGGTTTTCATTGATTTCTTGTATCTCAAATCGCTTATTGAGGTGACTCCTAAGATGTTTTGGATCTCCTTCAAATCCTACCTGTATTAAATTTGTACTGAACTGACTCCTAATATCACTTACTTTTCCGGAAAGGAGGGTTTCGGATTTATTGATCAGGCAAATATGGTCGCATAATTCCTCAACGGACGCCATGTTGTGTGTTGAAAAAATGATGGTAGCGCCCTTATCTTTTAGCCTGAAGATCTCGTGCTTGAGCAAATTCACATTGATCGGGTCAAATCCACTGAAAGGTTCATCGAAGATCAGCAATTCAGGTTCATGAAGCACTGTAATAATGAACTGAACTTTTTGCTGCATTCCTTTGGAAAGTTCCTCAACCCTTTTGTTCCACCAACTGTCGATTTCAAATTTTTCGAACCAGGAACGCAGTTTTTTTCGCGCCTCCGCATGGCTCATACCTTTGAGTTGTGCGAGGTAAAGGGTCTGTTCTCCCACTTTCATTTTTTTATACAGGCCCCTTTCTTCTGGAAGGTACCCGATCCTGAATATGTGGTTCCGGGTAAGTTTTTTACCATTGAAAAGGATTTCACCGGAATCCGGGGCAGTGATCTGGTTGATGATCCTTATCAGGGTAGTCTTTCCGGCCCCGTTGGGTCCAAGAAGTCCGAAAATACTGCCCGTTGGCACGTCCATTGAAACTTTGTTCAGCGCCCTGTGGTTTTGAAAATCCTTTACAACCTCTTTGACATTTAATAAATGCATACAGAAGCAATTAGAATAAGTCCTTCATCCTGTTAAAGATATTTTTCTCGGATTTGATCGGTTGCGGTTCAAAATTGGAAGATGAAGCGAGTTTTTCAACCATTTTCTTTTCTTCACTGCTTATGGTCCTTGGGATCCAGATATTGGCATGAACAAGCAGGTCGCCTTTTCCGTAACCGTTGACATCGGGGATGCCTTTTCCCCTGAGCCTTAATATCTTTCCGGGCTGTGTGCCAGGATCAATTTTGATCTTTACCCGTGATTCAATGGTCGGGATCTCAACGGTATCACCCATTATGGCCTGGGGAATGCTCAGGTAAAGGTTGTATACAAGGTCGTTTCCCTCGCGAACAAGTTCAGAATGGTTCTCTTCCCTTATAACCACGATGAGGTCTCCATTGATACCGCCCCGCCTGGCTGCATTTCCCTTGCCGCTCATCTTTAATTGCATGCCCTCGGTAACACCGGCGGGAATATTTATTTTTATTACCTCATCACTTTTCAGCATGCCCTCCCCGTAACATTGCTCACATTTCTCACTGATGATCTTTCCTTCACCCCTGCAGGTCGGACAGGTAGACTGTGTCTGCATCTGCCCGAGAAACGTATTGGTCACCTGGGTAACGTGGCCTGTGCCACGACATGTGCTGCAGGTTGCTGTGGCACTTCCGTTTTTTGCACCGTTTCCACCACAGGCATCGCAGGCAATGTATTTCTTTACCTTGATCTTCTTCTCTACCCCTTTTGAAATTTCACTCAGATTGAGTTTGACCGTTACGCGAAGATTTGAACCTTTATTAACACCCCTTCTTCCGGTAGACCCTCCAAATCCGCCGAATCCCCCAAATCCGCCGAACCCGCTGAATATATCCCCGAATTGTGCAAAAATATCATCCATGGTCATACCTCCACCACCAAATCCTCCAGCACCGTCAAATGCGGAATGGCCAAACCTGTCGTATTTGCTCCTTTTTTCAGGATCCCGAAGAACCTCGTAAGCTTCAGCCGCCTCCTTGAATTTTTCCTCGGCTTTCTTGTCGCCGGGGTTCTTATCAGGATGGTATTTTAGTGCCTGTTTCCTATAAGCTTTTTTAATTTCATCCTGGGAAGCATCTTTTGAAACCTCGAGTATTTCGTAATAATCTTTTTTCGACATTCTGTTTATTCCCCTATTACAACTTTAGCAAATCTTATGACTCTCTCTTTCAGCATGTAACCTTTCTCAATAACGTCAACCACCTTCCCTTTTTTCTTTTTGCTCTCAACACTGATCTTTGTAACAGCTTCATGCTGATCGGTATTCAATTCTTTCCCAAGTGCATCAATTTCCTTAACACCCTGTTGGTTCAGAAAATTGGTGAATTTTATGTAGATCAGATCCATTCCCTGTTTTACTGCTTCAATTTCCTTTGCAGATTCGATGGATTCGAGTGCCCGCTCCAGGTCATCAATCACAGGCAGGATCTTTACAAAAACATCTTCCTTCACAGCTTCCTGCATGTCAATTTTCTCTTTCAGGGTCCTTTTCCTGTAATTGTCGTATTCTGCTGACAGGCGAAGGTATTTGTCCTGCAAATCTGCCAGTTTTTCCTCTAATTCATCTTCCCTGGTCTTTTTTTGTGCAGGTTCTTCCTGTTCCATTTGGTTCTTTTCCTCTGACGGGGTTTCTTTTTCATGAACACTTTCAACCACCTCCTTGTCTTTTATTTCTTCCTGTTTATCAGTCTTTTTCGTGTTTTTAGCCATTTTTCAAACCATTTATATCTTTTTCATTATCACTAATCCCTGTCAAATACTCTGCCATTGTGTTCAAATTGACAAATTGACATACTTCCTGTTAATCCTCATTCAGCGGAGGTATGATATCATTGATCCGCGCCTTTTTCACCTTTCTTTTCCTGTAGTATAAGATCACAATTACCAGGGCAATAACTGCCAGGGCTGCAGTAGAGATTAAAATGCTTACCAAATCTTTCTGAGGTGCTGTAAGCAGGATTATCTGGTTTTTTAGCAAATAACCTGTTGTGACATTGATAAAGGATTCCGGGATCAGTCCCATCATGGTTCCGTTGAAGTATTGGCGAAGGGTGATCCTGCTTAAGGGGAAGCTGAAATTGATGATGTTGGTGGGTATGATGTAAATGCTTCGTGAAAGGGCCACTGTCCATAAACCATATTTTTTAATTCTTTTGTTGATCTTCTTCATCATTTTTTTGCTGCCGTATCTTTCTTTGATGTTCCGGGAAAAAACAGACTTGACCATGTAAAAGGTAGTCATGACCGATATCAGGCTGATGAACCAGGCAATGCCGACTGCAGGTAAATAGGGAATAAAGACCCCAAGGGCTACACCCAGGTAAAGTACCGGAAGTCCAGCAAGGGTGCTGAACAATGTCAGTCCGAATATGATCAGGACGATCCAGATGTAGGCGGTTTCAAGTTTTTCAAGAAACTGAATAAGTTCGGACTGTAAGTCGTATTCCGCGGAGATCATGAAGAATCCGCCAAGAAAAAGCAGGATGATGATTACTATGGTTATGCGGAAAAATCTTACCATTCCCGGGAGTTACATTTACTCTGTTATTGACCCTTTTTCCTGAACAGGTAGATCCAGCCTGTATAAAGGTTTTGCACCGGTTCATTGTCATCGTTACCTGCAGCCGGATCGGTATTTCCCCCTATACCGGAACCATTACTTTCCCGCTGATTCTTTAGTCTTTCAAGATAATTGGGGTCCTTGAACTCTTTGTTATCATACCCGGTTCCTTCCACAACATAGTAGTATTGTCCTACCGGTGCATCAATGTCAGTATTAAGAATTGTACCCCTCCATCCTTCCCATTCATAGATGTTATCGATATCCATGCGGTAAACCACCCTCCCGGTCCTGTCTGCAATGGTTATCCTGCATTGCTTCAGAGACTGATGTTTAAACAGGAAAACATCGTTGATTTCATCACCATTGGGGGTGAAAACATTGGGTATAAGCAGTTCAGATGCTACGACCTGGATTCCATCTTCCAGCATGAAGGTATCCCTGCATGGCTGATCCTCAGGGTTGATTACTTTACCAAATGAGATGAGGTAAGGATAATAGTATCTGTCGGCCGTATAATAGGTAAACTCAGGCTGGTAATTATAATCACTTGTAAACTCCACTTCTTTTGTAACCACTCCAAGTTCCTCGTCAGGGACAGTGTCCAGAAGGATCCATACATACTCAAATCCGTTCACTGATTTATTTATGAAACGCACACTGAGGGGAGCATCCAGGCTTCCTTTATCTTTACTCCATTCAGTATTCAGGTCATTGTCCCATTCCATGGTTACCTTGTCATAATATTCAACGGTGAATTCGGCTTTCGTAAATGGAGAAACAAAGAAAACAGAATCGGTTTCTGTCATGCCGAGGCTGTCGGTAGCGGTCAGGATAAACCAGGTATCTTCAACCGGTGGAGATTCTGTTGTGTTGAATTGCATGGCATACTTGTTTGTGCGGTTTGGAATGAAAAGGTCCGGATCATCACTGCTCCATTCAATGTTGAAGTCATTTTCATACCAAAGCGTGTCATGTGTGATGGGGTCAAAGTAGTATAAAGAGTCTATTTCAACATTTCCAATGAGTGTCAATGTGTTAATTTCTGAGCAGTTGGATTGCACCGATGGAATGTTGCCCTCAGGATCTTTCTTGTTCCAAACCCTTAGGTTGTCCAGCATTACCCATGCAAGGAATGTGGTATCAAAACCGCTTCCATCGGTAATGCTCATCCGGTACCCTCCATCGTCCAGTCCGGAAATGGTTGATGATTGCACTCCTGTTTCCGTGAGAATGGGAATGGTAAAACCATCGGTTTCAGGATCATATTTGTTCCAAAGAAAATCATAATCTCCGGTCCCGGGTCCGTCTGCAGACAGTGAACCGGGACTGTACACCCCTTCCGTCTGGTAGAAAACAAAGAGCTGGTCATCCCCCGTGTAGGAATCATAGGTTATATCTTTAACTGCATCGGCAGTGGATGAATAGATCTGTGCACTTGCAATGCAGGATAAGAGAAACAGGTTAATCAGGACGGCCGGCAGATATTTATTCAAAGATTCCAATAATATTCTATTTCAGTAATAACGCAAAATGGATATAAAATAATATGTATTCCGGGATCGGGCACAAAAATGCAATTTTTCAATGAAAGGAACAATTTTCTTTATTCGCAATTGTGAGGTCAGTCATCAAAATGAAAATTGTCATTTTTGCATTTGAATGGAAAGTCGGGCAGAGCAATTCAAAAAAACATTGTTGTTATGTTTTGACTCGCAGGGATCTTGAAATATTAGAAGACTTCAGGAATTGATTTCACTTTATTTGAAAAGAAGAAAGCATGACCAGGATTAATCTCAAATAACGGTTGAATACTTCGTTGATAAAAATGTGGAATTATATTTAGACTTCCTCTTGTCAAATAGTATATTAGGTCGCTCAAATAACAGCACTGTTTTGAAGGAGATACTGAAAGATCTGAATGAGGCTCAGCGGATGGCAGTTGAGCACTACAAGGGGCCATCGCTTGTTGTTGCGGGTGCGGGATCAGGCAAAACACGTGTACTTACCTACAGGATTGCCCATTTGCTTCAGAAGGGAGTTATGCCACACCGGATACTTGCACTTACCTTCACGAACAAAGCTGCCAGGGAAATGAAGGAACGGATCGCGGAACTGGTATCCTATAATCTTGCAAGACAGCTTTGGATGGGCACTTTTCATAGTCTTTTCGCCAGGATACTCAGAAGGGAGGCGAAAGTCATAGGATATCCGGCAGATTTTGTTATTTATGACACGATCGATTCAAGGAACCTGGTGAAACAGATCATAAAGGACCTGAAACTTGACGATAAATTGTACAAGCCAGCCGAGGTCTTTGGCCGGATTTCCTATGCCAAGAACAACCTCATCACCCCGGATGTATACATGAACAGCAATGAGATCCGAACAAAGGACATGGCCACAAGAAGGCCCCGCATGGGGGAGATCTACCTGCATTATGCCAGGCGATGCAAGAAGTTTGGGGCCATGGATTTCGATGACCTGCTGTTACAGATAAACCTGCTTTTTCGCGACCATCCTGAAGTGCTTGACAAATACAGGAAGACTTTTGATTTTGTCCTTGTGGATGAATACCAGGACACCAATTATTCACAGTACCTTATCCTGAAAGGGCTGTCTTCCGGCCACAGGAATATCTGTGTTGTTGGTGATGATGCGCAAAGCATATATTCATTTAGGGGAGCGAGGATCGAAAACATATTGAACTTCAGGAAGGACTATTCCGATTACAGGTTGTTCAAGCTGGAAAGAAATTACAGGTCGACACAGATGATCGTTAAGGCAGCCAACAGCGTTATAAGCAAAAACAAGGATCAGATCGAAAAAACCCTCTACTCAAAACAGGAAGACGGCGAAAAAGTCAAGGTTGTGCGTTTGCAGGATGACAGGGAAGAAGGATTCTTTGTTGCCAGGTCCATTTCAGAACTGAGGTTCAACGAGCATTTGGAATATAAGAATTTTGCCGTTTTGTACCGCACCAATGCACAATCCAGGATCTTTGAGGAAAGCCTCAGGAAAATGAACATACCCTACAAGGTATACGGATC
Organism: Bacteroidales bacterium; assembly: GCA_021738565.1. Classification (GTDB taxonomy): domain Bacteria; phylum Bacteroidota; class Bacteroidia; order Bacteroidales; genus M55B112. The sequence continues at coordinate 117,646 of JAIPBT010000002.1, forward strand.
CCTTTCATTTTACCAGCGCAAGGAGATCAAGGACCTCCTGGCTTATTTCAGGTTTGTTGTCAATTCATCGGATGATGAATCGCTGAAAAGGATCATCAATTACCCCCTGAGAGGGATAGGTAAGACCACCGTTGAAAAACTCGCTGCATATGCTGAAAAACTGGATACCCCCATCTGGAACATTCTCGTACACCTGGATCAATCGAATCCCGGACTGAACCAGGGAACTGTTAATAAATTAAATAAGTTCACTTCCATGATAAAGGAGTTCATGCGGGATGTCCCCCGCATGGAGGCATTTGATATTGCATACACCATTGCGACGCGATCGGGGATCATGGACGACTTGAAAACTGAAAAGACCCCGGAAGCAGTAAGCCGGTATGAAAACATAGAAGAGCTCCTGAATGGGATCAAGGATTATACTGATAATATGGACAATGAGGGAGAGGTTACACTGGCAACCTTCCTTCAGGATGTAACCCTGATGACAGATGCGGATAACGAAAACAAAGAAGACATCAACAAGGTAAGCATCATGACGGTACATGCCAGCAAAGGGTTGGAATTCAAGCACGTATTTATTGCGGGTATGGAGGAGGAGCTGTTTCCATCTGCAATGAGTACCGGTGAGATGAAAGGACTCGAGGAGGAAAGAAGACTTTTCTATGTTGCGCTTACAAGGTCGGGGAAAAGCGCCACTATAACTTACGCCAGCTCAAGATACAGGTGGGGACTTCTGACATACACAACGCCAAGCAGGTTTATTAAGGAGATCAACAGGGAATTCGTTGATCTTCCCCACGATTTCTACCCCGTTATTCCACAGGTAAATGAAGAAATGGAAACCCCAAGGACAGCCAGGAATGATTCCCATCCTTTTCCTGGCCTTCAAAAAAGGAGACGCGAAACTGTCGGAAGCAAAAAATTACTGAAGATGGAAAGTGCCGCTCAAAGCATAGGAGTGTCAGCCGGTGGTGAAAATATTGAAACAGGTATGAAAGTGGAGCATGCCCGTTTTGGCATTGGAGTGGTTGAGCAGATCGAAGGTGCCCCCCCGAACATCAAAGCTACCGTTCATTTTCCCATTGGCAGAAAGCAATTGCTGCTCAAATTTGCTAAGCTGCGGATCATACAATAGACTCCGGATGATCATCCTGCCGGCATTAACTTTTTGAAAAAGTTTTTCTTATGAGGATAAAAGTTTACTTTTGTCCTGTAATAAAATAACAATGGAATACGATTACAATTCAAGAAGAAATAAGCTTGTTCTTCCCGAATACGGCAGGAACATACAGATCATGGTGGAACACCTTTTGAGCATCGAGGACCGGGAGGAGCGAAACAAGGCGGCAAAGGCCGTAATTGCAGTCATGGGAAATCTGAATCCGCATTTAAGGGATGTAAGTGATTTTAAACATAAATTGTGGGATCACCTGGCGATCATATCCGATTTTAAGCTGGATATTGACTCTCCCTATGAAACTCCCGCAATAGAATTGCTGAACGAAAAACCAAAGAAGATTGGTTACAACCAGAAGAAGATCAGGTACAAGCATTACGGACATTCTATTTTTCTGATGATACAGAAAGCTGTTGAAATGGAGGATGGTGAGGAAAAGCGGGACCTCATCAAAATGATTGCCAACCACATGAAAAAATCATACCTTACATGGAACAGGGAAGCAGTGGATAACAGGGAGATCATAGAAGACCTGAGAACGTTATCGAATAACAGGCTGGAAATAGATCCCGACATGGAACTTTCTGAAACCAGGGATATTCTGGCCAAGAATGTCAGGAAAAAGAAAGGTGGAGGTAAAAAGAGATAGCAGTTCTGCTATGAGCAAATTTATTATCGAGGGTGGAAAGCAGCTGTCGGGTGCAATTACTCCCCAGGGAGCAAAGAATGAAGCACTGCAGGTTATCTGTGCCACCCTGCTGACTCCTCAAAAGGTAATTATAAGGAATATTCCGGTGATAAGGGATGTGATCAAGCTCATTGAGATGATGGCAGACCTCGGAGTTGAAATTGAGCAGCTCGATGAGCATTCCTATTCTTTCCAGGCAGCTACAGTTGATCTAAACTACATGCAAAGTGAGCAATGCTTCCGCCAGTCTGCTGAACTGAGAGGTTCCGTGATGATGGTCGGCCCATTGCTTGCAAGGTTTGGCAGGGCCTACATCCCCAAACCCGGAGGCGATAAAATCGGGCGCCGCAGACTGGACACGCATTTCATTGGTTTCAGGGAACTCGGGGCTTCATTTGATTATAACCAGGACAGGTCGTGTTTCGATGTGACTGCAGAGAACCTGAAAGGCAAATACATGCTACTTGATGAAGCCTCAGTCACAGGGACGGCCAATATTGTAATGGCCGCCGTACTCGCAAAGGGGACAACTACGATATACAATGCAGCCTGCGAGCCCTACCTGCAACAACTGTGCAATATGCTTGTAAGTATGGGAGCAAGGATACAAGGGATAGGATCCAACCTACTTACCATTGAAGGAGTTGATGCATTGGTGGGAACCGATCATACGATTTTGCCGGATATGATCGAAATCGGAAGTTTCATTGGCATGGCCGCAATGACCGGTTCGGAATTAATGATCAGGAATGTAGTTTACGATCAGTTGGGAATCATACCGGCATCATTCAGGCGTTTGGGAATCAAGCTTGAGAGGAAGGATGATGATCTTTTTATACCGGCGATGGACCACTACGAAATCGAGACATTCATAGATGGTGCGATCATGACGATTTCCGATGCACCCTGGCCCGGGCTGACACCGGACCTGCTGAGTGTGATCCTCGTTACTGCCACGCAGGCAAAGGGAAGCGTGCTTATCCACCAGAAAATGTTTGAAAGCCGGCTGTTTTTTGTAGATAAGCTGATCGATATGGGGGCCCAGATCATTCTGTGTGATCCCCACCGGGCAACAGTTATTGGACAGGATCGCAGGTTCAGACTGAGAGCAACCAATATGAGTTCTCCTGACATAAGGGCAGGTGTGGCATTGCTCATTGCAGCAATGAATGCTGAAGGGACCAGCGTAATTCATAATATTGAGCAGATTGATCGCGGGTATGAAAGAATTGACGAAAGGTTGAACTCCCTGGGTGCATCCATAGAAAGGGCTTAGGTTATTATTTTATTGGAAATGAGAAATATAAATATTGTATTCAGTATTCTTTTGTTTGTTGTATGTACTTCATGTAACTCAAAGAAGTCAGTTGATGATCCGGATCAGGGTTACGAATTGCCCCCTGAGATCGAACAGGTGCCTTTTGGTACTACGCTCGGATTGCGGGCCCCTGAAATTGAATTGCCTGATGTAAATGGCGAGACCAAAAGGCTCTCTGACCTTCGGGGCAAAGTCGTGCTGCTTGATTTCTGGGCATCGTGGTGCAATCCCTGCCGGAGGGAAAATCCACATCTCGTTGATGTATATGATGCTTATAACGATAAAACCTTTACGGCAGGGAACGGATTTGAAATAGTTTCCGTGTCGCTTGACAGAAACGAAACAGCATGGAGGGAAGCGATAAGGAATGATAAAATGCAGTGGTCCTATCAGCTCGGTGACATGGAAGGTGCCCGGACCCAACCGGCCCTGGATTATAAAATTCAAATGATCCCGATAAATTTCCTACTGGACAGGAACGGTGTAATCATTGCTACGAACCTGAGGGGAGGGGCTCTGGAAGAGAAATTGGAGAGTTTGTCGGATAAATAGCAAAGACACCGTCCCCCCGTCTCATCTTCTAATTGCGACACTATAATATATATATTATTGGCTATTTTAATGCGATAGTTTAAAATAAAGTGCATTAGTAAGTATAATTCAGATATATATATTTATATGGCTAAATAAATATATATTTCATCGTTTGCGATTTGTATTCACTTTATTATTAACACATTTCAATAACGAGCAATCCCTCGACTGCGCTTCTCGGGAACCGGCGGGTTGGGGTGTGAGGTGGGGAGATCGAGCTTGTCGAGATCGGTTCCTGACAATAAAGACCGGTTCCCGAGCGAAGCGTTGCACTGAAGCAGAGTCGAAGTGTCGAGGGATATATCTCACTAGAACAGGAAGTAAAAATTATTACATAAAATAAGCGTAATATATTAGACCAGCCCCATTTTAATATATATATTTTTTTCTGCGGTAAAATATTTTAGTTCAGAGCGGTTAAAATATATGTATACAAAAAAAACTGTCCCCTGTTGGAGACAGCCTTTATATAAATCCTGAAAAACCGTTCTGAATTTACTCCTCCTCCTGCTCTGCTTCGTATGCTTTCAATAGTTCATCCTGGAGTTCACCGGGAATAGGAGCATATTCATCAAAGTCCATGGAATACATTGCCCTTCCGTTGGTCAGCGAGCTCAGCGCTGTTGAATATTTGGACAATTCAGCCAGCGGAACTTTCGCAGAGATCTTTTCAAATCCTTTTTCGCTGGACATGCCCAGGACGATGGCCCTGCGTCCCTGAAGGTCACTCATAACATCTCCCATCCGGTCGGAAGGAACAAACACATCTACATTATATATGGGTTCCATAATCTTCGGACCTGCATTCTTGAATGCTGTCCTGAATGCATTTCGACCGGCCAGCATGAAAGAGATCTCATTGGAATCCACCGGGTGCATCTTACCATCATACACATATACACGAATGTCACGCGCGTATGATCCTGTCAGCGGTCCTTCCTCCATTTTTTCCATGATCCCTTTAAGGATGGCAGGCATGAACCTGGCATCAATGGATCCACCCACAATACAATTGATGAAGTGAAGTTTACCGCCCCATGACAAGGGATGTTCTTCCTCTCCGCGAACGGAAAGTTTGTAATCTTTTCCATTGATCTTGAGAGCAGTTTTTGGTGCGCTGCCTTCCTGGTAAGGTTCAATGATCATGTGTACCTCTCCAAACTGTCCGGCCCCACCTGATTGCTTTTTGTGCCTGTAATCCGATTGTGCAGCCCTGGTGATCGTTTCCCGGTAAGGGATCCTGGGCGGAAGGTACTCAGCTTCAACCTTGAACTGTTGGTCAAGTTGCCACTTGACAATGTTTAAGTGATGTTCACCCTGGCCGTGTATGATAATTTGCCTCAGTTCCTTGCTATATTCTATGATAATCGTCGGATCTTCATCATGTATCCTGCCAAGTGCTTCTCCAAGTTTTTCTTCATCACCTTCACTAACAGGCCTGATCGCAGTCCTGTATTTTGGATTTGGAAACGGGATCCCGGGGAATTTGAAACTTGCACCGGGACCAGTCAGTGTATCATTGGTTGTAGTATTCTTCATTTTTACTGTACAACCGATATCTCCTGCAGATAGCTTTGTTACTTTTGACCTGTTCCTGCCGTAAGGTGCGAAGAGTTGTGAGAATCTTTCTTTGTTCTGGGTTCTGGAATTGGTCAGGTCCATGCCCTCGGAAACTTCTCCCGACATAACCTTGAAATAGTTCACTTCACCTATATGCGATTCAACCGATGTCTTAAAAACAAACAATGAAGCAGTTCCGGAGGCATCAACAGCGATCTCTTCACCATCGCTGGTTTTTGTTGCAGGAGCTTGATCTGCTGAGGGCACTACATTTGAAATGAATTCAAGCAACCTGCCTACCCCCATATTTTTATCACCTGAGCCACAGAAAACGGGAAACAATCCCCTCAAGATCAAACCTTTTGTAATTCCCGACCGCATTTCCTCCTCGGTAAGGCCATCATTTTCAAAAAAGAGTTCCATCAGCTGTTCATCATTTTCAGCCGCTTTCTCTATTAGTTCATTCCTCAATTCATCGGCCCTCTCCTGGTATTCGGCATCAATATCAGTGATTTCAGGTTTTCCACCGTCAGCACTGTACTTGTATTGTTTCATCTGAATGATATCAATAATGGTATTGAAACCGGGTCCTGTATTACCGGGAAACTGAGCCAGAACGACCGGGCTGCCAAAATTTTCCCTGACCGATTCAAAAGCTTTTTCAAAATTGGCCTTGTCGTGATCACACTGGTTGAGGTACAGAACTGTTGGTTTGTTGAACCTGTCAACCCACCTGTTGTGGATCTCAGTGCCAACTTCCACACCGTGCTGGACATTGATCACCATGACTGCAGCATCAGACATATAGATACTTGATACCGTACCTCCCACAAAATCATCAGCTCCGGGTGCATCAAGGATATTGATCTTACTGTCGTTGTACTCGGTGTACATCACGCTTCCATAAACAGAAGATTTATTTTCATGCTCAAGTGTTGTGTGATCTGAAACTGTATTTTTTGAGTCCACATCCCCTCTGCGCTCAATAACCCCGCCTTCGAACAACATTGACTCTGCAAGTGTTGTTTTGCCACCGCCTGCATTGCCTACCAGGGCAACATTTTTGATCTGATCGGTTGTATAATTTTTCATATTTGCATCAAATAATTAGGTATGTTATGAAATTAAGTAATTCAAAATTAGCGTGTTCAGATTCGGAGTGCAAAAGTAATAAAATTTTGAATAAATCAATGAGTTACCTGTTCTCAAATGGCATGAAGAAAAATGAAACTTTTAAGAATAAAAAACACATTATTGAATGAAGGAATATGGTTTTTTACGTTTGGAAAGTACCCCCCCGACAATTGATAAATTAAATCTTAAACAGATCAAATTATTCATGAAATATTTATTGTTTTTTTAAAAAAAAGAATACCTTTGCAACCCGATTTTGAGCAGAAAATTGTAATTAAACCAAAGAAATCAGCATAAATGCCTACAATACAACAGTTAGTACGCAAAGGTAGAAAGGAGATGGTCGACAAGAGTAAATCTCCTGCACTTGACTCATGTCCGCAGCGTCGCGGAGTTTGTGTCAGGGTTTATACAACGACCCCGAAAAAGCCCAACTCAGCGATGAGGAAGGTGGCGCGTGTCAGGCTGACCAATCAGAAAGAGGTAAATGCCTACATACCGGGAGAGGGACATAATCTGCAGGAGCACTCGATCGTGCTTATCCGCGGGGGAAGGGTAAAGGATCTTCCGGGAGTTAGGTATCACCTGATCCGTGGTGCACTTGACACTTCCGGTGTTGAAGGGCGTACACAAAGGAGATCGAAATACGGAACCAAAAGACCAAAGAAGAAATAATTTGTTTTATCGCAACAGATAATGAGAAAGTCCAAACCAAAAAAGCGAATAATCTTACCGGATCCGAGATACAATGATCCGTTTGTCAGTCAGTTTGTTAACAACCTCATGCTGGAAGGCAAAAAGAGCGTTGCATTTGATATTTTCTACGGCGCCATGGACATCGTGGAGGAGAAAACGAAAAAAGAAGAGAAATCAGCCCTTGAGGTTTTCAAAGAGGCGCTTGTTAACATCACTCCGCAGGTGGAAGTGAAAAGTCGCAGGGTTGGTGGAGCAACTTTCCAGGTTCCCATGGAGGTACGTACGGAAAGGAAAGTTTCCATCTCAATGAAAAATATGATCCTTTTTGCAAGGAAGCGCCCGGGCCGTTCCATGAGTGAAAAACTGGCTGCAGAAATTATTGCAGCATACAACAATGAAGGAGGAGCTTTCAAGAGGAAGGAAGAGACACACAGAATGGCAGAGTCAAACAAAGCATTTGCGCATTTTAGGTTTTAAAAAGAATATATAAGAGAACAAACACAGAGTATTAAAAGGTAAGTGTGCATCATTTAATGAACCCAGGACTTAAAAATACAAGGAACATTGGGATCATGGCGCACATCGATGCCGGGAAAACAACCACCACAGAACGCATTCTGTTCTACACAGGTATTACCCATCGCATTGGTGAAGTCCATGACGGAGCAGCAACTATGGACTGGATGGTTCAGGAGCAGGAGCGGGGCATCACCATCACATCTGCTGCAACTACCACCTTCTGGAAGTACAACGATACAGAACATAAGATCAATATCATTGACACACCGGGGCACGTTGATTTCACCGTTGAGGTGGAACGTTCGCTTCGAGTTTTAGACGGTGCCATCGCTGTTTTTTGTGCGGTTGGTGGCGTTGAACCCCAATCTGAAACAGTCTGGAGGCAGGCCGACAAATACAAGGTTCCGCGCATTGCTTTCATCAATAAAATGGACCGGGTTGGGTCCGACTTTTTTGGTGTTGTAGGTGAGATCAGGGACAAGCTGAAGGCCAATCCAGTTCCGCTTCAATTGCCCATGGGTTCCGAAGATAACTTTACAGGCATTGTTGACCTAATCGAGAGAAGGGCCATCGTGTGGAAAGAAGACGAAACCCTTGGAATGAAATATGAATACTGTCCGATTCCCGATGACATGGTAGACCTCGTGGAGGAGTGGAGAGAAAAGCTTGTTGAGGCAGTCTGCGTTTCAGATGATGGCCTCCTGGATCGTTTTCTCGAGGACCGTACCTCCATTTCAGTGGAGGAATTCATGGAATATGCGAGGCGTGCAACCATTAATATGGATATCATCCCCGTTTTTTGCGGATCAGCATTCAAGAACAAAGGCATCCAGCGTTTGCTTGATGGTGTTGCAGCCCTTATGCCAAGTCCGCTTGATGTAGGATCAATTAAAGGACTCAATCCTCATACTGAAAAGGAAGAAGTTCGGAACCCAACCATTGAAGATCCACTTGCCGGACTTGTTTTTAAAATTGCCACAGATCCTTATGTCGGCCGACTGGCCTATGTGCGCGTCTATTCAGGACTTCTGAAAGAAGGGGTGATGGTCCTCAATAACAGGACCGGCAAAAAAGAGCGGATCTCAAGGATCTACCAGATGCATGCCAACAAACAAAATCCAAAAAAAGAAATTGAAGCGGGAGATATTTGTGCAGTTGTGGGATTGAAGCAATTGCGTACCGGAGATACGATAACCGCGGTGAACAAGCCGCTGGTCCTTGAGGCCATCGAATTCCCGGAACCCGTTATCGGTGTTGCTATTGAGCCAAAAACACAGGTGGATATTGATAAGCTCGGGCTTGCACTCAACAAACTTGCAGAGGAGGACCCTACTTTCCAGATACGTACCGACGAAGATACCGGACAGACCATTATCAGCGGAATGGGTGAATTGCACCTGGAAATACTGATGGACAGACTGAAAAGAGAATTCAAGGTTGAATGCAATATAGGCTCTCCACAAGTCAATTACAAGGAATCCATCACTACTGAAGTCCATCACAGGGAGATCTTTAAGAAACAGACTGGTGGAAGGGGTAAATTTGCTGATATTGACATATATATTTCCCCAGCCGATGAGGGTGTAAAAGGTTTGCAATTCATCAATGAGATCAAGGGAGGGAACATACCAAGGGAATACATTCCTTCGGTTGAGAAAGGTTTTACCAATGCAATGTTAAATGGTCCCCTTGCAGGTTATGCAATTGATTCACTAAAGGTTCGCCTGATTGACGGATCCTATCACCCGGTGGATTCAGACCAGCTTTCGTTTGAAATTGCGGCCCGGGGTGCATTAAGAAATGCGGGCAAAAAGGCAAATCCGGTCCTCATGGAACCCATTATGTCGATCGAGGTGGTAACACCTGAAGAATACATGGGTGACGTGATATCCGATCTCAACAAGCGCCGCGGCCAGGTTGAAGGAATGGATTCAAAAGCAGGGGCAAGAATCATTAAGGCAAAGGTTCCTCTTGCAGAGCAGGTGGGATATGTAACAGCATTGAGGACACTTTCGTCAGGACGTGCAAGTTCAACAATGGAATTCAGCCATTATGAGCAGATCCCTCCAAATATTGAAGCAGAAATCTTAAATAAAGCATAGATAATTATTTTATAACAACAGAAAATAATGAGCCAAAAGATCAGAATTAAGTTAAAATCTTACGACCACAATCTGGTGGATAAATCTGCTGAGAAGATCGTTAAGACGGTTAAGTCAACAGGTGCAGTAGTAAGTGGCCCGGTGCCTCTTCCAACACATAAGAGGGTATATACCGTGTTACGTTCTCCTTTTGTGAATAAAAAAGCGAGGGAGCAATTTCAGCTTAGTTCATTTAAACGACTGCTGGATATTTACAGCTCAACGCCAAAAACCATTGATGCATTGATGAAACTGGAATTGCCAAGTGGTGTTGAAGTAGAAATCAAAGTTTAACCAAGGAAAAATTAAATAAGATGCCAGGATTAATTGGTAAAAAAGTCGGAATGACCTCTATTTATGATGCAGAAGGAAAGAATATTCCCTGTACCGTAATTCAGGCGGGTCCTTGTGTTGTTACACAGGTGAAAACAAAGGATTCAGACGGGTATGCAGCTGTTCAGTTAGCATTTGATGACAAGAAGGAAAAGAACACCCCGGCCGCCATGAAGGGACATTTTGCAAAGGCAAAAACGACTCCTAAGAGGAAGGTGATAGAATTAAAGGGATTTGTTAAGGACTGGAAACCCGGTGACGTCATAACTGTTGATTATTTCCATGATGATACATGGCTGGATGTTTCGGGAATGACCAAGGGAAAAGGTTTTCAGGGCGTTGTAAAACGCCATAACTTCAGTGGTGTTAACGATGCTACACATGGTCAGCACAACAGGGAACGTGCCCCGGGTTCACTCGGAGCTTCTTCTTATCCTTCAAGAGTATTCAAGGGCATGCGCATGGCAGGCCGCACGGGTGGAAAGAAGGTGAAGATCCTTAACCTCAGGGTGATGAAAATTATCCCCGAGAACAATCTTCTCATTTTGAAAGGTTCAGTACCTGGATCCAATGGTTCATATTTAATAATTGAGAAATAATGGAATTAGAAGTATTAGATATTACAGGAAAAGGTACCGGGAAAAAGGTAAAACTTGATACAAGTATTTTTGGTATCGAACCAAACGATCACGCAATTTACCTTGATGTAAAGCAATACCTTACTCATCAGCGCCAGGGTACACATAAAACCAAGGAGCGTGCTGAAATTCAGGGCAGCAGGAGAAAAATAAAAAGGCAGAAAGGTACCGGCACGGCACGATTTGGTGATATCAAAAACCCTATTTTCAGGGGCGGAGGAAGGACATTTGGTCCAAGACCCAAAACCTACCATATCAAGCTGAATAAGAAAGTGAAGGAACTTGCCCGTAAATCGGCACTTTCATACAAGGTTAAAAACAAACAGGTAATGATCGTTCAGGATTTTAACCTGGAACAGCCTAAAACCAAGGATTTCACAGACATTCAGAAAAACCTGAAAGTCGAAGATAAAAAATCAGTTTTCGTTTTAAATGAACGAAATAAAAATGTATATTTGTCGTCGCGAAATTTACGGAACTCAAAGGTCGTAACAATTTCAGAATTAAATACTTACGATATAATGAACGCAACAGCCCTGCTGTTTGAAGAGAGTTCTCTTGACGTTTTGCAAAAAAAATCTTAAGAATTGGATTAGATCAATATCATGAATATTTTAATAAAGCCAATAGTAACAGAAAAGATGACAGCCCAGGGCGAGGCTTTGAACCGTTATGGGTTTATAGTTGATAAGCATGCAAATAAATTGCAGATCAAAAAGGCTGTTGAAGATTTATACGAGGTAACAGTGGTTGATGTGAATACCATGCGTTATGCTGGTAAGTTGAAGACACGTTATACACGATCCGGTATTTTATCGGGCCGTACCAATGCCTATAAGAAAGCAGTTGTTACTGTTGCTGAAGGCGAAGTAATTGATTTTTACAGCAATATATAGGAAATTATGCCAGTAAAGAAGTATAAACCTGTAACACCAGGACAGCGGACAAAGCTTATTCCTTCATTTGAGGAAATCTCCACCTCGAAGCCGGAAAAATCTTTGATCAGGCCGATGAAAAAGTCAGGCGGAAGGAACAACCAGGGTAGAATGACCACGAGATACCTGGGTGGAGGACATAAGAAAAGATACCGCCTGATCGATTTCAAGCGCGACAAGGACAATTTGAACGCTACAGTGAAAAGCATTGAGTATGATCCGAACAGGTCAGCATACATAGCTCTTGTGGTTTATGAGGATGGAGAGAAGAGGTATATACTTGCTCCGGAAAAGATCAAAATCGGGGACAAGGTGCAATCAGGTAAGGATGTTGCCCCGGAAGTAGGCAATTGCCTTCCACTCGGTAAGATCCCCCTTGGAACCGACATTCACAACATCGAGTTAAAACCGGGCCAGGGTGGAAAGATTGTCAGAAGTGCAGGTTCCTCTGCAACACTGACTTCCAGGGATGGAAAGTATGCCATTGTCAAATTGCCAAGCGGAGAATCACGGATGGTCCTTACAACCTGCCGTGCAACTGTTGGAGAACTCTCCAATAAGGATTTTGCACTGACAAATTCAGGTAAAGCGGGCAGAAGCAGGTGGCTTGGTCGCAGACCCCGCGTCCGTGGTGTAGCCATGAATCCGGTTGATCACCCAATGGGAGGTGGAGAAGGTCGTGCGTCCGGAGGCCATCCGAGGTCAAGGACAGGCGTGATCGCAAAAGGATATAAAACACGACCGAAAAAGAGATCCGATAAATACATTGTTGAAAGGAGAAAAACAAAAAAATAAGAATATATGAGCCGTTCATTAAAAAAAGGTCCTTTTATTGATTATAAGCTGGAGAAACGCATCCTTGTGATGAATGATTCAGGCAAAAAGTCAGTTCTGAAAACATGGTCGAGAAGATCTGTTATTTCTCCTGATTTTGTAGGGCATACAATTGCAGTTCATAACGGAAATAAATTCATCCCTGTATACATCACGGAAAATATGGTAGGACATAAACTCGGTGAATTTGCACCTACGCGTATTTTCAGGGGACACGGTGGAAAACAGAAATAAAAATCTTTAATACCATAAATAATAATGGGTGCCAGAAAAAGAAAAAGAGCCGAACAGATTAAGGAGGCAAAAAAGAGCCAGTATTACGCTGTGTTGAGAAATTTTCCTACATCGCCGCGAAAAATGAGACTGGTTACCGATATGATCAAAGGTGTGGAAATCAACAAGGCGCTGGATATGCTTAAACATAGTCCGAAAGAAGCATCACATTCCGTTGAAAAATTACTTCTTTCTGCAATAGCGAACTGGCAGGCGAAGAATGAAGGAGCCAGGATAGAAGAAAATCACCTTGTGGTAAAGGAGGCCTATGTGGATCAGTCCAGGACATTGAAGAGGATTCAGCCTGCACCACAGGGAAGGGCTCACAGGATAAGAAAGCGTTCTAATCATGTTACCATCGTGCTTGGCAGCGACCATGTGGTAGAAGAAGTTGAATCTCAAGAAAATTAGTATAAATGGGACAAAAAGTAAATCCAATAGGCAATCGTTTAGGGATCATCAAGGGTTGGGATTCCAACTGGTTTGGCGGTAAGGACTATTCAACCAAACTTGTTGAGGACAACAGGATAAGGGAATACCTGAATGCCAGGCTTGCCAAAGCAAGCATCTCTAAAATTATTATAGAAAGAACGTTGAAGCTTATTACAGTTACTGTAAATACAGCAAGGCCGGGGATAATTATCGGGAAAGGAGGACAGGAGGTTGATAAACTGAAAGAGGAGTTGAAGAAGATTACCAGCAAGGAGGTCCAGATCAACATCTTTGAAGTGAAAAGACCAGAGCTTGATGCAACGATCGTTGCAAACAATGTTGCGCGTCAACTGGAAGGTAAGGTATCTTACAGGAGGGCCATTAAGATGGCAATAGCTTCTACAATGAGAATGGGAGCAGAGGGCATCAAAGTATTGATCAGCGGACGTCTTGGCGGTGCAGAAATGGCACGGTCTGAAACATACAAGGATGGAAGGATACCTTTACATACGTTGCGTGCTGATATTGACTATGCGCTGGCAGAGGCCCATACAAAAGTCGGCGTGATCGGAATCAAGGTCTGGATCTGCAATGGCGAAGTTTTCGGAAAGAGGGACCTGTCCCCGAACATTGGTGCAAAAAATGTGAAGCCCAAAGGAGGCGGAGCCGGATACCGAAATAAAAGAAAGTAAATCAGAACACAGTAATATTTTGAAATAATGTTACAACCGAAAAAGACAAAGTACAGGAGAATGCAGAAAGGACGCATGAAGGGTAATGCCCAGAAGGGAGCAACCCTTGCATTCGGTTCCTTCGGCATGAAGTCACTGGAGTCAGCCTGGATTACGAGCCGTCAGTTAGAAGCTGCTCGTCAGTCAGTTACAAGGCACATGAAAAGAGAGGGACAACTCTGGATCAGGATTTTTCCCGACAAACCCATAACAAAAAAGCCTGCAGAGGTAAGGATGGGTAAGGGAAAGGGGGCACCGGAAGGATTTGTGTACCCCATTACCCCGGGGAGAATAATATTTGAATTGGAAGGGGTTCCCTTTGATGTAGCAAAAGAAGCCATCAGAATTGGTTCGCAGAAATTTCCTGTGAAGACCAAATTTGTTGTCAGACATGATTATGAAATGAAATAAAATATACACTGATGAAGATTTCAGAGATCAGAGAATTAGCCACCAACGAGATCGAAGAGAGGATTGATAATGAAGAGAATATGCTGGTTCGAATGAAAATGAACCACGCTGTTTCTCCGCTTGACAATCCAAACAAGATCCGTGTGACCCGCAGAATAATTGCACGATTAAAAACAGAACTGAGGTCCAGAAAATCAGCTGAACAGAAAGAAAGTTAGAATGGAAATGGAAGAGATTACAAGAAATAACAGGAGAGAGCGTGTCGGTGTTGTTGTAAGCAACAGCATGGACAAGTCTATCATAGTTGTTGTAAAACGTAAGGTCAAGCACCCTATATACGGGAAATTTGTGAACAAAAGCTCCAGGTTCATGGCTCATGACGAAGAAAATTCAGCCAATGCAGGGGATACCGTTAAGATATCTGAGACCAGGCCATTAAGTAAAAATAAAAGGTGGAGATTAATAGAAATTATTGAAAGAGCCAGATAGTCATGATACAACAAGAGAGTAAATTATCAGTAGCGGATAACAGTGGTGCACGTGAAGTGCTTTGTGTGCGTGTTCTCGGTGGTACCAAAAAAAGGTATGCATCTATTGGTGACCAGGTGATCGTAACTGTAAAAAGCGCCATCCCATCTGGTGAAATTAAAAAAGGAACAGTTACCAAAGCCGTGGTAGTCAGAACAAGAAAAGAGGTCAGACGGTCAGACGGATCCTATATCAGGTTTGATGACAATGCAGTTGTGTTACTGAACAATATGGATGAAATGAGGGGTACCCGTATTTTCGGACCTGTTGCCAGGGAGCTTCGTGATAAGCATATGAAGATCGTTTCACTGGCACCAGAAGTACTTTAAAGCAAAAATATTAAGCGAATGCAAAAAAAGTTACATATCAAAAAAGGCGACATAGTTTATGTCAATTCCGGGGAATACAAGGGGCAGCAAGGCCGTGTCCTTGAAATTGACAGAAAGAAAATGCGTGCCATCGTTGAAGGTGTCAATATGCTTTCAAAACATACGAAGCCCAATGCAGAGAGTCCGCAGGGTGGAATCATAAAAAAGGAAGGTCCGGTTCATATTTCCAACCTGAACCCGGTCGATCCTTCCACAGGCGAAGCCACCAGGATCGGAAGACGTCTTAATGATAATAATAAATTAGTCAGGTTTTCAAAAAAATCAGGTGAGGAGATCAAGTAATGGAATATGTACCATCATTAAAACAAAAGTACCGGGAGGAAATCATTCCTGTGCTGACCGACAAATTTGGATACAGTACCGTAATGCAGGTACCCAGGCTAAAGAAGATTGTGATTAACCGCGGTGTGGGGCAGGCTATCGCAGATAAAAAAATGATCGATACGGCCCAGGAGGAATTATCAGAGATATCCGGACAGAAAGCTGTACAGACTTTTTCAAAGAAGGATATATCAAATTTTAAACTGAGAAGAGGAATGCCCATCGGTGTGAAGGTCACTCTCAGGAGAGAAAGAATGTATGAATTCCTTGAGCGTCTGATTCATGTTGCAATCCCGCGGATCCGTGATTTCAGGGGGGTGTCTGCAAAACTTGATGGACGCGGAAATTATACACTAGGGATAACAGAGCAGATCATTTTTCCTGAAATTGATATAGATAAGGTCAATAAGATCAGTGGTATGGATATTACCTTTGTAACGACTGCTGATTCTGATGAAGAGGCATTTGCTTTATTGAAAGAATTTGGTTTGCCGTTTAAAAACGAAAAAAAATAGAATTATGGCCAAAGAATCAATGAAAGCTCGTGAAGTTAAGCGTCAAAAATTGGTTGATAAATACGCTGAGAAACGGGCAAGGTTAAAAGCTGAAGGCGATTATGTCGGATTAAGTCGACTGCCCAGGAATTCAAACCCTATCAGGCTGCACAACCGCTGTAAACTTACCGGACGACCAAAAGGTTATATGCGCCAGTTTGGTATCAGCCGGATCACTTTCAGGGAAATGGCATCTTCCGGACTTATCCCCGGGATAAAGAAAGCCAGCTGGTAAATGTTGAACAGAAGAAATTTAAAGAGATAAAAATGACAGATCCTATTGCAGATTATTTGACCCGTTTGAGGAATGCAGTGATGGCAAATCACAAAATAGTTGATATTCCTGCTTCCAATATCAAAAAGGATATAACGCGTATACTTTTTGAGAAGGGATATATTCTGAACTACAAATTCGAGGACAAAGGTCCGCAGGGCAGTATTAAAATTGCATTGAAATACCATCCTGAAACTAAGATCCCGGCAATAAAGAAGGTCGGCCGGGTAAGCCGTCCGGGTTTGCGAAAATATGCAGGCAGTAATGGTACACCTCGGGTGCTCAACGGACTCGGAATTTCAATTATTTCAACTTCGCAGGGTGTAATGACCGATAAGGAAGCCAGGAAACTGGGAATCGGTGGCGAGGTTTTATGTTATGTTTATTAATTAGTTAGAAAGATTTTTACCATGTCAAGGATTGGAATATTACCAGTAAAGATACCACAGGGGGTTACAGTTAGCGTCGGACAGGATAACGTTGTTTCGGTTAAGGGTCCCAAGGGGGAACTCAACCAGAAAGTAGACGCTTCACTGGTTGTAAAGGTAGATGATGGTCAACTGACGGTTGCAAGGCCCAATGATGAACAGACAACCAAGTCGTTGCACGGCTTGTACCGGTCCCTGATTTACAATATGGTGTTGGGTGTATCTGAAGGATATACCATTCAGCTGGAGCTGGTTGGTGTTGGTTATCGCGCTGAGTCAAAAGGACAGGTGCTGGAGCTGAGCCTCGGATTTTCCCATGACATTCAGGTTAAGCTGCCACAGGAAGTTAGCGTTGAAGCAAAAACAGAGAGGCGTTCCAATCCTGTTATTACCTTTATCAGTGCCGATAAACAACTGATCGGTCAGGTTGCGGCAAAGATCAGATCGCTGCGACCGCCGGAGCCTTACAAGGGAAAAGGGATCAAGTTCGTCGGAGAACAACTCAGGAGAAAAACTGGCAAATCAGCTGCAGTATAAAAATATATTTAATAAGAAATATTTGAAAATTATATAAAGATGGCTTTAACTAAGCAGAAAAGAAGAAGCAGGATAAAAAGCAGGATAAGAAAGAGGTTATCCGGAACTGCAGAAATTCCCCGTTTGTCTGTTTACAGGAGCAACAAACAGATCTATGCACAGATCATCAATGATGTTACCGGGGAGACCATTATTGCGGCTTCTTCAAAAGAGAAAGGCATTGCTGATCAGAAGGTAAATAAAATCGAACAGGCGAAGCTTGTTGGAGCATCTATCGCCGGAAAAGCCAAAGAGAAAGGCGTTGAAACAGTGAAATTCGACAGAAACGGATATTTATACCATGGCAGGGTAAAAAGTTTAGCGGATGCTGCCAGGGAAAACGGACTCAAATTTTAAAACATTGCTATGTCAACAAATAGTAGTATTAGAAAAGTAAAAACAAGTGACCTTGAACTCAAGGATCGCCTCGTCAGCATTCAGCGTGTAACAAAAGTTACCAAAGGAGGGAGAACGTTCAGTTTCTCAGCCATTGTGGTGGTTGGTAATGAAGATGGAATCGTGGGACATGGGCTTGGTAAGGCAAATGAAGTTACCACTGCAATTGCCAAGGGTGTTGAAGACGCTAAGAAAAACCTGATAAAAGTCCCGGTCATTAACGGAACCATTCCGCACGAACAGGTATCAAAATATGGCGGGGCAACCATTTTCCTCAAGCCCGCAGCAGGTGGTACCGGTGTAAAGGCCGGAGGTGCAATGCGCGCAGTGCTTGAAAGTGTTGGGATTACAGATGTACTCGCGAAATCAAAAGGGTCTTCGAATTCACACAACCTGGTTAAGGCAACATTTGTAGCACTTCTCGAATTAAGAGATGCCTACACAGTGTCCCAGCACAGGGGAGTATCATTGGAAAAAGTATTTAACGGATAATAGTGTTAACAATGGGAAAAATCAAAATAACCCAGACGCGAAGCAAGATTGGCCATACGGTTCGTCAGAAGCGGACACTGGAAGCTTTGGGATTAAAAAGGATCAATCATTCTGTGGAACTCGAGGCGACTCCGCAGATACTGGGAATGGTCAGTAAAATATCACACCTTGTAAGTGTTGAAGAGATAAAATAGTATTTTAATATTATAGATTTAGAAACAATGGATTTGAGTAATTTACAACCCGCAAAAGGTTCAAAGAAGAGCAGGAAACGGATTGGAAGGGGTCAGGGTTCCGGTTACGGTGGAACTTCCACCCGCGGACATAAAGGACAGAAGTCAAGGTCCGGCTACTCCAAGAAAGTAGGTTTCGAAGGCGGCCAGATGCCACTGCAAAGACGTGTTCCAAAGTATGGGTTTAAAAATATCAATCGCAAAGAATACAAGGCCATCAACCTGCGCACAATACAGGAACTGGCTGATAAGAAAAAACTGTCGGAAATTTCGTTTGATGTGATGTTTGATGCCGGTCTCGTGCAAAAAAGTACACTGGTAAAAATACTTGGAGAGGGAGAGCTTAAATCAAAACTTATAGTGAAGGCTCATGCCTTTTCAAAGTCAGCAGTTGAAGCAATAGAAGCACAAGGTGGTACAGCCGAAAAAATTTAAACTTGATGAAGAAGTTTATTCAAACTATAAGGAATATATGGAAAATTGAGGAGCTCAGAGCGAGGATCCTTTATACACTTGGAATACTCCTGGTATATCGCCTTGGGACGCATGTGGTGCTTCCAGGAATTGATCCTACCAAGCTGGCCGGTTTGCAACAGCCCTCCGGGAATATCATGGATATAATCAACCTTTTTACAGGTGGAGCCTTTGCACGTGCTTCGATTTTCGGGTTGGGAATAATGCCTTACATCTCTGCAACGATCGTTATCCAGTTGCTGGGTATCGCTGTTCCGTATTTTCAGCGGTTGCAGCGTGAAGGCGAAAGCGGAAGAAGAAAGATCAATCAGATCTCAAGGTACCTGACCGTTGGCATTTTGCTGCTGCAGGCACCCACATATATTGCCAGTCTTTCTTATCAGCTGCCTCCTGATGCCTTTTCCCCAAATTTCTCAAAAATAGGGTCCATAATAATTCTTACTGCAGGAACGATGTTTATCATGTGGCTTGGAGAAAGGATTACAGACAAGGGTATTGGCAATGGGATTTCCCTGATCATTATGATCGGGATCATTGCACGGCTTCCACAGTCTCTCGGACTTGAATTTGCGGCACGGCTCGATCAGCAGGGTGGCGGATTGGTGGCGTTCCTTGTTGAGATGCTCATTTTGTTCATTGTTATCATGTTATCCATATTGCTTGTTCAGGGTACACGAAGGATCCCTGTGCAGTACGCTAAAAGAATAGTGGGAAACAAGCAATACGGTGGAGTCAGGCAGTACATACCCCTGAAAGTGAATGCTGCAGGTGTAATGCCGATCATCTTTGCACAGGCATTGATGTTCATCCCCATTACCATTGCGGGATTTGCACAATCAGAATCAGCTACAGGAGTGGCTGCGACATTTTCCAATGTCACGGGCTTCTGGTACAACTTTGTGAATGCTGCGCTGATCATCCTGTTTACATATTTCTATACAGCAGTTACAGTAAATCCCAACCAGATGGCTGAGGATATGAAGAAAAACGGTGGTTTTATCCCCGGAGTAAAACCGGGAAGAAAAACTGCGGAGTTCCTTGATTCCGTGATGTCGAAAATTACATTGCCTGGATCCTTTTTTCTTGCATTTGTGGCCATTATGCCAGCATTTGCAATGATGTTCAATGTAAACACAAGCTTCGCCCAGTTTTTCGGGGGAACTTCTTTACTGATCATGGTGGGGGTAATATTGGATACGCTGCAGCAAATTGAAAGTCATTTGCTGATGCGACATTATGATGGATTGATGAAATCAGGAAAGATTAAAGGAAGGTCAGGCGGAGCGACCTCAGCGATCTGACCCGGTAAACGTTCTTTGATGATATATATTAAAACAGCAGAAGAAATTGAATTGTTAAGGGAGAGCAACCTGTTGGTTTCCAAAACATTGGCCGAGATTGCAAAATACATCCAGTCAGGAATCACAACAGCAGAGCTGGACAGGATTGCAGAGTCATTCATTTTTGCAAACAACGCGGTACCAGGTTTCAAAGGTTACCAGGGTTATCCTGCAACACTGTGCACCTCCGTTAACAACCAGGTTGTGCACGGAATTCCCTCAGAAGAGGTTGTACTCAGGGAAGGAGATGTTGTTTCGGTAGATTGCGGTGTAATCAAAAACGGCTATTATGGTGATACAGCATATTCATTCGAAGTAGGAGAGGCAACACCGGAAGTAAAGAGATTACTGGTAGTTACCAGGGAAGCGCTCTTTAAAGGAATTGGAAAAGCTGTGGAGGGGCAAAGAATAGGTGATATAGGCCACACTGTTCAACAGCATGCGGAAAGCAATGGTTACAGTGTAGTCCGTGAACTGGTCGGTCATGGCCTGGGAAAAAAAATGCATGAAGAACCTGAAGTTCCCAATTACGGACGAAGGGGTTCAGGGGTGAAATTGAGGAAGGGAATGGTTATCTGCATTGAACCCATGATCAATATGGGCAAAAGACAGATAAAGCAGGGTGCAGATGGATGGACCATCAGTACAGCAGATGAAATGCCTTCTGCTCATTTTGAGTTAGCAATTGCAGTCGATAAGGGAGAAGCTGATGTATTATCTACTTTCTCCTACATCGAAGAAATATTTAAAAACAAGTCATAATATGGCAAAACAAGCTTCAATAGAACAAGACGGTGTTATTACCGAAGCATTATCAAATGCAATGTTTCGCGTGGAGCTGGAAAACGGACACGTTATTACGGCCCATATCTCAGGTAAAATGAGAATGCATTATATAAAGTTGCTGCCAGGAGATAAAGTCAAAGTGGAAATGTCACCCTATGATCTTTCCAAGGGCAGAATATCATACAGGTACAAATAAAGATATTATAGAAATGAAAGTCAGAGCATCAGTAAAAAAGCGCAGTTCAGAATGTAAAATTGTCAGAAGGAAGGGACGCTTGTACGTAATTAACAAGAAGAACCCGAAATTCAAGCAAAGACAAGGATAATTGTTTATAACTGAATAAATTATATAAATATCATGGCTAGAATCGTTGGCGTTGATTTGCCAAAAAACAAACGTGGAGAGGTGGGGTTGACCTACATCTACGGTATTGGAAGAAGTTCTGCTCAAAGGATACTTGATGAGGCCGGTGTCGACCGCAATGTAAAGGTTCAGGACTGGAATGACGATCAATTAAGTAAGATCCGGAAGGTCATCAATGACAATTACAAGGTCGAAGGTGAACTCAGATCCTCAGTTCAGATGAATATCAAGCGATTAATGGACATCGGTTCTTACAGGGGAATTCGTCATCGAATCGGGTTGCCCGTAAGGGGACAGAGTACAAAGAACAATGCACGTACCAGGAAAGGACGTAAAAAGACAGTTGCAAATAAAAAGAAAGCAGTTAAATAATACCAGAGCATAAAAATGGCTAAGAAGACAGGATCATCAAAAAAACGTTCCGTAAAAGTTGAACCCATTGGTGAAGCACATATTCATGCTTCCTTCAATAACATTATTATTTCCCTTACCAACAACCAGGGACAGGTTATTTCCTGGGGTTCTGCCGGTAAGATGGGGTTCAGAGGTTCAAAGAAAAATACTCCTTATGCGGCTCAGATGGCAGCCCAGGAGTGTTCAAAAATCGCTTATGACCTGGGACTCAGGAAAGTTAAAGTATATGTTAAGGGACCCGGGTCTGGCAGGGAATCTGCCATACGGACCATCCACGGAGCCGGCATTGAGGTGACAGAAATAGTTGACGTTACACCATTACCACACAATGGTTGCCGTCCTCCCAAAAGAAGAAGAGTATAATCATTATAGAAATAGTTACAGATGGCAAGATATAGAGGACCAAAAACAAAAATCGCAAGGAAATTCGGAGAACCGATCTATGGCACGGATAAGTCTTTTGAAAAAAAGAATTATCCTCCCGGTTTTCATGGGATGAACAAGCGAAGACGTAAAGCTTCTGAATACGGTATTCAACTCAAAGAGAAGCAGAAGGCAAAATACACCTATGGTATCCTGGAAAAGCAGTTCAGGAACTTGTTTGAAAAGGCTTCCAGGAGCAAGGGTATTACCGGTGAGATGCTGCTTCAGCTGCTCGAGTCAAGGCTGGATAATGTTGTATACAGACTGGGGATTGCAAACTCCAGGGATGGCTCCAGGCAACTGGTAAGTCACCGGCACATTACCGTAAATGGTGAAATTGTCAGCATTCCTTCCTATACCTTGAAAGCAGGAGATATAGTTGGAGTGAGGGAAAAGTCAAAATCCATGGTGGTGATAACCGATGCACTGGAAAGCAACCGTGCCGGTTTATTCAGTTGGCTGGAATGGGACGGAAAAGAGATGAAGGGCAAGTTCCTGAATCGTCCGGAAAGAGAGGAAATACCTGAAAATATCAAAGAGCAACTTATAGTTGAATTATATTCAAAATAAAAATAATATATATATTTTATTATGGCCATACTAGCATTCCAGAAACCAGATAAGGTAATTATGCTTGAAGCCGATGACAGGATCGGTAAATTTGAGTTCAGACCCCTGGAGCAAGGTTACGGTATTACAATAGGGAACGCCCTGAGAAGAATACTGCTTGCCTCACTTGAAGGTTTTTCAATAACAACTGTCAAGATCGAGGGAGTTGAACATGAATTCTCTACAATTACCGGAGTAATTGAAGACCTTACAGATATTATCCTGAAGTTGAAACAGATCCGTTTCAAACAGCAGATCGAAGATGTCAATGAGGAAAAGGTTGTCGTTACCATATCAGGACAGGAGTCATTTAAAGCAGGGGATCTTGGAAAATTTCTGAATGGATTCAAAGTCCTCAATCCCGACCTGGTCATCTGCAACATGGAACCCGATGTTAAACTTCAAATGGAGTTGACCATCAATAAGGGAAGGGGCTATGTCCCCGCCGAGGAGAACAAACCGGTTGAATCTGAATTTGGGCTTATCCCCTTGGATTCTATATTCACGCCGATCCGAAATGTGAAGTATGAAATTGAAAATTACAGGGTAGAGCAGAAGACCGATTATGAAAAACTGATTATTGAAATCGAGACCGACGGATCCATTCATCCGAAAGATGCACTGAAAGAAGCATCAAAGATCCTCATTTACCATTTTATGCTCTTTTCCGATGAAAAGATCACGCTGGACGCAGATGAAGGCTTTGCCAATGAAGAATTTGATGAGGAGGTGCTGCATATGAGGCAATTGCTAAAAGCTAAGCTTGTTGACCTGGATCTGTCGGTGCGGGCACTTAATTGCCTGAAGGCAGCAGAGGTTGAAACACTCGGCGACCTGGTGAAGTTCAATAAGAATGACTTGCTGAAATTCAGGAATTTTGGTAAGAAGTCATTAACAGAACTTGAAGAACTCCTGGCATCCATGAACCTGAGCTTTGGATTGGATACCAGTAAATACAAACTTGACAAGGATTAATTGAGATGAGACATAAGAAGAAAATCAACCACCTGAGTAGGAAGCGTGGGCACCGTCATGCTATGTTGTCAAATATGGCAAGTTCCCTGATCATGCATAAAAGGATAAAAACGACAACTGCGAAGGCAAAGGCCCTCAGAATTTATTTAGAACCGCTGATCACCAAATCCAAGGACGATACCACACATTCGAGGCGGCAGGTTTTCAGTTACCTCAAAGACAAGGAAGCGACCAATGAACTTTTCAGGGAAGTTGCCGTGAAGGTTGCTGATCGCCCGGGAGGATATACCCGGATAATCAAGCTTGGAAACCGCCTTGGTGACAATGCCGACATGTGCATCATGGAACTGGTGGATTACAATGAGAACCTGCTGGCAGAAAAAGATTCTTCCACCAGGTCATCCAGAAGGAGAAGAGGAGGTAAGAAGAAAACTGAGACAGCTGAAACGCCCCGGACTGCTGAAATTGCTGAAGACACAGAATTGGCACCGGAAGAAACAATAGAAACAGCTTCAGATGCTGAAAGATCTGCTGATGCTCCGGCAGAGCAAGGTGAAGAACCTTCTGAAAAGGAAGTATCCGCTGAGCAGCCTGTTGCTGAAGCGGAAGCTTCAACCAAAGCCGATGAGGAAAAAAAGGAAGAGGCCAAAGTTGTAACTGAAGATAAGGCTGAAGACAAAGTTGAAGATAAGAAAAATGAGGAAGCCTCAGTTGGTGATGAACCGCCTGAGCCTTCAGCAAAAAAAGATGATACATCCTCCGAAGATGTTGATGAGGAGGCAGATAAAAAGAAGGAATAAAGCTTTTTTATTAGAGAAAATACAAGGGGGATGAGGTATCATAAGATGCTTTATCCCTTTTTTGCTAAACAGATATATTATTATTATTTGATATTTAAACTTTAAAATAATTATTATGGGACAGATAGTAGATGTTCATGCACGGGAAATCCTCGATTCACGTGGAAATCCAACGATAGAAGTTGAGGTTATACTGGCAAGTGGCTTTGTAGGCAGGGCAGCAGTTCCTTCAGGGGCTTCAACAGGTGAGAATGAAGCGCTTGAGCTCAGGGATGGTGACAAAAGCAGGTACCTGGGTAAAGGAGTCACCAAAGCAGTAGCCAATGTAAATGAAAAAATAGCTCCTGAAATTATTGGTATTGAGGCCCTGGACCAGGTAGGGATTGATCATAAAATGATAGGTCTTGATGGTACTGAGAATAAAAGCAAGCTGGGGGCGAATGCTATGCTGGGGGTGAGCCTTGCAGTGGCAAAAGCAGCTGCTATGTACCATGATATGCCGTTGTACAAGTATATAGGCGGTACCAATGCCAAGCATTTGCCTGTCCCTATGATGAACATCATTAACGGGGGATCGCATTCGGATGCACCCATCGCTTTCCAGGAATTCATGATCCGCCCTGTCGGCGCAAAAACTTTTAAGGAAGGACTGAGGATGGGAGCAGAGGTTTTCCATTCTCTGAAAAGTGTTCTAAAGGAAAGAGGATTAAGCACAGCAGTGGGTGATGAAGGAGGATTTGCTCCCAAACTTAAAGGAACTGAAGATGCTCTTGAAAGTATTTTGAAGGCCATTGAAAAGGCCGGTTATAAGCCAGGAAGTGATATCACCATTGCACTTGACTGCGCTGCTTCAGAATTTTATGAAGATGGAGTATATGATTATACTAAATTTGAAGGTGGTAGCGGTGCAAAGCGCACTGCTGAAGAACAGGCTGCCTACCTGGATGACCTTACTTCAAGATATCCTATTGATACAATTGAAGACGGAATGTCTGAAGACGATTGGGATGGATGGATCAATCATACCACCAGGACCGGTGAAAAAATACAGCTTGTTGGCGATGACGTTTTTGTCACCAATGTGAAATATCTCAAAAAAGGAATTGAATTGAAATGTGCCAATTCAATCCTTATTAAAGTTAACCAGATAGGAACACTGACTGAAACGCTCAATGCCATTGAAATGGCACACAGGGCAGGTTATACAACCGTTATTTCACACAGATCCGGTGAAACAGAAGACACAACAATTGCCGACATTGCCGTTGCAACCAATTCGGGGCAGATCAAAACAGGTTCGTTGAGCAGGTCCGATCGTATTGCTAAATACAACCAACTCCTCAGGATTGAAGAAGAACTCGGTGATACCGCGATATACGGATATTGATCATTCAATCGTCTGATTTTAAAACCCCTTGATCTCTGACCAGGGGGTTTTTTTATGTTTGCCCGGCATGGGCAATAACTATAGGGTGAAAGTCCCGAACGCACTTTGACAGTTGGAAGCGTTAGCCAAGAGCAAGGGTGTCCACCGTGAGGTGGAATCTGAAGGAAGCTGGCGGCAAAATCCCGG
>JAIPBT010000038.1 GCA_021738565.1 Bacteroidales bacterium
CATGCTTCATCATAATAAGTGTTCCTCATAATAGAATCATTTATTGGTTAAAATCATTCATATTACGGAAAATCTTATTTTTGATGAAGCATTGCCGTTTTGGTGAAGCTGCCGACCGAAGGGAGGTTTAGTTCAACAAGTGATATTTATAAATCCACAAATTATAGCAACTGGAATTCTAATCAAAATTTGACCATAGCTAGTTTTTTTGATGGTGAAAATGATGGATATACTCCGGTTTTTATTGATCTAATGGATGATATAAACCAGAGCGTCATTTCTGGATCTTCATATCCTGTTGACCGGGTTAAAGATTATACGCTATCAGAGCTTGAAAACGTTCTAATAAAAACTTACAATGTTTTTAAAGGATTTGATCCACCCGTTCTACAAGCAATTTGGGAGAGTTTTTCTATAAGTACCTACAAAAACAAATTAGAAAAATCTTATGTGAACTCAACAGAAGAGTATATTGATGAATTATTTGACAATTATATAGATTAATATGAAAATGAAACACGCATTTATACTAATGATGATACTTGTTTTTTCAAACAGTTGTGAATTGTTTGATGTTGACTATGATACTTACACAATAGATAATCAATCAGATTACAATATCATAATAAAGGCATATAATCACCTGGAACAATCACAGATAAACCTTATAGATTCCATTTTTCTATTACCCGATCAACAATACGATACCATAAAATTATCTGGTGAAGATAGTGGAACTAACGGATATTTTTCGTCAACTCCTGATTCGGTGTGTATTCTATTTGGAAGTGAAAGAACCAAGGTTTATACTTGTCTGACTCCATTTGATATTTCAATAAATGCTAATTCATGTCAGGACCAGGGTAATATCATACAGTTTATGGATACTCCAAATACATTCGATAATAAGAGAAAGGGGTATGATTACACCTATATTCTTACAAATGAAGATTATAGCAATGCCAAGCTTATAGAATAGGTTTTAAAAATCATAACGAAAAACGCCTTACCAAAACAGTGAGGCGTTTTATTTGTTCCAAAAACCGATATTTCCACTTCTCATCACATTAACGGGTATTACCTCCAACCCCGGCCCTTCACCCTTGGGGGAAGGGAGTCTGCTCCGGATTAACTAATTGTAAGTTCGAAGCCCATCCTTCACCCTTGGGGGAAGGATTACAGGTTGGGGGTAGATAATGGAACAAACTTTAAAAATTATATACTATGCTTATCAAAGCCTTCGGCTCTGCCGTTCACGGTATCCGCGCCACAACCATTACCATTGAGGTGAATATTACCCATGGGATTCGCTTTTTTATTGTTGGACTGGCCGACAATGCCGTGAAGGAAAGTCAGAAAAGGATTGAATCGGCCATTGTCACAAACGGCTACACCTGGCCGCGGATCCGTGTGGTGGTGAACATGGCCCCGGCGGATATCAGAAAGGAGGGCTCATCATACGATTTGCCCCTGGCTCTCGCCATCCTGTCTGCCTCAAATCAGCTTGATCCGATAAAATTTCCGGAGTATGTGATCATGGGTGAACTGTCGCTGGACGGAAGTGTGCAAAATGTCCGCGGGGTGCTCCCAATGGCACTTCGGGCAAAGGAGGAAGGATACAAGGGCATTATCATTCCGAAGGGTAATGCCCGTGAGGCCGCGGTGGTGGAAGGACTGGATGTGATCGGGGTGAGAAATCTTAAGGAAGCTTACAATTTCCTGGCCGGGAAGATAGAGCTTCAGCCTGCCAGGATCAATATCCGGGAGGAATTTATGAAAAACCTTGAAAATTACGATTTGAATTTCTCGGATGTTAAAGGTCAGGAAGCGGTCAAGCGCGCCCTGATGATTGCAGCATGCGGGTCCCATAATGCGATAATGATTGGTCCGCCGGGTTCGGGAAAGACAATGCTTGCCAAGCGTATCCCTTCAATTATTCCTCCAATGACACTGGAGGAATCGCTTGAAACAACAAAGATCCATTCGGTGGCAGGAAAGATGGGCAGGGAAACAAGCCTGGTAACGCTGCGCCCATTCAGGGCGCCACACCATACCATTTCAGATGTGGCACTTGTGGGAGGAGGTAATTCTCCCCAACCCGGAGAGATCTCCCTTGCGCACAATGGTGTATTGTTCCTGGATGAATTGCCGGAATTCAAAAGGAATGTGCTCGAGGTACTGCGGCAACCAATTGAAGACAGGGTGATTACGGTAAGCAGGGCAAAATTCACTGTTAACTATCCTGCGAATTTTGTGCTCATTGCATCAATGAATCCATGTCCTTGTGGTTTTTACAACCATCCCGAAAAAAACTGCGGATGCAGCCCGGGAATGGTCCGGAAATATCTGAGCAAGGTTTCCGGCCCTCTGCTGGATCGAATTGACATTCATATTGAGGTCGTTCCCGTTCCATTCAGACAGCTTTCGGAACTGAAAGAATCGGATACCAGTCAGGTGATCAGACAAAAAGTGATGCAGGGGGCCCAGGTTCAGGAAAAGCGTTTTGCAGGGATAAAGGGTATTTATGCAAATTCACAGATGAACGCTGCACTTCTGAAAAAATACTGTCAGCTTGGGAAGGACAGCCAGGCAATACTAAAAAATGCCATGGAAAAACTTGGGCTTTCAGCCAGGGCATATGACAGGATACTGAAAGTTTCCAGGACCATAGCAGATCTTGAAGGAGACGAACTGATCCGCTCTTCCCATGTTGCAGAGGCTGTCAATTACAGGAACCTGGATAGGGAAGGATGGGCGGGATAAATAGTGCCTGTCCGATGAAATGTATTCACAGCCAGCAAATACATTAAACTACCACTGCAAACAGTTACTCATCTTTTACAGTGGCAGTTTTATGAAACAGGGATTCATTAAAGGACTTATACCGCTTCTTTGTTATTTTGATGAAGCAGTTCGCTCAGTATTTGATATTCAATGAGCCTGACATTTGATTCGTAAGCACTCAGCACCGATGCAGATTGCAGGAAAGGGCCATTGAAATATGCCACTGCCCATTGCCATTCAACGGTCATTTTATCATCATCGTTTTCAGGCAGAAACAGCAGGTTTTTCTGTATAAAATCCTTTAATTGAGGATCCTCAGCCTTTGACAGGGTTATGTTTTTGAAATTTTCAAGCAGGCTGAACAATTTAAATTCATCCCGTTCCACGATGATCTCCCATAGCTTGTCAATGTCGCCCTTATATTTCACCATGCTCATATCCAGGTTGCCCTCTGAATCCCTGAACTCTTCATCTTCATCAAAAAGATGCTTAAATACCTCTTCCTTTACTGATTCCACGTAATTGCATATTTCATCAGCCGCTTCTTGTATTTCACCGGCAGTATTCAGCATATCCATGTTGCCGGACATTTCTATGGCATTGCTTAGGGCCGGAATCTGATTCTCATAGAAACCTGCAGTGGCAGAAAAGTTGCTTTCCGGGGCAAGGAATCCGCTGATCAGGGTCCTTGGCTGGGAGCGTAGCAATGCCATGATAAAAATGGCTGCTGCCGTGGCTACCAGTAAAATGGCCAGAAAATTATTCAGTTGGTCCTTGGGCTTTTTAAGCTGACCAAGGACCAGGTAGGGCAGAAAGAGCACTGCAACGGCCGACCAGGAGACCAGTATTACTATGCCGGCTCCGGGCCAGTGCATGATCTTGAACAGGGTGCCGAGCGTAAGCAATGCACCGGCAATTACTCCACTGATCAAAAGTTTCTTATCAATTGGCTCACCATTTTTTCTGGCTTTTTTTATTCGCACTGAAGCAAACATGGGTAAAAAGACAAGTGCAAGTACAACCAGTCCCACTGTTATCAGAACATTGGCCCCGGGCCAGTGCTGTATCTTGAACAGTGCCCCCAATATAGAGATCATGCCGGCAGACATTCCGGTGATATACAAACCCATTGGCAGCTCTTCATCCAGGCGTCTCGTATCCCTTATTCGGGTCATTACAAAAAGAGGTAAGAAGATCATTCCGATCAGGAAAAGTCCGATTGTCATCAGGAGACTTCCCCCGGACCAGTGCATAAATTTGAATATGGATGCGATCACCACAATTACGGGTGATACAATTCCAAGTCCGTACATTGTTCGTTTCATTCTTCGGTATTTTTTGTTGATTAATGAGAGGGTTTCATGCTGTATCTGCCGGATCCTCTTTTTGCCCATCTCCTCCCGGACCTTTTTGTATGCATCATTGAACATCATTCCCTGCTCCATTGCTTCTTCAATTTCGCAGCAAATATGATCCAGCAGTTCATTTTTGAGCTCCAGGTAGGTTAGACCCTGCTCATCAATGTCACTGGCGATCTGTTCGATCTCCTGTTCCGTGATGTCACTCATAATTCAGGTTAAGCCCCGGTGAGGGCTTGAGGATCTGTTTCATTATGCGTACAAATTCAGCAAATTCTTTCACCTTTTCAGTTGAAGCCTTGTCGCCTTCAGGAGTTAACCGGTAATATTTCCTGACGCGCTTGCCGATGTTGTATTCTTCTGCAACAATATAGCCATCGGCTTCCAGCTTGTGCAAGGTGGGATAGAGTGCTCCCCAGGTCAGTTGAACCTTACCCTCGGAAAGTTTCTCAACCTGCCTGGTGATTTCGTAGCCATACATCCTTTTGTTCTCCGCAAGAAGATGCAGGATGATCGTTTTAAGGGTCCCTTTTAGAAATTCATTTGATATCATGAAACAAATATATATAACATTTTAATATATAACAAAACAATATATAAGAAAATTATATAAAAATACAACATAAATCATAATTACAAAATTTTATACAGGTCGATATATATATTTATAATTTAGTAAATATTTATTATATAGATTGTTAAATGTACAAATATGACCTGTCCACTTCAATATTAATTTCACTCCTATCTCATATGAATGTGAACCAAAAATAAATTAATCTGAATTCTGGACAGGTATCAAAGAGCTGCTATACCATTGAAATTAAAAATTTTAACAGGATCACCCGCGAAATTAAAAGTCAAATGAACATGGTATTGTTACCGTGTAGCTTCCAAAATTTAGTATATTAGTAAACATAATTATTTTATAATCCGACTTATCATGACAACACGCAGGACCTTTATTAAACATACAGCTGCCGCTTCAGCGGCCCTCGGCATTTCTTCCTTTCCAACAATGGGCGCTTCTATTCTGGGCGCAAATGAAAAACTTGTTTGCGGAGTGATTGGGGTAAAAGGGATGGGTTTTACCGACCTGAAAGCCTTTTTGAACCTGCCCGACACAGAGTGTGCTGCACTTTGCGATGTAGACAACAATGTACTTCAGCAGCGTATTTCCGATGTGAAGGAAATTCAGGGGAAAGCTCCGGCAGGGTATGGCGACTACAGGAAGATGCTAGAGCACAAAGGATTGGATGTAATTATTATCGGAACCCCTGATCACTGGCACACCCTTCCTTTTGTTGATGCAGCTGAATCGGGTTACGTCATATATTGTGAAAAGCCCCTGGCCAACACCATAGAGGAATGTAACATCATGGAGCGTGCGGTTAATCGATATAATACAGTGGCCCAGGTGGGGCAGTGGCAGCGAAGTGACAGGCACTGGCAGGATGCCATTGAATATGTACATTCCGGGAAACTGGGTATGATCCGTACCGTTCGTGCCTGGTCGTACCAGGGATGGATGAAGTCTGTCCCGGTTGTTCCCGACACACCTGTTCCCGAGGGTGTCGATTATGATTTCTGGCTGGGACCCGCTCCCAAAAGGCCTTTTAACAGCAACAGGTTCCATTTCAATTTCAGGTGGTTCTGGGATTATGCCGGGGGAATGATGACCGATTGGGGTGTCCATATCATTGATTATGCATTGTTTGGAATGAAACAGTATGCCCCCCTGTCGGTCATGTCGATGGGAGGAAAATTTGCTTATCCTGATGATGCAACGGAAACCCCGGATACCCAGCAGGCAATATTTGAGTTTGACGGATTTACCATGCTGTGGGATCACGGAATTGGAATTGATGGCGGTTATTATGGCCGGTCGCATGGTGTGGGATTTGTGGGCAATGAAGGAACACTGGTGGTTGATCGCGGTGGATGGGAAGTAATTCCGGAACCCAAAGGAGGAGATCCGACACTTGAAAGGGTTGAACTGATCAGGGGTGATGGGAAAGGACTGCACAACCATATGGTCAATTTTGTTGATGCTATTAAAAACGGTTCTCAACTCAACTGTCCTGTTGAGATCGCTGCAGGGGTTGCCAGAACCTGTCATCTTGGGAATATTGCTTATAAAACGGGGCGCAGACTTTACTGGGATGCAGGAAAAACTGAATTTATTGGAGATGACGATGCAAATGAAAAATTGAAACCAAAGTACAGATCGCCATGGAAAGTCCCACAGGTATAAATTAAATTTCTCTGTTTCTCAATTTCCCGGTTCGTTTGTTTATTTTTTAAGCTTTCTGTGAACTTTTTTTACACGTGTTGTTATATATTCTGAATGATTTTAACAGCATGAAGACAATAGAAGAGGTGGATCAGTATGTAGTAAAAGATATCAGGGATCTTAATGAGTCAACATATGTACTGCGGTTTAACAGGGGTATTATGGAGTTTAAGCCTGGTCAGCATGTGAATATAGGCATCAATGAAAAGGGAGAGCACAGGGAGTACTCAATATACAGCGGCACTCACGGGGATTACGTTGAGGTTCTGATAAAGGAGGTTGACGACGGACTCGTGAGTCGTCGGCTTCGCAAGCTTAAACCAGGAGACCAATTAAGTATCAGGGGGCCTTTTGGCTTTTTCCTGGCTGATGCAAAACCTGCAAGCAATGAACGCCTTTTGTTTGTTGCTTCCGGTACGGGTATCGCTCCATTTCATAGTTTCATGAGAACATTTCCTGAAGCCGATTACAGGCTTATTCACGGAATACGAAACATCGATGAGGCTTATGATAAAGACCATTATAAGGAAAGCAGGTATTTCAGCTGTACTTCAAGGGGAAACAGGGGAGACTACAATGGCCGCCTTACCGATTACTTGCTGGAAGCTGAAGAAGAAAAAGCAGAAAAAGTGTATCTTTGCGGCAACAGCAGTATGATCTATGATGCCATGGATATCCTTAGGGCACAAGGATACAGGCACGATCAGATTTTTACCGAGGTCTATTTTTAGCAAAGGGGAGAAAAATAATGCAGGTGCTAAGGAAAGTATCACTTAAAACATTGGGATGCAGGTTGAATCAATATGAAACCGATGCACTTGTTACCAGTTTTCACAAAGCCGGATACGAAATTGCAGGTTCCGAAGACCAGGCAGATGTGACTGTTATCAATACCTGCACTGTTACAAACCAGAGTGACCAGAAGTCACGCCATACAATAAACCACGCTGCCGCGAAGAATAAAAACGGACTGGTTGTTGTTACGGGCTGCATGGCTGACAACTACAAGGAAAAACTTGAACAACAGGAGCAGATCACCTATGTCGTTGAAAACGATCGTAAAAGCCAGATCGTCAGTTTGGTCGACAGTCATTTTGCCGGTGAGATTACACATCCCGACAAGCTGGACAGGGACAGGTTTGGATTCGATGCTGTTCAGAAGAGTTTTCATACAAGAACTTCGATAAAGATCCAGGATGGATGTGATAATTTCTGCACATTCTGCATCATACCTTCGGTAAGGGGAAGGGCGATCAGCAGACCGGTCAATGACGTGTTGGAAAACGTAAAAAGCGTCCTCGACAATGGTTTCAAGGAAATAGTTATCACCGGAGTGAATATTGGCCGCTACGAACATGAGGGCATTCATTTTGAGCAGCTACTCGAAAAGATACTTGAGGTTCCCGGGGACTTCAGGGTGAGGATTTCGTCGCTCGAGCCGGATGGATTCGGTGATGATTTTCATAAGTTGTTTGCACATCCGAAGCTTACCCCTCACCTGCACCTGTGCCTGCAAAGTGGTTCTGAAAATATTCTTCTCAAAATGCGCAGGATGTACAGTGTACAGCATTTCAGGGAGACGATCGAACGATTCAGATCTGCAATCCCCGATTTCAATTTTACCACAGACATTATCGTTGGTTTTCCCGGGGAAACAGAAGAGGATTTCAAACATACGCTGGATTTTGCACGTGAAGCACGTTTTTCCCATATTCATACTTTCAGGTATTCAAAAAGAACGGGAACCAGGGCCGAACGTATGCCCGTCCAGGTGCCAGGCCCGGTGATGGCAAGACGCAGCGAGAAAATTCGTTTGCTATCAGAACGTAGTAGAATGGAATACTTTGAATCAATGCATGGCAAAGAGCAAAGGGTGTTGATCGAAAAGGTGGATGAAAATGGAATTGCAAGTGGCTATGGGGAGAATTATATACCGGTAAAGTTTAAAACAGGCAACCGGGAGAAGAATCGATTTGAGCAGGTGGCTATTGAGAGCATGGTAGCCGGAGAGGATACCTACCTGTTCGCAACCATAATATAGAAGGAAAGAAAATGGAAACAGATCTTAAAGTATACAGGCTGCCCAGGTGGATGAAGGTTCCGTTGCCAAAGGGCGAGAACTATTCAAAAGTGAAGGGTTTGATTAAGGAGCATGGACTGAACACAATCTGCACCAGCGGGAATTGTCCGAACAAAGGAGAATGCTGGAACGCAGGTACGGCAAGTTTTATGATCATGGGTTCGAAATGCACAAGAAACTGCAGGTTCTGCTATGTGCAAAACCAGATACCAGATCCACTTGATTGGGATGAACCCGGAAGATTAGCCGAGACAATACGTACGCTTCAACTCAAACATGCTGTTATTACTTCTGTGAACCGTGATGACCTTAAAGACGGTGGAGCGAGATTCTGGAATGCGACCATAAAAATGATCAAGCTTCATAATCCTGACACGACACTTGAGGTGTTGATACCAGACTTCAAAGGAGTTGCAGAAGATGTCCAAAAAGTGATTGATGCGAAACCTGAAGTTATTTCACACAACCTGGAGACAGTGCGCCGGCTTAATCCCAAAATCAGAAGCAACGCATATTATGATGTTAGTCTGAAAGTGATCAACCAGGTTGCTGAATCAGGAATAGTTCCTAAATCGGGGATTATGCTTGGTCTGGGAGAAAAACAGGAAGAAGTTTTAGAGACGCTGAAGGATTTGCGTGCGGTTGGCTGCCGGGTAGTGACAATCGGACAATATCTCCAACCAGATTCAAACCTTGCAAAGGTTGAGGAGTTTGTTCATCCGGATGTATTTGCAATGTATAAAACAGAGGGATTGAAGATGGGATTTACTTTTGTTGAAAGTCACCCTCTTGTACGCTCCTCCTATCATGCAGAAAAACATGTAAGGGCTTAATTGGCAATATTCACAAGGTTGATATCCATACCTGACACTTCCATTAACCCCTGCCGGTAATCTCCATTCAGGCTGATATTGCTGGAATAGTAAATGTTTGCTGCCAGTTGATCAGCCCGGCATTCTGAATTCAGAATAGAGACATTTAACTTCATTTCCCTGGCAAGTGTCCTGGCCGAATCGATAATGGCTTTTTCCTTTTTTCGGGCTTCCAACCAATTATGGATTTCAATTTCAGAAGCTTTTCTTTTTATAGCCGGCAAGGATTTAATTTCCGGGTGGTTTTCCATTGAACGAAATTTATTTGCAGCCCCGGTGCGTACAAGAGATGCCGTGCCAACATCGTAACCGCCGACCGCGGATACTACTACACGGTCATACATTTTAATATCAAGCCTGTTTGAGTTCCTGTAAAATTCCTTCCTGTTATTCTTAAACCGCACTTCAACAATTTCATTTTCAAAAAATAATTGGCCGTGATTGGTTACAATAACTTCTGAATTGAAAACATTGCTATTTAGTGTAATTACCGATCCTGGGGCAGCATCGTGGTGGCCACCCCTAGAATCATTATTACCGCAAGTACATGCTTTTTCACAGCCCATAACACTAATTTAGATTAATTCTAAGCAATATTCTGTATTTTGAATGAAAATTCCAAAATGAGAGAACCCTTATAATTGCTAAAAAGTTCATTGTAAACAATATTTTGAAGATAAATTTGATATTTTTAAAAATTCTTTTGCCTGACTGATCAACAAAATTTTCATGTCAATTATTCGGATAAATAGTGTTTTGCAACATAAATTTATATACATTCTAAACACAAATTGGCTAACTTTGTGCCTTCGAAAAATATGAATATGACATATTTTTTATCAGCTAATCAACAATAATTTTATAATTGTTCATTTAAATTTTTTCAGATTATGAATGACATATACGGATTGTTTTGGATCGTTCCTCTTGCTGCAGTTTCCTCGCTCTTTTTTGCATATTTCTTTTTCAGGAACATGATGAAAAACTCAGAGGGAACACCTAGAATGAAAGAGATCGCCCAATATGTAAGGGAGGGAGCAATGGCCTATATTCGTAGGCAATACCGTGTGGTGGCGCTGGTATTCCTGGTGTTGTTGATATTGCTTGGTATCCTGGCATACCTGGGAGTTCAGAATCCTTTTGTTCCTATCGCATTTCTCACCGGTGGTTTCTTTTCCGGTTTGTGCGGTTTTCTTGGAATGAAAACAGCCACTTTTGCTTCTGCACGTACGGCACAGGGTGCATCTGAATCCCTGAACAAGGGACTTAAGGTTGCTTTTAGAAGCGGCGCTGTTATGGGATTGGTGGTAGTGGGGTTTGCACTGCTTGACATTGCTGGATGGTTCTACCTCCTTGATAAGGTAATTTTTACTCCTGATAACATGGAGCATGGGACACGTTTTCTTGGGCTTACTTTTGTACACGAAGGTACCACGGAGCGTCAAAAACTGGTTGAGATAACTGCTACCATGCTTACATTTGGTATGGGAGCTTCTACCCAGGCTCTGTTTGCAAGGGTTGGCGGTGGTATTTTTACCAAGGCGGCTGATGTTGGGGCTGATCTTGTTGGCAAGGTTGAGGAAGGAATACCGGAAGATGATCCGCGAAATCCCGCTACAATAGCAGATAATGTGGGAGACAATGTTGGTGATGTTGCAGGAATGGGAGCCGATCTTTACGAATCATATGCAGGATCGATCCTGGCTACAGCTGCGCTTGGCGCTGCCCTTCCCGCGCTGGTATTAAAGGATGTGGGCATCACGCAACAGACTGCTGTGCTCGCGCCGATGATGGTGGCAGCATTGGGTATCATCCTTTCGATCGTTGGTATCTTCATGGTCAGGGCCAAGGAATCTGCAACACAGAAGAACTTGCTGAACGCTTTGCTCCTGGGTACGGGTGGAAGTTCAGTGCTGATCCTTATCGCTATTGCCGGTATGTCACTGGCAGGATGGATTACCTGGGGTATTTTCGGCGCTGTCGTTGCCGGACTGGTCGCCGGGGTGGTGATCGGACAGGGAACGGAGTATTTTACCTCTGATGAGTATAAACCCACCAAAGGAATTGCTGCGCAAACGAAAGGAGGAACCGCTACAACCATTATCGATGGTATCGCAGTGGGGATGACCTCCACCTGGATTCCAGTGGTTACGATCGTGCTGGGGATCATCGCTGCATACGGACTGGCTGGTGGATTTAACCATTTTGCACAGGGTGTTTACGGGATCGGTTTTGCCGCAGTGGGAATGCTTTCCACGCTGGGAATTACCCTGGCCACCGATGCTTTTGGCCCCATTGCTGATAATGCAGGAGGAAATGCAGAAATGGCTGAGCTTCCCCCGGAGGTCAGGACACGTACAGATGCCCTGGACATGCTTGGGAACACCACGGCTGCTACTGGTAAGGGATTTGCCATTGGGTCTGCAGCGCTGACTGCCATGGCACTGCTGGCTGCATACATGGAAGAGGTGAGACTCTGGATCGGTAAACTGGCCAAAGCTACGGATGGCTTCACGATAGGTGATACTGTTTTCTACAGGGAGGGTGACATCATTCCGGCAGTGGATGCAGGACAGGTGGCCATCCAGGTTGAAACGGCCGGTATCAAAGACTTTGTTACAGCTTATGATCTGTCTCTTTTTAACCCGATGCTGCTGGGCGGTATTTTTATAGGAGCAATGATGGCTTTCCTATTCAGTGCCCTGACCATGAAGGCTGTGGGTCGGGCTGCAGGAGCCATGGTTGATGAAGTAAGACGCCAGTTTAAGGAGATGCCGGGAATCATGAAGGGAGAGCAAACCCCCGAGTATGCGCTCTGTGTTGCCATTTCAACCAAAGGGGCGCAAAGGGAAATGATCCTTCCTTCCCTGATCGCAATAATAGTTCCCATAGCAATTGGAGTTTTGCTGGGAGTAGCAGGCGTCGTTGGTTTGCTGGTTGGAGGACTTACAACCGGTTTTACCCTGGCTGTTTTCATGAACAATGCAGGGGGAGCATGGGACAATGCTAAGAAATTTATTGAAAAAGGGAATTACGGAGGAAAAAACAGTGATTCCCATAAGTCTGCAGTTGTGGGTGATACGGTTGGTGATCCTTTTAAGGATACTTCAGGTCCCTCTTTGAATATTCTTATCAAACTGATGACCATGGTATCCGTTGTGATGGCGGGATTAACAGTTGCATTCAGCATTTTTTAAACAAGGAATAAATACATACAAAACCGGGTTGCCACTGGCAAACCCGGTTTTTTTTGGATCATCAGGGACGGCAATAATGAATCAGATACTTCCTTTGAGGCTTCAGGCTTTCAGGCATTATGCGAAAATTTTTCCAGCCTGAATTCCGTACCGTCAAATATGCCGTAAGTAAAGTTTGAGATCCAGTCACCCAAGCATACGACCCGCTTTTCATTTCCAATGTTTATATCATAGGGGACATGCCTGTGACCGAATATAAAAAGGTCGATCCCGGGATTTTTTTCAAGAAAAGATATTGAAAAGAGGATCTGCTCTTCATTCTCTTCACCTTTAAAAGGATGAACCATGTCCTTTGAATACCTGCTTTTCCTGGACCACCATTGTGCAAATGCCGATGATCCGTTGGGGTGGATTCTTGCATAACACCACTGCAGGAATTTGTTCCTGAACATCGATTTGATCAAAAGGTATATGCGGTCCTTTTTTGTCAGACCATCACCATGTGATAAATAAAACGTCTTGTTGCCAAATTTTATAATAACGGGATCATGATGGATCTTTGCTCCGATTTCATCCGGGAAGTAATCAAAAAACCAGACATCATGATTTCCCGGAAAAATATGGATCTCCGTTCCTTTGTCTGCCAGATCAGCCAGCTTTCCTATGAACCGGATGAAGCCTCTTGGAACTACTTTCTTGTATTCAAACCAGTAGTCGAATACATCCCCCAGCAACCACAATTCTTTTGCATTATGCTCTATGGAATGCAGCCATTGCACGACCAGTTTTTCTCTTTCCTTGCTGGAATCTTCAGGGTGCATGCCCAGGTGCATGTCTGAAGCAAAATATATGTGCTCTTTTTTTTCAGTCATTGGCTATAAAAGATTGTCCAGCCAGGTGGCAAGGATTGATCCTGTTATGTTTTTCGCTACGATATTCCCTTCCCTGTCGATCAGATAATTTACTGGGATGGAGGTAACATTGTAAACAGTGGCCGCATAGGAATAGGGATAGGTCAACTCACATACATTGATCCAGGGATATTCTTCAAAGGAAATGGCCTTCTTCCATTCTGACCGGTCCTGGTCCATTGCCACGGCATATACCTCAAATCCCTTGTCATGGTATTTGTTGTATATGTTTTTCAGCAAACGGTTGGCTTTTCTGCTTTGTTCGTCCCAGGATGACCAGAAACTGAGAAGAACTACATTTCCATTTAAAGAACTGAGACTGACAAGATCACCTTCCGTATTTTCAATTTCCAGGTCGATCATTCCTGTTTCTGAGATGTTTTTCCCTGACAACTTATTCAAAGTCATCATGCTGTTGTATTCTGAAAGCCTCACCTTTACATCATTCACCAAAGACCTGGTTAAAGAAGATCCGGGGTATTTTGCCTGTGCTGAATCAGCAACGATCTTAAAATACTGAAGGTCCATTATATCATTGAGGACGTATATATCAGGGGCAACGCGCTGGTACAGAGCATAGATACTTGACAGTGAATTCAGGTTCTCGACAATGAATCGGATATTGTGCATTTTCTGATCGCGGAAAATCTCCATATAGGTATTCGCTAAAGCCCTGCCTTTTTCGCTGTCAGGATCATCAAGCTCCGACAATGCTTTGTTCACAGAATCAAGTCTGGATTTTGTATGCCCGACTTTATCGACCAGTGTTTGAATTTTTTTTGATTCATCCGATCCTTCAATGGTGTATCCTTGTTTAAAACCAGCAGGGGCAATGTTTACTTCAATATTGTCGCCTGGAAAAGCAAGTATGTTGATGTGCTTTCCGTTTTGATTCCTGATGAGAAACAGTTCCGGGTGATCAAGCTGAAAATTGAATTTAAAATTGCCATTTCTCCTGATCTTCAAAGAATCAATTTCAAGGATATCGGAAGACTGAAGCATCTCAAGTACCAGGTATTCTCCTGCCCCCTTAATGTAGTTGCCCGATATGGTGGTATTGTCACTTTTGTTGCATGCAACTGCAAGAACAAGTATTATCAATGGGTATCTGATGAAATGTTTGCGCATATTATTTTATATACCTAAGAAGTGTTTCTTCCAAATTTTTACCAAATATATCAGTCTCTACAATGTAACCTGCTTTGTTGATCAGAAAATTTGCCGGAATTCGTTGAACATTGTAAAGATTTACAACAGGAGACTCCCATCTGTGAAGATCACATACATGATACCAGCCCGGAATATTTTTTTTGATCGCACTTTGCCAATCTTCCAGGTTGTTATCAAGTGAAACCTGTATTATTTGAAGATCAGATCTTCCGTATTTCTTGAATACATCCTCCAGGAACCCATTCTCATTTACTGAGGGTGCACTCCAGGATGCCCAAAACTGAAGCAGGACAATTTTTCCCCTGAGATCTGAAAGGGATACCATCTTTCCCCGGATGGTTTCCATGACAAAATCAGGGGCCTTTTCGCCCGGGTTTAAATGACTTTTTTTCTGCAGATTGCTGATTTGCTCAAGAGCGGTATGAAGCTCGCTGTGAAGTGCCTTTACGGCTTCATTTTCAGGGTATTGTTCATACAGGACCGAATCAGTAAATCGATAAATATCCAGGTCTGTTGAAGGATCAAATACCGGCAATCCCGGACCGAATTGATTGTATAATGCAATGAGGATTGAAGGAGATTCCGGGTTGTTTGTTATGAAATTTTTTGAATAATGGTAAAAAGAATGCGCAATGGAGTCAAATTCCCGATTAAGTGCCTGTTTTTTGATACTATAGTCAGATCTTCCCATGATTTTCCTTGAGATACCGGAAATTTCGCGCAATTGATCCAGCGTTTTTTTGTGCTCCCTTCCGAGGTCCCGAACCAGCCTGGAATCAGCAGAACCATCAACCTGGTATGGATAGATGCTGTCTGCATTCCCTGTTATTGCTATCTCATCTCCGGGATGCGCAATAATGGTTACATATCCATGCTCAGTATACTTAAGCGCGTAATAATTCACGCTGCTCGTTTTGGTTTCAAATTCAAATTTACCATGCTTGTCACACCTTACAGAGTCAATAGCCTGGAATGCAGTTGCACCCATGTAGTCAAGTGTAACAAGGACATCTTCACCATTTGCCAGCTGGCCTGAGATCCTGATATTACCGGGGTGTATCCCTTCATTGTCCTGGTTTTTCCTTCCTGAACAGGAGACAACCAATCCAGCAATCAGGGCAATTGTTAATATTCTCATTTTATTAATATTCTCTGTTATGAACTTTAGTGATTGAGGGCCTCATTGTAATATAGATAACGGAAGTTTGATTTCATCTTGTATTAGACCAACCTTTATCTTTTCAAACATAAATTTTGACATACAATGCATTATTGATCAAATGAACTTTTTATCTAAAAGGAGTGTTTAACTTCCTCAAAATAGGATTTTTAGTTTTATCTTTGCCGACACAAATATAATGTTAAATATGGCCTTTCTTAAATTTGATAAAGCAGAGCTTGTTAACCTGGAATATTCAACCTCCAGGGAAGTACTCAGGTCAAATCGTGCTGGTTCTTATGCTTCCACGACCATATCCGGTTGTAATACAAGGAAGTACCATGGATTATTGATTTGTCCGCTTGACGAGATGGGAGGCGAACACCATGTTTTGCTCTCATCCCTTGATCTGACAGTGATTCAGCATGAAAAGAAGTTCAACCTGGGAATTCATAAATATGAAGGGGATAATTATGTGCCGCGCGGACACAAATACATCAGGGATTATGATGCAGAGGCAGGCTCAAAAATGACCTATAGGGTTGGCGGTGTTGTTCTGACCCGCGAAACCATGCTTGTTCAGGAAAAAGAGCAGATCCTTATTAAAATTACCCTTGAAGAAGCAAATTCCAGCACAAAATTACGTCTACAGCCTTTTCTGGCATTCAGGAATATTCACAAATTAAGCAAAGCGAACCTTTACCTGAACAGGCAATATATACCAGTGAACAACGGCATCAAATCAAGAATGTACGACGGCTACCCCGATCTATATATGCAGGTCAGCAAGAAAGCGGAATTCGTTCCGGTGCCAGACTGGTATTACAACATTGAATACCTTGAGGAACAAAGAAGGGGTTATGGATATAAGGAAGACCTTTACGTCCCGGGATATTTTGAGCTTGCAATTAAGAAAGGGGAATCCGTAATTTTTTCTGCAAGTACCGGAGAGGAAAAACCTGCTGGTATGATAAGAAAATTTCAGTCCGAGGAAGAACTTCGAACACCCCTTGACTCATTCAGGAATTGCCTTTTGAACAGTGCGCAGCAATTCATATTGCGCAGGGGAGACAATACCGACATCATTGCGGGATTTCCATGGTACGGGGTCCGCGGACGGGATACTTTTATTGCCCTACCGGGGATTACGCTGACCTTAGGGGATGTGAAGACTGCGACCGAGGTGATCAACACGATGATCAGAAGACTGAAAGATGGATTGTTTCCACATACTGTAAGAAAAGGACACCAGTTTTGCAATGCTATCGATGCGCCCCTATGGTTTGTATGGACCTTGCAGCAGCTTGAGCAGTACATAGATATTGATATTTGGAAGCATTACCGCAAGCAGTTGCTTGAAATAATGGATAATTATATAAAGGGCACATCCTGTGGAATATCTATGGATGACAATGGGTTGATTACCGGAGGAGAGGAAGGCATTCCAGTTACCTGGATGGATGCAAGTGCCAAGGGACACGCCGTTACACTGCGAAAGGGATATGCTGTGGAAGTAAATGCACTGTGGTACAATGCGGTTCAGCAGGTACTCAGTTGGGCTGGTAAGGGCAGTGCTTTTTACAAAAAATGGAAAGACCTGCCTGAGAAAATCGAGGTTTCCTTCGTTAAGGAATTCTGGTTGCAGGACCTGGGTTATCTTGCCGATTATGTAAACAATGGCTACAAGGACATATCAGTTCGACCCAATCAGGTAATTGCTACTTCATTGAATTTTTCTCCTGTTTCAAAAGAGATGAAAAAAAACATTCTGGATGTTGTAAAGAGCGAACTCCTGACTCCCAAGGGACTCAGAACACTAAGTCCGAAGAATGTGAATTACAGGGGAAGCTATAAAGGAAACCAGGAA
Organism: Bacteroidales bacterium; assembly: GCA_021738565.1. Classification (GTDB taxonomy): domain Bacteria; phylum Bacteroidota; class Bacteroidia; order Bacteroidales; genus M55B112. Next base: position 17,692 of record JAIPBT010000038.1, read on the forward strand.
CAGCGTGACAGATCCCTGCATCAGGGAATAGTGCACCCGTGGCTGCTTGAACATTTTGTTCGCGGATACCTGGATCTATACAAAAGATCGGGATTGAACATGATAGAACAGATTTATGCAGGATTTGAAGCCGATATGACAGAATACGGAATAGGTACGATTTCGGAACTTTATGATGGTAATCCTCCTCATGATCCGAGTGGAGCTATAAGTTTTGCAGGCAGTGTGGCTTCTTTACTTCGAATCGGAGAGATGATCGATAAATTTAATTAACGAATTAACAGCTCTGACATTTATGAGAGTATTAATGTTCGGGTGGGAGTTCCCGCCACATATTTCCGGAGGTCTGGGGACTGCAAGTTACGGTCTTACACGTGGTTTGACTACCATCCCGGGGCTTGATATCATATTTGTTGTTCCAAGGGCTTATGGTGACGAGGACCAAAGTAAAATGCGAGTTATCGGGGCAGGCGATGTAAGCCTCGACAGCAAGCACATGCGTTTTTCAAAGGTGCTGGGTCAAATATCATACATCGAAGTTAATTCCAACCTGGTTCCATACCATTCACCTGAGGAATATGAAAAATTAATCAATAAGCCAGCGAATAAAAATAGAAAACTGATCCATACAACCATGGGAGGAAAATTATTCTTTTCTGGTGGGTATGGTAAAAATCTGTATGAAGAGATCGCAAATTATGCACTTGTTGCCGGGCAAATAGCTGATGACAATGAGCATGACCTTATCCATACACATGACTGGCTTACTTATCCTGCAGGCATTGCAGCCAAAAGCGTCTCGGGGAAGCCATTGGTGATTCATGTTCATGCCACTGATTTTGACCGTTCAGGTGGAAAAGTGAACCCGACTGTATTCGATATTGAAAAACGGGGCATGGAGGCTGCAGATAAGATCATAGCGGTAAGTAATCTTACCAGGGATACCATCATTAATAAATATGGTATCGATGCATCAAAGGTTATTACTGTATACAACGCCGTCGAACCTGTGCCGGACAGTGAAAGAATAAATATGAAAAGGGGTATTTCCGATAAAGTGGTGACTTTTCTTGGTCGTGTTACCCTTCAGAAAGGACCTGAATATTTTATACAGGCCGCAGAAAAAGTGCTTCGAAAAATGGACAACGTCAAGTTTGTAATGGCAGGAAGCGGCGAATTGCTTGAGCGGATGATACTGTGGACCGCTGCATCAGGTATAGCAGACAGGTTTCATTTTACAGGATTCCTTAAAGGAGACGATGTTTTCAGGATGTTCTCGATCAGTGACGTTTATGTGATGCCCTCTGTATCTGAACCATTTGGCATTTCACCGCTGGAGGCAATGCAATCCAATGTTCCGGTGATCATATCCCACCAGTCGGGTGTTGCAGAGATTTTAAAGTATGCAGTCAAGACAGATTTTTGGGATGTTGATGCCATGGCTGATGCAATATACGGACTGTTGAATTATCCATCATTTTCAAAAACATTTATTAAATACGGAAAAGATGAAGTGGATAATATGAAATGGGAAAATTCTGCTAAAAAAGTACATTCAATTTACAAAGAAGCTATAAACAGATAAATCAAAAAATATAATGAGAACAGTTTGCTTGTACTTCCAGGTTCATCAACCATTCAGGTTCCGGACTTATCGTTTTTTTGACATTGGCAACGACCATTATTACTATGATGATTATACCAATGAGAGCATTATGCGAAAAGTTGCAGATAAATGTTACCTGCCTGCCAATCAACTGATACTTGATCTGATCAATAAACACAAAGGTAAATTTAAACTGGCATTTTCCATTTCCGGGATTGCTATTGAACAGTTTAAATTGTATGCACCTGAAGTACTTGAGAGTTTCAGGAAACTTGCTGATACAGGTCAGGTTGAATTCCTGGCTGAAACCTATGCGCATTCTCTTTCATCCCTTAAGGATCATGATGAATTCGTGAAACAGGTTATGGAACATAAAGCATTGATTAAAAATACGTTTGGACAGGACCCAACAGTTTTCAGGAATACAGAATTGATTTATTCGGATGACATCGGATCCGATGTTTACCGCATGGGCTTTAAGGCTATGTTAACTGAAGGAGCCAAGCATGTGCTGGGTTGGAAAAGCCCGAATTATTTGTACTGCAACGCAAGGGAGCCAAAACTAAAAGTTCTGCTGAAAAATTTCAAACTGAGTGATGATGTTGCATTTCGGTATTCCAACAAGGGATGGTCAGATTATCCGCTGACGGCGAAAAAGTTTGCCGGCTGGATCAAGGCCACACCAAAAGAAGAGGAGATGGTTAATCTGTTCATGGACTATGAGACTTTCGGAGAACATCAATGGGCCGAATCAGGGATCTTTGATTTTCTAGGTGCACTTCCCGGTGCAATTTTAGACGGTACTGATTTTACTTTCAGCACACCTTCGGAAGTTTCAGAGAGTTTGCAGGTGGTCTCTGCCGTGCACGTGCCGAATCCTATTTCCTGGGCTGATGAGGAGAGGGACCTGTCGGCCTGGCTGGGTAATGAAATGCAACAGGAAGCCTTTGACAAACTTTATTCATTGAAAGACGCTGTATATCAAACAGGGGATGACGAGCTTATACAGGATTACAAATACCTTCAGGTGAGTGACCACTTCTACTACATGTCTACAAAGTTCTTTTCTGATGGAGATGTGCATTCCTATTTTAATCCGTATTCCACACCTTATGAGGCATTTATGAATTATATGAATGTGCTGAGCGACTTTAAAATTCGGGTGGATGCTTCAGTTTCTGAAGGGATGGACAGTGAAATTTCAAGATTGAGCAAGATCATAAAGGAGAAGGATGAAAAGCTGACAAAGTATGAGATTGAATTAAAATCTCTCAGGAAGAGGAAATTAAGAACGGCTTCTTCTGATAATGTAACAACAGCAGACAAATCCGGAACAAAGAAGGCTGCTGTAAAAAAGACTGCAATTTCCAAAGATACAAAAAAACCTACTGCCGGTAAGGGTGAAAAAAGTGCAGCAAAAAAGGGCAATTCCGCGAAGAAAGGCAATTAATTATTTTACGGAATTTACATGAGGGAATGCGAAGATTTATTTGTTGAACAATAGTTTCTCAAACTGTAATAAATTATGAGTAAAAATGTTGTGACTCCGGACTATTTGTTCGAAGTGAGCTGGGAAGTATGCAACCAGATAGGAGGCATCCACACGGTGCTGTCTACCAAGGCCGGAAGTATCAAGGAGGAAATGAACGACAGGTACATTGCAATTGGTCCTGATGTATATCGTGAAACAAGTGATCACCCTGAATTCATGGAAGACAGGGAACTTTTTTCAGAGTGGCGCAATAAGGCAGCAGAAGAGGGATTGCTGGTAAGAACGGGACGGTGGAAAATTGATTCAGAACCCATTACAATATTGATTGATTTTACCTCTTTTTTCAACAGGAAAGATAAGATCTTCAGCAAGCTTTGGGAGCTTTATAAACTGGATTCATTAAGTGGTCAGTGGGATTACATTGAGCCTTCCCTGTTCGGATATGCCACAGGTATGACCATTGAAAGCTTTATCAGGTTCTATGGGCTTGGAAAGAAAAAAATTGCGGCTCATTTTCATGAATGGATGACCGGAGCCGGGTTGCTTTATTTAAAAGAAAACCAACCACAGGTTGGTACCGTTTTTACTACCCATGCTACCGTTGTTGGCCGTGCTATCGCGGGCCAGGGATTGCCGTTATATAGCAAGCTCAATACCTATAACGGAGATGAAAAAGCAAGGGAATTAGGAGTAACAGCCAAGCAATCATTGGAAAAATTAACCGCACACCAGGCTTACGCATTTTCTACGGTAAGCGACACTACAGCAAGGGAATGTGCCCAATTTCTCGGGAAGCCAATTGATCTTACAACCCCCAATGGTTTTTCCGGGAATTTTTTGCCGGATCAAAATAGTTTTAATTCCAAAAGGGAAGCCGCAAGAAAAAAACTATTAGAAGTTGCATCGGCAATTATAGGTGAGCGTCTGCCGCAGGATACATTGCTTATTGCCAACAGCAGCCGTTATGAATTCAGAAATAAAGGGACGGATCTTTTTATTGACGCACTGGGAATGCTCAATAAGGTGAAGGAATTTGACAAAACAGTTGTGGCTTTTATACTGGTTCCCGCGAACCAATACGGTCCGAGAAAGGATATCCAGGAAGTAATCGAAGGGAACAGGAACGGTACTGATGAAAAAAGCGTTTTAACTCATTATCTTCATTTTGCAGAACAGGATCCGGTGCTGCAGAGAATATCTCAGAACGGACTTTCAAATGCGGATGGTGATCCTGTGAAGATTATTTTTGTACCCTCATATCTTAAAGGTAATGACGGGATCATTGATCTTTCATATTATGATGCGTTGATCGGTTTTGACCTGACCTTTTTCCCCTCCTACTATGAACCCTGGGGATATACACCTTTGGAAAGCATGGCCTTGAGGATCCCCGCTGTCACAACATCTTTGTCGGGATTCGGGAAGTGGGTGAATGATCATGTGCCTGATAAAGGGAAGGGCATATTTATTGTCGAAAGAAAAGATTCCAATGAGCAGGAAGTAGTGGCCGAAATGGCTCAAATAATACAGGATTATGTAAGGTCCGGCCCGGAAGATATCAAGCGTGCAAGGGAGAAAGCTTATGAGATAAGCCAGTCTGTTGTCTGGAAAAATATGATTCCTCAATACTGGAGGGCATATTCAATTGCGCTTGAAAGAGCCGGGGATGTGGACATAGCCTATGATTCCCACGAGCGCGTTGAACACCTTCCATCCACGAGCAAACTGCTTACGGATATTGAGCCGATGTGGAGACGGGTGGTCGTTCAGCAACAGATCCCGGAACGACTCAAGCCATTGGAGAAATTGTCGCGCAACCTATGGTGGTCATGGAACAGGGAAGCGGTTGATCTTTTCAGATCTGTTGATCCTGATCTGTGGGATGATGTGGATGAAAATCCAATTGTGTTATTGGACCGCATACCTTTTGATCGCTTGCTTGAACTTGAAAAAGATGAAAAATTCATTGAAAAGCTTGAAGAGGTATTCAGAACATTCAGGGAATACATGGAGGAGGCACCCAGGAAGAATGAACCTTCAGTATCTTATTTTAGCATGGAGTTTGGACTGCACAATTCTTTAAAAATATATTCAGGGGGACTGGGATTGCTTGCTGGTGACTATTTGAAGGAGGCGAGCGATTACAATTATAATTTGGTTGGAGTGGGTTTGCTGTACAGGTACGGTTATTTTCATCAATTGATCACGTCGGGAGGAGATCAGGTTGCTCATGATGATTTCCAGGACTTTTCCAAAATACCTGTGAGTCCCGTGCGTGACGAATCTGGTACCTGGAGAACCATAAGTCTTATTTTGCCGGGAAGAACCTTGCATGCAAGAATATGGAAGGTGCAGATCGGAAGGGTCCCTCTGTTTCTTCTGGATGCTGATTTTGAGGCGAACAAACCCAATGACAGACAGGTGACCCATAAATTATATGGAGGAGATGAAGAGAACAGGTTCAAACAGGAATTACTGCTGGGAATTGGCGGGGTGAGGGCGCTGCGTCAACAGGGCATTCAAACGGATCTTTACCACCTGAATGAAGGACATGCGGCTTTTACAGGATTTGAACGTTTGCGGGAATACATACAGGAACGGAATATGACCTTCCCGGAGGCGCGGGAAATAGTGAGATCTACAAGCCTGTTTACAACGCATACGCCGGTTCCCGCGGGTCATGACAGTTTCAATGAAAATATGATGAGGACCTACCTGAGTCATTATCCGGATCGTTTGACCATTACCTGGAATAAACTGATGAACCTTGGGCGGGTTAAACATGATGAAGTCAATGAAAAATTTTCAATGAGTGTGCTGGCCGTTAATCTATCGCAGGAAGTGAACGGTGTAAGCAATCTGCATGGCTCTGTCAGCAGGAATATGTTTGCAGGAATGTGGAATGGGTATATGCCGGAGGAATTACACATTGGTCATGTTACCAATGGGGTGCATCTTTCCACGTGGTTGTCAGATAACTGGAGGGAGCTCTATAAAAAAGAGTTTGGCGATGATTTTCTTGAAAGACAGGAAGACAGGAAATTGTGGCACAAAATCCATGATGTAAAGGATGAGACCATCTGGAAGTTACGTAATGAAGAGCGCAAACAGCTGGTAGGATATATCAGAAGAAGGCTTTCGAGGGCATCAGAAAGGCTGCTGGAAGATCCCAAACTGGTGATGGAGATATCAGAGGCAATAAATGAAAAAACACTGACCATAGGTTTTGCGAGGAGATTTGCAACCTACAAGAGATCAAATCTCCTGTTTGCAGATATTGAGCGTTTGAAAAAGTTGGTCAATAATCCTGAAATGCCGGTTCAATTTGTATTTGCAGGGAAAGCTCACCCAAAGGATATCCCGGGACAGGCCTTGATCAAACGCATTGTCGAGATCTCCAAACGTCCTGAATTCACAGGGAAGATCATTTTCCTGCAGAATTACAATATTCATCTGGCCAAAAGGTTGCTTCATGGCGTCGATATATGGTTGAACACTCCAACCAGGCCGCTGGAGGCATCAGGTACGAGCGGGGAAAAGGCAGTTATGAATGGCTGTTTGCATTTCAGTGTACTCGACGGATGGTGGGCCGAAGGATACAGGGAGGATGCCGGTTGGGCACTTCCGGTTGAGAGGTCCTTTGATAATCAGGATCAACAGGATGAACTCGATGCAGAAAGAATATATTCGTTGCTGGAAAATGATATCCTGCCAAAATTCTACAAAAGAAATAAAGATGATGTTCCGGTTGAATGGGTAAAGATCATTAAGAATTCAATATCGAAAGTCGCTCCGGAATTCACTATGAACAGGATGCTGCGTGATTATATTGAAAAGTTCTATAAAAGGCTTTACCACCGTTCGCAGAGCCTGAAGATGGACGACTTTAGAATTGCCAAGGAGATATCATTTTATAAAAAGCAGGTCATTGAACAATGGCAAAACATCAACATCATCAAATTTGATGTGCCCGATCCTGGAAAGGAGGATTTTGTAGTAGGCCAACGGTACGAAGGCAGCATTCAATTGGATCTGAATGGTTTGTCTGCAGATAATATTGGTGTTGAAATGGTAATAGCAGGAAGGTCGGAAGATCAGGATGAGCATGTTTTCATGGAAACGGTTGATTTGAAGTGCATAAATTTCGAAGATTCTATTGCAGAGTATGAGATCATTCAGGAGATAGGACGGACAGGGCAGTTTGACATTGGCTACAGGATCTATCCGAAAATGAAGGAATTGCCTCACAGGATGGACCTTCCGCTAGTCCGATGGATATAAAACGTGTCTGTTCATAGTGTCCGATATCTCGAACATAATGTGATCCAGCTACCTGACACCGGGCACTGCCGATTTTTCAAGTACCAGCGCAGTCCTTGCCGGAATATAGAGATCAAGCTTTTGTTTCAAGCCAAATGATCTTTCCCTGGTGGTCCGGTGTAGCGTTGCAAGATCAACCCTTTCAAATCCTCCAAATCTTGCTTCATCAGATGAAAGGATATACCTGTATTTTCCCTGATCCGCCGGTAATCCGTAGGATGTGTAAGAATTTGATGGGTGGAAATTGAAAACAAACAGGAATTTACCCCTGGAAAATGAAATTATTTTGTCCCCATCATCTATTTTTACAGGATTACATGGATGTTCCAGACAGTTGCTGTTAACAATTAAGGTGATGATCTCCCTGTCAAAATCTCCCATGTAATGGTATTTAAGTTCCATATTGTCAACAAGGGACCATTGCCGCCTGGCATACTGGTATGACCAGTTATTCCCTTCCCTCGGGAAATCAATCCATTCAGGATGACCGAATTCATTGCCCATGAAATTGAGGTATCCGCCTCCCGCTGTAGCCAGGGTGATCAACCTGATCATTTTATGGAGGGCAATTCCCCGGTCAACAATAAGGTTTTCAGAACTTTTATTCATATGCCAGTACATTTCCTTATCAACAAGACGGAAAATGATGGTCTTATCACCTACCAGGGCCTGGTCATGAGATTCTGCATAAGCAATAACCTCTTCGCCAGGTCTTTTGGAGGTAAGTTCATGAAAAAGTTCAGTCATGTTCCAGTTCTCATCAGCCTTTTCCTTGATGATCCTGATCCAGTAATCGGGCACTCCCATGGACAGCCTGTGGGTAAATCCGATTCCGCCTGCATTCAACGGTGCAGCTAACCCGGGGTATCCGCTCATATCTTCCGCGATAGAGATAGCATCAGGTTTCAGTTCCGTGATCAGTTTGTTGGCAAGCGCCAGGCATACAATGGCATCTTCATCCTGACCGCCATCGAAATAGTTGTTATAAGAGGAAAAAGCCCTTTCAAGTCCATGATCATAATAGAGCATGCTTGTTACACCGTCAAATCTGAATCCGTCAAACCGGTATTCCTTTAACCAAAAATGAACATTGGACAGCAGGAAATGCAATACTTCGTTCTTTCCATAATCATAACAAAGAGAATCCCATCCGGTATGTTCCCTGCGATGACCGGTATGAAAGAATTGTCCGGGATCGCCTGCATACATGCCCAATCCTTCCAGTTCATTCTTAACCGCATGTGAATGAACAATATCCATGATCACTGCAATGCCATGCTGGTGTGCCTCATCGATCAGGTTTTTAAGATCATCGGGTGTTCCGAATCGCGAACTGACAGCGAAAAGTCCGGACACATGGTAGCCAAATGATCCGTAATAGGGGTGTTCCTGTATTGCCATTAATTGCAATGTATTGTAGCCTGATTCAATGACACGTGGCAATACCTGCTCCCGGAACTGCCGGAATGTACCTACGTTATGACCTTCAGTGGCCATTCCAACATGGGCTTCATAAATTACAGGATGTCTTCCTGACAGATCAGGTGACTCAAATTTCCATTTATAAGGTTCCCGGGGCGACCATACCTGGGCGTTGAAAATACCTGTCTCTTCGATTTGAACCGTTCTGAGGGCCCATGCAGGGATCCGGTCACCACTGCCATTGTTCCAGGTTACTTTTAATTTGTACTGGTCTCCGTGGTTAATGTAATCCAATGGGATCTTTAGTTCCCAGGTGCTATCGGATATTTTACTGAGTGCAAAATCTTCGTTGACCGACCAATCATTGAATTCACCGATCAGGTGTACACTCTTTGCATTGGGCATCCAATCCCTGAAAATCCAATCCTTTTCAGTTCTATGGATTCCAAAATACAGGTGCCCGGTAGAAAATGATTCCAGGTTTTCAGAATCAGCGGTGAGCTCACTTTCTTTTTTCTTTATCAGTTCAGCCCTTCTCTTTATTACCGGTGCATAAGGTTCAAGCCAGGGGTCCGTTTCAATTATTTTCATACTTGGTCTGATCGTGGAATGAGAGCAAGATACAAAAATATGATTATGAATATGATTTTAACAGGATCATTTAATATCTGGTCCGCCGGGGAGATTTATTTTATTAAATTTGTGCCGCGATTGACCCCCCACGAATCTGCATGCGATGCGTTTAAGAGTCTGCCGAATGGGTCATGAAATTTTGTACTTGCTAATTTGAAACCGTGAGATGGAAGTCTTTAACATAAGTGACAAACCGGAGATCAAAAATCCGGTGGTTACCATTGGTATTTTCGATGGGGTTCACAAGGGTCATAGGTTTATTCTGATGAACCTGATCAGAAGGGCCAGGCAAACCGGGGGAAAATCTGTCGTGATTACACTGTGGCCCCATCCCCGCCTTGTCCTGAATAAAGATGTCTGGAATTTCCGGTTGTTGCATTCCAAGGAAGAAAAGATACACCATCTGAGTAAGATGGGAATAGATTATTGTATTGTTATCCCGTTTACTTCTGAACTGGCTGCTAAAAGTGCATGTGACTTTGTCCAGGAGTTCCTTGTTGAAAAACTCAAGGCAAAAAGGTTGTTGCTTGGTTATGACAATGCCTTTGGAAAGGATAGGAATGGAAATCCTGAAATCCTTGCGGAATGTGCATCCAAATCCGGACTGATCGTTGAGAAAATTGATGAATTCAGGGAATCAGCCGGCAACATCAGTTCAACAGCAATAAGGAATTCCCTGCTTGAAGGAGACCTGCCCAGGACCAGGAAGATGCTTGATTACGATTATTATCTTGAAGGTCGTGTTACAACGGGAAACCAGCTGGGCAGAAAACTTGGATATCCAACTGCCAACATCATTCCCCAGTCAGCCTATAAACTTATCCCAAAAGATGGTGTATATGCTGTTCATGTTGAATATGAAAATGAAATGTATGAAGCCATGCTGAATATCGGAATCCGGCCTACCATCGACAGCGCAAATCCTGTTAAGATCATAGAAGCCCATTTATTTGATGTAGATTTTGATCTTTATGACAGGGAAGTTGTTGTACATTTCAGAAAGCGCATCAGGGATGAAATAAAATTTTCAAACCTTGAAGCACTCAAACAACAGTTGCGAAAAGATGAGTTGGAAATAAGGAATTTATTATCAGGGAATTATTAATTTTGCAAATAAATTTGTTGATCATGGAGACATTGTCGTACGTAGAATCGTTGCCTTATAAGGTTGCAGATATTAATTTGGCAGCGTATGGAAGAAAAGAGATAGAAATCGCAGAAAAAGAGATGCCCGGGTTGATGTCGATCAGGGAAAAATATGCCAGGGAGAAGCCGCTGAAGGGCGCGCGGATAACTGGCTCATTGCATATGACCATACAAACAGCCGTTCTGATTGAGACTCTGGTTGCACTGGGGGCGGATGTTCGCTGGGCAAGCTGCAATATCTTCTCAACACAGGATCATGCGGCGGCAGCAATTGCCAAATCCGGCATACCTGTTTTTGCATGGAAGGGTGAAACCCTTGAAGAATATTGGTGGTGTACGGCGCAGGCACTTTCATTCCCGGATGGGAAAGGTCCCAACCTGATAGTTGATGATGGCGGTGATGCAACATTGCTGGTACATAAAGGTTATGCGGCTGAAGATGATCCCGGGTTGCTGGAAGCAGAAGGCGAGAGCCGGGAGGAAAAAGTGGTTATTCAGACCATGAAACGCATTCTTGCTGAAGATCCGCAAAAATGGCACAGGACAGCAGCTGACATGAAAGGGGTTTCTGAGGAGACAACCACAGGAGTTCACAGGTTGTACCAGATGCTTGAAAAGAATGAATTGCTGTTCCCCGCGATCAATGTGAATGATTCTGTTACCAAATCAAAATTTGATAACCTTTATGGATGCCGGGAGTCCCTCGCTGATGGAATTAAGCGTGCAACCGATGTGATGGTTGCAGGTAAAGTTGTAGTGGTTGCCGGCTATGGTGATGTTGGCAAAGGATGTGCACAATCAATGAAATCCTACGGAGCACGCGTAATTGTTACTGAAATCGACCCCATTTGCGCCCTGCAGGCTGCCATGGAAGGATATGAAGTGACAACACTCGAAGAAACCCTTCCCTACGGAAATATTTTTGTTACGGCTACCGGTAACAGGGATGTCATCACCACTGCGCATATGTCGAAAATGAGGGACCAGGCGATCGTATGTAACATTGGTCATTTTGACAATGAGATCCAGGTTGACAGGCTCGATGAAATTGAAGGTGTAACAAAATTGAACATAAAACCGCAGGTTGACAAGTATATCTTTGATGACGGGCACGCAATCTTTTTGCTGGCTGAAGGCCGTTTGGTAAACCTCGGGTGTGCAACGGGTCACCCTTCATTTGTTATGAGCAACTCGTTTTCAAACCAGACCCTTGCACAGATTGATCTGTGGCAGCACGATTATGATCTGGGTGTTTATATGTTGTCGAAAAAGCTAGACGAAGAGGTAGCCAGGCTTCATCTTGGTCAGCTCGGGGTGAAACTTACTTCCCTGACCGAAGAGCAGTCTTCCTATTTAGGCGTACCGAAAGATGGCCCCTTCAAACCGGATCATTACAGATATTAAGCTGGTTCACAGGTATCCGGTGAGATAAGTTCAGGCGATTTATATCGTAATATTTTTAATTGGTGTCTGTCAATAAAGTTGGGTGGCTGGATTATAATTTTCGTTTGCAAGGCCTGCGAAGTCGGGAAATGTGGAGTCCTGATATATTATCGGGATGAGCAATTTCCCGACGAGCGTAACGCAGCAAACGGACATTATGGACAGACACCAATTAGTTATAAACGTGAAGTAGGTCACCTTCAACAACCGAGTAATATTCATGAAGGCCAAATGTGGCCGGACCTTCAATAGGGTCTCCACCCAGGAGCAGCATGTATCTTGATTTGCATTCCGGGCATGTGAATACACCTTCGAATTCTTCATCGGGAAGCACCATTTCATTATGATCGGGATACCTGGTACAGGTGCGGTCATATACGTGAAAAAGATCATAATCCTCCCTGTAAACGATCAGTCCGTTCACACCTCCGTCAATAAGCGTGGTTGAGCTGAGTGCCGGATTCCCCAGTTCACTGATGATATTAAGATGCAGGTCAACCCTCACGTAGGGAATATGATATTGGTCACTTTCACATCCTGTAAACAGCGAAACGATCAAACCCAACAATATGCTCAGGTAGATTTTTTTTATCATGTGGCATGAATTATCAACTACAAAGATAGAGACATTAGCAATTGGTTAATAATTTTTATAATTTTAACTGTTGGTTCAAGTACATTATTGTACTTAATTATTCTGTTATGGAATTTGATATCGGTACATTATTATATATTGCTATTACTGTCATAGCAATAGTTGCGAGTATTGTTGGGAAGAAGAAAAAATCTCAACAGGGTTCGTCATCTAAAGGCCAGGGATCTGGTTCTACAGGATTTTTCGGCAGACTGGAAGAGCAATTTGGAGGTATGATTGATGAAGCACAAGGTTCGGTGGATTCCATAAAGGAAGAAATTGGATTTGGGGAAGATGAGTCTGAACTACAGAAAACCAATGAGCCGCAGGTTCAGCAACCGGTAAATATATCCCGTTCGAATAATTCCTCCCCTGAATTGGCATATACTGATTTTGAAGGTGTATATGATCCTGACAAGCAAGAGAATGCCGAAGTCATTGAGGCCGAAGCTGTCAGAACCACAGGGCAAGAAGAAAATATCCAGCTGATAGACCTGGATGAATCCTTTCATCCCGATTATTTTGAGATCGTTAAAGATTTTGACCTGGGCACAGCAGTTATATATTCCACAATAATTAATCGTTTAGGATACTAAAATTTTCTTAACTTTGCGGTGCAAAAGAGTTCCGGGGGCCGGGATTCTTTTTTATTTTAATGAACATATTAAAGCAAGATTGCGATGACAAATGTTTCATACATCACTGAAGAGGGTTTGGCTAAAATAAAGCAGGAGCTTGAACATTTGGTAAAGATTGAACGTCCGGCAATTTCTGAACAGATTGCAGAAGCAAGGGATAAAGGCGACCTTTCGGAGAACGCAGAATATGACGCAGCCAAAGAGGCACAGGGAATGCTGGAGATGAAAATTGTGAAGTTGGAACAGATTGTTGCAAATGCGCGTATCATTGATGAATCAAAGATCGATACCAGTACTGTTCAGATTATGAACAGGGTAAAGTTAAAGAACTGTAAAACGGATAAGGTTGTTGAGTATACAATTGTTTCAGAGAGCGAATCCGATATTAAAGTCGGAAAAATTGCGGTTACTACACCCATTGCCAGGGGGCTGCTCGGGAAAAAAGTCGGTGAAGTAGCAGATATTGACGTCCCTTCCGGTCACATGTCATTTGAGATCATGGAAATTTCCATGTAAAAATATTTTTGTCATGGCTTCAATATTTACAAGGATCATTGAGGGAGAGATCCCTTCTTATAAGATCGCCGAGGATGAAAGATTTTACGCATTTTTAGATATAAATCCACTGGCCAGGGGACATATTTTGGTTGTTCCAAAAGTTGAGACGGACTATCTCTTTGACCTGGATGAGGATTTGCTCGGGGAGATGATGAAATTTTCAAAACGCATTGCGCTGGCCATTGACAAGACAATGGATTGCAAGCGTGTTGGCGTGGCTGTGCTGGGACTTGAAGTGCCACATGCACACATTCACCTTTGCCCGATCAATGACCTTTACGACATTGATTTCAGCAAGCCCAAACTCAAATTGTCACCCGATGAGTTCCAGGAAATTGCGGAAACGATTGCAAAAGAAGTAGAGTAGCTCATTTGATCCTGTCAGGATTCTTTTTAATGAAGGCTTCCCAATTATTGGCTCCAGCACTTTTTACAGATAGGGATTTTTCATAAAAATGGCAGACAGCTACGGCAAGACCGTCGGTTGCGTCAAAATTCGACGGCATGTTTTTAATCCGGAACATTTGTGATAACATTGCAGAAACCTGTTCTTTTGACGCCTGTCCCACCCCAGTAATTGAAAGCTTAATCTTCCTGGGGGCATATTCAAATACAGGTATTTCCCTGTACAAAGCAGCTGCAATGGCCGCACCCTGTGCCCTGCCCAGTTTGAGCATGGACTGAACGTTCTTTCCATAGAAAGGAGCTTCGATGGCCAGCTCTTCCGGGTTGTAATTTTCTATGAGCCTGATGGTATGATTGAATATCGCACTCAGCTTTTTATAATGATCACCCTCTTTCCGGATGTCCAGTATGCCCATATCAATGAATCCGGGCTGTTTTGAAGTTGCATTGAGCACTCCAAATCCCATGATGTTTGTTCCGGGATCAATCCCGAGTATGATCCTTTCCTTTTCCGGCATTTTGATACTTTACAGAATTTTGAATAATGATACCGGTGACTACCAGAATTATTCCAAAGATAGTAGAAATATATATGCTCTCTCCCAGGAAAAAGTGAACAAAAACAAGGTTTAAAAAAGGGGCAATAAAAACCAGGTTGGAAATCCGCGCTGTTGTTGATGAAAGCTGAAGTGCTTTCAACCACAGGACAAATGCAAATCCCATTTCGAAGATTCCAATATAAACGGCTGCAAACCATGCTTCACGTCCGGCAGGCAAGCCTGGCTCCCTGAAGGCAGAACCAAGAATCAGGTAGATGGAAGAAAAAGCAAAGATCAGCAGCAAACCGACCACCTCGTCGATTTTACTTTTCATGTTGAATATCCAGTAAAATGCCCAGAGTACTGCCGTGAACAATGCCAGCAGGATACCTTTCAGATTTGAGCTTTCTGAAAACAGGTTTCCTCCCTGTAATGACAATACAAATACTCCGGCAAAACTTATGATCATTGAGATGATGCTTATCCAGCCTATTTTCTGGTTCAGCAAGGGTATTGATATTAAAACGAGTACAATCGGCCAGGTCATATTCAATGGTTGTGCTATCTGCCCGGGCAGGAGGTCATAAGCCTTAAACAATATGAAATAGTATAATGCAGGGTTTAATAGCCCAAGCAAAGCGCTCCGCAACAGGGCCTGCCTGCCTGTCTTCAGCAGGATCCTTATCTTTCCCTGCATAACTACCGTTAGTGCCAGTACAATAGTTGAAACAATGGCAGCACCTGTTACCATTTGATAATTGTCCTGGTATTTCAGGCCAAGTTTGAATGCAGTCGGTACGGTTGACCAGAAAAAGACTGCAGTAAGGGCAAACAGGTATGCTTTTTTTTGATTTTTTATTTGTTCCACCTTCCGGTACGGAATTATTTGATGAGATCTTTACCCATATATTTATGCAATACAGAAGGCACGCGGATCCCTTCAGAAGTTTGATTGTTCTCGAGCAAGGCAGCAACGATCCTGGGGAGAGCCAGTGCACTTCCATTCAACGTGTGTGCAAGCAAGGTTTTTTTCTCACCAGGCTTCTTATACCTGAGCTTCAGTCTGTTGGCCTGGTAGGCTTCGAAATTTGACACTGAGCTTACTTCCAGCCATTTTTTCTGTGCCGCTGCATATACTTCAAAGTCGAACGTTAATGCTGAAGTAAAGCTCAAATCACCGCCGCATAACCTGACAATCCTGTAAGGTAACTGAAGATCATTGATGAGCGATTCCACATGAAGGACCATTTCTTCCAGCGCCTGATAGCTGTTCTCCTGGGATTGTATTTGAACGATCTCTACCTTGTCAAACTGGTGAACCCGGTTCAGTCCCCTCACATCTTTCCCGTAAGAACCGGCTTCCCGTCTGAAACATGGAGTATAGGCAGTATTTTTTATGGGAAGGTCACCCTCCTCAAGAATAACATCCCGGTAAATATTGGTTACCGGGACCTCAGCAGTAGGTATCAGGTAAAAATCATCTGACTGTACATGGTACATCTGTCCTTCTTTGTCGGGCAGCTGACCGGTACCAAATCCGGAATCTGCATTGACGAGAAGGGGAGGAAGCACCTCTTTGTACCCGGATTCAGTATTCCTGTCGAGAAAATAAGATATCAAAGCCCTCTGGAACCTTGCTCCGTCGCCTTTGTAAAGCGGGAATCCCGCTCCTGTAAGTTTTACACCAAGGTCAAAATCGATAATATCATACCTTGCTGCAAGTTCCCAGTGCGGCAGTGCATTTTCTTCAAGATCCGGAACAGAACCCCCTTTCCTGATGATCTCATTGTCGGATTCAGATTTCCCCTGTTGAACGGAAGCATGAGGAACATTTGGTACCTGTATCAGCAATTCATTTAATTCGGATGATGCCTGCTGCATGGCTGATTGAAGAGCCCTGATCTCCTCCTTGAGTTCTGAAGTTTTTTCCCTGGCCTGGTTTGCCTGGTCTTTTTCACCGTTTTTAAAAAGTAATCCGATCGCCTTACTGGCCTGGTTCATCTCAGATTGTAATTCATTTACCCTGACCTGGTTGTTGCGTCTTGACAAATCTTTTTTCAGAATTTGATCAATAATTGTTTCAGCATCAAAGTTCTTGATCTTCAGTTGCCGGATCACCAGGTCCCGGTTTTCCCTGATAAATGGAATAGTTAGCATAGTCTGTTAAAATAAAAAACCTGTAATCTGCTGCAAAGGTAGCTGATTACAGGTGAATAAAGAATAGTTTTTTATCAGATTGACCCGATTAGTTTTCCAGGGGATCAATTGAGACGTATGACCTATTGTCTGCTTTCTTCTGGAATTTTACTTTTCCGTCGGTCAGCGCAAATAATGTATGGTCCTTACCCATACCTACATTTGAGCCAGGATTGTGTACCGTACCTCTCTGGCGAACAATAATATTACCGGCGGTTACAACCTGTCCTCCAAAGATCTTAATTCCAAGTCTTTTGCTTTCTGATTCTCGTCCGTTTCTTGAACTACCGGCGCCTTTCTTATGTGCCATATCAATAAAGTATTAAATTTTTCAAATATTATTTCTTATCAGCATCCCCGGCCTTGCTGTCTGTTTTTTTCTCTGCAGGTTTTTTGGCAGCAGGTTTCTTAGCAGCCGCAGGCTTTTTTGTCGCTGAGGCTTTGCTTGCAGCTGCAGGTTTTGATTTTGGAGCAGCTTTCGTAGTCGTTGCCTTTGTAGCTGATGTTTTGGATGCTGATTTTGTTGTGCCGGTCTTTTTTTCCGCAGGTGCAGCAGCTTTCTTCTCACCGGCAGGCTTCTTTGCTGCAGGTTTTTTCCGGGATGCAGTCTTTGTTGCCTCAGGCTTTTCTTCTGCTTCAGCTTTTGTTTCTGATTTGACGGCAGCTTTTTCGCTGATATTTGTAATTTCAACCTGCGTTAAATACTGCCTGTGACCATTCAGTTTTTGGTATCCCTTTCTTCTTTTTTTCTTAAAAACCAGTACTTTGTCACCTTTTACGTGTTCAATTACTGTTGCTGATACAGCTGCGTTATTGATCAGAGGGTTGCCGACAGTTATTTTGCCTTCATTCTCAATTAATAAGACTTTGTCAAAAGTTACTTTTGACCCGGTCTTTTCATTCATGCGATGGACAAACAGCTTCTGTTTCTTTTCAACTTTAAATTGCTGTCCGGCTATATCAACAATTGCATACATTATCTCGTAATTTTCTGTGGTTTTGAATTCGGTCTGCAAAGATAGAAAAGTTTAAATGATATGACAAAGATTTACAAAAAAATTATCTGCCTGGTCCTTAAAACTTTAATGATACCGGAAAACTCCGGTTACAAATACAAATATTATCAGGCATATAAGTGAATTGCTTTTTAAAAATTATATTTTTGTTGAATATGTTCTTACATGGACAAACCTGAAAGTAATGAGCGGGCAATTGTAAAGTTGTATTGGTGGAATGGAAAAAATAAAATTAAATGTCTTAGGAATTTCTTACAGCCAGACTCAATCAGGGGCCTATGCACTTGTATTGTCAGAAGAAAACGGCTCCCGGCGAATTCCAATCATTGTGGGAGGTTTTGAGGCGCAGGCGATAGCCATTGAACTCGAAGGACTGAATCCCCCCCGTCCTCTGACCCATGATCTTTTCAGGAAGTTTGCAGAGATATACGGCATTAAATTGATTGAGGTAAACATTCACAAGCTTGAGGAAGGGGTCTTTTTTGCCAATGTCCTTTTCGATAACGGTGATAAACAAATTTCACTGGATGCGCGGACTTCAGATGCAATTGCACTTGCCCTGAGGTTCAAATGCCCGATATATACAACATCAGAAATTATTGAAAAAGCAGGTATTGTTCTAGATTTTGATAAAGAAAAAGGTCTGACTGAGGAGCCTCCGGCAGGGAGTACCGGCAAGACTAAAAAGGAACGGCCTTCATCTTCCGGTACCCGTAAAAAGCAACTTGATGACAAATCAATTGAAGAATTGAACGGCATGCTGGAAAAAGCAATTACTGATGAAGATTATGAGCTGGCTTCGGAAATCAGGGATGAGATAAAGTCTCGGAAAAAATAAATAATCCCATCTGAATGAAAAAGACAATTGGAAGCTTAATCCTCCTGGTGGGAATGATTGGTTTTTCTTTTCATTTTTTACCTTGTAATGGTCAGATTGATACTACAAAGCAGGATACAGTAACTTTACAGAGCACAACTGTTCACTCCGATCATGCAATAGAAGATACAGTTTCTGTTCAGGAGTCCCTTTCCAATATCATCCCGGAAAAAACAGGTTTTTCATTCAGCTGGATAAAATTGCTGCGTGGTTTACTTGGTATGATCGTTCTGATCGCCATTGCGTTCGCTTTCAGTAAGAACAGAAAAGCGATCAACTGGAAGACTGTAGGGATAGGCCTGGGAATCCAGCTGCTGCTTGCGATCGGTATACTGTATATCCCCGTGATTCAGCTGATATTTGAATTTGTGGGGAAGGTCTTTGTTAAAATCCTGTTTTTTACAGGAGAAGGCACCAAATTCCTTTTTGGAAGCGGGGAGCAGGGAGATATTGCAAAACCTCTCCAGACATTTGCCTTTAACATTTTACCCACGATCATCTTCTTCTCGGCCATAACGAGTGTGCTTTTTTACTTTGGGGTCATCCAGTTGATAGTTAGAGCACTGGGATACCTAATGTCCAGGGCAATGGGCTTATCCGGTGCAGAAAGCCTTTCTGTGGCAGGGAATATATTTCTCGGCCAGACCGAGTCTCCCCTTATGATAAAAGCCTACCTTGAAAAAATGAATGAGTCGGAGATCATGCTTGTAATGTCGGGTGGAATGGCCACCCTGGCAGGTGGCGTATTGGCAGCATACATAGGATTTCTGGGTGGAGGCGACCCGGTGCAGGAACTTGTATTTGCAAAACACCTTCTGGCAGCCTCGGTAATGGCTGCCCCGGGGGTGGTGGTTATTTCCAAAATACTGGTGCCTCAGACAGGGGTGGTTGATAAAAAAATTGAAATATCCCAGAGCAACATAGGGAAAAATGTGCTGGATGCAATTTCCAATGGAACAACAGAGGGATTGAAACTTGCGGTAAATGTGGCAGCGATGCTTTTGGTATTCATAGCATTCATCGCGCTTATCAATTATGTATTTGTAAAAGTGGCAGACTGGACTTCGTTGAATGAAATCGTTGCCCGAATTACAGATGGAAGGTATGAAGAGCTGAGCCTTGAATTTATATTGGGCTATTCACTGGCTCCGATCATGTGGCTGACAGGGGTGCCGGTTGAAGATATCACCCTTACCGGTTCATTGTTGGGCAAAAAGTTGATCATGACAGAATTTGTTGCATACATCAGCCTTTCTGAAATGAAAACTGCAGGTATGTTCTCAGACCCAAAATCCATCATTATGTCGGTTTACATGCTTTGTGGTTTTGCCAATTTCGCGTCAATTGGAATACAGATCGGCGGCATTGGTGCACTTGCTCCCGGTAAGCGTGTCCAGCTTTCTCAGCTTGGAATGAGGGCCCTGCTTTCAGGTACCCTGGCAGCACTATTATCTGCCACACTTGTTGGCATGTTGCTGGGATAATCTTTAATTAAATGACAAAAGGATATGCAAAAGATTCTTATTGTGGAAGATGACTTTATGTCATTCAAGCTCTTTAAAGCCAGGCTCCATAACACCGGCTATACATTGTTGCATGCATCCGACGGGTTATCGGCAATTGAAATATTTAAGAAAGATCCTGATATATCGCTGATAATTATGGACCTGCAATTGCCATACATGAATGGACTGGAAGTTACAAGGGAAATACGAAAGCTGGATGAAAATATTCCTGTGATTGCAGCGACGGCAAATGTGTCCGGTGATGGTAAAACAGCCGCAGAAAAGGCCGGCTGCACACATTACGTTACAAAACCTATTGATTTTTCAGTTCTGAATGATTTGTTGAAAAGGCACCTTGGCTGAAAACAGATATTTTATCAAGATAGACATCATACTTCGGACATTTTAAAGATTACAGTATTGGGCAGGACCGGCATATCCCCTTTTCGTCTGGCCTGGAACCGTTTCAGGGATAATCCGGTTTCCATGGCAGGACTGATAATCATTGTCCTTGCAATACTCATATCTGTTGCAGGGTATATGATCACCCCCGATAAGACAACCCATGCAAATACGCAGGTACTTGAGGTTGCGCTGGAAAAACCTGGATTCAGCAATGAATTCCTTAAAATCAGGATGAACAGGAGAAATGACAGCACAGGATTTTTCAAAAGAGCATTCACCGGAAGGGATTCGGAGTACCGTTATTTGCCCATTCAATCATACAATTTTATTGAAGACAAAATAGAAGTACAGGAATACTCAAAATATGAAGACGATGTTTTCTATTCGGAGCATTACCTGATCGACGTATGCTACCCGGTTGACATGGGCACCTATACTTTCAAAAACGGAGTATGCAGGGCATACGGTGTCAATGGCCGGGTTTTATACGAAGGGTCTGTTGAGGAGCTTCGCAACAGGATTGAAAATGAATGTCTGGTATCAAAAAAGTTCTTACTTGGTACAGACAGGTTTGGAAGGGATATGCTGAGTCGGTTGATCCTGGGCACCAGGATCAGTCTGACGGTTGGATTTATTGCAGTTATGATATCCTTGCTGCTGGGATTGGTTCTGGGTGGTCTGGCCGGCTATTTCAGGGGATGGACAGATAAGGTGATCATGTGGCTCGTGAATGTTGTTTGGTCGGTTCCTACACTTTTGATGGTGATTTCAATTACCCTGGTACTGGGCAGAGGATACTGGCAGGTCTTTATCGCAGTCGGCCTTACCATGTGGGTTGAAGTGGCCAGGGTCGTCAGGGGTCAGGTTTTATCACTTAGAGAAAAAGAATATGTTGAAGCAGCCAGGGTGCTTGGCATGAGATCCGGCAGAATTCTTTTTCGACACATCATTCCCAATACACTGTCGCCTGTGGTGATCATCTCCGCAGCCAATTTTGCAACAGCGATATTGCTTGAAGCAGGCTTAAGTTTTCTTGGAATCGGTGTGCAGCCGCCTGTTCCCAGCTGGGGTGGGATGATCAAGGAACATTACGGATATATCATTGTCAACCAGGGATATCTTGCTATTGTGCCCGGTCTGGCTGTGATGCTTATGGTACTGGCATTTACGCTGGTTGGAAACGGGTTGCGGGATGCACTGGATACACGTTCATGATGGAAACATGATGGACAGACACTATGTTAATCTTTTTCTGTCCATAATCTTGTATGCAAGAAAAACGACGGTTGCGATGTAAGCCGCTACAAGTAAAATGTTTGTCCATAATGGAAGCCCCCTGGGTAAAATTTCCAGGGATGCTTCATCAACAGGTTGGTCTGAATCCAGCTTGCGCTGAAATATCTCTATCAGGTTGGGTAGTGGAGTAAGCCGGGTGTTTGCCCTCATTGGGAAAAACCACCTGATCTCCCGTTCCCTGAAAACAAGGAAAAGTACTGGCTCAATAAATGTGCGGAAACCAATAAAACCAAGGATCGTTAAAGCTGTATTCTTAATCAGGAGTGCAAACAGGAGTCCGAATGACATATAGGCCAGGGAAGAGAGGAAATAGGATGCAACCATCCAGGAATTTTCAAGGGCTATCCTGAATGTAAGTTTGTAACTGTAGCTGATACCGAGCAGCACAGATGTTGCTGTTAACAGTAAAGTGGCCAGGAGGGCAAGCATGAGTATGAGCAGCAGTTTCTGACTGATCAGCTCTTTCCTGCTTAGTCCGAAAATAATTTGGTTCTTGAAAGTATGGTTGGAAAATTCATTGGTGGTGATCATGATGACAATCAATGCAAGCAAAATATTGTAAGGCTCGGTGACCCAGGTGAGGAAAGGCCAGACATCGGGAAACCGGAACAGATCGGTCAGGGAGATCATGGGAACCTGCTTGTCTACCAGCGGATATATAACCAGACCGAGAATAATAGCCAGCACATACAACCCAAGAAGTATCCTGAACGGAATATAATTAAGGATCTTAATTAACTCTATCTGTATTAATTTCTTCATTCCGCGCTCATTTTACCAGTTCAAGAAACTGGGATTCCAGGCTTCTTCTCCTGCTGACAAGGTGTTCAATTACAAGGTCATTTTCAAATGCATGTCTGTTAATTTCACCGATGGTCCTTCCCTTGTGTAATGTTGCGATCATTATGCTGTTCTCCCTGGAGATTTCCTTAACAATTTCACCTTTTTTGAGAATGTCAAATAACCTTTCATTGTCGGAACAGGATATTTCCACCACTTCCTCATCTGTCAGAAGTTCCCTGACAGGGCCTTTTGCAATCAATTCACCGTTCTTCAGAATGGCTACATGGTCGCATATTTTTTCCACTTCAGACAGAATGTGCGAAGCGAGAATAAGTGTTTTTCCTTTTTTTACCTGCTCCATCACTGTTTCCCTTACTTCAGCAATCCCCTCGGGATCCAGTCCGTTGGTAGGTTCATCGAGGACAAGTACTTCGGGATCACCAAGCAACGCAGCAGCTATTCCGAGTCTCTGTTTCATACCGAGTGACAGGGTTCTGAATTTTGAATTCTTCCTGTGAATCAGTTTTGTTTCAGTTAAGACCCTTTCAATGTCATCGCATCCTGAATTTTTGATCCTGCAAATGATCCTGAGGTTCTTTTCCAGACTCAGGTAGGGGTAAAAATGCGGTGATTCTATTAAGGAGCCTATTTTTTTTCGTTGCCCTGCATATGGTGTTTTGTCAAACCACAGGAATGAACCGGAATCCTGTCTCAGTATGCCTGTAATAATGGAAAGGGTAGTGGTCTTTCCGCTTCCGTTTGGTCCGAGCAAACCATAGGATTGGCCCGACTGGATGGCAATGTCAAGCTTGTTTATGGCTTTGATCGTGCGGTAGGATTTTGATAATTGATGGATCTTCAGAATGGTACTCATAAGACTAATTTCCAAGTTCTGAAAGAAATTTGATTCTTACAAGCCTTATCTCCTCTTCAGAATAATCCCCTTCTCCCAGTTCATTCAATGCATCCTGAATGGATTCTGATTCAGCTTCCCTGAAATATTCATATACATCCTCTATCTTGTCCTCATCCATGATATCATTAATGAAATAGTCAATATTGATCTTTGTCCCGGAGTTTACTATGGCTTCAATTTCATCGATCAATTCCATCAGCTCAAGGTTTTTGGCTTCCGCGATATCGGTAAGTGAAATTTTTCTGTCAATGCTCTGAATGATAAAAACCTTGACTCCGGATTTATTAACAACAGATTTTACAACCATATCCTGCGGTCGTATAATTTCCTTTTCATCAACATAATTCTTGATCGTTTCGACAAATTCTTTTCCGAATTTTCTGGCCTTACCGGTTCCAACGCCAACGATATTCTTCATCTCATCAATGGTTATCGGGTACTGGATAGCCATGTCTTCGATTGAAGGATCCTGGAAGATTACAAAAGGCGGAAGCTCAAGTTTTTTGGCCATTTTTTTCCTGAGATCCTTTAGAATATGGATTAATTCTTCATCAACTGCTCCCGTGCCACCTTCTGCAGCGGATTCCTCATCGGAGTTTATGTCATAATCATGATCTTGTGTCAACATTATCGAATAAGGATTCTTTAAATACTCTTTACCTTTTTCACTAATCTTTAACAAACCATAATTTTCTATGTCTTTGTAAACGAGTCTTTCGATCAGGGTTTGTCTGAGAACTGCATTCCAGAACTTGCTGTCCTTTTCTTTACCTGCTCCAAAGAACTCATTATGATGGTGTTTGTAAGATTTAACAGCACTTGTGGCATTACCTGAAAGCACATCTGCGATGTGGTCCAGCTTAAACCTTTCCCACACGCCTAATATAGTTTTTAATGCTAAAATAATAAACTCCTGACCTTCAAATTTTTCTTTGGGATGCAAACAATTGTCACAATTCCCACAGGTGCCCTTCATTTCTTCCCCGAAATAATTCAGCAACAATTTGGGCCGGCATACGGAAGATTCTGCATATGAGACAGTTTCGAGTAAAAGCTGCTTCCCTATCTCCTGTTCGGCCACCGGTTTTCCCTGCATGAATTTTTCAAGTTTCTGGATGTCTTTGTACCTGTAAAATGCGATGCATTTTCCTTCACCTCCATCCCGGCCTGCACGTCCTGTCTCCTGGTAATAACCTTCAAGGCTTTTGGGGATATCATAGTGGATGACAAACCTTACATCTGGTTTGTCGATCCCCATTCCGAAAGCAATTGTCGCCACAATCACGTCCGCCTCTTCCATAAGGAACATATCCTGGTTTTTTGACCGTGTTGCCGCATCCATTCCTGCATGGTATGGAAGAGCTTTGATGTTATTTACCACGAGGTTCTGCGCAATTTCCTCCACTTTCTTCCGGCTCAGGCAGTAAATGATACCGGATTTGCCTTTATTGGCAGATATGAATTTTATGATCTCCTTTGTTGCACGGACCTTGGGCCTCACTTCATAGTAAAGGTTGTGGCGGCGGAATGATGATTTAAATACGCTGGCTTCCATCATATCCAGGTTTTTCTGGATGTCATTCTGCACCTTCGGAGTGGCAGTTGCCGTCAATGCTATGATTGGAGCAGTTCCCACTTTATTGATGATGGGCCGGATGCGCCTGTATTCGGGCCTGAAATCATGCCCCCATTCCGAAATGCAGTGTGCCTCATCTATCGCGTAGAAAGAGATGTTGACATTCTTCAGGAATTCAATATTTTCCTCCTTCGTTAGAGATTCCGGAGCCACGTACAGCAACCTGGTACGCTGACTCAATACATCTTTCCTGACCTTTGCGATGGCGGATTTTGTAAGGGAGGAGTTTAGAAAATGTGCCACTCCTTCATCCGTGCTGAACGACCGCATGGCATCCACCTGGTTCTTCATGAGGGCTATCAGCGGTGATATGACAATAGCTGTACCCTCCATGATCAGTGCAGGAAGCTGGTAGCAAAGCGACTTCCCGCCACCGGTTGGCATAAGAACAAAACCATCCTTCTCGTTGAGGACGTTTTTGATTATTATTTCCTGGTTCCCCTTGAAACTGTCAAACCCGAAGTATTGCTTGAGGAATCCGGTCAATTTTCGGTCAGTGACCTGCATTTTGAAGTAATTCTCTGTTATTCAACTAAAAATAATAAAATTTTGATTATATCCATAAATAATTAATCAAATTAAACTAGTGTCATGTCAATCATGAATTGACGGATATAGTCTATACAGTTTTACTCTTGCCTGATCAGTTGTGAACTGCCACTTTATCTTTGCTTTTTTGTTGTTTCTGTGATTTTGCCATGCCCTGACTTCTGCTTTTA
>JAIPBT010000039.1 GCA_021738565.1 Bacteroidales bacterium
ATGGAACCCTCATGTTATTTTCATTCCCTGTTGTGAACGATAGTGCATGAGGGTTTCATTAGAAAATAATTTAGTTATACTATTAATATTCAGTCTATTATATCTTCAAAAAAACAGATGTCTTAATCCTAATGCCATGAAACCCTCATGTTATTTTCATTATCTTTTGCGAACGATAGTGCATGAGGGTTTCAGAAATGTATTGTGCAAATCTACAATTTGTCTTACAATCATCTGCTCATTATCATTGTAAATAATGAAATCTGACAATTTTTCTTTTTCATTATCGTTCATCTGTCTTTTTATTCGTGCAAGCACTTCATCCCTTGAGACATGGTCTCTTTCCATTACACGTCTGATCCTGCATGGAAGACTTGCCTTTACAAAAATATTATAATGCATCAATTTTGCACTTCCTGACTCAAAAAGCAGGGCTGCCTCTTCAATAACATAAGGGCAATCATCCTGGTACTTAACTGACCATTTTATGAAGTGGTCCTTCACGACCGGATGGACAATAGCATTCAAATGATCCAGCAGGCTGCTGTCGTTAAATACCAGGGAACTTATATATTTTCTGTTCAAATTCCCGTTTGTATATGCCCGATCTCCAAACAGGCCTTTGATGGATTCTTTAAGCTCAGGCAGGTTCTCCATTAATTCCCTTGCCTTTTTGTCGGCCTCGAAAACCGGTATACCCAGCCCGCGGAAAACATTGCTCACATATGTCTTCCCACTTCCTATTCCTCCCGTCAGCCCTATTTTTAGCATTATTTTACCGATAAGAGATATTCTACTGATTGAGGGTAATAGCTGATAGAGATCAGCTCCTCGGGTGCAGATTTTATTTCGACCTGCAACCGGGATTTTTTTTCCAGAACCTCATTGTAATCAACTTCTATCCAGAAAGCTTCCGGAACGATCCGCTCATAATTGCTCAATCCGATTTTTCCTGATACCCTGATGAAATGGGGGAACGTCTGCATGCGTATCGAATCAGGCAGGTTTGCTATATGAACCGGTACCTGAAGCTGTATCTCAGTAAGTTTTTCAATTTCAATTTCACATTCGATATCGCTTGTTGTATACTTCAACTTTGGATAGTCAATCAATTTAAGAACGCCCGCATAGTTCTTTTCCAACTCGCCAAGATTGAGTTTTTTTGTTCCAATTGCTGTAAGTGTATCCAGGAAGATATCCGGACCGGAGACTAGTACTGATTCAGGTTTGATCTGAACAGACCGCTTGATAATAAAATCCTTTTTTATTGAATAGTCGAGGTCCGGTTCCACCTTAACTGTTTTCTTTGTCAGGTTGGCAAATTGAAAAATCAATGAGTCCGGAGCGATCTCCATCAATTGTAGTTCGCTTGGTAACTGTCTTCCTACCTCTTCCCTAGCATAGTTGGTCAGCAAATAGAACCTTGTGGTATCCCGGTTCAGCATATTCATGGTATAGGAACTTACAGCAAAGTTAATGGGAACCGGGCGGTTGATCAGTTTATAACTTAACAATGCATAACCATGCGCATTTACAGTAAGATTCAGATGATTTGGCAATTCGTTCACCAGAATTTTCCGGGCAGGGAACCTACTGTATGTGATCGGGTATTTTATCTCTGTTGAATAATTCTTACTAAGAGCATTCAACAGCCAGATAACAATCGATATGGCCAGGAAAAAAGAAAAAACAAGAAGTTTTCTCTTCCATACAAGATTTCTTCCCGCGGAAGCATCTTTCCTGGTATCTTTATTTACCGGATTTTCAATCATAGCTTTTTAACCTGAATTATTCACGAATTGATCTGTTACGAATCCATATCGCCTGCGATTAAAGAGAATGCTCAACTTTCGGTTCTCGAAATAACTAAGGCTATTCCTGAGAGCCGAAAGTTTGCGCTTCCCTTTACTCTTGGCGCTCTGAATTCTCATCACGAAAAACTCATGAATAATTCAGGTTAAGTAAAAATAATAAAAAAAAGAGTCCAACCGGCAATATGCAGCTGAACTCCTTTTTTTTATGATTTAAAGCCTATTTTTTTGCAGCTGCATCAGCACCGGATGCATCTTTTACAATGGCCGTCTTATCGACTTTGACAATTATATTGTCTGCTATTTCAAGTGTGATGGTAGTTTCCTTAACATCATTAATTTTTCCGTAAAGTCCGCCACTTGTCAGTACTTTATCGCCTTTCTTCAGAGAACTGCGGTAATTGGACATTTCCTTCTGTTTTTTCACCTGGGGCCGTATCATGAAAAAATAAAAAACCACAATGATGAGCACAAGAAAAATCAAAGATTGCATACCGGGTTTGCCCGGTGCTGCTGAGTCCTGTAATAATAAAAATAATAGATCCATAATATTTAATATTGGTTATACATTCAATGATTAATTGTTAAAATATTTTACCCGGCCAAGCGTTCATGCAAGGCGTAATTCAGTTTATATGCTTTCCACAACACCCTTTAAACTCAGTTTACTGACCTGACTTCTGGAATTGGAATAGACCGTAATACCAATATTCTGTATTCCTTTTTTACCGCTTGAATCAAAAATCACTTTTATCGTGCCTGATTCTCCGGGTGACAGAGGTTCTTTACTGTATGATGGCACTGTACAGCCACATCCTGCCTTAATATCTTTTAAAAGCAGCGGGCGATCGCCAGTGTTTTCATAATCGAACCAGGTTACTACCTTTTCACCCTCAAGCACGCGTCCAATGTCATTTGTCTCAGTTTTAAATTCAATTACAGATTCACCTGCACGGGCATCCGTATTTTCTGGTGTTCCTCCTGCTTTTTTACTTTCCCCAGTACAGGATGAAACAACAATCAACAAAATTATGAACGACATGTGATATTTGTATCCCATGACCTGCAAAGATAGTTTAATTCTGTTGATCGCCATCAATTTCTCCTATAAGACCTCTTCCTGATTTTTGAATTTTTTTGTTTTTCCTTAGCTGATCAACCACCTTATCAAGAACTCCATTAATGAAAACACTACTTTTGCTGGTACTGTAGAGTTTTGATATTTCAAGATACTCATTAAGCGTAACTTTTGTCGGGATGGAGGGAAAGTTAATGAATTCAGTAATTGCCATTTGCATTATAAGAATATCCATAAAGGCGATTCTTTCCAGGTCCCAGTTCTTTGTGTTGGATTTTATATATTCAACATATTCAGACCTATTGGCGATGGATCTCCTGAACAGTTCGATCGCAAATTCCTTGTCTTCAGGTATTTTTCGGTTATCTGGATTTTTAAACAGATCCAGCAGCGGTTGCTTCTGGCTTCCATCCTCATTGAAACGTTTGAGTGTTTTTATTACCATACTGATCATGTATTCCAGGTCGTCCAACCAGTATATACTCTGTTCCTCAAGGACTCCTTCCAGACTCTCATTGGGATAAACTACATTTGCAAGCAGATTTGTCAATAATTTCTTTTCATCTGAAAAAGAGATGTCATCTGCTTCCATAAATTCTTTAAAGGCAGGTTCGTTAATGAAATTATGATACAGCTCCTTTTTCAATTCCGGGTAATTCACCCACGACAGCTTTTTAACATCGATGTAGCGCAACAGTTGTTCAGAATGCCGTATCTGTTGGATTAGATTACTTTCTATAAACCTTTTGTTTGGATTCAGGTCTTCTTCTGACGGGACATATTTCTTTTTTGCAAGATCAATCCTTGATTCCGCATAATCTGCTATTTCAAGGATTAGGAGCAAAATGTAGTGATAAAGATCGTAGGCTTTATTGATGTTAAATAACAATTCCTTTTCTGTCAATGCAACCTCGCCATCTCCTCTTTTATAGAAGGAATACAACGCTTGCATTGCTTTGATCCGTAATTGCCGTCTGCTGATCATATCCTAAAGAACTAATTTTCCTTTGCTGTAGCCGACAAATTTAATTTATTTTTCTTATTAATTGTCCTTATTATATAGTGTCTTATCGACAATTATTTGAATATTACTAAAATATTTTACATTTTTATTGCAAAATAGAACTAGATAGAAAGAGAGACCCTAACTAAATCTTAGATTATGAATGAAGAAGGATTAGAAAAAAATGAAGAGAAAGTAAGTCAGCAAAACCGGGAAGAAATTCACTCGAATGTTGTAAGGGCAGGAAAAAGAACGTATTTCTTTGATGTCAAAGCCACCAGGAGGAATGATTACTATCTTACCATCACAGAGAGTAAGAAAAGATTTGGAAGAGACGGAAAGTTCTTCTATGAGAAGCACAAATTATTTCTTTACAAAGAGGATTTCGACAAATTTGAAGACAGTCTAAAAGAGGTGATTGAATTTATTCGGGAAGCAAATCCACAACCCATTGATCCTGATGCTGTTGAGGAAAAAGAAGCAGGATTTGATCAAAAAAAAGAAGAAGCAGCTGATTCAAAAGACTTTACCAGCGTGGAATTTGACGACCTGGATGAAAGTGCAAACTAAAAACTGGCTGTTATATTCAAACTTGCATATTTTCAATACATAACCGGGAGATTACAGTTCATTCTTGGATTTTCTTTTCAATGAAACCTGTAATCTCCTCAAAGGATAATTTTCTCACGTTTGTAACAATGCAGTCGTCAGTGAGAAAATCTCCAAATTGGTTGCATTCTTTTATTCCTTGCAAGAAGACCTTATTTACTGAATGCTGTATAGGCAAGAGCAACAAAAAAGTTGCCAGGTAACCGGATGACTTAAACTCCTCAACCTCACCTTCGTAGTTGTTTATACAGAAGGAGAATTCCTTTTCAATGATCTGCTTCTCAAAAGCAGACAAATCGGTTCTGTCTCTCCCGATCAACACAACAAAGTACCTCAATCTGTTACCCCTTCCTCCAAGTCCTGTTGAAATGAACACCTGGTTCTCCTCAAGCAGGTGGCTTTCAATGTGCATACGCGATTCCTGCAAGGCAAGGAGCCCCCAATCCCGTAATTCTTCGTCAGGATTGTTCATATAGGACTCTATTGCACGGTAAGCCGTGACATCTTCCATTGTTGCAAGCCTTGCAAGCAGGTTCTTTTTATTATCGAGCGAATATTCAGGATCATCAAGAAATCCTGCCTGGCCCAGTGCCCATCCCTCATCATATTCCTGAGCCAGGCGTTTTGAGAACTCAAAATATTCAACCTGCAGATCAACATCAATATTGTCTTCGAGGATATTTACGTGGTTTGGATCATGTCCCAGTATTTCCCTTATTTTATCATATAAATTCTCGTGATCCTTCATCTAAATAAGTAATATTTATATATAAAAATATAAAATTGAAGCTATTATCAAAATATTTCAGCATAAATTAATCCAATAATTTTCCTTTTACCCAAATGGATTTGTTATGCGTATAAGACAATAATGTAATATATTTGTATCTGTACGTTTCAAAAAACCTGTATCGAAGTGGAAGTTTTTCTTGTAATAGGAGGAATCTTATTGATCCTTATAGGTTTTATAGGAAGTGCTTTGCCTGTACTCCCCGGGCCGCCTCTGGCCTGGCTGGGTTATCTACTGCTCAGGTGGACCGATTACATCAAAGACAATGATGGTTATAACACATCCTTATGGATCATGCTTTTCCTTGTAATTGTTGTAACATTGCTCGATTACCTTGTACCGGTATGGGGAACAAAAAAATGGGGAGGATCCAGGCGGGGCATGTGGGGTGCCACCATCGGACTTATTATTGGTTTGTTCCTTGGACCGATAGGTATAGTTATTGGTCCGTTTGCCGGAGCATTCATCGGTGAACTAACCTCTGGCAAACAACAGCAGGAAGCCTTACGCTCAGGATGGGGATCTTTCGTCGGATTTTTAATGGGTGTTGGTCTGAAGCTGATGGTATGCGGAACGATCCTGTTCCTGTTCATCTATTACCTTGTGAGGTAAGAGCTGATCACATTCCCAATGTCGCCACCATTACAGCCTTAATAGTGTGTAACCTGTTTTCGGCTTCATCGAAAACAATGGAATGCTCTGATTCAAAAACATCGTCAGTGACTTCCATGGATTCCAATTCGAATTTCTGATAGATCTCTTCCCCAAGTGTTGTTTCCCGGTTATGAAATGCAGGCAGACAGTGCAAGAATTTCACTTGCGGATTCCCTGTTTTCTCAAGCACTCCGGAATTCACCTGGTAAGGTTTCAATAACCCGATCCTGTCGTTCCATACATTTTCGGGTTCACCCATTGAAACCCAGACATCGGTATAAATAAAATCAATTCCTTTTACACCGCTATCCACATCACCGGTAATGGTTATTTTTGCTCCTGTTTCAGCGGCTATATCCCTGCATTGCTGCACCAGTTTTTCATCAGGCTGGCAAGCTTCTGGTGCCACTGCCCGGAAATCCATTCCCATTTTTGCTGCACCAACCATTAATGAATTTCCCATATTGTTTCTTGCGTCACCCAGGTAAGCGAAGGAGATCTGGTTCAAAGGGACATCTGAATGCTCCTTCATCGTCATAAAATCAGCAAGGATCTGTGTGGGATGGAATTCATTGGTAAGACCATTCCAGACAGGCACTCCTGCATATTTTGCCAGCTCTTCCACCACATCCTGCCCAAACCCGCGGTATTCAATACCATCATACATCCTGCCGAGCACCCTGGCGGTGTCTTTCATTGATTCCTTGAATCCGATCTGTGATCCTGAAGGTCCCAGGTATGTGACATGTGCCCCCTGTTCATAAGCAGCAACCTCGAATGCACATCTTGTGCGCGTGGATGATTTCTCAAATATCAGTGCAATGCTTTTACCTTTCAGACGCCTTGTCTCTGTACCACTGTATTTTGCTCTCTTCAGTGAAACGCTCAGGTCCAGAAGGAACATAATCTCTTCCGGGCTAAAATCAAGCAGTTTCAAAAAGCTCCTGTTTCGTAAATTATAGGCCATATTAAAAATCTTTTACCAGTTTAGAAATATATTAATCTTCGTATTCCATGGTTATTTTTGTACCATAACTCTTATCCTCAAGTTTAAATGCCTCCGTAATGACACTCTTACCGCCTCCATTTTGAATAAATTCCATGCAAGCTCTTATTTTTGGCGCCATATCACCTTCACCAAACATGCCAGACTCAAGGTACCTTAGTGTGTCCCTGTAATTGAGGAATTCCTTTTTTTCCTGATCTTTTGTGCCAAAATTTATATATACAAACGGAACATCGGTTAAGATATAGAACTCATCTGCATGAATTCTTGATGCCAGCAGAGATGACGCACTGTCTTTATCAATCACTGCCTCTGAGGGTCTGACCCTCCCCTGGTCATCAATATAGACCGGTACACCTCCGCCGCCGGCTGCAATAACGATTGTGCCCTGGTTGGCAAGCGATTCAACCACCCTTTCATTCATTATGCCAATGGGCCTTGGAGACGGTACTACCCTTCTCCAGCCACCCTCTCTTTTCTTGTCTTCTTTAAATGCCCATCCTTTATTCCCGATCAACTTATCAGCTTCCGGTTTGCTGTATATCTTCCCCACTCTTTTTGTCGGATCCCTGAAAGCCGGATCATCTTTGTCAACCAATACCTGGGTCACCAAAGTGACAATCTCCTTTTGGATCTTGTGTTTGTTAAGAACATTCCTCAGCATCCTTTCGATCATATATCCGATACCCCCCTGTGAATCTGCGACACATATGTCAAGCGGCATCTGCGGAATTTTATAAACTGTCTCGCCTGCATCATTACGCATGAGGATATTGCCAACCTGCGGACCATTGCCGTGTGTGATTACAATTTCATAACCTTCCCTGAGCAGGTGCACAAGGTTCTCAAGTGTATCTGTCGTATTCTGCTCCTGCTCCTCGATCGTACCAACCTGGTCTTCCCTTAGCAGGGCGTTACCACCAAGCGCAATAACAGCAACTTTTTTCATCGCAATCTGTAATTTCTATCCGTAAATATACCAATACTTTATTTACCGGGTTAATCATTTCGGATACAAGCTCAGGTGCAGTCAGTTAACCCCCGAAAAAGAATACTGCAAAACTAATCCTATTTACAAGTAGAAATTGAAATGTAAACATGATCTATAACACAAATTTGTTAAGTTGATGATCGTTTCCTATTTTTGCCCATATTTAAACTGCATGCTGAAAAAATATTCCTATATCCTTCTCTTTATAAGCTTTTTGACTTTCTTCTCCAATTGTAAGAGAACAGATGAAAAAAGTGGGGTCGTTGAAGCAGATTACATTGAATACAATGTAAATTACCTTGAGAAAATGGCTGGAGATATCCCTACCAGAATGCTTCCTGGTATGATGCAGGCATATTATACCAAAAAGCACATAAGGACCGAAATAAAGGGATTCTTTGGACAGTTTATGCTGGTTCAGATTGCTGACCTGAGAAAAAATTCAGTTAT
This sequence comes from Bacteroidales bacterium, assembly GCA_021738565.1. Classification (GTDB taxonomy): domain Bacteria; phylum Bacteroidota; class Bacteroidia; order Bacteroidales; genus M55B112. The sequence continues at coordinate 8,393 of JAIPBT010000039.1, forward strand.
CACGATGTTAAATTTTTTCGGCAATAAGGTAGTGTACTATGGTAAAAAAGGTGAAATACCAGCAGGAATAAAAGCTCTTAATAATCCTGAGATAGTCTACACCGGGGACACCATGACCATTTGCGGGTTGACTTCAACAAGGGCTGAAGTTACCACTAACGAGGATTTTTTCGATATTTACTTTGTTACAGACATCGATGTAAATTCACCGAACATAACAACACCGTACAATTTCATTGACTATGTCCTGTCTGATTTCAGAGTGCAATTAAGTAAACTGAAAATGCAACTGGTCATGCAGCATCATGAAAAAACAACCGTCCAATCCTCAGCCTTCGAAGTACCCGGGGAGTACGTGGAAGTTTCCAGGGATACAATGGAAAGTCTTATTAACAGTCTGTTCACAAAAGAATAAAGAAACTTTTTTCGTTATTATTACCTTAGCCTGAATTATTCACGATTTGATGGGAATTTACTTTTCAAAGCAAAACTTCAGTTAATGACAAGCAAGAGAAAATCCGATTCAAACATCTTCAGACGCATGGGATCTTTTTTTACGGATGACCGTGTAAGATATGCGCTTGGAATTGTCTTCCTGCTGCTTGCTTTTTATATGCTTATTTCTTTCGTTTCATACTTTTTTCACTGGCAGACCGACCAGGATTTCAAATGGGCTGATGTCTTTTCGGGTCCGGAAGTTGCCGTCGAAAACCAGGGAGGAAAATGGGGTGCATGGATATCATATGTCTTTATGAATCAATGGTTTGGGATTTCAAGTCTTATTTTTCCATTGATTCTCATATCATGGTCGCTCAGCCTTTACAACATCCAATTGCTAAGGCCATGGGCCATTACACGGAATTCAATCATTCTCATTGTTCTGCTTTCAGTAACACTCGGACTTATTTTTGGGAGCGGTTCAGGATATCTCGGCAGCGGACCGGGCGGGGCTCACGGGTATCACATCAGCAGGTGGATGATCGCATCAATGGGCAAGGCAGGAGCCGGCTTTTCAATGGTTATTTTATTTTCTGTATTCCTGCTATTCACGACAAACGTCCATATTCGCCTTCGCAGGATCAGGAAAAAAGGTGAAATACAGGATGAACAAGAAGGAGGTATTTCCGAGGAGAATGCTTTTCAATCTCCTGATTTTGAAAATGTAACGAATACCGACAAGGACAATGACGATGGTGAGGATTCGCAAGAGTTCAAAGTTAAAGATGTAAATACAGGAGACAAAACAGATGAAGATGCAACTGAAGAATCCGGTTCCGATGATGTTGAAATGACCATAGAAAAAATTAAAAAGGAGGAACAGGCAAAATACAACAATAGTAATTCAGAACTCCAGGACTATGATCCGACACTGGATCTTCCCCAATACAAACTGCCTCCCTTAAACTTAATGAAAGACTATGATACAGGCGATACAACTGTAACCAATGAAGAGCTCATCTCCAACAAAAACAGGATTGTCGAAACCCTGGCATCCTATAAAATAAAGATCGATAAGATCAAAGCTACGATCGGTCCCACAGTAACCCTGTATGAAATCGTACCGGCACCCGGAATCCGGATCTCCAAGATCAAAAACCTTGAAGACGACATTGCGCTTAACCTCTCTGCCCTTGGAATACGGATTATCGCACCAATCCCGGGAAAAGGAACCATAGGAATTGAGGTCCCCAACCTGAAACCAAGGATCGTTTCAATGAAGTCTATCCTTACTTCAAAGAAGTTCCAGGAATCTGATTTTGAACTGGCCATTGCACTTGGGAAAACGATCTCCAATGAAACCTTTACTTTTGATCTGACAAAAATGCCGCATCTGCTTGTAGCAGGAGCCACCGGACAGGGAAAATCGGTTGGATTAAACGCAATAATTGCATCTCTGCTTTATAAAATGCACCCCGCACAACTTAAATTTGTGTTGGTTGATCCGAAGAAGGTCGAGCTTTCCCTGTTTTCCAAGATTGAAAATCACTTCCTGGCCAGGCTTGAAGATTCAAAAGATGCCATAATTACCGATACACAAAAGGTAATAAGCACATTAAATGCACTTTGTGCTGAAATGGATGAAAGGTATGATCTGCTTCAGATGGCACATGTTCGAAACATCAAAGAATACAACAAAAAATTCATCAATCGCAAATTAAACCCGGAAAAGGGACATCGCTTTATGCCTTTTGTTGTAGTTATTATTGATGAATTTGCCGATTTAATAATGACGGCGGGGCGATCCATTGAAACCCCAATATCCAGGCTGGCACAGCTTGCCAGAGCAATAGGTATACATCTTGTAATTGCAACCCAACGACCAACAACAAACATCATCACAGGGGTAATAAAGGCGAATTTCCCTGCCAGAATTGCTTTCAGGGTTTCCTCCGGGATAGATTCAAGAACCATTCTTGACGGACCTGGCGCTGATCAGCTGATCGGGAGGGGTGATATGCTGTTCATGAGCGGAAGCGAGCCGGTAAGAATTCAATGTGCATTTATTGACACCCCTGAAATCGACGCACTGAATGATTTCATTGGCAGCCAGAAGAGTTATGATTCCCCGATGTTGCTTAAATCGGTTGATGAAGATTCCGGGGATCCACTTGAGATTGACCTGAAAAAAAGAGACGAGCTGTTTGAAGAAGCTGCAAGGCTGGTGGTTATGCATCAGCAGGGATCAACTTCACTCATACAAAGAAAACTTGCACTCGGATACAACCGGGCGGGACGCATAGTCGATCAACTTGAGGCTGCAGGAATACTTGGCCCCCCGGAGGGAAGCAAGGCAAGACAGGTACTTGCAAACGATGAATTCAGTTTGGAACAGATTTTGAAGGACATTGATTAACTATGCATGAGTATCTCGGACATTATTGACAGTCACTAAATAGTGTCTGTCAATACAGTCCAGTGGCTGGATCATAATGTTCGAGATCAAGGCTTGCGAAGTCGGGAAATGCGGAGTTTACTATGGTAAATGAGCAATTTCCCGACGAGCATAACGATGATATCGGACATTATGGACAGACACTAAATAGAATTGATAATGAATATACTTAGAACACCCTTAATCATCCTGCTGTTAACAAGCATAGTCTTCCCGGCGCCAGCCCAGAAAGATCCTGCTGCTGAACCCTACCTGGAGAAAATTGCAAGTGAACTTGGCCCGGGAAAAGCAATCCATATCCAATTTGATTATATCCGCGAGGACCAACAATCAGGTTCGAAGGTTGATGGAGAAGGATCTTTGTTTCTTTCAGGTGAAAAATACAAAATTGACCTCGGAGAGGCTGTTATTTTCTATGATGGAGAAACACAATATGCATGGCAACGAGAAATTGAAGAGGTTTACGTAAGCAAACCTGATCCTGAAAGCAAGGAATTTGTGTTTGCTGACCCGATCAGGTTGCTGGCTGATTACAAAGAAACCTTCAAATACAGGTTGATGGGTGAAAGTGAATTAATGGGTATCGCGATGCATGAAGTACAATTGTACCCCGTAGAACTTGATGCCCCCTATGCATTGATCAAAACCTTTTTTGACCTCCAGAATGACGATCTGAAAGCGATCTTCATCAGGCAGAACCAGGGAATCCTGTATACCATGATGATCACCAATCTGACCAGGGAAAATGTCCCGGAAGATGCCTATTTCAGGTTCAATGCCGGGGAGAATCCAAATGTCGAAGTCATTGAGCTTCTCAATTGAGACTATTCCGGGTAGGATATCCTGGCATGATATATGTTGATGAGTTTCTGCTTAAATATTTCCTTGATAATACTGATATCACTGAATGTAATCTCTGCTTCAGCATACTGGTCCTCCTCAGTCTGATGCTCGACAATGTTCTCTACCAGCTTACTTAGAGACTCATCGCTGATATCTTTCATGCTTCGGGCAGCTGCTTCAACAGAATCAGCGACCATAAGCACTGCCATCTCTTTTTTCGTAGGCCTGGGACCCGGGTACCTGAATTCATCCTGGTCAACATCCTCATCCGGGTTATTGCTCAAATAGGACCGGTAAAAATATTGAACCGTTGAAGTTCCATGGTGGGTAAGTATGAAATCAATGATCTGTTGCGGCAGGTTATGACGCTTCGCAAGCTCTACTCCCTCCATAACATGGTCAATAATGATCTTTGCACTTGTTTTGTAATCGATATCATCATGAGGATTCTCCCCGTTGCGCTGATTCTCAATGAAGAAATATGGATTGTTCATTTTCCCGATATCATGGTAAAGTGCCCCTGTTCTGACCAGCAGTGGATTTCCGCCGATCTTCAGAATGGCTTCCTCCGCAAGATTTGCAACCTGTATCGAATGCTGAAAAGTGCCCGGGGCTTTTTCCGCCAGCTTTCTAAGAAGCGGCTGGTTCGTGTCTGATAATTCAAACAGTGTGGAATCAGACAGGAAACCGAATAATCTTTCAAAAATGTATATCAGGGGATAGACCGTAAGAATGAGCAAACCATTCCCTCCAAACCACAGTAACTGGATCCATTCAACACTTTCAAGGGTACCCTCCTGCAACAATGACAAAATAACATATATAAGTGCATAGCTAATGGCAACAAAACTGGCAATGAAGAAAAGTATGCTTCTTCGGTAATACGATTGCATTGAAAATACTGCTACCACCCCGGCAAGGAAATTCATTAGAAGGAACTGATAATTGTTGGGAATCAGAAATCCGGCAAGCAACAGTATCATGAAGTGGACAAACAGCGCAAACCTCACGTTAAAAAATGTTTTCAGGAATATGGGAATAATGGCAAAAGGTATCACATAATAACTGATGGTATCTGTAGAGACCGAAACCTTTGTAAGCCCTACCATAATTACGATCAATGATAAAATAAAGATTGTCTGGGCAGAACTGCCCATCATGTCTTTTCTGAAATTCGAAACATACCATAAAAGGGCAAGGAACATGACAGCGATCAAAACAAATTGTCCCAGATATATAAGTGAATCATTTCTGATCACATTTGCATTTGATTCATATTCCTTGCGAAGAGATTCAACCAGTCGGTATTTGGATTGAGATACCAACTCTCCTCTTCGAATAATGATCTGACCAGACTGGACCATCCCCTGCGTTGCGGAGACCTCTGCAAGTTTTGCATCCAGGATCTTTTGTGTCATTAATGCATCATAAAACAGGTTGGGTTGAATGTATTTTGAAATGGTTATTTCTGTGAGCAACTGATTGTTTGATCTACCCGTTACGCTTTTCAGAGACTCAACAACATGTTCATAGGCCATTTTTTCCGTAAAAACATCTGCAAGGGCGCTTTTTTCCGCAAGTTGCCTTCGAACGATAAAAATTTCCTCAGCATTCCGGTTTCCCTGCTGAATGACAGGATGGGACTCAATGATACCTGCTAAATAAACCTCTCCAAGTAATCCCGGAAGTGTATCGGAAATCTCTGCCATCAGGTCTGATGAATTCCCCTGAAGCAGCACTTTATTTCCGAGGTCCTCGCTCAATTCTCCAAGAACTGACTTTATTACTGTTGTATCAATTTTAAAATAAGGTGGATTCGTTTTCGCGATGCTGTCTGTTTCCTTCGCAAGTTTATCGTCATTTTTGTATATAGGAAAATCAAAAGGAGCGATCAGGTCTGCATGCTTCCACGGACTGTTCTTGACATATTCATACTGGAACTTACCTTCACGGGGAAATATCCAGAATACAAGCAGAATACTGATAATATAAAGGAGAAAAATCTGAATTTTCTTCCAGAATTGAAGCATTCTCTTAAAAATATTCATCCGTTTTATATTTATTTTTTAATTGATAATCAAATTCTATAAGCAGTCAGTTCTAAAGCTATTAACACAAATGACAATATAAAGTTCTCTAAGTGAAGTCAAAGATACATTTTCTCAAAGAATTCAATTGGTAACCTTTGTTTGCTAAATTAGTGCAAAATTAACGACAAATGGAAATGCAGCAAAACACAACAGGTGTCTCTCTACAGGGATATGTACCTGTCAGAAAAGACCCTTTTGAACGCTCAGAGATGACCACGCAGGTACTCTTTGGAGAAACAGTAGAAATAAATGACGACGAAGGCAAATGGCTCTATATTAAACTATTAAACGATGGCTATGAAGGCTGGGTCGATAAAAAATGTATATTTCTATCGGACCTTAAGATAGCGGAAGAAATTCATTTCGTTGTAAAATCCCAAATACTGATCAACAGTGTATCTTCCGATAACCGAATGCAACTTCCAGTTGGCTCTGTGATCCCCGGACTGGAGAATGATACTTTTACAATCGCAGACCAAACATTCACAGTCAACGAACCCAACAACCTGGCAGGGCCCGGGAACGCAGATCTGCAGGATGTTATCAACGGTGTTCTGGGGGTTCCGTACATCTGGGGAGGAAGAAGTGGTTATGGTTTTGATTGTTCGGGCCTGACACAATATCTATGCAGGGTATCCGGTATTGCAATACCAAGGGATGCCAGTGAGCAGGCTGCCATCGGTGAAACAGTCAATTTCCTTAGCGAAGCAAAAACTGGTGATCTTGCATTCTTTGATGATACTGCAGGACTCATACATCATGTGGGAATGATCATAGATAATAACCGGATCGTTCACGCCTCAGGAAGGGTGCGGATCGATCCAATAGACCACCAGGGCATATACAATGAAGAAACCGGGGAATATACACATAAATTAAGGGTGTTGAAAAGGATGTGATCCCTGGAGATGATGTGACTTGCCATACACAACAGCAAGGGCTTAAAATTATGGAGTATAAAAAATACCCCAGGGTATAAAAGAACTACTCTGAGGTATAACATATCATATTTAACCTGAATTATTCATGAGTTTTTCGTGATGAGAATTCAGGTTAAGCAAAAAAAAGAAAGTTTTACTTCGAAATAATGATCTTTTCCTGGCTGCTCTGGTCACCATTCCTGACAACAACCATATATATGCCATTCTCCAGTTCTGACAGGTCAACCCTGTTCCCCTGCTGAAGGGTACAGGTAAAGCATTTTTGTCCGGTTATATTGTATATATCAATACGCGCATCAGATGCTGCATCCCGATCCATATCAATTGTGATAAAATCACTAACCGGGTTTGGGTAAATATTGAATCCGTCAACGATGTTATCAGCGACACTTGTTCCACCGCTTAGATTATCCACAATACTTAATTCAATGTTCTTTTTAAGAAGGTGATCATGACCATCGGTGACCGATATTTCCATGTAATATACAAGGCCTTCTGACTTATAGAGTGTCTTGTTTGTAAACAGGGAATCGTCTTTTACATAAAAGCAATCAACATCATTCAGATTGTCCTTCTCATACCCTCCAACTGTACTGAAATTATATATATTGTTCTGAATGTCATCCTCCAAAACAATCGAACCAACAAAATACCCCGGATCTTTACCTTCTTCAACTGTTGTATCTGAAAGTGTGAGATCTGTCGGACCGAAGAAAAATTTATCAATGGTTATCTCAAATTCCTTCCTGAAGAAACTTCCGGCTGTATCCGTCACTTCTATGATCAAAAATTCAGTGCTCCGCTCCTCCGAATCAAATATCTCGGATGTTTTCAGCGTGTCGTTCTCTATGTAAAATTTAGCAGGACCATAATCATCCAGCAATACATTAAAATTTCCTTTCAATTCATAGGTGTAAACATTGTCCTCAAATTCATCTGCTATTTCAACTGCACTCACAAATGTGCCTACAGGCTGCTGATCATAAACAGATAGATTGGAAAGTGTGATGTCATAGGGGCCTGCTGAAGGAGGTTTAATTCCGACAACTGCAGCATGGTCGTATGAAAAATTATAATTTCCCGGATTCAGGGCATCCAGCGTAAAATATCCATTTGCATTTCCTGACCATCCCCAATTGATGTGATAGTAGGTACCATCTGCTCCTACACCATCGACGTTAAAAGCATGTCCTGCCTCACCATCATTGCCATCCCCGGAATAGATCAAAGGCCTGCCCTGCAACAATTCATCATTGATCATCCGCTTCCAGTCTTCGTCGGAGTAGGATGATCGCAATAGGTATTTAACGCTTTCTGAATAGCCAAAATAACCTTTCAGAACGCCAGGGGTTTTGCTTGTATATGCACCGGAACCATCTGCACCGAAAGACATATCCACACCCACAGCGAGATGATAGAGCAACCTTGCATTCTCGTCATCAGAGGTAGTTGCGCTCATGCCGCCCCAATTGTATGGTTTGGCATTGTCATAATTCACTGATATGTAGCCGTATTCATCATGGTTGTATCCATGCTCACCCATAGGTTGAACAGGATATTCAAATACTGACATGGCCTGTGCCATGGAAACAGCAACACATCCCACGTACGCATGGCCCCCCGGACCATCGGGATCTTCAGGACAAAACCTGTTCCATCCTGATCCCTGGTTCCAGTTAACCTGTATAAAGGGTTCAACCGCTGTTCCGGCCGCACTTTTCCTGTAACTGCCAAGAAACATCTCGTCCCAAGCATTATTGACAGGCAATCCCGGCTTTTCCAGTGTAGTAATTATATGGTCATCAACCCTGTCAAACCAAACCCTGGCCGACTCTTCCCACTCAATCATGGGTACAAATTCCCTTTCAAAAGAGTAACCGATCACCGGAGTTAGCAGATCATCTCCTGAAACAAGGACCCATCCAGTGGGATTCAAAGTGACAAAATGATAGGAAACAGCACCGTTCTCAAGAGAATAACTGATAACATCATCAATTGTTCTTTCACCTGCCGTATTGTAAAGCTCAACAAACCTCTTTGCCGTTTTTTTGGCAAGTTCCTTGCTAACCGGTTCGGCTTGAGCAGCAAGCAAAACCAGGGCGCTCAACAATATTATTCCAACAAATCTCTTCATAAACCCATATGGTGTTAAAATCCTATCCTTTTAACAGTTGTAATACAACAATTGTTCCACAAAATTACAAAATCCCGGGTACAATTCCATATAAAGAAAAAAAAGCCGGGCAATAAGCCCGGCTTTTAACATATATTTAAGAGGGTTCAATTAGTGTCCATGTTGCAGTATATGCTGCATTTGGATTACCCAGTTCGACTCCAATAACTCCTGACGGAACATCAACTGTTACAGTGCCGCCAGTAGTAGGAGTGAAAACAGTTTGGGAAATGGTAACATCTGTTCCTGAAGCTGCAACATCGGCAGCCGGAACGTCTACAGTTATCACCATGCCTGCTCCATTATCATAAGTAAGTGTAATATCACCATCTTCGAGGTCTGATACACTTGCACTGCTTCCGAAAGTTAGTACAATATCGAAACCTGCAGATTGGTCATCATCCACACTTGGCGCCACTGATTGAACAGCAAATTCCATGCTGACCATTCTCCAGTAATAACCAACGAATACACCATTTTCTGCATCAAAGTAGGTAGTCTGTGCACTCACACCATTTCCTAAAGCATCAGCCACGGCATCTGCCTCCCAGTGCATCCACACATAATCATTGTATGGAAAATCAGCAGGCAGGATAACACCCACAAGATTTCCTGCAGTTAGCAGGCTATCAGCAGGAACATCCACTGTTTGTGCAGTGTAGAATGTCTCAAAGCTGAATTTACCGGTTCCAAGCATCACTGCTTCATCAAATTCAAGAATGATGGTATCACCATGATTGAGTACCCTACTGTATGTTACTTCAGGATATACTCCTACCAAGCCTGGTGCATAAGTGTCGGTTGTGGTAACTTCAATAACCACTACCGGGCTGACGACACCATCGCTGTTTGCTGCTACGGCCATCACTTCATATCCTGCATTTTGCACGATGTCACTTGAAAAAGTGAAAGAAATTGTCGTGTCGGCTTTCTTTGCTTCTTCATATTTGTAATCAAGGTATTCCACATTACCGGTCAATAAAGCAGTAGAGTCTTCGGGAACCTCATTCCCTGTTCCTTCCAGTAAAATGGCTGCAACAAAACCGGCAGCATCACTGGTAACTGCAACTGTTATTGTTGAGTCACTTGAGCTCGACTGCACCACTGTTACAGTGGGAGCAGTAGCCAGATCCAGCGATTCAAACTCAGGCCATTCAACACATCCGAACATGATGACTGTACCCAGAAGGAATGCGCCGATACGATATATATATTTAATTTTCATTTTCATATCATTTGGTTTTTTATTGTTCGATTAAACCTGGTCGGCCTGAAGAACTATTTCCATCTTTGACTGATTTCCTGGAAGCTTTGGTCCAGTATGTATCGAATGAATCCCATACATAACCGGTATTAATACCGCCAACAAATTTAATTGCCATATGGTCAATATGAATTGAACCATCTTCAGAAATTTCCCCTACCATAGGATCAGTTTCATTAGCAATTCCACCAGCTTCATCTCCTAAGAATATAGCAAGTGGTCCGCCATATAATCCATGAGTTCCAATTTCGGATCCTGCAGTGATTGTTATGGTCATCGCATCTTTATCAACTACTGCAGGTACATTAGTAAATGATGAATAGTCGGGTCCGCCGATACCATTTAATAACAAGACTGTCACATCTTCCGGATCCGGAGCAGTTGAAACGGTCCATGCTTCATCCCAGTCACCCGGGAGTCCATAACTCTTAGCATCAACTGCATAAGTACCAATCCAGTTTCCTAATGGATGTTCGTTGTCCTTCAGGGTAACGAGAACAGTATCTGCGGCACCAAACTGATAATCCGCTGAGTTTGCAGTCAGGATGGCATTAAAGTATTTATCCCCTGTAAAAATATCATTGTCAATAGGCTGGATCCATACTGTATCATATCCCCAGCCATCAGGGAAACTAAGTGTTTTCTCACTGTTCACGAGCGTATAATCGGTGCCTTCAAAAGCTGCTTTTGCAGGATCGATACCAGCAGTATCAAATTCAAATGTTACTGTTACTGCAGGTGCATCGAGAAGCGCCGTTACGATCACCGGGATGGGCACTGCGCCCCCCTCCTCTGCGATAGCAGCAGTTGGAGCAGTATACGCTACATAGCTTTTGGAGCTGTCAAACTTAATGGGATCCCATTCGCAGGAAGTCACCATCAGGACAGCTACCAGCACATATATAAATTTATTGATTCTCTTTTTCATTGTTTCTCAGTTTTTAGTTTGACTCTCCATAGCCTGGGTTCTGAACCATGTTTTCATTGGCATCAATCTCATTCTGAGGTATCGGCATTGCCCACATATAGTTCGGGAATTCAATGTTCTGATTCACCGCACCATCGAAGTCATTGCGTGTTAATCCTCTTTGCGTACGTGCCAGATCAAATAATTCATGGCCCTCAAAGCAAAGTTCTCGTCTGCGCTCCTGATAAACATCAGTCAAAGTCGCTCCTGATATATCTGAAGCTCCACGCTGTGAACGGATCGCATTCAGGTCAGTATCTGCTGTCACTCCTGTTGTGGCTCCCTTTAGCGTAGCTTCTGCCCTGATCAGGTGCATTTCCGCCAGTCTGAGAACGACGATATTGTCTTCACGAAGGTTTCCGTCCGGAGCCTTGCCCGGATATTTCAGGGTCCAGAAACTGTTCGGGAAATCAGCTGTATTGATGAAAAGGTTGTCTCTTACATCACCAGCTTCATAGAGATCTTTAACATCCAATGAAGCGCCAACGTCCCCATATCCACCGGGATTCATAATATAAGATATTACGTCCCAGTTGGCATGAGATGAGTTTCCTTCTGCACCAAACACTTCAAAGATCACTTCAACACCGGCATCGGTACCCCAAGCACCACCATTGTCCCAGGTAGTATATTCGGCAGCAGTATAAAGCCTGCCAGGAAAATTATCGATCACCTTGGTTGCATATTCCGCGGCCTTGCCCCAATCTTCCATGTAGAGGTAAACCCTGGCCAGCAATGCCTGTGCGGCATACTTGGTGGCCCAGCCTTTGGGGTCGGTTCCACCGTTGGATGAAGTTTCGGGCAATCCGGCCTCAGCATCGAGGAGGTCCAGTACGATCTGATCGTAGGTTTCCTCAATCGTGTTTCTTGCCGGGATTCCGATCTCACTTACCAGGATTACAGGTATTCCGTAGGCATTTCCGTCAGCCTGAACTTCATCCTTGTAGGAATATGGCTGGCAGAACAGTCTTACCAGGTCAAAATGACCCAGTGCACGGAGAAACTTACACTCGGCAGCAAGGTGGTCCAAATCTTCCTGCTCAACTCCAGTCTCTTCAAATCCGTCTTCAATAACATTGATCACGTTATTTGCCCGGGAGATCAGGTTATAAGCAGTGGTCCAAAGACCATGACTCGCTGTAGGTGTGTTGTTCCAGAGATATTCAGTCCGAAAGCGTCCTGAATTAAGGGGGCTGATTTTTGCATTACCGCCTTTCAGATCTGCTGCTACGACAAAGTTCCTGCCATACCAGTTCGCTGAATAAAGCGGCGTATACGCCCCCAGTGTAGCTTTCTGAAGTCCGTCATATGTTGACAGCGTCAGCTCATTCGTTTGGGAAAGTCTTGGCTCTTGTAAAAGAAAATCCTCACAAGATGTAAAACTCAGCACCATTGCCAACAATCCCAAAAATATGATATTTCTTGTTTTCATGTTCATACTTTTTTTGGTTCAATTAAAATGTGAGGTCCAAACCAACTACAAAACTCTTTGCCATTGGATAGATACCAAAACCCTGACCATTGACACCCCTTTCGGGATCCCAGAAGTCAACATCATGGAATGTGTAAGCATTCACTGCACTACCGTAGATCCGCAACCTTTCGACGTTGATCCTGCTGACCATGTTGGCGGGCAATGTGTAAGAGATTGTAACATTTTTAATCCTCAGGTAGTCACCGGCAAACATCCAGCGTGAGCTGTAGTATCCGTTTGATGAGGTTGTGTTACCTGCGATCGGAATGGGATTTCTTGTAATATCACCCGGTTCCTTCCAGTAGTCGAGTATGGTATTGGCCTGGTTGTTGCCCCACATGTACCCGTCTGAATTGAGGTAACGCTGCTCCTCGATAAGTACCTGTGTTCCATACTTGTATTCAAGGTTCACATTCAGTGCAAAACCTTTCCAGGAAATGTCGGTATTGATACCGCCAAGCAGTTTGGATTCAGGTGTTCCGGCAATCACCCTTCTTGCATTGGCATAAAGTTCAGTCAGTTCACCATACTCATTATACCACAGTGCATGCCCGTTAACGGGGTTTACACCGGCATAATCCCTCAGGTAGTAGGAATAAAGCTTCTCACCAACCTGATAGATCTGGCGGCCTGAAATGATCTGCTCCTCGGTACCAAGATCAAGGATCTCGCTCCTGTTGGCTGCAAAGTTGAATCCAAGGTTCCAGTTAAAAGTTCCCTGAACCACTGCAACGTTCAACAATCCTTCAATACCTGTATTCTTCAAAGATCCGATGTTCTGACGGAGGCTCGTAAAACCGGTTGTACGCGACAGCGGTGTATCAAGCAACATATCAGTGGTGACCCTGTTGTAAAAATCAACCGTACCTGTGATCCTTCTCAGGAAACCAAAATCAAGTCCGAAGTTATAGCTCGTATTGGTCTCCCATGTCAGGTCGTTGTTGGCCGGTTGTGAAGGAGCCATACCTGATGTGGCATTGTATCCTACTGGGCCATAAATACCCCATTGCTCATAGTTACCGATCCTGTCGTTACCATTCACACCATAGCTGGCACGAAGTTTAACAATATTGATGGCGCTTATATTCTCAAGGAACGCTTCCTTGTGGATGTTCCAGCTTGCTCCGACCGAATAGAAAGTAGCCCAACGGTTATTGATACCAAATCTGGAACTGCCGTCTGTCCTCAAACTAGCGCGGATAAAATATTTGCTTGCGAAATTATAATCGAGTATTCCGAAGAATGAAGCAAGTGTATACCTGGACTCACCATATGAACCTTCGTCAGCCTCTGCTGTGGAGGTGTTCGGGAAAGGTATCTTTCCGTCAACATTCGGTGAGTAGATATAGTATGAATTGTTGCTGTTGTCAATCGCCTCAAAACCTGCAAGTAAATTCACATTGTGGTCATTGAAATACTTGGAATAGCTTGCGGTATTTGACGAGGTGATCTGGCTGTATTTTGTCCTTGAAACCTGCAGGGTTGCATTGCCTGCAAAATCAGCTTCAGGTGACCAGTACCTGCGGCCTTCACCATCAGTATATTCAACGGCGTTGGTTGACTTTAATTTCAACCCTGCAACGGGTTCCCATTCAACATAGGCGCTACCCTGCAGCCTGTTTTGACTTTCCCACTGGTCATCATACAATGCAGTGGCAACCGGGTTGGTGTTCAGGTTCTCAGGGATCTCCATGTTCACAGTTCCGTCCTCGTTAAAGGCAGGGGTCCATGGGTTGATGATCATACTTCCAAAAACAGGGTTCACATAATACAATGCCTGCATGGCCATGTCGTTGGCGAATGAATGGAATGCATTCAACTTAACGCCCATTCTCAGCCTGTCTGAAATGGAATGATCAATATTGGATCTTAACTGGTACTTTGTGTAATCAACTCCCTTGAATACACCTTCTGTTGACGAATACAAAGCAGAAGTGAAATGCTTGGTTTTCTCATTGCCTCCGTTCACTGACAGCTGGTATTCGTTAACGCTACCCAGGCGGGTAACTTCCTTGAACCAGTTGGTCTGCGGACCGTCAGCCAGTGAATTCGGAACATAGTATGATCCGTTGGTGGGATCATCGGGATCCTTACCTGCATTCACAACAGCATCACGCATGTAGTCGATCAGCTGTTCCGGATTCAACTGCCCGTAATCATTGTCATTGGCAAGTGAAGTCACACCGTAGGAGGCGCGGAAATTCACCTTTGATTTACCGGCTGTACCCGATTTGGTAGTGATGATGATCACACCGTTGGCTGCGCGTGATCCATAAACAGAAGCTGCAGCAGCATCTTTCAGGATAGAAATGGACTCAATGTCACTTGGGTTGATCATGGCCAGCGCGTTACCTGTATTGGTAAAGTAGGTCTGGTCTCCCTGCATGACAGGAACACCATCCACTACATACAGAGGCTCGTTTCCCGCGTTCAGGGAACTTGTACCACGAATACGAACCTGTGTGGCAGCGCCTGGCTGACCTGATGTACCGGTAACCTGGACTCCGGCCACCTTACCGGTAAGCATCTTATCGAAACTCAACTCGGGAATGTCTTGCAAATCCTCGTCGCCTACAACGGCAACAGAACCGGTATTTGCTTCCCTGGTCGATGTTCCATAACCAATGACCACCACTTCATCCATGCGAACTGCATCAGCCCGCATTGCTACATCTATACTAGTGGCAGCTCCAATTTCTACTTCCTTGTTTTCCATTCCCACGAATGAAAAAACAAGAACATTAGATCCTTCCGGAACAACAATGGAATAATTACCTTCAAAGTCGGTAACTGTACCTATTGATGTCCCTCTAACTAAGACAGTCACTCCAGGAAGCGGCGAACCGTCCTCCTCGGAGGTCACAGTACCTGTGATCTGCTGTCCCTGCCCGAATAAGGCAGCACCTGCAAACACCAGGAATGCAAGTAAAACAGAAAATCTTTTCATAGATTAATCGTTTAGGTTAATAAATAGAACAAATTAAGAATGACTCTTTGATGTCAAACATAATCAAAAAAGTGGAATTTCTAAAATCAAATATAAGGAAAATCTATGAACAGCGTAAGTTTCAGAAGATATTGGCTTCAAATACACATGGAGTATTATTTATTACTGCAATAAATATCAGCCATTTAAGAACTAAATTAATAAGAATGACTAAAAATCAGGCATTTTTACTTTACCCCCTAAAAAAAAACTTTGATTTAATTTATCAGGAAAGAATATAATCATGTGTAATAATAAATTATTCAGAACAATCCCTCGCCTGGCTTTGCTTCCACTATCGCCTATACAAATTAGTTTCTGCGCAGACACAATGGAGCCGGGAGATTGCTTATCAGAAGAATACTTTTGACAAAAATCGTTATCCTATAACTAAAAAAAAGCCCGCTATAACTAGCAGGCTTTTTAATGTATTTGGAGTAATTATTATTTATTAGTTTGCACTTGGAGAAGCGCTGTTTGGTGTTACATCCCAGAACAGTTGGGTTCTTACATCATCTCCACCGATTGCGGTTGCTGCTGCTGAATAGCTCTCGGGGTTCAGATCAAGTTCGTTGAACGGATAGGGCCAACGTAACGGGATATCTGCCTGGGTCATATCAGGCGGCGGTGAAAGCACCGGCCAGTCGAATATTCTCCAGCTTGCATATCCTTCATTGCCTCTGTTGTAGAGTGCGATCCACTTTTGTGTGCCAATCAGCTCCTTCCAGCGGGCAGCGTCCCATGCAACATCTCCATCTGCGAGATATGCAGCAACACCTGCATCAGAACCGGTCCACCACTCAACACTTGCTCTGATCGCTTCCTCGTAGTGCTCCTGCGCTGTCTGTGGTGTGGTAAACCCACGCTGAGCAGCCTCTGCAAGCAGGAATTGAACTTCGTCATATGCAATCAATACTGAAGGATAATCAGGTTCAAACATCACAGGAGCAAACGTACTGTATGATTTTACGTTTACATTGGATGTGAGACCGTACTGAAGCCCCCAATATACATAATCACCGTCTCCGGAAGTATCCACCTGGGTGAAATAGGAGGACATCCTCGGGTCATTCAGTGCGAACATCTTGTCAATGATCGTTTTCGAGGGAGCGTAGTCGGTACGTCCGTCAATCTCAAAACGACGATAGTAAGTGTTGACATAAGGATCCTGTCCCATCCACTCCAGTGTAAGGGCTTCACCGTCTTCCAGCAGTCCAGCATTAATGGCTGCTTCAGCATTTGCCTTTGCTGCAGTTGCATCAGTGTCGGCAAGACGCATAGCAAGTCTCAGCTTGAGTGAAGCTGCCACTTTTTTCCACATGGCTATATCACCGCCAAGGAGGATATCTTCTGCTCCCCAGCTTCCGGCACCAGCATTTGCATTAAATGTTGCAATAACATCTGTAAGACGCTGCATGAGATCATCGTAGATCGTAGCCGCATCATCATACACAGGGGTCATGTTTTCCATTCCCACCAGTGCTTCTGAATAGGGTACATTGCCAAAATAATCAACAAGTGTGTGCACGATATATACCTCAATGATATCAATGATCGCAACTTTGTTGTCCCTCTTCGCATTTGCAGCGTCATCAAGATCCGTTGCAAGCAACTGCGCTTTTGCATCCTCAAGGTCAATCATACAAGACCTGTACATACCATTCCAGTAAGAATCTGGAATCTGCCTGTCGGCGAAATTGTAACGTGATTCCTGTGTATAAGCAGTCTGTGCAGCATATTGCACAAGGAAACGAGAGATATTAATATTCATACTTAGCTCATCAAGTGTGTAGACGAATGTTTCCTCTGCACTCGTCAGCAATGAGCTTGGAGCTACTTCACGCGCCGACTTTGGATCGATGTTATCCGTGAGTTCACAAGCGGATACCAGAGATATCAGCGCGAGAAACGATACATAAATCTTTATATTTTTCATAATCTTCAATATTTATCCGTTTTAGAAATTAAGTTTCAGGTTTACCCCCATTGTACGCACTGTAGGATAAGCTCCCTGCTCAATTCCCTGCAGGTTCCCTGAAGTAAGAATGGCCTCCGGATCGAATGTCGGAGCATTCTTGTGAATAATCCAAAGATTCCTTCCTACTAGAGCTACATTAATACCACGAATAAATGAATCACCAAGCGCCGACTGCGGCAACGAGTAGCTTACTGACAATTCTCGCAGTTTTACGTAAGAGGCATCGAAGAGGTACCGTGCTGTAGGTGACCACCCGTAATACCAGTAACCGCCCCACTGATTCGCATATACATAGGTATCATTCGGGGTTCCGTCTTCATAAACGCCGCCAAAGCTCATACCACCCCCTTCAGAAACAGGGTCACGTTTCGGGTTACCCTTGTCATTCAGTCCGGCAGTTTCCGCATATACACCTGTGGCATATCCATATTTCGAATTCACAGAGTAGATGTCTCCACCTTTCTGAATGTCGATCAGTGCATTGACTGTGAAATTTCCGATAGTAAAGACATTGGTAATACCTGCATTCCAGTCGGGCTGGATATTCCCAAGTACAGCAAGCGGATCGTCTCCGATTAGTAGGAAACCGTCCTCGTCAACAGTGATTTCTCCATTAGTATAGACATAGTCCGTACCCTTGATCGTTCCATATGGTTCACCTGCCTCGGCATTGATCTTCACATCCCAGGCTGACATCAGCTGGAGTGTTGGAACACCCTCTGCAAGAGAGATCACGTTATTCCGGTTTGCAAACCAATTCACATTCAGACTCCAACTGAAATTACTTGTTTTTACCGGAGTGGTGTAAACGGCTAATTCGAGACCTTTGTTTTCGATTTCTCCGCCATTCACATACATCCTGTTGTATCCAGACGCATTGGAGATCGGAACGTCAAAGATCTGGTTAAATGAATTGGTTTTATAAACGGCAATGTCAAGACCCAGTCTGTTCTGGAACATGAAAGTTTCAAAACCAAGTTCGATACTCCTTGTGTTCTCAGGCAGCAGGTTCGGATTCTGCAGCGTGGATGGTTGTGAGAAGAGTCCCAGCGAGCCCCAGTTGGCACGCTGATCATATGTATTGACCTTCCTGTATGCGCCTGTACCTGCACCCACATTTGCATAGTTGGCACGTACTTTGGCATAATCCAGCCATGTCAGATCCTGCAGTCCGCCTATTCTGTCGAGCAACACTGATAGTGCAACAGAAGGATAGAAGAAGGTGTAATCCGAAGGATCATCTGAAGGTTTCAGGGAGGACGACTGGTCAACCCTTCCCGTTCCTTCCAGGTAGATCATGTCTTTGTATCCAACAGAGAGGTTTGCAAAAAGACTTCTTTCGGTCAGTTCGATCAAGGATTCAGATGCATTCACAGGTGAAGCGGAGTTACTTACCGTATAGAAGTCAGGGATCAATAGACCGCCCACTGTATTTACCTGGATACGCTGCATGGTTTGTCCTCTGTAGTTGGCGCCCACCAAACCATTGAATGAAAGGTCATTTACATCCTTGACAAACTTCAGGATGAGATCTGTATTGGATTCTTTGAAATTCCTGTTAAAGTTAGCAAAACTTGATTGTGCGTTACCTCCAACAGCAATTCGCTCATTCTGTATATCCTGATAGAAGTCAATAGAGGACCTGAATGAAAGTGTAAGCCAGTCTGTGAATTTATAATCTGCACTAGCATAGCCAAGTACCCTGTTCCTTTGATCGTCTTCAAAGTTTTCGTAACGCACCCAGTAAGGGTTATCAAAATAGATCGGACGATGGCTGTCGGGTGTCCAGTATGCATAGTTCCAGGTGTACTGGTGTCCGTCATATGGTGACTTGTAATCCTTCAGGCGTTCAAAATCCACGTTCGTCTGGAACCACTGCCCGAATGACTGCATCGGGTTTCCACCGTCATAACCTGTTCCGTAACGACCAACCGTGTTTTGATTGATGTAATTCACATTTGCATTCACTGTAAGCTTCTTGGAAAGATTATATGACCCGGAAAAGTTCACAGTGTTTTTCTTGATCGAACTGTTCGGAAGAATTCCTTTCTCATCCATATTGGTATAAGAAAGTCTGAATTTGCCATCCTTATTGGCTCCTTCCAATGCGATATTGTTCATCCACCTCGTGCTGTTTTCGAAGAATGAAGGCATCCTGTGTCCTACCGGTGGCGCAACCCATGGTCGCTTTTCACCGTAGTTTGGTGCAGCGGGGTCAAGTGCATCCCACTGGACCACCATCAGGTTCTCATCAAATGCATGCCCCCATGAAGCATCTTCTGAAGTAGAGGTGATCAGGTCAGGCGTACCGTCACCGTCCACATCTCCCTCGAAGAAATACCCTGTGGCATCTTCATAGTAAGGTCCGTATCCTGCTCCATATTCATACTGGTGCAATGGCAGTGTAGATTTATCAACACTTCCAACCTGGAAGTTAGATGTAACACTCACGCCAATTCCCTGTCTTCCGGAAGCTTTTTTAGTAGTAACCAGGATCACACCATTTGAAGCACGGTTTCCATAAAGTGCAGAAGCAGCTGCACCTTTCAGTATAGATACAGACGCGACGTCAGAAGGGTTGATGTCCATGGCAAGGTTGCCATAATCATAACCACCCCATCCATCGGCATTTTCGCTAAAGTTACTATTGTCAACCGGCACACCGTCAATTACATACAACGGCTGGTTGTTCCCGGTGATCGATGCATTCCCCCTGATCAGTACGTTGGCTGAACCGCCCATGGTGTTCGGGGCTTTGATCTGTACCCCAGCAACTTTACCGGATAGTGAAGCTGTAAAGTTGGTTTCAGGAGCAGTATTGATCTGATCACCGTCTACTTCCTGTACAGCATAACCAAGTGATTTCTTCTCCCGGGAAATACCGAGAGCAGTTACAACCACCTCGTCAAGTTCTGTGGAAGTCGATTCCAGGGCAACATCAATCACAGTCCGACCCGCAATTTCAACCTCTTCGGTATGCATACCGACAAAGCTAAACATCAATTTGGTTGCAGTCTCAGGAACGGTAATTGCGTATTCACCGTCGAAATTTGTTACAGCACCAATTGTCGTACCTTGTACCACAACTGATACCCCGGGCAAGGCGGAACCATCTTCTGCAGATGTAACCGTACCCGTTACCTCGAATCCCTGTGCCTGCAGATTAAATATTACAAACACAGAAAGAAGAAAGGTTAAGTAAACATTTCTTTTCATAGATAAAAGTTTAGGTTAATATATAAAACAAATCAAAAATTGACTCTCAAGCAAATCTATATAAAAAAACAAAAACTAAAAAAAATCCAACATGTTTTGTAGTATTTATAAGTATTTGATAAGAAATACTGTTACTCTTGGTTCCATAAAAAAATCAAAAAATAATTCTCATTTTAAGAAACAGAATAATAAGCTGATCAATACTACTTTTTGTACATCACATTATAATAAACGATAAATCGTTGAATAACAGTAAAATATTTAATAATTATTAAAAAGGGAGATCCAATAATTATATGAAACTTTAACCTTAAAGGACAGGTCGGATTTAAGAAAACCTGTTTGGTAGAATTAGAACCTGGTATTTATTAAGAATGAGTATAAATAACATATCTGCCTGAGGAATTTAAAATATGACAGTTCGATGAAGTCAAATTTCACCTGCAGTGAAAGTTCTTTTAAATGAGTTAAACCTTTTACACCCCAATTTTTCTGAGCGTACTTTTTAACTGCGGAACATTATTCGCAGCTGCGTTGAACATCCGATTTCTGATTTCTGACTGTTGTTTTTCAGCCACTTAACGAAAATGAAGTAATAATATACAAATCAATCATTCCTAACCACACGATATACTTTTTCCATTAATTGGGATTCCATTTCCCTGGCCCTCTCTGAAAGCTTATCAGCGTTTTCCTTTATTTCTTCAATACGCGGAGTCGGGTCTGCATCTTTCATATTGACCAATACATTCATATGTGCCCCGAGAATGCTGCTGCGCAAGGCAAGGGCTCCCACTCCCGCATCGGTGATGCTGTTGGGATTGCCGGTCTCAATCATTTTTTCTATCACTTCAAATGCCTGGAATGCTGTCTCCATTACCTTAAAGGGAACCACTATGGCATATTCCGTAGCTTCATTGATCGCCTTCTCTCTCAATTCTTTCTCCTGATCAGTAGACTTAGGCATCCCGTATGCCTGTATGATCCTGTTAAATGCGATGGTATCCTCATCCACCAGTTGCAGCAGCTTCCCCTGGATCATCTTTCCTTTTTCTGCCCACTTTGAATAAAATTCCCATTTTTCATCCCATCCCCTTTTGTGGCTCGACAGGTTTGCGACCATGGTACCAAGAGCTGTTCCCAATGCACCGATGTAAGCACTTATTGATCCTCCTCCGGGAGCAGGTGATTCGGAAGATGTGGCCTCCATGAACTTTTTCGTCGAAAGACCTGCAAGCTTATCTGTACCGGAACCACCCTTTATTTTGTATTCGATGATCTTCTCCTCCGGATTGAACGGACCCAACTCATCCAGTCCCATTGATTTAACAGCAATTTTGATAAGTTCATCATCAGGTACTCCCAGCGACCGCTGCTGTTTTTTCAAAAAATACCTGCCGGCATCAAGCATCGCTTTCAAAGGAACCAGCCCCACAATCTCAGAACCTGTCACTCTTACTCCCCTTGCATCTGCCTTTTTAACAACTTCATCAAATGCAATATGTATCGGCGTAATGGAAATATTGGTAAGGTTCATTGATATCTGCGCAATTCCATATTCTTCAATATACCATCCGATTGCCTTCACCGCCTTCAAAGAACCTGGGGTCAATACATTATTCCCGTCTCTATCCTTCACTATCTTACCGGTCAGCGGGTGGCCTTCCCTTTTTACCCTTCCTTTTTCCCTTACGTCAAAGGCAATTGCATTGGCTCTCCTGGTGGAAGTAGTATTCAGGTTGATGTTATAGGCAACCAGGAAATCCCTTGCTCCTACAGCAATGCTTCCTGTTTTCGGCACAAACTCTACAGGACCATAATCAGGTTTCCAGGCCGGATCCCTGAGCTTGTCCGCCAATCCTTCATATTCACCGGAACGAACGTTGGCTAGGTTCCTTCGATCTTCATTGAATGCCGCATTTTCATAACAATAGACAGGGATCTGCAGTTCCTTCCCAATCTTTTCAGCAAGTTTCCTGGCCCACTCCACTGTCTCTTCCATGGTTATCCCTGCAATCGGTATCAGCGGACAAACATCGGTAGCTCCAAATCTCGGGTGTTCCCCCTTGTGTTTCGCCATATCGATCAATCCGGAAGCCCTCCTTACTGCCAGGAATGCTGCCTCCACAACGGAAGCTGGTGAACCTACAAAGGTAACCACGGTCCTGTTTGTAGCAGCACCTGGATCTACATCCAGCAGTTTGACTCCTTCCACCGATTCAATTTCACCGGTGATCTCCCTGATAATGCCCATGTCTTTTCCTTCACTGAAATTCGGTACGCACTCGATAATCTGGTTCATCTTTTATTTTTTTTGATAATGTTTGCTGGTTCTGAAAAATAATTAGCACTATAGTTGCATTTCACCTTCCAGTATCACCTGGGCGACAAGATTGCTGCCATATGCATAAGGTATAAAATTGATACCGGGTATCGGTTTGGTAATGGCCAGGTTCGCTATTTTCCCCCTGGTTACCGATCCATGTGTCTTTTCCAGCCCCATTGCATAGGCTCCATTGATCGTAACTGCATTGAGCACCTCTGCAGGCAACATCTTCATCATGATCATTCCAAGTGACATGATCAGTTTCATATTGCCTGAAGGAGAGGAACCCGGATTGTAATCTGAGGCCAGTGCAACGGGCAACCCGGAGTCGATCATCCGCCTTGCAGGTGCATATTGCATCCCCAAAAACAAAGAGGCCCCCGGCAGCAACGCAGGTATGGTATCACTTCCTTTGAGAATCTCTATTTCCTCCTCCCCTGTAAATTCAAGATGGTCGACCGACAAAGCATCATTGCGAACCCCGGTCTGAATTCCGCCGGAATAATCCAGTTCGTTGGCATGGATCTTCGGTCTTAATCCATATCTCGCGCCTGCTTCGAGTATCCTTTCTGTCTGTTCCACGGAAAAAAAGCCACGATCGCAGAAAACATCTATATAATCTGCCAGATTTTCCGCGGCAACAACAGGCAACATCTCGTTAATAATCAGGTTAACGTAAGCATCCCTGTTATCCCGGTATTCAGCCGGAAAAGAGTGTGCTCCTAAAAATGTTGTCCTGACAGTCAGCGCTGTCTCCTCACCTATCCTTCTTGCTACCCGCAGCATCTTAGCCTCATCCTCTGCGGTAAGACCATACCCGCTCTTGATCTCAACCGCTCCGGTTCCCAATGAAATGATCTCTTCCGCCCTCACAAGTGATTGCCTGTACAATTCCTTTTCCGGTGTTTGCTGCAGCAATTTGGCAGAATTAAGGATCCCCCCACCCCTCCTGGCAATTTCCTCGTAACTTAACCCCATCACTTTGTGCACGTATTCATCCTCCCTGCTCCCCGCGAAAACCAAATGCGTATGTGAATCGCAAAAAGCAGGCAGAACAATTCCCGAACCGGCATCAATGGTCTCATCCGCCCCTTCTGGAGGTGTGCCGGTACCATAATCTTCTATGAGTCCATCCTTGATCGTTATCCATCCATTACTGAGGATATCAATTTCTGACATCTCACTGCCTGCTTTTCTTGGAACCGAATCATCCAGTATTCCTGCTATTTCAGATATGTTCACAATCAGTTTTCGCATACAACGAAGATATGAAAAAGGATGAATTGATGCAGATGTTATTGAATAGGATTTGGCAGAGTGTGTCTCAAAAGTCATAATGATTTTGAGACAACTTTCAATTTGTAATTACAATTGGGGGACCACATATCATTATATGTTGCTTTAAAATTGTAAGCTGGTTTTTTCAATTCGGGATTTTTGAGGCACCCTCCATGTGCAATTTCATTTCAGGAGATAGGCGATAAATACCCCGAGGTAATTCCCGATAGCATAACCGATCACCCCTATGATCATACCGGGAATCATCACTTCCCTGTTTTTAAGTGCAGATGCCACAACTGGCACAAAAGGAGGTGAATTAGACAAGGCTGTTGAAGTGATAATAAAATCATCGTTTGTTATACCGAATATTTTCGAAAGCAATGCATGAAGAAAAAGTGAACCAGCCATTGCAAGGGCAACATAAATTGAGATATACATAAGCAGTTCAGCAGAATCAGGCTGAAATATCTCTTTAAGATTGGCCTTTGAGGCAACAATGACACAGAATACATATATAAAATACATCCCCAGGTGAAATGACTTCTTGTTTCCGTTTACAGCAGGTATCAGTGAAAATAACAAACCCAGGGTGGTAACGGTCAGAATGGCTGCTGTGTCCTTTGCATCACCTTTAAACAGGAAAGTCATTCCATATCCTATCCCAAAAATTACAACTGCATAAACAAAAGATTTCAAAATACCAGGGAAATATTTCCTGCTGAAGAATCCTTTATATGACTCAAATTCACTCACCACCTTCTTGCCTTCTTTACCGTCATAATCCCCGGTTGACCGGTATGGCTTCAAAAAGAGTCCGAAGAATGGCTTTGCCCCTGTAATAAGAAAAAGCAAAACAACTGCTCCAATTGCAAGGTCCACGGTATGTGTCAGTATATAAAGGTCCTCTGAAACATTGAGCCCCCTGGCAATCGCTGCAAGGTTGGGCGTGCCTCCTGTATACACCCCGATTAGCAACCCTCCGATTTTCCATGCTTCAGGGATGTGGTCCTTCAGCAAAAAGTAACCCACAAATACCATAATGACCACCGAAACCACTCCCAGGATCAGCGAGAGGAATGTGTACCGGGCCATCTTTACCCATTTCAGTATATTCTCTGAAAAAAGAACAAGTGGAATTCCCAGCAATATGGTAACTCCCATGAAATCTCCCTGCAATGATTCCATTTGTTCGGGAACAATACCAACATTTCCTAAGATCAATCCTCCGATATATGCAAAAACCACAACTCCAATCTTATTAATAAAGGCATACCGGTTCCCCAGTGCAAGAAGAACGGCAGGGTAAACCAGGTAAAACAAAATTATAACGACGGTCATAGCAATTTCAGGTTGGTTCGAGGTAAATATAATGCTTTTTTTTGGCTAATGGCCAGGGGCCAGGGCAAGATGAATTACGAACCGGGGAGACTGTGAGACGGTGAGGCGGTGGGACAGTGAGACGGTGGGACAGTGAGACGGTGGGACAGTGAGACGGTGAGACAGTAAATGATCAACGGAATCAGCTAAATAGTATCTGATATACCGCAACACTGCATCACCGCATCACTGCTTTCACCCAGTAACCAGTACCCAGTAACCAGCAACCATCTTACTTAAACTTTTCCACATCCTTTTCATCAAATGGAATATCCTCACCAATGGGTGGACAATCCCTGAAACTTTTTTCATATTGCTGAATGGCCCTGAGGCTCATACCCATGCTGCTGAAACCACCGTCGTGAAAAAGGTTCTGCATGGTAACTTTCCGGGTGAGGTCTGAAAAAAGTGTTACACAGTAATCCGCACATTCCTCAGCTGTTGCATTGCCTAAGGGAGACATTCGGTTAGCAAAATCCTCAAGTTTATCAAAACCACTTATACCGCTTCCGGCCGTTGTGAGAGTGGGTGACTGGGAAACGGTATTGATCCTTATCTTTTTTTCCCGTCCGTAGATATAGCCAAAACTCCTGGAAATGGATTCAAGGATCGCTTTTGCATCCGCCATATCATTATAACCAACAAAAGTACGTTGCGCTGCGACATAGGTGAGTGCCACGACAGATCCCCAGTCATTGATGGCATCCAGTTTCCTGGCAGTACTCAAAACTTTGTGCAATGAGAATGCGGAAACATCCAGCGTCCTGTGGTAGTACTCGTATTTGAGTTCATCATACGGTATGCCTTTCCTCACGTTTGGGGACATGCCAATGGAGTGAAGTATAAAATCGATTTTCCCTCCAAGAATTTCCATGGATTCGGAAATGAGCTTTTCCAGGTCTTCCAGGTTGGTTGCATCCGCGGCTATAACACGGGCATTGCACTTTTCAGCAAGTTCATTTATTGATCCCATCCTCATGGCGATGGGGGCATTTGTCAACACGAACGCTGCTCCTTCTTCATGGGCCCTTTCTGCTACATTCCATGCAATTGACTTATCGTTAAGGGCACCAAATATAATCCCCTTTTTTCCTTTTAGTAAGTTGTGAGACATAATCATATTTTTTTAGTCAGAAGCTTAAAACTTAACACCTGAAATGAATTATTGTGCGAAAATGTTTGATAATTTAATTATGAAATCCGCAGCAGTTCCCTGGCATTGGAAATGGCTGCATCGGTTATTTTTTCCCCCGACAGTAATTTGGCTATCTCCACAACCCGCTCTTCATGGTTCAGCTTACGGATCCGTGTGACGGTTGAATGGGCTTCATCCTCTTTGAAAACCAGGAAATGTTCATCTCCCTGCGATGCAACCTGCGGCAGGTGTGTTATGGCAATCACCTGTCTTCCTGCAGACATTTCTTTCATGATCGATCCCATTTTTTCAGCCGTTTCACCACTGACACCTGCATCGATTTCATCGAATATCAATGTCGGAAGTCCTTTGTAATCAGATAAAAGACTCTTTATACAAAGCATCAGTCTGGAAATTTCACCACCGGAAGCAACCTTCGAGATATCCTCAACAACTGACTGCTTGTTGGCGGAAAACAGGAAACGAATATTGTCGGCGCCATTTATATCGGGATCATTTTTCGATTCAATCCTCACTACAAAAGTTGCATTTGGAATCCCCAGCTGTTTCAATTGATGTGATATTTCCTTCTCAACATGCAGTCCTGACTTTTTTCTGGCCTTGTGAAGTTCTGATGCCCTATTCTTCAAATCATCAAACAAATCAGAAGCTTCGTCTTCAAGCCTCTTAATCGTTTCATCTGAAAAAGTGAAGGCAGTTATCTTTTCATTTAGCTGGTCCCTGAGTTCGATTAATTCCCCCACATCACTGGCTTTGTGTTTTTGAAGTAAACTGTATATCAGATCTATCCTCTCCTTTTTTTCCTGCAATTTGTCAGGATCATACTCCAGGCGTTCAGCCGCTGCTCCCATTTCATTTGCGAGATCTTTCAGCTCAATATAAGCAGATTCCAATCTTTCGGTGAAACCTCTGGCAGGCGGGAACATGTCCCTGATCTTTCTCTGCAGTTGTAAAGTCTCGTTTAAAACTTCAAGCACCTGTCTTTCACCCGTCAGTTTGTCTGCTGACTGCACCAGTGAGAACTTTATATCCTCTGCATGCTCAAGCTGGTTTACCTCAGATTCAAGTTCATCCTTCTCACCTGCATCAAGTTGGGCCCGCTCAAGTTCTTCGAACTGGTACCGATAAAACTCCAGCTCACCCCTTATCCTTTCAAACTCTTCGCGCATCTCATTGATCTCGGAACGTTTAGACAGGTAATTTCCGTAAACTTCACTGTAAGCTTTCAGTTTATCACCGTTATCAGCAACGTAGTCGATGACATTCAGCTGGTAAATGTGGTCATTGAGCCGGAGGTTCTGATGTTGCGAATGTATATCAACCATCTGGGATCCGATCTCCTTCAGTTGTCCCAGGTTAACGGGTGTATCATTGATGAACGCCCTTGATTTTCCTCCCGGAAGGATCTCTCTCCTGATCAGTGTTTCCTTGTCAAAGTCAAGATCATTCTTATCAAAAAAATACCTGAAACGCTCATTTACAAGGAATTGACCCTCAACGATGCATTTTTGGTCCTTTTTCAATAAAACAGAAGTATCTGCTCTTTGACCCAGGATAAGGGACAGTGCTCCCATTAAAATTGATTTTCCGGCTCCGGTTTCCCCTGTTATGGTAATAAATCCGGAAATAAAATCAATTTCCAGCTGCTCGATTAAAGCATAATTGCTAATTTTCAGATGAGTGATCATTAAAAATCTACCTGGTTGTTGGTCTCTAAAATCGTTTTATACTTGGTTGTATTTGTCTGATCAATTTCTGTCAGAATGGTATATACCCTGTTCTTTTCTTCCGGATAGGATTCAGAAAAGACCTTGGTAAATTCGTCAGCTTTGGCATCGAAAACAATCCTTAGTACATGCATATAGGGATCGGGGCGACTTCGAAAGACTTTCTGAAGCAATTCAATCGAATTGGCAATTTCAGCACGTCCTTCCGTTACCTTTTCATCCATTACATCGAGCCCGTGCCTGTGGTAGCGATAATAAAATTCCCTGACAGGTGCATATTCCCTTTCGAGTATATCCTTGACAAGCCAGTACCTGTTGCCATGTGCCATATCATCCACCGGTTTCCAACCTTTTTCATTCACATTCTGAGCATTCAGGACTACCTTTTCCGCATTTTCATAATAGGGAGTTCCCCCTTCAAAAGAAAAAGAATCATAGTCAAGTCCAAGGATAAAATAGGCATAAAATGCCAGGATGGAGGTAAGGTTGGATGTATACGAATTCAGGTCAAATTCAAGTGGTTCAAATTCAATGTAGCGGAACTGAATGTCGTTGTCAACATAATTGAACATCGTAGTGTAATAGTTGGAATTGTAAACCGGTCGCCGCGACTGAATCTGAAGGGTTCCCCTGAATTCATCCGCTGACAACTGCTCTGTAATATTGAACATGAAGTTGCACTCTACTCTCTCCTCCACTCCATATACATGGTTGGTCCAGATCCTGTTATTCATGAATTCAAACACTGCCTCCTGCAACGTCTCGAACACCTGCTTGTTCGTACCCTGGATCTTCTGACTGACGACCTGCACATTGCATTTCAACTCCTGGGCATCCGCGGCTGTGATCGACAATAGCAATATTACAACTGAGATCAGTTTATGCATGACCTGATGTTTTAATGATTTTCCACACTATATCAAATGCCACATCTCTTTTGTGTTTCAACTCAAATGTATCAATATTCCCCGATTTATCAATGATCGAAATTTTGTTGGTATCGGTCCCGAATCCGGCTCCGGGGTCTGTCAATGAATTGAGTACGATCATATCAAGATTCTTTCTATGCAATTTTGAAACTGCACTTTCAACACCCTTATCTGATTCCAGTGCAAAACCTGCAAAAAACTGATGTGGCTGCTTATCTTTCCCAAGTTCTCCGGCAATATCAACCGTAGGTTTCAACTCAATTTTAACTTCATCTTTACCCCGCCGGATCTTATCCCGTGAATAAGATTCCGGAGTAAAATCTGCCACAGCCGCAGCAAAAACTACAATATCAGCTTTCTTTATTGTATCCCTGCAGGCCTTAAGCATTTGGGCAGCTGTGGTAACATGAATGATTTTTATGGATGAATCTCCTGTGGACTGTGCTGTCGGGCCGGATACCAGGGTAACAGATGCACCTTCATCAGCAAAAGCCTCTGCAAGGGCATATCCCATTTTTCCTGAAGAATGGTTGCCGATAAAACGAACCGGGTCAATGGGTTCGTATGTCGGACCGGCTGTTATCAGGACGTTTTTATTCAGAAGTTTTTTTTTTCGCCGGATTTGTATTCCCTGATAAATTGCATGATCATTTCCGGTTCCTGCATCCGGCCCTTTCCTGACAGTCCGCTTGCAAGTTCACCTTCAATCGGCTCAATGATCTCATTGCCATAGGAACGCAGGATCTCAAGTGAGCGCACTGTGGAAGGATGTTTGTACATATCCACATCCATGGCAGGAGCTATTATTACCGGGCACCTTGATGAAAGATAGGTTGTTACAACAAGGTTGTCGGCTATTCCACCGGCTATTTTACCCATGGTGGTAGCGGTAGCAGGGGCTATGATCATTAAATCTGCTTCAACACCCATTTTAACATGACTGTTCCAGTTTCCGCCTGCCTCATCGAAAAAGTCTGAAAGAACAGGCTTTGCTGAAAGTGCAGAGAATGTGACCGGTGAAATAAATTTTTTCGCGGTGGGAGTCATTAATACCTGTACATCTGCGCCTTCTTTAATAAGAAGCCTCAGAAGCAACACAGCTTTGTAAGCAGCGATGCTGCCAGTAACGGATAATATGACTTTCTTGCCGGAAAGATCCATAAAAATGCTATTCCGCTGGTTCTATATCTTCATTGATCCTGAAATAGATCTTGTCCTCGTCAAGTTCCTGAAGTGCAATAAGACTGGGTTTGGGTAAGCGTTCAAAGTACCTGGAAATCTCTATCTGTTCAGGATTCTCAAATACTTCTTCAAGGTTATCGGTGTATGATGCAAATTCCTCGAGTTTCTGATTCAGCTCCTGCTTCATTTCCACGCTGATCTGGTTTGCTCTTTTGGAAACAACCATTACAGATTCATAAATATTTTCTGTTTTGCCGTAATTGGCATCCAGGTCCCTTGTTACTGTTGTAAATGGCGCTTTTGTTTTTTTGTAATCCATCAAATTAATTATTAGTTGTATACAATTCCAATATATCCTGTGAATTCCTGTACATCCTGTCGGCATCCCTGGTATATTCACTTTCAGGGAATTCAGAAGTGAAACTAAGGTATTCATCAACTGTTGACTGGAACCTTTCCATCCGTTTGCTTTCAACACTGTTGTCAGCCAGCAGGTAACTGGATTTTAATATAAGGTACAATATCTCCTCCCGGTACTTCGTGTCGGGATAGGTTTCAAGGCTGTTTCTTAAAGACATAATAGCCGCTTTGTAATATCCCAGGTCATAATATAATCTGGCGCTGTTGTAAGATTTCTCAACGATCTTGTCATTCAGCTCAACAATTAATTCCCTGCATTGTTCAACGCGCTCTGAACCAGGGTATTTTGAAATGTACATCTTCAAAGCATTTATCGCGTTGAAGGTAGCCTCCTGGTCGAGGGACGGCCTTGGGGAGAGCTTGTAATAACAATATGCCACCATGAATTCCGATTCCTCAAGAAACACACTGTTGTTGTACGTGGTGGAAAGTTCATTGAAATAGTGTCCTGCCAGGATATAATCCTGCTGGCCATAATAGCTCATGGCCTGGTAATACTTGACAGTGTCTGCCTTCAGCGTACCACGATAGATGTTAACCACCTGGTCGAACAATGTGGATGCCCTCACAAAATCCTGTTCGTTGTAGTATTTCAGGGCGGTTTCATATTTTAATACATAATCCTTGCTTTTAAGGATTTTTTCATATTCCCCGCAACCAACTAACAGTAAAAAAGTTATCAGAACAATTAAACCACTGTGTGCCCTTTTTCCAAACATGGCGCAAAAATACAATAAATGAGTGAATTAATAAAGTATTTAAAAAACAATTAAAAATAAATCCGGATACTGCATAATAAACGTAAAAAAACCAGGCTGATTGTGTGGCCAGGGGCCCTTGGCATTTCACTTTAATTAGCTACATTTGCATCCATTATTAACCAAAAAACAATTGAGTAGTGGATATTTTCGAAAGAATTACTACCGACAGGGGCCCAATAGGCCAATACCAGAAGGCCGGACACGGATATTTTGCTTTTCCGAAACTGGAAGGTGAACTCTCGGCCCGGATGAAATTCAGGGGGAAAGAAGTTCTGACATGGAGTTTGAACAATTACCTCGGACTGGGGAACCACCCGGAAGTGCGTAAAGCTGATGCAAAAGCAGCCGCTGAATATGGTATGGCCTATCCAATGGGAGCAAGAATGATGTCCGGGCAAACAAGAAAACACGAAGAACTGGAACGTGCACTGGCAGACTTTGTGCAGAAGGAAGACGCATTCCTGCTGAACTATGGTTACCAGGGAATGTCATCGATCATTGATGCGTTGACAACAAGAAACGATGTGATCGTTTATGACTCAGAATCTCATGCCTGTATCCTTGACGGAATGAGAATGTCACTTGCAAAACGCTTTGTATTTCCGCACAACAACATGGAAAATCTTGAAAAGCAACTGGACAGAGCTACTAAGCGTGCAGAGCAGCAAGGAGGCGGCGTGCTTGTAATCACCGAAGGAGTATTTGGTATGGCAGGAGACCTGGGAGACCTGAAAAAAATTACTGAATTCAAAAACAAATTTAAATTTCGACTACTGGTTGATGACGCACACGGATTTGGCACCATGGGTGCCACCGGAATGGGCACTGGTGAGCATTTTGGCGTGCAGGACAAGATTGACCTGTATTTTTCCACCTTTGCCAAGTCAATGGCAGGAATCGGGGCATTCATTGCAAGTGATAAGGAAG
Organism: Bacteroidales bacterium; assembly: GCA_021738565.1. Classification (GTDB taxonomy): domain Bacteria; phylum Bacteroidota; class Bacteroidia; order Bacteroidales; genus M55B112. The sequence goes on from JAIPBT010000039.1 coordinate 41,304, forward strand.
TGGTGGATTTCCTGAGGTACAACATGCGTTCGCAAACATTTGCAAAATCTCTTCCGATGCCCATGGTAATCGGCGCTTTGAAACGACTGGAAATGTTGAAGACCATGCCTGAATTGAGAGAGAAGTTGTGGGAGGTAGTAAATGCCCTGCAGACAGCTTTGAAGGAGGAGGGATTTGACATTGGCGTCACCGAATCCCCGGTCACCCCGGTCTACATGCATGGAGGACTCGTGGAAGCGACCAACCTGATCCTTGACCTGAGAGAGAATTATAATATTTTCTGCTCTATGGTAATCTATCCGGTAATCCCGAAAGGTGATATCCTGCTGCGGTTAATTCCAACGGCCATGCACAGCCTTGACGATGTAAAGGAAACCATTGCAGCATTCAAGGTTTGTAACGAAAAACTAAAATCAGGCGAGTACAAAACTGAAACTTTCCAGGACATATCAAAACTGAGGGTTTAGTTCATGATATAGTAAATTCCCCGTGACTTTAATCTCTTATTGAAGAATCGGGAATCAGACCTGAAATAATAATAGAAGCCGGTGAATTCACCGGCTTTTATATTGTTGAGAACTGTATTGTATAAGGGTTTCAAGGTTCTCTTTTATTCCAATTCGCCCAGGTACCTTTCTGCATCAAGTGCTGCCATACAACCTGTACCTGCTGCAGTTACCGCCTGGCGATAAACATTGTCCTGAAGGTCCCCTGATGCAAATACTCCCGGAACGTTTGTTTTTGTTGTTCCCGGCCTGGTAATTACATACCCTGTCTCATTCATATCAAGATAATCCCTGAAGATCGCTGAATTCGGAGTATGACCAATGGCAAGGAAAAATCCATCAATATCCACAGAAACGACCTCTTCATTTTTTTCACCTTTGTTCTTATACAGGTCGACGGATTGAACAACCCCATCCCCTTTCAGTTCTTTGGTTTGATGCTTCCAGAGGATCTCAATGTTTTTCGTATTGAAAACCCTTTTCTGCATCGCTTTTGAAGCACGCAATTCATCCCGCCTGACGATCATGTAAACCTTTTTGCACAATCCTGCAAGATATGTTGCCTCTTCCGCTGCGGTATCTCCTCCCCCGACAACAGCAACAACCTTGTCCTTAAAAAAGAAACCATCGCAGGTAGCACAGGCAGATACTCCGTTGCCTTTGAACTTCTCCTCCGATTCAAGTCCAAGATATTTTGCAGTGGCGCCAGTGGCAAGAATAACCGAGTCAGCCGATATCACTTTGTCATCATCAATGGTAACTTTTTTGACCTTTTCACTGAAATCAGCAGCAGTGGCCATTCCGAAACGGACATCCGTTCCAAACCTTTTGGCTTGTTTTTCAAGGTCGTTCATCATCGCTGTACCATCCACACCATCGGGATATCCCGGATAATTTTCCACTTCGGTTGTTGTGGTAAGTTGTCCGCCCATTTGCATGCCTGTATACATCACCGGCTTCATGTTGGCCCTGGCAGCATATATCGCTGCTGTATACCCTGCAGGTCCTGATCCCAAAATCAGGCACCTTACATGTTCTGATGCCTCTTTCGGTTTATTCTCCTTTTTTGTTTTGGTTCCCTTGTTATCCATTGGTTTAAATAGATCCATCTTAACTACATTTTTTATTGATTACTCTTTGAAATTACAAAATCGGTACCAAATCTAACATCAGACAGATTAACGAACTCTAATTAGACAAAGTTACCGAAGATTTGTTTTTATGTGATCATTGTTACTGACATTAAGACAGAATTTCCGTCGAAAATACATGATCGCTCCCAGGAAAGTCACGTATTCCCTGTGGCTGCCATATGAGTCTGGAAATCGCTTTGCTGATTAGTGCTTGCAAGAAAACTACAGATTTTTTGGAGTGGCTTGGAAGAAGGCTTCATTTTCAAGGCTTGCGAAGTCTGAAAATGAGGAGTTTACTAATCGTAAATGACGAGTTTTCAGACGAGCATAACGCAGAACCTTTAGCTCACGAACACAATAAAAATAAACAC
>JAIPBT010000040.1 GCA_021738565.1 Bacteroidales bacterium
ATTTATTTGATAGTTTGCGTTCGATTGCCGAAGGTAAGGGAAAACAAGAAGGGAACAAACAGATTATAGAATGGAAATGGTACAGTTTAGGGCAAGGTGTTTCAAGTAAACAAATCAGAGAAAGAGCAGGGGATGATAACCTTATCATTACAGAAGAATTTACATTGGCAGACGGTAAGGCAATGAAAGAAATAACAGTAATGACCAGGAAGAAATAAACAACAGGAAAGAGCGCAAATGGAACTTTTCGCTGAGTTTCGCCGAGTTAAAATTTCCAGAACATCAAAGGAGTTTTACCGAGGGGGCTTCGCCCGGGGAGTTACCTGGAGGCGTAGAACTCAGGAAATTTATTTCCAACTCCGCAAAACCTCCCTAAAACGTCCTGAAAATAAAAACTCTGCGAATCCCGATAATTATCGGGACCGCGAATAAGCAAAGCGACTCAAATGAGTTTTACGAATATGACCTCTGCGGTAAATTTTTTAACCGTAGAATTTAACCGCGAAGGAATAACAGAGGCGTGAAACGCATAACATGGAACAGAAATACATTATGCTCATCTAATGTTTTGGATTTGGTTAAATAATGGGGTCCAAAAGAGTTCCCGACTTGACAAATTACCTCTGTTTTTGTATATTACAGGGTATTATAATCCGGCGGGTCATGCATCTCTATGGCGGTACATATGATGATGATCAGTTGATCCATCTTGGTGAGGACCTCAACCGCTGGCTTAGTTATCTTTTAATAACAACAGCCGCAACCTTTCTTCTTGGGATCCTTGCCTTCGGGGAGCCATTTTCCCTCAGCGAACATGCGTTCAGCTACCTGGGAATGATCAATACCCCCAATGGCAATCCGAACGGTCCCGGTCTTTTCATTTTCTCAACGGGCATACTCATCAGTTCATATATCTGCTTCCGGCTTAACAGCATTCTTCACGGGGGCTACAGCCACAACCTTTTCAGGATCTGTGGAATCGGTTACCTGGTCATGCTGGTTCCCTGCGACCTTTTCAATCCTGTTCACATGGTGGGAGCGGCCATGGTTTTTGCCTCGCTGTGGTTCTTTACCAATATTCGCCTTATGCACCTCATCCCCTTTATCGGCTGGTTGAAATTTATATTCTATCAACTCATTCTCCAGGGAAGTGTACTGCCCTATGCCTACCTGTATGCCGTGAACTCCCCTGACAAACAGTTTGTTCAGAAGATCGCGCTATTCGGACTTATCCTGGTATTGAAGATTTCGGTGGTCGAATTCAAAAAAGCGATCTCACGGGAACTTGAGCCACAGCACCATTGAAAATATCCCGGAAATAATTTTTTTCCCCTTCACAAGTATAATTTTCGAATTACTATATTTGCTCATTGCCAGTAAACTAAAATTAATTCTTATGAAACCCTTCAGTTTTATCCTCCTCTTCCTCAGCCTTTCATTGTTTGCCCAGGAAAAGGAAACAGAGATCAATTCATCGCTTGTTAACGGACTAAAATTCAGGAACATCGGACCGGCATTTTCTTCCGGAAGAATTGCCGACATTGCCATTCATCCTGAAAATGATAACACCTGGTATGTGGCCGTTGGTTCAGGGAACGTTTGGAAAACCACGAATGCAGGTGTCACATGGGAAGCCATTTTTGATGATCAGCGCTCATATTCCATAGGGTGCGTCACCATCGATCCGGTAAATCCCAATACCATCTGGGTGGGAACCGGTGAAAATGTCGGCGGAAGGCACGTCGGTTACGGTGATGGAATCTATAAAAGTCCTGATGGCGGAAAGACCTGGGAGAACATGGGACTGAAACAATCAGAACATATTTCTGAGATCACCGTGCACCCCGAAAATTCTGATGTTGTTTATGTAGCGGCACAGGGACCACTCTGGACCAAAGGCGGTGAAAGGGGCCTGTACAAAAGCATCGATGGCGGAAAAACATGGAAGCTGGCGCTCAGCGACAATGAGTGGACCGGTGTTACAGATATAGCCATGGACCCCGATAACCCTGATATTCTGTTCGCTGCAACCTGGCAAAGGCACAGGACCGTTGCTGCATACATGGGAGGCGGACCGGGATCTGGGATCCACAGGAGTACGGATGGCGGAGAGACCTGGGAAAAACTTAAAACCGGACTTCCAACATCCAACATGGGCAAAATTGGTATCACCATCTCACCCTTCGATTCAAATATCATCTACGCGGCCATCACGCTCGACAGGAGAACCGGCGGCATGTATATCTCACATGATTGCGGCAGCAGCTGGACAAAACAGTCAAATACAGTCGCCGGGGGTACCGGTCCGCACTACTACCAGGAACTGTACGCCTCTCCCCACCAGGAAGGCAGATTGTACCTGGCCGATGTACGCATGCAGGTTTCCGATGACCATGGAAAAACTTTCACCAGGATGAAAGAGACACGAAAGCACTCCGATAACCATTCGCTGACCTTCAGGAAGGACGATCCGGATTACCTGCTTGTGGGTACCGACGGCGGAATTTATGAGAGTTTTGACCTGGCGGAAAACTGGCGGTTTATCGGCAACCTTCCTGTTACACAATATTACAAACTGGCACTTGATGATGCCGTTCCTTTTTATAATGTTTTCGGCGGAACCCAGGACAACGGCACACATGCAGGTCCTTCACGAACCGTTTTTTCAGAAGGCATTAGAAATGCCGACTGGGCACATATTCTGGGGGGCGATGGTCACCAGACAGCCACAGAACCAGGAAACCCCGACATTGTTTATGGTGAGAGCCAGCAGGGCGTATTGTCCCGGATAGACCGGATCACAGGAGAACAGGTCTATATTCAGCCCCAGGCAGGAAAAGGAGAACCACATGAAAGATTTAACTGGGATACCCCCATCCTGGTCAGCGCACATAACCCGGCCAGGATCTACACGGCATCCTACCGCGTCTGGAGGTCCGATAACCGGGGCGACAGCTGGAGTACCGTTTCCGGTGACCTCACAAAAGGTATAGAGCGGATCGAGTTGCCGATCATGGGCCGCAAACAGAGTTGGGACAACCCATGGGACATTTATGCCATGTCAAATTACAGTACGGTCACATCGCTAGGAGAATCTCCAATAGACGAAAATATCCTTTATGCAGCTACCGATGACGGAATCATCCAGGTGACAAAAGACGGGGGAGCAAACTGGGAAAAAACAACGATTCGTTCCATCAAGGGCATACCGGAAACCGCTTTTGTAAATGATATCCGGGCCGACCTTTTCGATGCGAACACAGTGTATGCTGCACTTGATAATCATAAATATGGTGATTTCAAACCTTACATTATAAAAAGTACTGATGCAGGCAACAGCTGGAACGTGATCTCCGGGAACATTAACGACCGGACACTTGTCTGGAGACTGGTCCAGGACCATGTAAAGAAGGAACTCCTCTTTGCGGCAACTGAATTCGGGATCTGGTTCACCATCAATGGTGGAGAAAAATGGATACAGATGAAAAGCGGTCTGCCCACCATCTCTTTCCGTGATATCCAGATCCAGCGGCGCGAGAACGATTTGGTCGGGGCTTCATTCGGACGGAGCTTCTTTATCCTCGACGATCTGTCACCCTTGCGCGAACTTACGGCTGAAATGTTAAATGAAGATACGAAGTTGTTCTCCGTTAAAGATGCCTGGCTCTACCAGCCACAAGGTATAACTGTTTCGCCGGGCGCATCAGAATACAGGGCAAAAAATCCTCCTTTCGGAGCAGTTTTTACCTACTATCTCAAAGAGGATTTGAAGTCCCTTAAACAGTTGCGAAAAGAAAAAGAAAAGAAACTGGACGAATCCGGCAGCGATATTCCATTCCCCGGTTGGCAGGCGCTGGAAGCAGAGCGCAGCGAGGATGATCCATTCCTCCTGATCACCGTGAAGGACCAGGACGGGAAAGTGGTGAATCATGTAAATGCACCTGCTAAAAAAGGCATCCGAAGGGCAAACTGGGACCTCAGGTATGCATCAAAGTATGGGATGGACCCCGAAGAGGGGGCCGCTGAACTGGATGTTGAATCCAACGGGTACCTTGTAACTCCGGGAACATATACCGCAACAATGTTTGCAGTGCACAAGGGCGAGGTTGAACAGCTCGCCGGACCAGTAGAGTTCACGGTCAAACCGCTTTACCAGGGTGCGCTTGAACCTGTGCCACAACAAAAAGTAAAGGAATTCAGGGAAAAACTTGACCAGGCCCTGCTTGATTATGCCGCCGTCAGAAAGGCACTCAGTGAAGCGAAAGACCGTGTGGAGGTCATGAAGAATGCATGCTTCAGGATGGATCACGATGCTGACGAACTCCTGGAAGAGGTCTATGAAGCAGAATCCATGATCCAAAAACTGGATGAAAGTCTTAACGGACAGCAATCAAGGCAGGAAGTGGGAGAAAAACAGGAGAATACCCCCGGACTCAGGCTGATGGTGGCCCGCCGTGGCTTTTCAACCACCTACGGTCCCACGCAAATGCACATGGAAAGTCTCGATACCGGAATCGAAGAGCTGAAACCGATCAAAGAAGAATTGAAAAACATAAGCGGCCGGGTATTGCCTGAACTGGAAAATAAGCTTAGGTCGGCAGGAGCACCACTGATCGATGAACTTGAATAAAAACACTGCACAATATCCATGCTTACCCTGCAAGCATTAGAAGAATGGTTTGAAGATATTGAAAGGATCATTTTTGATGTAAAGGTCTCCGTGAATAACCTCAACAGGTTGGAGAATCCACGGGATGATTATGAAAGGATCATCCTCAATGATCCTTTCTTCGTGCAGTTTTATCACCAGTCAAAATTCACCCTTGTTGTTCAGTTGTGTAAATTATTCGATGAAAACCAGCGGCAGAAGCGGAATTTCTTCAGGTTGTTCAACAACCTGCGCTATGAAAAATATGATGACAGTCTGAAGAACCGCCTGAAACAAAACAGGGGAAAAGAAGGACTTTTCACCAACAAATCGCAGGTCAGGAATGCCATCCCTCCCCTGTTGAATGAATTGAAGGATAAGAAAGATTTAATCGAAAGGATCAAGACACTGCGGGATAGAATGTATGCCCATACCGATCCAATAAAGGAACTGCCCGATGTGCCAGCATTAGAAATGAAAATGATGTCTGAAATTGCTGAAAGGGTATATAATTATCTTATGAAAAGTATGTTCAACAAGACGTTTCTCTTTGAAATGAACAGCGAATGGAAGGTCGGTCACATTATTGAAATACTTGCCCAAAAGAAAAAAGAAGAACTGGAAGCAATAAGAAAAACATCAAAGAACAAATAATATATCCGGGATCATTGAAAAAATAGAGGCATACAATAAAAAACATCAGTAGCAGGCAGATTTTTAAAAAATTGAAATATATATTTATATCACTATTAATATATATATATTTCGACTTGTCGTTTCGGTTCAACAATTGAACGCAATATTAGTTTAAAATTTATCTTTCAATTGATAATGAAGAAAAGCTTTGAAATTAATTTCCAATACATCTGTAAATATCCACGAACATGCAGGAGGTAACATCCTTGCAGGTTTTTCCTATTTTCTTCAGAACCATTGAACCTGCCTGCTGGCCCAGGAAGAATGCAGAAACCAGTACCAAATAGGTATACCAGGCAAAGCCCACGTGTGAAACCAACCGCAATGCAATGACAATGACCACCGCGATGTGGATGGGGCCAGGAACCATTGCAGTGTATAGCGTTTAACGTTGGCGCGCCAGTAACCGAACGGCACATTAAGCAATAAAACAATACAACCTGTTAAAAGCAACTTAACCATGTGTCAGTAAAGATTATTAAAAACACATTTCAAACCATTGAGCTTACTTATCATTGATCGCAAGGAGAACGGAATTCTCTTACGAATTTAATACAATTGAATCGTATTTTGTAACTTTATTTGATCGTATGCCTGGTTATTCCGGGCAGGCAAAAATCATGAACAGAAGATTTCAATGCATATTTATTCCATCATTTAAATTTTTCCCAACCATGAAAACCGGCAAAAAATCTTATGGTACCATCACAATAGCAGTATTATCTTTAGCTTTGATTGCTGGCACAGCATTCATAATGAGCCCCTGCAATGATCTCCCTACAATTCCTGATACCCGGCAATCAAATGTACGTGACAACTACCTGAACTATTGTGCGGGATGCCACGGGGAAAACCTGGAAAAGTTCAACAAAAGTGAATGGATGTATGGCGACAATGATGATGCAGCTTTTAAGAGCATTAAATATGGCAGGGAAGATATCGGGATGCCTGCTTTTGAGCTAACTTTTACAGATGAACAGATCCGGGATATGGCCACTTATACTCGTACTGCAGTATCAAAAGATCAGTTAAAACAGGGAGCCGCGATTACCCTGGAAAAAGTGGTGAAATCGAAGAAACAAAATTTTGTGATTGATACGGTGGTTACCGGTCTGAAAGTCCCCTGGGGTATGGAGTTTCTGCCCAACGGCGATATGCTCATCGCAGAACGGGAAGGCATCCTTTACCGCTTTTCAAAAGGAAAGCTTACAGAGATCAAGGGACTGCCTGACATAATGGCCAAAGGCCAGGGTGGACTATTAGATCTTCGGCTGCATCCCGACTACGGGGAAAACGGGTGGCTCTATTTTTCCTTTTCACAGCCCTCGGAAAGCAACCCCCGTGAAGGATGTACTGCCATTATGCGTGCCCGCCTTTCGGACAACAGCTTGGTTGACAAAGAGATGATCTTCGATGGAGTCCCGGATTCAAACCGCGGCCACCACTGGGGATGCAAACTGCAGTTCGATAAGCAGGGGTACCTGTGGTTCGGAATAGGCGATCGAGGGAACAGGGATGTGAATCCTCAAACTGTAAAGAATGATTGCGGAAAAATTCACCGGATACATGACAATGGAAGCATTCCCGAAGATAATCCTTTCGTGAACACCCGCGGAGCCAAACCTTCAATCTATTCATATGGCCACCGGAATCCGCAGGGAACCACCATGCATCCTGAAACAGGGGAAATCTGGGAATCGGAACATGGTCCCAAAGGGGGTGATGAACTCAACCTGATCGAAGCCGGAAAAAATTATGGCTGGCCAGTGATCTCCTATGGTATCAACTATAACGGCACAAAATTTACAGATATCACAGAGAAAGAAGGAATGGAGCAACCGGTAATCCAATGGACACCCTCCATTGCCCCGTGCGGAATGACCTTTGTCGACAGCGACCGGTATCCCGGATGGAAGAACAACATCCTCATCGGATCCCTGCGCTTCAAATACCTTGAGCGGGTGGAACTTGACGGAAGAAAAGTAACCGACCAGGAAAAACTACTCGAAGGGATCGGTAGGGTACGAAACGTGGAAATGGGACCCGAAGGTTTCATATACGTGGCTATGGAACAACCAGGATTCATCGTCAAGCTATTACCATTGAATTAAATTTAACCCGTTTCTTTTCTATAAGCTTTTGTATGAACAAAGATCAAAGTAAATGACACAATTGTATCTGTATCAAACCATCCCACTGTATCACTACCTAACCGTCTCACCGTCTCACTGTCTCACCGTCTCACCGTCTCACCGCATTACCTAACCAGCAACCAGTTAACCAGCAACCATCGCATCCCCAGTGTTGCTAAAAAATAAATACCATCTCAAACTGTTAATAATATTTTCCCCGCATATTAAGCTTCATTCATTCATATTTTTTACATTTGCCTATCACTGGTTTCCGTGATCCCGATTTCTTCGGGAAGGAATGAAAAGGGAATGCCGTGCTCCGAATACCAACTGTGACATCGGAAATTCGGCAACAGTTCCCGCTGCTGTGATCCCTCCCGGCTATTGCCGGGAATGTTTCGGACAACATGCCACTCTCCGTAAGGGAAGGGGAAGGCGCCCGAAACAGGGGTAAGTCAGAAGACCTGCCAGTGTAACATAGGTTTTGCAGCCTGCGGAGAACAGGTGGCTGATCATTTCGATGTCAAAAGACCTCCACACAGTACATCGTAAGCTGCAAAATCAAAAGAGAACCCGGAAGGCAGTAACGATGAAAATTTCAAGCAACGCATAATGCAAAAGAGTTGCCCAAAGTGCCATTCAGCATTTGAATGCAGGAATGACAACATCATGGAATGTGCATGCGTGGATGTAATCTTGTCTGCTGAAGACAGAAATTACATTAGCGGAAAGTATGATGATTGTTTGTGCGTGGATTGCCTTGTAGAATTAAAAGTTAATTAGTGACTGTCCAGCCACCCGACTTTATTGACAAGCACTAATTAATCAATTTTAAACGAATAAAACAAGGAAGAGGTGAAACAGATTTCTTTAATTATTTTGACACTGCTTATTGGTCTTTCGTGCCTGATAGCACAGCAAAGTGTTCCTTTGCCCGCTGAAATGAATCCCGAAAGTGGTCCGGTGGTCCTGCAGGAAATTGAAAATATTTCTGCGCTTGAGGGCAGTGCACCTGCTTCCCTGGATCTTACAGCCTACTTCGATGATCCTGATGTTGATCAGTCTCCCGTTTTCTCAGTAACGGTAAACTCCTTTCCGGAAGTAGCCAGTGCCGCGATCAGTGAAAACAACCTGGTTATTGATTATAAAGAACCCGGGCAGACAAATGTGGCGGTCACGGCTGCTTCAAACGGGCAATCTGTCACCATTGATTTTGTGGTCGGGGTCATACCGGTAATTACCGGTAATTTTGAAACGGCCAATTTTGATGAGTTGGTACTGGAGGAAAACAGCTACTGGAATGGTTCTGACGGATCGGGCGGCATTGCATCCGGTCCGGCATGGTTTTATAATCATTACAATCCCGACTGGTTTTCATGGAACGGTTGGGCAGTTTCCAACGTAACCGACAACACTACCCCGGGATGGGAAAACCAATATAGCGCCATAACCGGAGCGGGCTTCCAATCAGATGGAGCTTCAAATTATGCTGTCGGCTATGTTTCACCCGGCTCCGGAATCATATTTAGCGATGGTCCCGCCCGCCAGGTCGCAGGTTGTTTTATTACAAACGCCACCTACACGGCGCTATCCATGAAATACGGGGATGACTATGCAAAAAAGTTCGGGGGGGCGGATGGAGATGATGAAGACTGGCTGAAGTTGAGCATTGAAGGATATGAAGGTGGGGTACTGACCAATACGGTTGAATTTTACCTGGCCGATTTCTCCTTTGAGGACAGTACCAAAGATTACATCATTGAAACCTGGCAGTGGGTTGATCTTACTTCGCTTGGAAAAGTTGACAGCCTCTCTTTTATGATGTCTTCTACCGATGTGGGCGACTGGGGTATGAATACCCCGGCCTATTTTTGCATGGATAACCTGTATGCCTTCCCCAATCCGGATGAGCAATCAGAATATATTTCAAAAGTTCACGAATACAAACCAGCTCCGGGACAATATATCAATACCGCCTGGGGTTCACCGCATGCTGCAAATACCCTTATTGGAGGAACAACCGGGTCGTTGAGCCTGGGCGCTTTTGGAGGATACGTTGTGTTTTCATTCGACCACCCGGTGGAAAACCATCCGGAAAACCCGTATGGCATTGATTTCACCATTTTCGGAAATCCAATGCCAAACTGGGCTGAGCATGGTATCATTTCAGTGATGAAGGATAAGAATGGCAATGGATTACCTGATGATACCTGGTATGAACTGGCGGGCAGCGACTACTTTTTCTCCTCCGTAACTAAAAATTACGAAATCACCTATACCAATCCTCACCAGGCCAACGCGGCGGATGTGCCATGGCAGGACAACATGGGGAACAGCGGATTCATCAGCGCCGGCTCCTATCATACCCAACCCCATTATCCGCTGCACGATTCTTTCCCGGCCATCGACAATGATACATACACGCTTTCAGGCACACAACTTGCCGATCCAGTCGATCGAAGCAACCCTGAACAAATGTATTCTCCCGTGAAAATATTTGGCTATGCAGACAGCCGCGTCAGGGGCAAGCAACCTTATACCATACCTGATAACCCCTACACTGAAGAAATTGAAAATTCCGGCGGTGATGCGTTCGACATTTCCTGGGCAGTGAATGAAACAGGTCATTATGTGGATCTTGATGCAGTGGATTTTGTGAAAGTACATACCGCCGTGCTCTCTGAAGTTTCGTGGCTGGGCGAGATTTCCACTGAAATCACAGGCGCCGTGGATGTGGCCCCGGGAAACCTGAATGGACAAATGGATGTTGTGGTGATCGCGGACCTTCCCGATACCATTCGCGGAAACCAGTATCAACTTGAGGTATCTGCTTTTCACGGTGGTCGCAGGCTGCCCGGTGCCGTCATCCAATGGAACAGCAGCCTGGAAGGAGCGGAGGTGGATGAGAACAACCTGCTCCGTTTCAATACATCCGGAGAATTAACCCTGAAGGCAGTATTGGAAAGTGATCCTGACGTGGAAACGGTGGCAACGGTAGTGCTTGATTTTCACACCGGAAATGATCGTGATCCGGGGAGAACAAACAGCAATATCATTGTATATCCCAATCCGGCCAGTGAATTTGTCGTTGTAAAAGGCGTGGGAGAAGGCCGGCTTCAGCTATACAGCATCACGGGAGAACTAGTGCTGAATCTTCCGCATTACCATGAAGGCAGGGAAATTTACATCGGAAACATGCCGAAGGGAGTCTATTTTATGAAGGTGTCCGGAGAAAGCAATGAGAGAATCATGAAACTGCTTATTCAGTAATATGCAGAAACAACTCTTCATATCACTTGCATTTGTGCTGCTTCATACGGGAGTCTTCTCCCAGGGGATCAGGGATTCTGTATTTCATATCAGGCAGGTGCAGGTAGACGGAGATCACACATCTAAAAATGAGCCGGCAGGAATCAAAAGCAGCAGGGTGGATTCTTTGGTATTGTCAGAAAAAATCAACCTCTCCCTCTCTGAATTGCTTTCAGAAAACACCTCCGTATTTATCAAAAACCACGGCAGGGGAGCTCTGGCAACAGCAAGTTTCCGCGGTACTTCTGCCTCACATACCCAGGTGACGTGGAACGGGATCAATATCAACGCTCCAATGACCGGGATGACCGATTTTTCACTGATCCCCGTTTATATCATCGATGAGGTGAACCTGAAACACGGCACAGGTTCTGTTTCTGAGATGAATGGCGGACTCGGAGGTTCGGTCAATCTGGAAAACAAAGCAAATTGGAATAAAAAATTTGATGCCAGGTACATGCAGGCATTGGGTAGTTTCCACACCTTTGATGAGTTTTTTCAAATGGGGGGCGGAAACAAAAAAGTACAACTGAAAACCAGGCTCTATCACAACTATTCCAGGAACAACTACCCATTCGTCAACCGTGGCATTGCCGGTATAAATCCCCTTACAGGAAAGATTGAAAACCCTTTGGATACCAATGAACACGCGGATTATAAAAAATATGGCCTGCTGCAGGAGATCTATTATCGCCCCAATACCCGTAATGTGATGGCACTGCGTTACTGGGGACAGCAGGCTGACCGTGCCATTCCCAGGGCAACCAGCTATGAAGGACCCAACCATTCAAACCTGAATCAGCAGGATAACAGAGACCACAAAGCGGTACTCAGCTGGAAACGGTATGGAGAGGTATCGAACCTGAAATTGACCAGCGGATTTTCCTCGAAGCATCTGAATTATCAAATGATGAACCATGTGTCCGGGCTGGGACTGATACCGGTGGTCCACTCCCTGAGCAGTCAGAACAGTCTGCTGAATCACCTTACATATACATATCAACCGGACAAGCAGTTTTCCCTGAAAGGGAGACTGGATATCAACTTGCATGATGTGGCTTCAAGGGATACGGTAATCAGAACAGGGTATGAAACGCAACGTAGTGAAGTGTCTGCAATGGTGGACTTTCAGAGAAGCTTTTACGACAGGATAAATCTTAATCTTATTCTCAGGCAGGATATAATTGACGGCCGGTTCATACCGGTGATCCCTTTTGCCGGTTTTGATATCAGACCTTTTATGAAACAGCAGTTTTTTATCAAAGGGAATATCGCGCGCAATTACCACATGCCTTCACTGAACGACCTTTACTGGCAACCTGGCGGAAACCCCGATCTGCTGCCGGAAGAAGGAGTAAGCGCAGAGCTGGGTGCAGAGTACAGCATGAAAAACAGGCATACTGAACTGAAAACCGAACTGACCATATTCAGGTCGAACATCAACCACTGGATTCTCTGGATACCCAGTTACAAAGGATATTGGGAACCGAGGAATGTCACAAATGTTTTGTCCAAAGGGATCGAGTTCAGTACGCTGCTTAACGGAAAGGTTGGCGCAATAAAATACCGTTTGTCCGGAACCTACGCATTGACCCGGTCGATAAATTATGGCGATCCAAAAATATGGGGCGATGCCTCCTATGGCAAACAACTGGTATATGTGCCGGTCCATTCCGCAAATTTTTTCATTCACCTGGCACGGAAAGGATATTCGATCACCTGGCAGCACAATTCCTTCAGTGAACGGTTTACAACATCCAGCAATGACGTGACAAGGCGTGATTGGCTCTACCCTTACTTTATGAATGACCTTGTTTTGGGAAAAGATTTTGCTTTCGATGGGTTCAGGGTCTCTGCACAATTGAAAGTATACAATCTTTTCAACGAAACATACCATTCGGTATTGTACCGTCCAATGCCCGGAAGAAACTACATGGTTGTATTATTATTCAGGTTGTAATGATGAAAAAGAGAGCTGTACATACCATCATCCTACTTGTATTATTCACTACAGCATGCATGGAAGATGAACGTTTGTGGGAGCTTCCTGAGTCTCAACGGATGCAAAACTCCGGGGTTTTCATTGTAAACGAAGGCAATTTTACCTACGGCAACGCCTCTTTGTCTTTTTATGATTATGAATCCGCGGAAATACACAACGATATCTTTTATCTCACAAACGGCATCCCCCTGGGCGATGTGGCCCATTCAATGAACGTGCGCGACAGCCTTGGATATGTGGTGATCAATAACAGCGGAAAAATATATGTATTTAACATCCACACATTTGCCTATGACGGAAAAATCACCGGTTTTGTCTCTCCCCGCTACCTTCATTTTTTAAACGATTCCAAAGCGTATGTAACCGACCTGTATGCAAAATCTGTTTCAATCCTGAATCCTTCCGAATACACGATTGACGGAAGTATTGATGTAAGTAACAATGAAACAAACTACTACCAGCACCCGACAGAGCAGATGGTGCAGTACGACAAGTTTGTATTTACCAACAGCTGGAGTTTCGATAATAAGGTGCTGGTGATCAACAGTGAAACAGATGAACTGGTGGATTCCATTAGCGTGGTGAAACAGCCTGTATCAATGGTTATCGACAGGTTTAACAAGATCTGGGTGCTGTGTGACGGTGGTATTGAGGGGCATCCCTTTGGCAGGGAAACGCCGGGTATCGTAAAAATAAATGCCGCAACCCGGGAAATTGAAAAACTGATCCGCTTCAAAGATGATGATCATCCAGGTGATCTGAAAATAAATGGCACCGGAGATACGCTCTATTACATCAACAGGCACGTCTACCAATTGCCCGTTCATGCAGATGAAGCGCCAAAAATATTCATCGAGAGCCCCCATCCGGAAAATTATTCCGGTGGATTTTACAGCCTGGGTGTTGACCCTTACAATTCTCATCTGTTTGTTGCCGATGCCATTGACCATGTCCAACGGGGATTGGTATATCGTTATCATCCATCCGGAACTCCTGTGGATACCTTTAAAGTAGGTATAAACCCGGGAGATTTCTGCTTTAAAAAATTGAATAATTAAAGTCTGTGGCCAAAAATATTCGTTGATTTTTTAGTACCAAAGGAATAGTGGACAGCTTAATTCACAAGTTGTATTATTCACCAAAACGGTAACCTATTCCTGATTCTGTGATCAACAGTTGTGGCTTTGAAGGATCATCCTCAATCTTTTTTCTCAATTGTGCCACAAATACCCGAAGATACTGGGTCTGCTCAAGATAATTATAACCCCAAACCTCTTTTAGAATATACTGATGAGTGAGTACACGTCCATGATTTTTTGCAAACAGTTGTAGTAAAGAGAATTCCGTAACCGTAAATTTCAATAATTCATTGTTTTTCCTTACAACATGGTTTACCAAATCAATGAACAGGTTGCCAAATTTCATTTCCTGATTATCCGTTTTTGGATCTGCAGTTCTTAAAGCAGCACGAATTCTTGCCAGTAATTCACCGGTTCTGAACGGCTTCGTAAGATAATCATTGGCCCCGTTATCCAGGGCCTTGATTATATCTTCTTCCGAACTCCGTACAGACAATACAATAACCGGCTTATAATACCATTCCCTGAGTTTTTTCAATATCTCATGTCCATCAATATCAGGCAATCCCAAATCAAGCAGAATCATTGAAGGATGGCAAGTGGCAGCATCAACCAACCCGGATTTTCCGTTCACTGACTGAATAATCTGATATCCACTGGCAGAAAGCGTAATTTCAAGCAATCTTCTTATTTGAAGTTCATCATCGATGACCTGTATGATCTCATTGTCTTTCATAAAGTAAAAATCTACAGCTCATTTATATCAGGAATCACTGAAGGTATTTTAATTTTAAACGCTGCACCTCCCACATTTGAATTTTCTACTGTTATCGATCCGTTGTGAGCCTCAACAAATCCCTTGACAATGGATAACCCCAATCCCAATCCGCCTGTTATACTGCCGTCAACCTTAAAAAACTTTTTAAATACATTCTTCAGCATGGCTTCAGGAAATCCCGGCCCCCTGTCAATTATTTCCAGGACCAGATATCCCTCAGCATAATTAATCACAATATCGATCACTGAATTCGCGGGTGCATATTGTGTTGAATTAAAAAGAAGGTTGTATAGTACATGTTCCATCAGGCCGAAATCTATCTTTACCAAAGGCATCTCCTCAGGAATTGAAACCTTTAAATCAAATGAATTTAATTCGTCTTTCAGATCATATGCCACATTGTTAACCAAATCGTTGATGTCATACCAGTCGAGTCGAACAGAAATATGCCCGCTTTCAAGCCTGGTAATATTCAAAAGATTCTCTATGAGTCTGTTAAGACGCAGTGATGCCGTGAAGATCTCTGAGTTTAATGCAATCCGGACATTTTCGGAAATTGAGGAATTCAATATTGAATCTGATGCCCCCATGATGGTCGCCACTGGTATCCTGAATTCATGAGAGATTGAATTGAACAGCGTTTTATACAGGCGATCCGACTCATCCAGGAACCTGACTTTCTGTGCCAGTTCACCCAGAAACTCTCTCTCTAGCGCATTCGATATTTGCGTCAAAAAAGTATCCCAGTATGACCCATGGTCATCAGGAAATGTCTCTTGTTGCTGAACCAACAATACTCCAGGGTTGATCCTGGTTCCCTTTAAGGGGAAAAAAGAACAATCCAGATCACTGAAATTTTCAGTGTGTGCTCCGGCCTTTTTCAGATGTTGAAATACCCAAATTGCAGTGTATTTTTCATCTGATCCCAGTGATATCTCCCTTTTGAATCGGTCTGATAAAACCAGTTTGTTGTTGCCATCCTGCAGCAAAAATACAGATTTCAGATTGAAATGGCTTTTTAACTCTTTTCTTGCCACCTTAAGCACTTCATCGATCCCGCTTGCTTTGGATAGTTCCTTGGTTAGCTGGAAAAGTGCGTTGGTTCTTTTCTCTCTTTCCCGGGCCAGCTTTTCCTGCCTGCGCACCCTGGTAGTCAGTACCCCATTTACTAAAGCGATAATAAAAAACAACGCGAATATGAGAATATCCTCTGTTTTTTCAATATGGAAAGTGTGGTGCGGGGGAATAAAATAAAAGTTCCAGGCCAGGGCGCTTAAAGTTGAAGCCAGTAAAACAGGGCCCACTCCCATGAAGGTCGACAGGATTGAAACTACAAATAAAAGAATAAAAGAAACGACATGATAGTTCTGTGTGTCTGCCAGAGGGATGCAGATCAATGCTGTAATTCCAATAAGTAAAATTGAAAGTATGTATTGACTCACCTTTGAGTTAAATGTCTGAAACAAAAATATATGTTGATTTCTGGCACGATTCATAGAATTCGATCTTTGCTGAAAAGTTCCTTTACAATAAACTTCATGGTCTGGTTTGCTTATCCATCTCAAAGCTACAGACAAAATATGAAATTATTTCCGTTTGCAGAGGTTATTACAGTCGTTTATAAGCTTAAAACTGTTGACTGGGGGGCTGTAAAGCCTGGAGATAAATGCTTTCGCTTAAGGCGTGATACAGCCAGGGGATGTTATAGACAAACAACACATCTTGTCTTTCGACAGGATGGAGGAGCAAACACATTTTATATTTTCCAGAAATTCCTGGTAAATAATATCAGGATCGTATAAATTTCAAGTCTTCCAAGCAACATTAAGAGTGTCAGGATAATCTTGGCAAGATCAGGCAAATGAGCAAAATTGCCGGTAGGTCCCACTGTACCAATACCCGGGCCTATACCCGCCATACAAGTAGCTGCTGAACCTCCGGCGGTTGTCCAGTCAATTCCAAGCATTACCAGCAGAATGGTTCCAAAAATAAACAGTGTTATGTACATGAAAATGAATGTGAGAATTGAAGTGTTTGCATCCTCCTCAATGGCATTCCTGTTCAAACGAATTGACAGTACTGCATTGGGGGAAATCAGTCTGCGAAAAGTTCTTGAGATATTCTTATACAAAATCAAGTGTCGGGCCAATTTAATCCCTCCAGCTGTTGATCCGGTGCTTCCGCCCATAAACATGGCAAAAAACAGGATAACCCATGCATAAGCAGGCCATTGAAGGTAATCTGCCGTGACATATCCAGTGCATGTTAAAATTGATATCACCTGAAAAAATCCTTCCCTTACAGAAACTTCAAGAGGTTTTCCCATCTGGATAGAAACTGTCAGTGTCATGAAAAGTCCGATCAGAATTACCCCGGAAAGGTAGAATTTCAACTCCTCGTTTGAACGAATCTTTTTGAAATTGCGGTTGACCAGAAAAAAATGAATCACAAAGTTCATGCCCGACAACAACATAAAAAGCATTACAATATATTGTATGTATGGTGAATACCCTGCAATACTGTCGTTTTTCGGCGAAAAACCACCTGTAGCAATCGTTCCGAAAGCATGACAAACGCTTTCATAGAGATTCATCCCTCCTAACAGGAGAAGCAATATTTCAATGAAGGTCAGTGCCAGATAGATGAACAAAAGGCGATACCCTAAGGATTTTGTTTTGGGAAAGATCTTTTCCTGCATGGATGACTCCATCGTAAAGAGGTGATAGCCTCCTATCTGAAGAACCGGCATCACTAAAATTACCAAAACGATGATTCCGATGCCACCGATCCAATGTGTCAGACTTCTCCAAAATAAAATAGATTTTGGAAGCGATTCAATATCAGTTAATATGGAAGATCCTGTTGTCGTAAAACCGGAAACAGATTCAAAAAGAGCATTAATAAAGGAGGGAATAGATCCCGAAAAGATATATGGCAGGCAACCGACCAGACTGATTAAAAACCACGATAACGTGACAATAAAGTAAGCATCTTTTCGGGTAAGCTGATCTGGCTCGTCATCTTTTTGTGTCAGAAAATGTAAAAATATGCCCATGGTGATTGCCACGAGAAATGCAAAAAGAAAAGGCCCGGGCCGCTCAGTGAAAGATAGTGCCAATACCGCACAGATTAATAAACCTCCGGCAACAATGAATAAATTCCGGCTAATGACTTTAAATACGATATTAAAATTGATGATCTTGCTCATCATTAAAATACATCAGCACTTAACCCGGTACAGGAAATGTTGCCATACGAAACGGCTTATAACTTAATTACCTTCATTCTTGTTCTCTCCGTGGTCATCCCCTCCCTGTGTGATTAATAATCTGATGGCAGTAATTAACACAAAAAGAAACACCACAACAAGAACTATACTTTTGAATATCTGACCAATTAATATGAATAGAACTGCACTCATCAGTCTGTATTCAAATGTTTAATACAAAGTTGAACCGGATTTTATAAACAGGATGTAAGAAATAGCAGATAGTGTATAAAGATTATATAAAGAGGATTTCCTGATGAGAACAAACCGCTCTAATTTTCAGCAGTGCTTTAGATGATCTTGCATTCTATAAGATCAATGTTGCCGGAATTTCTCTTGAAGAAAGCAACAAACTGAACCATTTGATCGACCATGGCATGCTCTCCATTCCCGAAGTAAGATACATGAGCCGGCGCACGGGAAGGGCCGAACTGGATGAGAATTTTTTAATGACACCACTGTTTTTTCATTGGCTGGAAGCCATCACCATCCTAATCTCTCCATATGAGTATCCCTCTCCCAGCCCCTTTTTCACAGGTACAATGGAATCCTTATAATGGTTCTGCAGGGCTTTCCGGATCTCGGAAACTTTCTCTTCATCAATCAGCTCCAGGATATCGATCTCTCCTTTACGTATGAAAACCGTAAGGTGTGTCTCAATGGTCCCGATGGCCAACTCCCTGGTATTCGCGATCTCCCGTATGCTTTTACCGCTTTTCAAAAGATCGTAACTGATCTTTGCCGAATCCCCCTTTTTCATCTGTTTTTTCTTTCCGGGCCGGTCATGTTTTCCTGTTGCGGTTTCTTTAACTGATTTCTTTTTCTTCCCACGTGATGTTTTTTGAGCCAGCGCTGCTCTGTGCTGCTTTTCCTGTTCACTGGTATATTCTCTCTTCTGAAGATCAACTTTATGGATCACGCTGTCGACCAGCTCCACGGATTTTCGCAACACCTGGATTTTTGAAAAGAAACTGGCCTCAAGCTCCCCCAGCTCCTTCAAATATTGTTTGACACCAATGGCATCTTCAAGTTCCCCGGTAATTCCTGCAAGCGAACCGGAAATCGCTTTCAACACGGGCTCAAAATATTCCCTGGCAGCTTTTACCCTTGAAAGCAGCAGTTTTAAATACCCTTCGTCCTTTATGTCCGTAATCTTCCTTACTTCTGTAGAAAACTTTTCCGCAATCTCTTGCTCACGCCTGACGCCCGTTAAAATTTTAAGTATCCTTGATTTGTAACGTTGCTTTACCGATCGCTTTTCATCCTTATCATAACTTCTCAAATGACGCTGCACATTATCTGCAAGATCACTGAAATTGTAATATTCAAGCAATGTATCCCTGACAAACCGATGGGTCTCTGCTTCAAGAAGACTACCGGCGTGATCCTCTTCCAGCTTTGTTTTTTCAAATGCCGATACATTGGTGTCCTTTCTGAAAACCGTTGAAGGTATTTTGGATGTCAATACAAGGCCATCCAGCGAAACCAGCCTGGACAATGCAACATAAACCTGCCCCGGGGCAAATGCCCTCCCCACATCGATGATCGCCTTGTCAAATGTTAGTCCCTGACTTTTATGAATGGTCACGGCCCATGCCAGCTTCAGCGGGAATTGTGTGTATGAACCGATGATCTCCTCGCGGATCTCGTTGTCTTTTGAATTCACTTTAAACCGCTTGTTCAGCCATGTATGCCTTTCAACAAGTACCGGGTCACTGCCATCATTGAAACCTACTTCAATTTCATCCTCTCCCAGTTCCAGGATGATCCCGATCTTGCCGTTAAAGAACCGCCTCTCTCCCGTGTGATCATTGCGAATGAACATCACCTGGGCTCCCTCTTTTAAGCACAGTTCCTGATCGATTGGAAACTGGTGCTCCCTGAAATCCTTTTCAACAATGGCATTGTATCTAAAGGGCTGTCCGGGAAGCTTATCCAGCTCCCCGCGGTTGATCTCATCTGCGATCCGGTTGTGCGTGGTCAGGTGAATGTATCCTTCCTCCCTTTGGGGAGAGAAATCCGGCCTGTAACAGCGGTTAAGCAGATTGATGTCGCTCGCTGTGATGGCATTGTCCCTGAGGCGATTCAATATATCAATAAATACAGGATCAGACTGCCTGTAAATTTTTTCCAGCTCTATGTACAGCGGAGGATTATCCCTGAGGGCATGTGCTTCAAAAAAGTGTATGCTGTTGTAAAATGCTTTCAGTACCTCCCATTCGGCATCCTTCACAACAGGAGGAAGCTGAAGCAGGTCGCCAATGAACAATACCTGTACCCCTCCGAATGGGGTATCCCTTCTTCTTCTGACATACCGCAATACACGGTCGACGGCATCAAGAATATCTGCCCTGAGCATACTTACTTCATCAATTATCAGCAATTCCATCTCCCGGAGCAACCGCCGCTTTGTCTCGTGCATGTGCATGTGCCGCATCAGGGTGCGCGGATTATTGAACTCGCCATCCGGCGCAGACCTGAAAATGTAGGAATCCGATGGCACGTAGGTCCCAAAAGGCAGCTGAAACAATGAATGCAGCGTAACGCCCCCGGCATTGATGGCCGCTACCCCGGTAGGCGCGGCAATCACTGCCTTCTTGTGGGTCTCCCCTGCAATTGTATGCAAAAACGTTGTTTTACCGGTCCCGGCTTTCCCTGTAAGAAAAAGGTGCCTTCCGGTGCGGTTAAGAAATCTCCTGGCTATGATCTCAGGTGCATTTGGCATCGTGGTCCTGTAAAGTTAACACTTTTTAGTGTCTGTCCACTGGACTTATTGACAGACTCTTTGTAGTGTTAATGTGCCGACAATGAAAATTGTCGTAAAAAAGTACTCAGGAAAAAGCTTTCATGGTCACTATTTGATCTTCAGCGATTAAAACGGGATGATTCCTGGCAATCCTACATTGAAAATGCGGTTGCACCATGCTTAAAACATGATCCCGAGGCTACATCCAAAGACTGATCAAAATACCCAGCCCACCTTAACAAATGAACCTCTGAGCCTTACATCCTGCTGATCAATCGTGAAATCAACCAGGCTCGACCGGTAAAAATAGCCGATGCGGAAACTCATGATCTCCATACCTACACCTGCGACAATGCCATAATCTGTATCGTTGTAATCATTCACAAAATCGAGGCTTGCAGCATTGACCTGGCCGCTGAACGCGTAACTGTAATATCCTCCCACCTGGTAATAGGCACGAAAACCATTACCTCCTTCATCCGGCGTGGTAAGGAGCAGGCTTAACGGAACCGTTACGGAATGGGTCCTGAGATTTCCTGTTGCTGTCTGACTGCCGGTCCATTCATAAATTACTTCAGGCTGAATCGAAAGCCACTGGGTGATCCTGGTCTCAAACATAAATCCCGCACCGCAGGCAAATACACTTTTTGCCCTGAAATAATCATTTTTGTAATCAAAAAATGTTCCTCCCGTATTTAAAATGACCCCCGGGTTGAAATATTTCATGTAGCTTCCCTTTTCGGCGATGCTCTCCATCTGCCTGTTCTTTTCTATTTTTTCCGATATTGAAATTTCACCAACAAGTGCCGCCAGGAAATCCGTTATCAGTGTCATTCCCTCATATTCCAGCAGATCACTGTCATCCTCGGGTTTGTGATAAGGAGATTCCGTACCTGTAAATGTATGAACGGAAGGAATACCAATGGCAGCAAATGGTGCCGTATCGGTCCTGTTGGGTATTTTATCATTGGTCTTGATAACTTCCACGGGTGCTATTTCCTGTGCCGCGGACAGTAAATTTCTGTTTTCTTTAATAAGTTCTATTCCATTTAGCTCCAGACCTCCATGTGTATCATACATTCCAACCATGTCCAGGCTGAACATGGCCACCACTTTATCCGGTTGGATCGGGGCATCTTCAACAGTTATGAAATCCCTTACAAAAGCCTTGGATCCGATCAGCCCGCTCTCTTCACCGTCAAAAGCAACAATGATCACATTCCTTCCGGGTTTGCCGCTGGTTTCAGTCAATAACCTGCCGATCTCCGTTATTGCAGCAACACCTGAAGCATTGTCGTCCGCACCGTTGTAAACAACTGTATCATTTTCCTCCATTTTCCAGCCTACATGATCATAGTGAGCGCCGATGATCACATATTCATCGCTAAGCGCAGGATCATTTCCCCTTACGATTCCTACAATGTTGGCGCCTTCAATATTCAGGATCCCCAGGCGGTGAACGAAGTCTTGGCGGAAACCGTCAACATAGGGCTCAATGCCGGATGCCCTGAATTCACCGATGATGTATTCTGCAGCCATATCTCCACCTTTGCTTCCAAAGCCGCGTCCCAGGTATTCATCTGAGGCCAGTGTGGAAACGATTTCACGGAGTCTCTGTTCGTCTGCATGCTGACCATAAGCAATTAAATTGCATAATATAAAGACAAGGCCCGGTAACAGTTTGAATGATTTCATCTTTATTAGAAAATATTTTGGTTAAACAATTGCTAATTCAAAAAATAACAACCTGGGTATTGTCTCCGTAAAACCTTCATGGTATTTCATTCTCTGTTGTAATTGACAGTGCATCAGGGTTTCATCTGGTTTTAATAAGTGATGGTGTGGCTGCAGGTACCGGATTTCGTAAACATTTCAGCTATTATCAATGTTAAAATTAATAACTTTTGTGAATATGCAGGGCAAAACCATCGCAAACAAGTCCACAATTCCTCGCAAGGTTCTGCCCAGACTTTTAATTGATGGTCAACGGTTTGTTATTGTGGTGTTTCTCTTTTATTACCTTTGCCAAATAAATCACACAGCATGGCACACGAATCCAACTTTAAAAACATATTGTTCGACCTTGGTGGAGTTATACTTGACCTGAATGTGAACGGAACACTGGAGTCTTTTCTGAAACTTGGTTTTCCTAAGGAATTGCTAAGCTATCCTGAAAATTTTTACACCGATATATTCTATAATTATGAGACAGGCAAAGTGTCAACTTCCGGATTCCGGGATTCAATAAGGGACCAATTCAACATACAATTCAGTGATGATGAATTTGACGATGCCTGGTGCACCATGCTGGCAAGGGTTCCTGAACGGCGAACCAGGTTGCTTAAATCACTTTCAGCGGATTACGATCTGTATATTCTCAGCAACACAAGCGAACTGCATATAAACAAATTCAGCAATATGTTCCTCGATGCAGGAGGTTTCCCGTTATCAGAAATATTTTCGGGATGTTATTACTCCCATGAGACCGGTAATCACAAACCCGATGAACAGGCGTTCATCCATGTTCTGAAAGATGCAGGAATAAAAGCAGAAGAGACCTTGTTCCTTGATGACAATATTCAAAATATTAAATCTGCCAAAGGTTTGGGATTCAACGTAATTCACATTACTGAAAACCTGAAGATGGAAAATGTCGGATACGACAGGTAACCTTTTTTTTGGCCGGATCCGGAGCTTTAAATTGGGCCAGCCCTCTGCTCCTGTTCTTTCAGGGCCCTGCCCCCATTCATACCCTCTCCACAACACAAACCCGACCGCTTGTCCTATCCCATTACAGGTTTTAACTTCACCTGGAGGGTCTGGTTTTCCCCTGCATGCTGTTCTTCACCATTGATCATCAAAACCAGCGACGGCCCCTTTTCATTTTCAATGGTGATCCTGGATGTATTGATATATATTTTCAGGTAATTTTCCCTGAATATGATGTTAAATGACAATGACTTCCATTGGTCCGGAAGGCTCGGTGTAAGATGCAGCATATCATTTTTAACACGCATCCCACCAAATCCATACACCACCGACATCCAGGTACCCCCCATACTGGTAATGTGCAGACCTTCCCCCACCTCCTTGTTGTAATCATCAAGGTCCAGCCTTGAGGTTCTCAGGTACATCTCGTATGCAATTTCCTTTCTTCCCAGTTTGGAGGCAAGAACTGAATGGATACACGGTGAGAGTGAAGATTCATGCACTGTCCGGGGTTCATAGAAATCAAAATTCCGCCTGAGGGTTTCCTCGAGGTAATCATCTTCAAAGAAGTAAATCCCCTGGAGAACATCGGCCTGTTTGATGAACGGCGACCTGAGTATCCTGTCCCATGACCAATGCTGGTTGATGGGTCGCTCTGAAGGCTCAATGTCCGATGCAAAAATCTGTTTTTTATCCATATAGCCGTCCTGTTGCAGAAATATCTTCTTCTCCCCGGAATAGGGAAAATAGAGGTTGTTGATGATGTCGGTCCACCTCTCTGTTTCAGTTTCCTCATTGAAACCGGTTTTGGCTCTTATTTCGTCGTATTTTTCTAAATATTCATTCCTGACATATGACACTGCTTCAAGCGTGTATTGAAGGGTCCACCTTGCCATCAGGTTGGTGTACCAGTTGTTGTTTACATTGTTTTCATATTCGTTGGGGCCGGTCACTCCAAGCATGACATATTTGCCCCTTACATCCGACCAGTTTACCCGCTGACGCCAGAACCGCGAAATGGCAATGAGCACTTCCAGTCCATATTCGGCCAGGTATTTTCGGTCACCCGTATACCTTATATAATTATAAATCGCATAGGCAATGGCTCCGTTTCTATGTATCTCCTCAAATGTAATTTCCCATTCATTGTGACATTCCCGCCCATCCATAGTCACCATTGGATACAATGCCGCCCCATTCCTGAATCCCAGTAATTCTGCATTCTCTATGGCCCTTTGAAGATGCTTGTAGCGGTATATCAGGAGGTTCCTGGCCACTTCAGCAGGAGAGGAGCTCAGATAAAAGTAGAACAAATACGCCTCTGTATCCCAATAGGTGCTGCCCCCGTATTTTTCACCTGTAAATCCTTTGGGTCCGATATTCAGCCGTTCATCTTTTCCCGTGTAAGTCTGGTTGAGGTGAAAAATATTGAACCGTATCGCCTGCTGTGCCTTTTCATCTCCTTCAATAACAATATCCGAATGGGCCCATTTCTCATTCCAGAGTTGCCTGTGATCATCGAACAATTGATCGAACTTCCTACTGAAAGCCCTTTCAAGTGCTTCCTTGCCTGCAGTGACCATAGCCTCCTTGCTGTGATTCAACGAAGAGATCACAGAAACATATTTATAAAGAACGGCCTGGCTTCCCTCCCCTGTCTGAATTCTTACCGTATTGCCTACATAACCTTTTCTTTCAATGATTTCCGGATCAGGATCCACCGGTGAGCCATCAAGTTCGATCTCATATTTCATTGAAAATCCAACCCTGAAACCTGATTTACGCGTTTCGGCAACAAGGTGCGCATCTCCTTTTCCGGCTTTCAGATCCACCAGGTCCCAGAACATTTCATTGTAATTGGAATCCCTGTTTCTTACATCACCATTGATATGCGGAGAAAATTCTATGGTTGCATTAAAATCCAGGGGTTTCACCGAATACCTGATGGCCCCGATCTCATCATCAGCAATGCTCAGAAATCTTTTTGCCTTTATCTCAGCTGTTTTTCCACCATCAATCCTCACTGCAAAGATTCGTTCAAGATACCCTTCCCGCATATTCAGTTCCCTTCTGAAGCTCAGCAACTCCAGTTCATTCAGATCAATTTCCACACCATCGATAACAACCCCGATACCGATCCAGTCAGGAGCATTCAGAACTTTAGCAAAAAATTCCGGGTAACCGTTTTTCCACCAACCAACACGTGTTTTATCCGGGTAATATACCCCGGCAATGTAATTTCCCTGCAGGCTCTCGCCTGAATATTTTTCTTCAAAATTTGCCCGCTGACCCATCCTGCCGTTTCCAAGACTGAATATACTCTCAGATGCCTCCTGCATTGCAGGATTGAATTTCTCTTCAACAATGCTCCAGTTATCGACTTTATAATTGCTATTCATCATCATATTCTTAATATTTCATTCAGAACCGAGGGTTTTACCCCCAACTATCCCTTATCCTTTACAAACAATACCAGCAATGCTGCAAGCACAAGTGAAACTCCGCCTACAAGCAGGGCATAGATGCTCTCTCCTCCAAAAAGTGATTTTACAATAAAGCCCAGAATACTTGCCGCCAGGATCTGGGGAATGACAATGAAGAAGTTAAATATCCCCATGTAAACACCCATTTTTTTCTGCGGCAAAGCTCCCGTCAATATTGCATAAGGCATTGCCAGGATACTTGCCCAGGCCATTCCCACCCCGATCATTGACCAGATCATATGCTGGGGATTTTCAAGAAAATATATGGATGCCAGGCCTATTCCCCCGACGATCAGTGAAATCATATGTGTAATTTTCCTGTTTGTTAACCTGGATATATAGGGAAGCACCATAAGACCAAAACCTGCAGCGAACAGGTTGTACCATCCCATCATTCCACTAACCAGGTTGGCTCCTTCCCCGTATATTTCAGAGGAAGTGTCCGTTGTGCCATACAGGTGGTCCGTTACCCCCGGGGTCATATAGATCCACATTGAAAAAAGTGCAAACCAGGAGAAGAACTGTACAATTGCCAGTTGTGCCATGGTTTGGGGCATCCTGTACAGATCGGTTATAATACTTACAAGACCGTTTCCCGATTCCTTACTTACAAAAAAAGCCGATAGCAGCTGCAGCAAACCGAAAAAGGCAACACCAATGGACAATATATACAGCTCTTTATCCAGCTTGAAATAGTAGACCGGAAGTGCCAGCAATATACCGGCAATGGTCCACAAGAGACCACGGCGCAAATATTTCGACATTGGATCACGCTCGGTTGTGCTGTTTTTCTGATCCTTTACCTGTTCTCTTTCCTCTTCAAAGGCTTTCATTTCCTCCGGTGAATATTCCCTGCTGCTGAAAACGGTCCATCCAACTGCCAGAAAAAATACAGCGCCTCCAAGGTAAAAGGACAATTTTACCGTCTGAGGAATTTCCCCTTCAGGAGCGGTATTTGAAATGTTGAACCAGTTGGTCAGTGCATAAGGCAGCCACGATGCAACAAACGCACCTATACCAATGAAAAAACTCTGCATGGTAAAACCTATGGTCCGTTGCTTATCAGGCATCATATCCCCGACAAAAGCCCTAAATGGTTCCATTGAAATATTAATGGATGCATCCATGATCCAGAGCATACCGGCAGCAAACCACAATGCCGGCGAATTTGGCATAACAAAAAGTGCTGCCGATGCAAGGATCGCTCCAACAAGAAAATAGGGACGTCTCCGTCCCATCCTGTTCCAGGTATTATCGCTCATGTGTCCGATGATCGGCTGAATGATCAACCCGGTAACCGGTGCAGCGATCCACAGGATGGGGATCTTGTCAATATCGGCTCCAAGTGTCTGGAAGATCCTGCTGACATTTCCGTTCTGCAGGGCAAAACCGAACTGGATCCCCAGGAATCCAAAACTCATGTTCCATATCTGCCAGAAACTTAATCTTGGTTTTTTCATAAGTTTAATTCTTATTAAGGACTCCCCGCCCCATGGCGGTCCCTGATGTTTAAACCCAAAATATTGCTGGAAATATAAAAAGGCAGGCATAAAAAAATCCCTGACCACATTTCCTGTAGTTTCAGAGATCTTAATCATGTAAAATTTTTATCGGATGGAACTTGATTCCGATTCAAAAGTATGAAAAAAAGATCTTACAAAGCAAGTTTTCGTGGTAAGTTTTTTATTGCGGAAGCTTCACTATTCCTGCAAGCCCTGTTTCAAACGTTTGCGGAGAAATAAAAAAATTGATGAAGACAATAAACTTTTCAGGAAAGGCTCCTTGTAGTCCCCCTCACAATCAGTTCGGTTTTAATCACCTCGGTGGTTGGTTTTTTCCCTGAATCCGGATGCATGATCCGGTCCAGCAACATTTCGGCCGACTTTTTGCCTATTTCAAATCCATGCTGACTGATGGTTGTCAGCGGCGGGTCCGTTACTGTTGAAACCAGTCCGTCGGTAAATCCGATCACGGAAACTTTTTCCGGTATTTTGTATCCAAGCTTCTTCAATGCATTAACGCTACCGGCTGCAGTCATGTCGTTTACAGCAAAGATCCCGTCCGGCGGATCCTTCAATCCCATCAGCCCGGGAATGATCGCCGCAGCTTCTTCAATTGTATCGCATTTTACGATCAGGTCATCATCCACTTCGATTCCATTTTTCTCAAGCGCTGAAATATATCCGCGCTTGCGATGGTACCCTATCAGCAAGTTCTGTGGTGCGGCCAGATGTGCTATTCTCTTACAGCCTGTTTTAATCAGGTATTCAACTGCATTCATCGCACCATTGAAATCATCGACAATCACTTTGTCGGTTTCCAGTTCTTCACATACACGGTCAAAAAAAACGATTGGAAAATTTTTTTCCGCGAGTTCACGGAAGTGACTGAATGACCGGGTTGTTTTGGAAATCGAAACCAGTGCGCCCTCTGCCCTGTTGTATTCTATGGCCTGCATGATCTCCAGTTCGCGTTCATATTGCTCGTTCGATTGGAAGATCATCACGTTGTATCCGTTCGCCTGGGCAACTTCTTCGATCCCCGATATCACAGATGAAAAAAAGTGGTGGACAATCTGGGGGACAATGACACTGATCACATTGGTTTTCTGGCTCCGCAGGCTCAATGCAATGGCATTGGGCTTGTATTTAAGTTTTTCGACCAGCTCCTTCACCTGCTTTTTAGTGGCAGTGGAAATATCCGGATGATCCTTCAATGCACGTGATACAGTAGAGGGAGAAACTCCAAGTTCCCTTGCAATGTCTTTTATGGTAACAGCATGGCTCATGAGAATATCAAACCATATAAAGATACTGAATTTTAATTGATAATTGCTGAAGTCAAAAGGTAGATATAATTCATTATGTTAAGTAAAAGTTAAACAAAATGGTTCTCTGCAAACGATTGCGGAAACGATTGCGTTGATTTTCTGTTCATTACAGGTTGATAATAGGCCCTTCCGAGTTAAGTTTTCCTTAAATTGCTGCACATTTTGTTTGAGGAAACAAATGTCAAACTGAACAATATTTTTATCGGATAGGGTTTCAGAGATCATGCTGTTAGCTAATTAAACAAAGACTATGAAACACAAATTAAAGTTATTCCTCTTACTGACAGCCATGCCGCTGCTTTTTGTGCCGGTATATTTATCGGCCCAGGCCACGCTGGTCACCGGAAAAGTGACGGATGGGGAGACAGGCACGGCACTTCCCGGTGTTACGATCGTAGCCAAAGGCACTACACTGGGTGCGGTCACCGATTTCGACGGGAATTACACCATCTCCGTTGAAAGCGGAAGCACGCTGGTGTATTCCTATGTCGGATATAAAGATAAAGAAGTGATCGTAACCAACCAGAACGTTATCAATGTTACACTGAGTGAAAAAACTGAAAAACTGGAAGAGGTTGTTGTTATCGGTTACGGCGTTCAGAAGAAAAGCGACAAGACCGGTGCTGTTGCCAGCATCAGTTCAGATGAATTGAACCAGGGTGTACTTACCGATCCCATCCAGGCAATGCAGGGTAAGATCGCCGGTGTCAGTATCAATAAAAAAGGTGGCGACCCCAATGCCGGATTCTCTGTGAAGATCCGGGGTTCTTCCGGGTTTGATTCAAATACGAACCCATTGTATGTTGTAGACGGTGTGCCCGGGGTGGACCCAACCACCATAGCTCCTGAGGACATCGCCTCTTTCAACGTTCTGAAAGACGCTTCATCAACAGCCATTTACGGTGCCAGGGGTGCCAACGGTGTGATCATCATTCAAACCAAGCAGGGAAAAGCAGGCGCCTCTACCATCGATTTTAACAGTTACGTGTCGCTCGACCAGGTGGCCAATCGGCTGGATATGCTCTCGGCTGCTGAAATGCGTGATTATGTAACTGAAAACAACCTGAACTTTATGGATGGTGATGCCAATACAAACTGGCAGGATGAGATCTATCGGACCGGGATATCACAAAACTACAACCTTGCTGCCTCCGGTGGAAATGAATCAAGCTCCTACCGGGTATCGTTATCCCATACCGACTTTGAAGGTGTGGTGAAAGGAACTTCAAAGGTAAGGACCATCGGAAGGATCAACATGTCGCAGAAAGCAATCAATGACCGCCTTACCCTCTCGGCAACACTGGCGGGAACCATCGAGGGAAATGATTACATCGACTATTCTACAGACGGAAGCAATGCCGTGCTCTACCAGGCCTTCCAGCGCAACCCGACCGACCCGGTTTATACCGATGATGATGAATTTTTTGAAACACAACGTGATTTCAACTATTACAACCCGGTGGCGCTCATCGAACAGATACAGAACACACGCGATGCAAAGCGCTTTCTCGGAAACCTTAAAGCAGATTTCATGATCATCGAGGGACTTGTTGCAGGATTGAACATGGGTTATATCCGTGACGATCATGAAAATTTTTACTTTGAACCCTCTTCCGTGCGCGGAGGAACAACAGCAGGATACGGAAAACGCGAATACAGCAATTTTGAATCAAAAATTCTCGAAACCACGCTTAATTACATTACAACGATCACCGGGGGGCACAATCTAAATGCTGTAGTGGGTTATTCTTTCCAGGAGGACAGGAACGATGCCTTTGGAGCACAGGGCCGGGAACCCCTTTCTGATTTCGTCCAGGCCTACAACCTCAAAACCTTCAACGATGTTACCGTGGGTGATATATGGTCGAGCTATGAAAAGAACCGGTTGATCTCCTTTTTCGGTCGTGCGGTATACAATTATAACAACAAGTACTATGCCACTGCAACCATCCGGCGTGATGGTTCTTCCAGATTCGGCGCCAACCACAAATGGGGATGGTTCCCCTCAGGATCCCTGGCATGGAATCTTCAACAGGAAGATTTTCTGAGTGATGTGGATATTTTGAGCATGCTTAAACTGAGAGCCGGTTTCGGACTCTCAGGTAACCAGGAGATAGGAAATTATCACAGCCTTGGAATAGTAAATATTGACGGTACCACCGTTAACTTCGAAACCGGTGAAGATGCCGTAAAATTCAGCCAGTCGTATAACAACAACCCCGATCTGAAATGGGAAGAAAATGCCGAAGTGAACATTGGTATTGATTTCGGCTTTAACAGGAACAAAATATCAGGTTCTGTTGAATACTACTATAAATCCACTTATGACCTCCTTGCAGAATATGCCGTGCCGGTACCTCCAAACATTGCAGGTAGTACATGGGCCAATGCAGGAAATATACTGAACCGTGGTGTGGAACTGAGCGTGAATTATTTTGCGGTGAACAATGCAAACTTTACCTGGAAAACTTCTTTCGTGTTCGCCAGAAACAAGCAGAAAGTCGTTTCTCTCTCAGGTGAGGGTTTCGAATGGACCGAAGGTGATAAAAAGGAGGGCTGGCTGTCCGGACGCGGCCTGGTCGGCGATCAGAACTGGACACAGCTTATTCAGGAGGAATATGAACTGGGTACATTCTACATGCCGGAATATGCCGGGTTGTCACAGGATGGGAAATTCCTGTTCTGGACCGCGGCAGGAGGCGTGACCCGTAACGTTGAAGATGCTCAAAGAAGGGTCGTTGGAACAGCATTGCCCGATTTTGAAGCAGGATGGTCCAACTATTTCACATTCTTTAAAAATTTTGATGCCAATGTTACCATCAGGGGTGTGTACGGTAATGACATACTGAATGTTACCAGGATGGTGTTTGAAAATCCCACCATTTTGCCAACCCTGAACACTCTTTCAAGTGTAATGAGTGAGATCGACAGGGGACTCACCGACGCTCCAAAAGTAAACAGCTATTACATTGAAGACGGCTCATTCATAAGGCTGGACAATATTTCAGTTGGTTACAATGTTAATACAGGAGGAACCCGGTGGGTGAGCAACCTGCGTGTTTATATTTCATCCAACAACCTCTATACCCTCACAGGATACAGTGGCATCGACCCGGAAACCTCTTATGACGGGAAATCATTCGGACTGGATATGTACAACGTCTATCCGAAAACCAGGACATTAACATTTGGAGTCAATTTTACTTTTTAAAGCAAGACCGTTATGAACCGAGACATGATCCGCCGGCTGGCGGAACAAACGCTTAAAATTATTTCACTTCTTGCGTTAGGTTTCTTTGATAAATTATCATGGCGAGTTACCCCGATATACCTCGGGGCAGGCTATCTGACCTATAAAAAAATAAAAATAAACAGATGAAAAAGATATATAGTTTGATATTCGCAGTGTTTGCTCTTTCATCCTGTGTGGATCTTGAAGAAGAACTTTACGACAGGCTGCCGAAGGACAAATACCCCGAAAATGAAACCCAGGGTGCACTGATCACAGGACCCATCTATGAACCCATGCGTGATTTCCTTGATTGGGGCGGATGGTGGTTCTGCCAGGAAATTCCTTCAGATGAAATAGTCTTCCCGACACGCCATACCGACTGGGACGACGGGGGAAAGTGGCGCGTATTGCACCAGCATACCTGGACCAACACAACTGAAGCGATTAACAGCATGTGGAGCCGTTATTACGGCGGGATCGGGGAAGCCAACCAGTTGCTCGAACAGCTGGGGGAAAGTAGCGATGATCCTGCTGCCGCAGCTACCATCGCCAAGGTCAAGATCATGCGGGCCTACTATTACTACCTGCTGATCGACAACTACGGGGACGTTCCCTTTGTGACCAGTTTTTCCGATGCAGAGGAGCTGCCCGGAAAAACCCCGCGTGCAGAAATCTGGACCGCCATTGTTGAAGATGTTGAAACAAATGCTCTGTTGTTGGGTTCAGGAGCATCGAAAAATGCCGTGACCAAGGGAATGGCATACTCGCTGCTTGCAAAACTGTACCTGAACGCGGCTGTTTACACCGGTACTTCAAACAATGACTACTGGGTAAAGGCCGAAGCGGCAACCGACAGTGTTCTTGCACTGAATTATACCCTTGCCCCGGATGTGCTGTCACCATTCGTAACCGAAAACCAGGACTCCCCGGAGAATATCTTCACCATTCCCTATGATGAAGATACCTACCAGGGATTCAACCTGCATATGCGGACATTGCACTATAACCAT
Organism: Bacteroidales bacterium; assembly: GCA_021738565.1. Classification (GTDB taxonomy): domain Bacteria; phylum Bacteroidota; class Bacteroidia; order Bacteroidales; genus M55B112. The sequence goes on from JAIPBT010000040.1 coordinate 32,923, forward strand.
AACCTTACGTTCAACATGACCGCGGGGCCCTGGAACGGCTGCGCGATCATGTACAATCATTACGATACATACGATGACAATGATCTCAGGAAGCAGGAATGGTTCTTAGTCGGTCCTCAATATACTGCTGACGGACAACCTATTACAGATGCCACTGCCGATACATTTCTTATAATTGACCCTGAAATTCCTGCACTGGTGATGGACCTGGTGAACTATGACTATATGGATATCAGGATGTCGGGCGCCAGGGTGAAAAAATTTGAAATCAAGAAGGGGGCCAAGGCCAACCTTTCCAATGATTTTCCAATCTTCAGACTGGCCGATGTCTACCTGATGAAAGCCGAGACCATCTTAAGACAGAACAAATCTGCCACCGCAGCTGTTGAATATGTGAACCCAATCAGGGAAAGAGCGGGCGTGGATGAATGGAGCGCGGGTGACCTTACATTGAAATCGCTCCTTGCAGAAAGGGGAAGGGAAATGTTTTTCGAGGGGCACCGCCGCCAGGACCTGATCCGTTTTGGAGAATTCAATAAGGCCTGGTGGGAAAAGGAAGCCTCAACAACAGACAGGAACACTTTCCCAATCCCGCAATGGGTGATAGATTCCAATCCAAATCTTGCAAATTAATTATTAACCTATAAAAGAATTATTTGAATTTAAATTTTAGAATTATGAGAAACAATTTTATTAAAGGATCTGCCATGTTCATGTTACTGGCAGCATTTTCAATGTTCACGATCACTTCCTGTGATCCCGAGGAGGAACCGAATCCGATCCCGGTTGAAGACGGACTTTACATCAAAGGCGGCGGAACCGCTCTGGATTCACTTGCAGGTGACGGTCTTATGACAAAAGCCAAGAATGAAGTACTGCAGGAAGTTAGAACTTCATTGTATGAATTCTACATCGCTGTTGAAGCTGGTACCGAAGGTTTCAACCTGGTAAATGTTGTCGGTGGTGTTGAAGAAATGTGGGGCCCTGCCTCAGATTTCATGAAGGTTGATTCAGTTGATCTTGATATCGAAGAACCCACAGCAGGACTGTGGAAAGGTTCCTACGAGGTAAGTGAAACTCCATTTACAGTACCTGAAGACGGACTTTACCACGTGATGGTTGATACCGAACTGGGTGTAATGGCCGTTGCAAAGGTTGAATGGGGACTCATCGGCGGTGCAACACCGGGTGGATGGAGCGACGATACAGAATTCACTGCTTCTGCTTTTGACCTGGAAACCATAACCTGGTCTGTTGACGAGGTAACCATGCTTGAAGGCGATTATAAATTCCGCTACTCAGGTGGTTGGAAAGTTATACTTGACACAGTTGTGGACCTTGGTGAAGGCAATACCGGCGTTCGCGTGAATACCAACTTCGGTGGTTCTCTGGATGCACTGGATGCAGGTGGTGACAACATCGCCAATGCAGAATATGCAGTTTACAAAATGGAGATCACCTGGTCACTTTCTGATGGTTATTCAGCTACACAAACTTTTGTTAAAGATGCTGAAACCCTTCCGGAATATCCTGATGAGCTCTACATGGTAGGTGCTTCTATCGGTGGCTGGGATTGGGTAGCCAACGGAAAACAATTGATCCCGGTTCACAGCAACCCCCACCTTTTCTGGAAGATCGTTTACATCGAGGCAGGCGTAGCTGATGCAGGTATCAAATTTGCTCCCGCACCTGAGTGGGTAGGAGACTTTGGCATTGATGCCGAAGCCGGAGCAACAGACGGTGTTTATGACAAAGGAAGCGACAATGTACCAGATGTAGCCGAATCAGGATACTACAATATTGTAGTGAACCTCCTGGATGAAACCATCGAGGTTAATCCTGCAATGGTTTACGGTATTGGCGATCCGTTTGGTGACTGGGATGCTTCAACACATGCATTTACAGTTGATAACACAGCCAAAACAGTTACTTCACCTGCATTTGTCGCTGATGGAGAGCTGCGCATTCATACTGCAGCTTCAACCATGACCAATGCAGACGGTAACCCGGTTGACTGGTGGCAGGCTGAATTCATCGTGCTCGACGGAAACATTGAATACCGTGGTGCCGGTGGCGACCAGGCGCGTGTAAACGTTACTACTGGTCAGACTGTTACTCTTGATTTTACTACGGAAACAGGCGTGATAGAATAATTATGACTCTCTTTCAAAAAGGGCATGCGTTTTATGCATGCCCTTTTTTTACTTTTATGAACTTGAGATAATATGAATTACCTGAATATTTCCAATGTATAAACGAGCTCTGTTTTTCTTATTTGTTGTCCTTACTGCGCCTTTGTTTTCGCAGATCATAACAACGGAGCCGGCAATTCCTGTAGCCTCGGAAGCCGTTACTGTTTTTTATGATGCCACACTGGGTACTGCAGGACTTCAAGACTATACAGGCGATGTATATGCACATACCGGTGTCCTGACCGAAAACAGTTCCGGGAGCACCGATTGGAAATATCTGAAAACCGACTGGGGAGAAAATACAACCGAAACAAAACTAACCCGGGTTTCAGAAAACCTGTACTCCCTTCAAATCAACCCTTCAATAAGGGAATATTATGGTGTTCCGGATTCTGAAACGATCACCCATATGGCATTTGTTTTCAGAAGTGCGGACAATTCCAAAGAAGGGAAAGGCGATGGCGCTACAGATATTTTTGTGGAAGTTTTCGCTGAAGGATTGAATGTTTCCATATCCACACCGGGGAACAATACACTGACCTCCCCAGGTACTTCTGTTGCCTTTGCAGCTGCAGCATCTGAAACAGCTACATTGAAACTTTACCAGAATAACAACCTGGTGAATACCGCAGAATCAACCACCATTGCCGAAATATTCAGTTTCAATATTTCCGGCGACTACTGGTTAAAGGTTACGGCACAAACGATTGATGAATTTGATGCAGATTCTGTTTTTGTTCATGTTCTTGAAGAACAGGTCAATGAGATGCGCCCTGAAGGTGCTTTGAACGGTATAAATTATACAGACGACCAGACTGTTACACTGGTTTTGCATGCACCGGGAAAGGAACATGTTTTTGCCATTGGAGATTTCAACCGTTGGACCCCCGGTACGGATGGCAGGATGAAAAAAGATGACGGGCACTGGTGGATCACACTGGAAAACCTTGAGCCTGGCATCGAATATGCTTACCAGTACCTCGTGGATGGCACTTTATATATTGCCGATCCCTACACGGAAAAAATACTTGATCCTGTAAATGACAAATGGATCTCAGAAGAAACTTACCCCGGCCTGAAGGATTATCCGTCAGCTTACACCTCCGGAATAACAAGCATCCTGCAAACAGCGCAGCCGGAGTATCAATGGAAGCACGCAGACTATACAACTCCCCCCAAAGAAAACCTGGTGATCTATGAACTGCTTGTTAGGGACTTTATTGCTGCCCACGATTGGAAAACGCTTACCGATACGCTCAACTATCTTGATAACCTTGGGATAAATGCCATTGAGTTGATGCCTTTCAACGAATTCGAAGGAAATGAAAGCTGGGGATACAACCCTTCTTTCTATTTTTCACCTGATAAATATTATGGTCCCGCGCAGGACCTCAAGGTGTTTATCGATTCATGCCATGCCCGCGATATTGCAGTGATCATGGACATGACCCTGAACCACTCTTTCAGTCAATCACCCCTGGTACAACTTTATTTTAACGAAAGCACCAAAAAGGTAACCCCGGACAACCCATGGTACAATGTGGATTCGCCAAATGATGTTTACGCGTGGGGATATGACTTTAACCATGAAAGTGCTGCCACAAAGGAGTTTGTTTACCGTGTCAACAATCACTGGCTCAACGAATACGATATCGACGGATTCCGATTTGATTTCACAAAAGGCTTTACCAATACCCCCGGAGACGGTTGGGCATACGATGCTGCAAGGATATCCATCCTTAAAAAAATGGCCGGTAAGGTCTGGGAGACAAATCCGGATGCTTATGTAATCTTTGAGCACCTTTCCGACAACTCTGAAGAGAAAGTGCTGGCCGACTACGGGATCATGCTCTGGGGAAACCTGAATTATAACTACAATGAAGCCACCATGGGATATCATGAAGATGGAAAATCGGATTTCAGCTGGATATCCTATAAAAAAAGAGGATGGAATGATCCCAACCTGGTGGGCTACATGGAAAGCCACGATGAGGAACGCCTCATGTTCAAGAACCTGATGTACGGAAATCATGCAGGATATTATTACGTGGAGGGACTGAATACTGCACTTGCAAGAATGGAGCTGGCGGGCACATTCTTCTTTACCATCCCGGGGCCAAAGATGATCTGGCAATTTGGGGAACTGGGCTATGATTACAGCATTGATTACAATGGCCGCGTTGGAAACAAGCCCATTCGCTGGGATTATTTTGATTTCGGTACGCGACACAAACTTTACCAGGTATGGTCGGCTCTGATCGAACTGAAAAAAACCGAGCCGGCATTCTCAACGGATGATTTTGATCTGAACCTCGCCTATCCTGCCAAACGGATTGAATTGAACCATCCCGAAATGGATGTGAGGATCATGGGCAATTTCGATGTGGTTGAACAGGCCATGGATCCCAATTTCAGCAAAACAGGTACCTGGTACAGCTATTTTGAAGGATCAACCATTGAGGTCAATGATGTCAATGAAATGATTTCACTTGCCCCGGGTGAATACAGGATGTATACAACCAGGCAGCTGGCGGTTCCTTTGATCAACTCAAAGGATGAATATGAAATTTCAGGAACATTTCCAATTTCGGTCTATCCCGTTCCTGCAAGTGATGTTGTTTTCGTGGAATCAGACAAAATTTTAAGAGAAATAAGCCTTTATGATACAAACGGCCGCTTGATCAAAAACCAATTGGTCCAACATAACCGATTTTGCCTGAACCTTTCCGACCACGCGAAAGGCATGTATTTAATTCGTATCCTTTATAATGATGGATCAGGGGCATATTCAAAACTCATCATAGAGTAAATAGCCAAAGGCCAGGAGCCAGAGCGAATGTCGAATGTCGAATGTCGAAGTGATTACTTTTGGTTCCTGGCTCCCAGTCCCCAAGTCCCCAAGTCCCGGCCCCTGGCCTTTGGCATTTAACTTCAATTTCCTATCTTTGTGCGTTTCAATAAAATAGTTCATAAATCAAGGAAAAGCAGCAATATTTCAATGGCCAGGAAATTTAGGGAATACAAGAATTTTGATCTCTCACAAATCAACAAGGAAATCAGCGCTCTGTGGAAGGATGAACATACTTTTGACCAGAGCCTCACAACCCGTGAAGGATGCAAGCCTTTTGTTTTTTATGAGGGCCCGCCTTCCGCAAACGGGGTTCCCGGTATTCACCACGTGATGGCCCGTACCATCAAGGATATATTCTGCCGCTTCAAAACGCAATCAGGTTTCCATGTTAAGAGAAAAGCCGGCTGGGATACCCACGGACTGCCTGTGGAACTGGCACTTGAAAAGGCCCGGAACATTACCAAGGAGGACATTGGGACCACCATCTCCATTGAAGAATTTAATGAGGCCTGTCGTGAGGATGTGATGAAATACACCGACAAGTGGGAAGAACTGACAGAAATAATGGGCTATTGGATCGATATGTCCGATCCCTACATCACCTACGACAACAAATACATAGAAACGGTCTGGTACCTGCTGAAAGAGTTAATGAACAAGGACCTGCTCTATAAGGGATATACCATTCAGCCCTATTCTCCCGCGGCAGGAAGTGGTCTGAGTACCCACGAACTTAACCAACCCGGTTGCTACAGGGATGTCAAAGACACTACAGTCGTAGCACAGTTCAGGGTTCAGAAAGATGAAAGGTCTGAATTCCTTTTCCGGAAAACAAATTCGGAAGTGTTTATCCTTGCCTGGACAACAACTCCCTGGACACTGCCTTCCAATACTGCGCTTTCAGTAGGAAAGAATATTGAATATTCACTTATTGAAACCTTCAACCAATATACCGGGGAACCTGTTGCCGTTGTACTCGCGTCAGATCTTGTAAACACCTATTTCAACCCGAAGCATGCGGAACGCTCCCTTGATGATTTCAAACCCGGCGACAAACACATTCCTTTTAAGCTGTTGAAAAAATTCAAGGGAAAAGATTTACTGGGAATATCTTATGATCAGCTGTTGGATTGGGTAAAGCCACAGGGGTCAGCATTCAGGGTTATTGCAGGTGATTTTGTAACGACGGAAGAAGGGACGGGGATCGTGCATACAGCCCCCACATTTGGTGCCGACGACTACAGGGTTTCTGTTGCAAACGGCATAGATGCCATCCTTGTCAGGGACAAATCCGGTATGTCAAATCCGCTGGTCGATAAGAAAGGACGGTTTTTCCGTGTTGAAGACCTTGACCCCAATTTTGTTGACCGCCAGATGAACCTGGAAACATACGGTGCATTCGCGGGTAAGTATGTGAAAAATGAATACGACAGTTCCAAAAATGAGGATGATGATACAATTGATGTGGATATCGCTGTATACCTGAAGCAGAACAACCAGGCTTTCAGGATCGAAAAGTACATTCACAATTATCCCCATTGCTGGAGGACCGATAAGCCTGTTCTATATTATCCCATGGACTCATGGATGATCCGGACCACTGCGATGAAGGACAGGATGATCGAGTTGAACAACACCATCAACTGGAAACCTGAAGCAACCGGTACGGGGCGTTTTGGGAAATGGCTGGAAAACCTGCTGGACTGGAACCTGTCAAGGTCAAGATTCTGGGGGACACCACTCCCGATCTGGATCTCGGAAGATGGTAACGAACAGAAAGCAATCGGATCGGTGGCAGAATTAAAGGCTGAAATAGAGAGATCCGTGGAGGCAGGCTTTATGAACGACAATCCGCTGAAGGACTTTGTTGAAGGTGACTTTTCCGCGGAAAATTATAAAAAGTTCGATCTTCACCGGCCATTCGTTGACAGCATCATACTTGTAAGCAGCACCGGGAAAGAGATGATTCGCGAAACTGACCTGATCGATGTCTGGTTTGATTCCGGTGCCATGCCCTACGCGCAAATACACTATCCTTTCGAACACAGGGAAGATTTTGACAAGTACTATCCTGCAGACTTTATTGCAGAAGGCGTTGATCAAACACGCGGATGGTTCTTTACCCTGCATGCCATAGCCACCATGCTTTTTGATTCCGTATCATTCAGGAATATAATTTCCAATGGCCTTGTACTCGATAAAAACGGCAATAAAATGTCGAAACGACTGAACAATGCCGTTGATCCTTACGATACCATTGAAAAATTCGGCTCTGATCCCCTTCGCTGGTACATGATCAGCAATGCACAACCCTGGGACAACATTAAGTTCGACCTGCAGGGAGTGGAGGAGGTACGCAGAAAATTCTTCGGAACACTTTACAACAGCTATTCTTTCTTTGCCCTTTACGCCAATATCGATGGATTCAATTTTTCCAAACCTTCAGTACCTGTAGCGGAAAGGCCCGAGATTGACCGATGGATCATGTCTCTTCTCAATTCGCTGGTTATAGAGGCAAAGGAACAATACGAGAACTATGAGCCTACAAGGGCGGCAAGACTGATCCAGGAATTTGTGCTTGAAAACCTGAGCAACTGGTATGTGCGCCTGAACCGCAAACGTTTCTGGGGGGGAGAATTCAATAATGACAAACTTTCTGCATACCAGACACTGTATATCTGCCTTGAAACCATAGCCAGGCTGGCTTCCCCGATTGCCCCGTTCTACATGGAAAAATTGTACCGCGACCTGAATGATGTTACCGGGGCACATGAGCAGCCTTCGGTTCATCTTTGTGGATTCCCTTATACCGAAAGTAAGTTCTTGAACCCGGAATCAGAAAAGCTGCGTGGATTAAGCAAAGATAACATCGACCGCGACCTGGAAGAGCGTATGAACATCGCTCAAACCGTTACCTCAATGGTGCTTGGCCTTCGAAGGAAGGTGAATATAAAAGTGCGGCAGCCCCTGAATAAAATTATGATACCCGTGCTTGACCATACATTCAAAGAGAAGCTTGACGGTGTCAAAGAGCTTATTCTTAATGAAGTGAACGTCAAATCATTGGAATACCTGCACGACACAGAAGGTATCCTCGTGAAAAAAATAAAACCGGATTTCAAAAGACTTGGTCCCCGGTACGGTGCTTTAATGAAACAGATTGCTGCTGCTGTTGCAAAGATGGATCAAAAAGAGATCGCAGCCATTGAACAACTTGGTGAATTCCATCTCGATATCCAGGGGAAAAAAATTACCCTGCTCAGGGATGATGTGGAAATCACCTCCGAAGACATACCGGGTTGGTTGGTTGCCACTGAAGTCACAATTACGGTTGCCCTGGATATAACCATTACAGAAGATCTGCGGTATGAAGGTATCGCAAGGGAGCTGGTCAATCGCATTCAGAACATCAGGAAAGACAGCAATTTTGAGGTAACAGATAAAATTAAGATCCTGATCGAAAAACAAGCCCTGGTTGCCAGTGCAATTTCAAAATACAGCAAGTATATCTCATCGCAGACACTTGCAAAAAGTATAGATTTTACGGATGATTTCACCGGTAACAATGCCCGTGAAATTGATCTGGGTGAAGACATTGTATTGAAAATAAAAATATCAAAACAGGAGAATTGAAAGTTATCATTTGACGTTCCTGTTTTGAAGTAGTACATTGATTTATTTAGTATATTTAAACAATAAAAAAAATCAGTAAAGATGGCTGAGAAAACAAGATATTCAGATGAAGAGCTGAAGGAATTCAAGGAATTGATTATGAGGAAGCTCGAAAAGGCCAGGGAAGACTATGAACTTTTAAAATCGGCCATTACACAAAGCGAAAGTAACGATACCCAGGATACTTCTCCAACCTTCAAAGTACTTGAAGAAGGAGCTTCTACCCTATCAAAGGAAGAAGCAGGTCGGCTGGCACAAAGACAACATAAATTCATCCAGCATCTGCAGGCAGCTTTGATCCGCATAGAAAACAAAACTTATGGTATCTGCAGGGAAACGGGCAAACTTATATCAAAAGAGAGACTGCGAGCTGTTCCTCATGCAACTTTAAGCATCGAAGCCAAGTCAAAACAATAATTGAAGTCTTAATTCCAATTCCCTAATTCCCCCTGCCACGCCGTTAAAGAGCAGGTCAGCACCATATAGCATATGTCCCGTTCCATTAAAAGCATCCTTGTTATACTTGTTATTTTGTTGATCGACCAAACGCTGAAGATCATAATAAAAACAAGTATGACGCTGTACGAACAACATTCTGTGTTCGGAAACTGGTTCTTCCTACATTTTGTTGAAAACAGGGGAATGGCATTTGGCCTGCACCTTCCGGGCAACAATGGTAAAATCCTGCTCAGTTTGTTCCGCCTTGCTGCCATTATTGCCATCGCTATTTACCTGTATCATCTAATCAGGATAAAAGCACATACAGGGTTGCTAATTTGTTTGTCAATGGTCCTTGCCGGGGCCATTGGAAACATGATCGATTCTGCCTTCTATGGAATGATCTTCAGTGAAAGCACCCTGTATCAACAGGCAATTATGTTTCCCAAAGGCGCTGGATATGAAACTTTTCTGCACGGAAATGTGGTGGATATGTTCTATTTCCCGCTGTTCAGCGGAGTATATCCGGAATGGCTCCCCTGGATTGGAGGACAGACTTTTACTTTTTTCCGTCCCGTGTTCAATATATCAGATGCCAGTATTACAGTAGCCGTGGTAATATTATTGATACGTCAGAAAACATATTTCGCGCACCTTGATAATAAATAGTGGCTGGATCATAAAGTTCGAGAGCAAAGCGCGCAAAAATCTTAAACCGCAGTATCCGCCGACGGACGGATTCGAGGATTTAAGATTTTTGCAGCAATGCAGCTATCGGACTTTATGGACAGACGCTAAATAGAGTCTGTCAATAATGTCGAGTGTTTGAACTAGAAAGTTCAATAACAAGGCTTGCGCAGTTCGAAAAATGTGAGTTTACTGGTGTAAATGACCATTTTGAGAACAAGCATAACGCAGTTATTGGACTTTATAGACAA
>JAIPBT010000003.1 GCA_021738565.1 Bacteroidales bacterium
GCCGGGATTTTGCCGCCAGCTTCCTTCAGATTCCACCTCACGGTGGACACCCTTGCTCTTGGCTAACGCTTCCAACTGTCAAAGTGCGTTCGGGACTTTCACCCTATAGTTATTGCCCATGCCGGGCAAACATAAAAAAGGCTGTCCCGCAAGAGACAGCCTGTATATTTTTGAAAATCATATTTCTAATTTCCTGTTGGAGAACCAACCCTGGTCATTGCACACCTGAAACCAAGGTCATCACGTGCTTCCGACTGCTTAAGGAACCTTCTTTCACCGGGGCTCAGCCAGTATGCACGATCACGCCATGATCCGCCTTTAATCACCCTTACTTCATCAGTGATCAAGGATGAATAATCGGTATTGTCCGGGTCATAAACATACATATCTTCCGTGCCAAGCTGACTAACCTGAAAATCAAGGTCTCCAAAAGCGGAGATGGACCTGGGATCACCGTCCTTAAAGTTTCTGTAATCTGCCTTTCTGTAGTTATACCTGCCCTCAGCATCCTCAGCTGTGATGGTATCCCTCATTACTCGTCCAAGACTATCAATTACAGGACTTCCATTGGCATCCAGCACGATCTTTTTAAATACATTGCCACGGAATGGCCTGAATCCTGAAACATCCTGGTAGGTCATTGGCCTGTATACATCCAGAACCCATTCGTTCACATTGCCTGCCATACAATACAGACCGTAATCATTCGGCCAGTATGATCTTACAGGTGTTGTGATACCACCCTTGTCATTAAGACTTCCGGCTACTCCCATCATATCTCCTTTTGCCCTTACAAAATTGGCCCGCATTTCACCCATATGCTGTGGATTGCTATTTCTGAGCACATGACCGTTCCATGGATAGATCCTTCTTTCCACGACCCTTTCATCCACTGAATTACCGATAAGGCCAAGAGCAGCGAACTCCCATTCGGCTTCTGTTGGCAGCCTGTATTTGGGAAGCAGAACCCCATCCTCAATTCTTAAGCCCCTTGTATCCTGGCGTGGATGCAGACTGGGTATATTGTTGCCATCATCAGGAACATATCTTCCATACAGATAGGCTTCTGTATTGAAATTTCTCTCATCCATCTGATCGGTCTTTATGGTCTCAAAATAGCCTTTATCAACAAGAATCTTCTCATTGACCCTGTCGGTCCGCCAAATTGAATAATCATTTGCCTGTTCCCAGTTAACTCCGACAACCGGGTATTCATTGTAGGATGGGTGCCTGAAATAATATTCCATGTATGGTTCATTGTAGGACATCACATCGCGCCATACCAAAGTATCGGGGCGTGCATTAAGAACTACCTGCTTGTTGTTAACTCCAAAGACCCTGTCGAGCCAGTACAGATATTCACGATAATTCACATTGGAAACTTCCGTTTTGTCCATGTAAAAAGAGGAAACTGTTACCCTGCGCTGAATATTATTCCAATCATAAAGCACATCGTCCTGCACCCGTCCCATGGTGAATGTACCACCTTGAATGAATGCCAGTCCGGGCCCTGTTTCCTGCCTTGGAGATGTCTCTACTTCAAATCCTCCATTTTCAGGTGTGTTATATTTCCATCCCGTTGCCGATGAATATGCACCTGATTCTGTTAAATTCTGGCCACATCCTGAAAACAAAAAAGCAGCAATTACTGCAGGTATAATTCTCAGTGCGATTCTCATGATTTGATTAATTTAACTATTAAGTTGTCGCTAATATAAAAAACTTCTTACAAAAGTAACTATAATTTGGGAGATTTTATTGCACCCGATTTAATTCTTTTTTCACGACTTTCCCTTCTGTCATTCACTATTATCAGAGAGATTTCATGTGCTCCCATGTTTGGAAGTCTGACAGTGGGACTCGATAATTTTATGTCATAACTGTACCTGAAACGCCAGTTTCCGGCATTGTATCCCAGGGAAAAAATGATGTTTCCGTAATTGAATGAAAGATCGTGCCTGGTCCATACACCCAATAATATGTTCTTGTAAATCGCATCAAGCCCATAGTTAATTTGCTGTAATCTAGCTTGTTGCACAAATACAAGATTTGGAGAGAGCAACATTAGCTGATACCCTTTGCCTCGTTGTATGACCGGGATCAATGCACCGAGTTGAAGGATGTATTTTCGGGAGATCTTTCCGGTTGGATCATTTTCATCTGTAATGAGCGGACTGAAAATATGTTGCATTGCAATACCACCGTAAATATCAAAATAAGTTGCAAATATCCCTGTTGAAAAGTCGGGATAAAATTTATTGTATCCATTGATATTCTCCCTGGTAGTGACCTGGTCCCCTGTTACAGGGTTGAACATATCTGCAAATTCAAGTGACCGTGGATCAAAGGAACGCTGGCCCATCCCTGCCTGCAAACCTCCTGAAACAGAGAGTTTTCGGGTGGCCTTCAGATGATAGGCATACATCACATCCAGGTTGTAGGCATTGAAAATCCCCTCCCCCTGCCTGTCATTCATAATTTTAACAGCAACCCCGCCATGCAACCTTTCAAAATACTGGTCGTATGATGCCTGGTAGGTCAGGTAGGATGAACCCGATCTCGGCCATTGGTTCCTGTATCCGATATTGATCCTGGGCGGCCCTTCAATTCCCGCCATTGCCGGGTTTATTTGCAAAGGACTGGCATAAAAATTGGAAAAAACCGGATCCTGTCCCAGGAGTATTACCGGTAACATCACAAACAAAACCGACAGTGGTATTTTTAATCTATCCGGGACCATACATAACAATATAACCAATTTATGACATCAACCTTTAACATATTATTTAACAATAACAATTGAATGAGGGGCGTTATTATACCAATGCTTGAATATCGTACATTATATCTATTTTTGCAATTTTAAATGTGCGGACAGAATGAGGAAAATATCTGCGGTTGTATGTTTATTATTGTCGTTACACGTTTATGGCCAGCAAGAAACCATAACCCTGCAATGGCAAAATAATGATACCCTGCTCTACTTTAAGGAAGCCATTTACATTGAGCCAACTACTGAAATCCCGAAATACACCGACCTTATACAATGGCCTTATAAAAATTCCATTCCGGAAATATCGCTGAACATTACAGTAACTGAAAAGCTGGAGAATGAGCATATTCATCTGTTAAACGTTCATCAACTGGAAAGTAAGCCTGTGCTGGAATACCAACTTGTTTTTGAAAAAAAGAAACCGATGGTCCAGGTCACAGTGACCCCTTTGTACCTGAACAAGTCCACTGGAGAAATCGAAAAAGTGGTATCCTTCCAGTTATCAATAAAACAGGATAAGCCCATATCTTCCCTTAAATCATTGAAGCAGGGCAGGTACGTTTCAAATTCCGTTCTTGCGAACAACAACTGGTATAAAATATCCGTTCAAAACTCTGGTCTGCACAAGCTTACTTATGAAACCCTTCTTGAAATAGGACTTGAGAACCCTGCACAGACAAGGATATTCGGCGCCGGGGCAATACTTCTTCCGGAAGACTTCAACAAGGGAAGTTATGATGATCTCCGGGAGGTCCCTGTTTACATGTACAAAGGAAGTGACCAGCTTTTCGGACCGGGGGACTACATTCTTTTTTATGCAAGGGGCATCGTTACATGGAAGTATGATATGGGTGATGGTTTTTACGAACATGTTTTGCACCCCCACTCCAACCATGGATATTACTTTTTAACCGACGATCTCGGAAATCCTTCTGTACCCGGGAAAATTGAAAATGTGAGCGAAGATCCCGATGTTGTCGTTACAAGTTATGATATCCTTCATTACCATGAAGATGAGAAATACAATCTCCTGAAATCCGGAAAAGAATGGTACGGGGACAAGTACAGCATGACATTGTCGGAGGCTTATCCTTTCAGCCTGAAGAACCTGGTATTTTCAGAACCCCTGAAAATAAAAGTCGCAGCCGCACTGCGGTCCAACACTGAATCTTCAATCCTTGTGAAGGCGAACAATACAACCCTGGGGACATTTTCCGCCAATCCAGTCAACCTGAGTTACTATGCTTCAACCTATGCGATAGAAAACAGTGGTATTTTTGAGTACAATCCATCCCGGAACACGCAAACCATTCAGGTAGAATACCTTCAACCCAATTCTAATTCAAAAGCATGGCTGAACCATATCATCCTTAATGGAAGGGCCGCATTGGAAATGACCGGGGAAGAATTCTTATTCAGGGACAGCAGATCGGTTAAATTCGGCAATATCTCTGAATTTCAGCTTAAAAATGTGACTGAATATATGATTCTTTGGGATGTAACCGATCCCAACATGCCCTTCAGTGTCCCATACACCATCAGTGGCAGCCAGGCAATATTCAAGGTGAGAACCGACAGTCTCAGGCAATTTCTTGCATTTTATCCTGACGGAAATTTCCCCGTTCCGGAATACGATGGCCACGGACTGGGAAAAATTGAAAATCAAAACCTGCATGGTACCGATCCGCCTGAGATGCTGATCATTTATCCGTCTGAATTCAAGGAACAGGCCCTCCGGCTTGCGGAACACAGGAAGGAGCATGATCAGTTTGATGTGTTGATGGTTACCCAGGAGATGATATTCAATGAATTTTCATCGGGAACCCCTGATGTTAGTGCGATTCGTAACTACCTTAAAATGTACTATGACCAATCAGATCCTGGTAAGATGACAAAATACCTGCTGCTTTTTGGCGATGGCTCCTATGACAACCGTGATACGGGCAGCTACAATCCGAATCTTATAATGACTTACCAATCGGACAACTCCCTGGTACCAACCAGTTCCTTTGTGTCAGATGATTTCTTTGGACTGCTGGATGCCGGCGAAAAACTTTATGATGGCTTGCTGGACATCGGAATAGGAAGGTTGCCTGTATCAACACTGGAGGAAGCAACATTGATGGTCGATAAGATCATTGAATACGACCAGCCGGAAAGCCAGGGGGAATGGAGAAATTATATTTGTCTCATAGGAGATGATGAAGACGGAAATATTCACATGAAACAGGCAAACAACCTTGCAAACTACATTGAATCCAATTACCCGGGATACAATGTGAACAAGATATTGCTCGATGCCTACCCGCAGCAGACAACTCCGACAGGCGACCGCTACCCTGATGTTACACGGGCAATCAATGACCAGATCAGCAGGGGGGCATTGATCATCAATTACACGGGTCATGGAGGAGTAACAGGACTCGCGCACGAAAAAATACTCGATGTTAACAACATCAAAGCCTGGAATAACCGGGGAAAGTATCCTTTGTTCATGACGGCCACCTGTGAATTCAGCAGGTATGATGAATACAATGCAACAAAAAAAGCCGAAGTTTCTTCAGCAGGTGAAGAAGTTCTGCTGAATCCCCAGGGAGGAAGCATTGCCCTTTTTACAACCACAAGGCTCGTTTATTCAGCTCCCAACCAGGTTTTAAATGAGAAATTCTATGAGATCGTATTCAAAAAGGATGAGAACGGGGATTGTTACAGGCTGGGGGATATCATTGTTTACAGTAAGAACAACGCCGGTCCGGGTGTCAACAAAAGAAACTTTTCCCTGCTCGGAGATCCCTCCACAACACTCGCCTTTCCGAGGAATTTCGTGGTCACAGATTCAATCAACAACCAGCCCGCCGAAGCACTGAATGATACAATATCTGCGCTGGATTTTGTTACCATAAGCGGACACATTACAGATCCCTCGGGAATTCCAATGGAAGCATTCAACGGAAATGTCATACCTGTTGTATATGACAAAAAGACGAACCTTCAAACACTTACCAATGACGGTGGTACTCCCATGGAATTTTCCATAAGAAACAGCATCCTTTACAAGGGCAATGCATCGGTTCAGAACGGCAAATTCAATTTCAGTTTTTATGTTCCCAAAGACATTGGATACAACATAGGAAAAGGAAAGATCAGTTATTACAGCTCTGATGGCAATACCGATGCCCATGGTTCCACCTTGGATTTAATCATTGGCGGACTCGGCGACATCAATGAGCTGGACACTGTTGGTCCGTCCATTGAACTCTTTATAAACGACACGCTTTTCAGGAATGGCGGGATTGTAAATAATTCCCCCGAGTTACTTGCATATATTGAAGATCCTTACGGAATCAATACAACCGGCAATGGCATAGGACATGACCTTACGGCAACACTTAACAACGACAGGCTCAATGCAATCAACCTGAACGCATACTACCTGTCTGACAGGGACAGTTTCAGTTCCGGAAAGGTCAGGTATCCTTACCGTGATCTGCCGACAGGTGAACATACCATTGAAGTGAAAGTCTGGGATATCTTCAATAATTCCTCTTCTGAGTCCATAGATTTTATCGTTGTAGAATCTGCACAGATGCTGCTGGAAGAAGTTTACAATTATCCCAATCCCTTTATCGATCAAACATGGTTCAATATTGAACACAACCGTCCCGACAAGGAACTGGAGGTAATAATAAAGATCTATGACATCCGGGGAAACCTGGTCAGTATATTGCAAAACAACATATATTCAGGTGGTTACCGGCTTGAACCTCCGACCTGGCAGGGCAATTCCATGAGTGGTTCAAGGTTAAGCGGAGGAATATATGTATACAGCGTGCTTGTGAGAAGTGAAGATGGGGAGGAGGCTGTCGGTTCAGGCAGATTGATCATTAAAAGGTAAACAACGCTCTATTTTATTTTGTCTGATCATAATAACCGGCTCTGTTTTCCGTATATAGTATGTTATAAAGACCGCCACAAATATGGTTCTTAAATGAATGAAAATCTGCTATATTTGTGCACTAAATAAATCATTTGATGATATTCAGTAGCAAGCATAAGAACCTTTCAGTCATAGCAATCATTTTGCTATTGCTGGCAAACGGATCGCGGGGATTTGGACAGATTTCAATCAGGGAATTAAAAGGAGGGGATCTGAATACCATAAATACCGCTGTGCCATTTATTACCATTGCTCCCGATTCAAGAGCCGGAGCACTTGGGGATGCCGGTGTTTCCACCAGACCAGATTTAAGTTCTCAACACTGGAACGTAGCAAAATATGCATTCATGGAAGAAGACGGCGGGCTTGCCATTTCCTATACACCCTGGTTGAGACATATTATCCCCGATATAAACCTGGCCTACCTCTCAACTTATTTCAAACCCACAAACGAGCAGGTGGTCAGCGGATCGCTAAGGTACTTCTCCCTGGGACAGATTACTTTCACCGATATCGAAGGGGTGATTCAGGGTCAGTTTACTCCGTTTGAAATGGCTGTTGATGCAGGTTACTCAAGGCTGTTTACAGATCATTTTTCCGGAGGTATCATTTTCAGGTACATCCATTCCAACTTAACCAGCGGACAACTGGTAAATGGTGAAGAATCCAAACCTGGAATCGCTGTTGCAGCAGATCTTGGATTTTATTACCAGAATGATCTGAGAATGATGAGAAATGATGCTTCGTATGCATGGGGAATTACACTTTCCAACCTCGGTACGCCAATCTCTTATACCTCCGATGATGAAGCCATGCCTTTGCCTTCAAATATGAGGCTTGGAGGAAGATTTGATTATGATCTTGATGACTATAACACCATGAGTTTTATCCTTGAATTCAATAAACTCCTGGTTCCGACAAGGCCAATTATGGAAGGTGATTCCATCATCAGGGGCCGGAAAGATCCTCAGTCTATTGTTCTTGGAATGATCCAGTCGTTCTATGATGCTCCGGGCATCAGTTATGATGACGGAACCTACAGTACAGGATTTCGTGAAGAGCTTGCCGAGGTAATGGTCAGTGCCGGTGTAGAATACTGGTATCAGAACCAATTCGCTATCAGGGCAGGCTACTTTCACGAGACCTCCGTGAAAGGAAACCGCAAGTATGCAACTTTAGGTGTGGGAATGAAACTGAATGTATTCTCCCTGGATTTTGCGTACCTGATCCCGACCAACGGTCAGGACAGTCCCCTTGCCAATACACTTCGATTTACACTTGGATTCGATTTTGAAAGCCTGAAGCTCTGAAATAATCTATGAAAAACCGTATTGGTTTCGGATATGATGTACACCAACTGGCAGAAGGTATACCCCTTCGCCTCGGAGGCATTGAGATACCCCACAGCAGAGGTGCGTTAGGACACTCCGATGCAGATGTGCTTGTTCATGCCATCTGCGATGCACTGCTGGGTGCAGCCGCACTGGGAGATATAGGTCAGCATTTTCCCGACAGCAATGAGGAGTTTAAAGGCATCAACAGCTTGCTTCTCCTGGAAAAAATCATTCGTATGATCAATGAAATGGGCTATAAGATCAGCAATATTGATTCAACGGTTTGTTTACAGGAACCCAGGATCAGTCCCTATATCGACGACATGAGGTCTGCTTTGTCATTTGCCATGGGGATCGACAAAGGAAAAGTGTCGGTAAAAGCAACAACCGAAGAAAAACTGGGATTCACAGGTTCCGGTGAAGGGATTTCTGCCTATGCAGTTGCCCTGATATGGAAATGAGTGATTAATTTTACAACCAAATATATTGTCCGGCGCACATAAATGAAAAAAACTGTTGTACTGGGAGCAAGTCCGAATCCTGCAAGGTATTCTTTTAAAGCAGTAAAGTCATTGCTTCGGTACGGTCATGATACCGTTGCCGTTGGTTTTCGCCCGGGTGTTATCTATGACAAGTTTATTCAAAGGGGCACGCCAAAAATAGATGGAGTCCACACAATTACACTGTATGTCGGTGAAAAACGCCAGAATGAATTCAGGGATTACATCGTATCACTGAAGCCAAAAAGGGTCATATTCAACCCAGGTACCGTTAATCCCCATTTTATGAAAGAACTGGAGGAAAAAGGAATAGAAGTTGTTGAAGGATGTACCCTGGTCATGCTTGATTCCGGTGAATTCTGATGTAGATTCAACGTTTAAATATTTGGTCCTGGCCGGGAATGGACCCCTCTTTTACTGCCCTGCTGAAGATGAGTAACAATTAAGAGAATATGATACATCAAATGAAACCTGTTTCTTCCCTGAAAGAGATAGCTTCTGCCATTGAACAATCTCCAATGGCAATCATATATTTTTCCAATGACACGTGCAATGTATGCAAGGTCCTGAAGCCGAAAATAGCTCAACTGGCCGGGGAGCAATTTCCAAAGGCAGAAATGTTTTATGTGGACACCTTAAAGAATCCCGACATAGCAGGCCAGTTTCGGGTATTTACAATACCTACCATAGATATTTATGTGCAATCAAAAGAGCATGCAAGGTTCAGCAGGAATGTGACCATGCATGAATTTGAAAGGGCACTGAAAAAACCCTACATGTTCCTATTCTCCGAGAATACCTTCGATTAAACGGTCATCTGCAATATTTGGAAAAGTAATTTCCATTCCGGGCGTACGCTTCATTTCCCTTTTTACAGCCGCCATGGCACCAGCGTTTCTTGCCCAGCTTCTCCTGGCTATGCCGTTGTTAACATCCCAATGCAGCATTTGACTGATTCTCCGGTCAGCATCATCACTTCCATCCAGCACCATACCAAAACCACCATTGATGACTTCCCCCCATCCCACACCACCTCCATTGTGTATGGAAACCCATGTGGCTCCTCTGAATGCATCTCCGATAACATTCTGAATGGCCATATCTGCGGTAAATTGCGAACCATCATAGATATTGGAAGTTTCCCTGTAGGGAGAGTCTGTACCTGATACATCATGATGGTCCCGGCCCAGCACCACCGGCGATCTGATCATGCCCTCCCGGATGGCCCTGTTAAAGGCAAGGGCGATCTTTATCCTGCCTTCACTGTCTGCATAGAGAATCCTCGCCTGGGAACCCACGACCAGGTTGTAATTGCCTGCCTCTTCTATCCAGTGAATATTGTCCTGTAGTTGGCCCTTGATCTCATCGGGAGCATCCTTATAAATTTCCTCAAGCACTTTCATTGCGATCCGATCGGTAACCTGCAGCTCCTCAGGGTCAGATGAAGTGCAAACCCACCTGAAAGGGCCAAAGCCGAAATCAAAGAATTTCGGACCCATGATTGCCTGGACATATGATTGGTACCTGAAACTGCCCTTTTCATCAAATACCTCAGCGCCTGCCCTTCCAGATTCAAGTAAAAATGCGTTTCCATAATCCCAGAAGAACATTCCTTCTGCTGCCAGCCTGTTAATTGCGAAAACCTGCCTGCGCAATGATGCCTGCACCAGGTTTTTGAATTTTTGAGGTTCTTCATGCATCATCCTGTTCGACTCCTCAAAACCAATACCTGCAGGGTAATATCCACCGGCAAACGGATTGTGCAGAGAAGTCTGGTCAGACCCCAGTTCCACTTTTACACCCTTTTCTGCAAATGCCTCCCACAAATCCACGATATTTCCTGAAAAAGCAATGGAAACAGCTTCGTGTTCATGCCTGGCCCGGTCTATTCTTCGGATGATCTTATCAATATCGTTATATATTTCATCCACCCAACCCTGGCTGTGCCGTTTTTCTATTGCCCTTGGATTAACCTCAGCAACAACGCATATACCACCTGCAATAACGGTTGCTTTAGGCTGAGCACCCGACATGCCCCCAAGACCGGAAGTAACAAACAATTTACCACGCATGCTACTATCGGTTTCATTTTTCAACATCCTCGCCGCATTCAAGACTGTAATGGTTGTGCCATGAACAATGCCCTGCGGTCCAATATACATGAATGAACCGGCTGTCATTTGCCCGTACTGCGTTACGCCCAATGCATTCATTCTTTCATAATCTTCAGTTCCAGAATAATTTGGGACAACCATTCCATTTGAAACAACCACCCTTGGTGATTCCTTTGCGGATGGGAAAAGACCAAGCGGGTGCCCTGAATAAAGAACCAGTGTCTGTTCATCGGTCATCGTTGCCAGATATTTCATTACCAGCCTGTATTGCGCCCAGTTCTGAAAAACCGCACCATTCCCCCCATAGGTGATAAGCTCCTCAGGGTGTTGTGCCACAGCATGATCAAGGTTATTTGACAACATCAGCATGATCGAAGCTGCCTGGATTGACCGATGTGGATAGTCATCAAGGGTACGTGCGGTGATCTCGTAATCCGGTCTGTACCTGTACATGTAGATCCTGCCATAACTTTCAAGTTCTTCCAGGAATTCAGGAGCCAAATCCCTGTGAAATTTTACGGGGAAATACCGCAGCGCATTCTTCAATGCCAGTTTTTTCTCCTCCCTGCTCAAAACCTGTCTTCTTACAGGAGCATGACTTATTTCTGTATTCAGTTCCTTTTTTTCCGGCAAATATAAAGGGATGCCTTCAAGCACTGCTTCCTTAAAATCCATTGGTTGCTTGTTTTAAAA
The DNA here is from genome assembly GCA_021738565.1 of Bacteroidales bacterium. Classification (GTDB taxonomy): domain Bacteria; phylum Bacteroidota; class Bacteroidia; order Bacteroidales; genus M55B112. The sequence continues at coordinate 11,352 of JAIPBT010000003.1, forward strand.
TTAATAAGGCAAAATTAGCAAATATAGCGGGGGCGCTGAGTATTCTTCAGCATAGAAAAAGAGGCTACCCAAGGAACTGCTGTTTCATCCCCGGATCGGGTATGTAACAAGAATCCATCCTGCCAAACCAACGGAATCTTTTACGCGAAATCAGATCATATATGGCGTCCCTTATAAAAGGTGGTATGACATAACCAACCTGAAGCAACGGCAATGGAAACCTGAGCATTGCTGAAATTTTAAGGGCTGCAGCTGATCTGACTGATACTTTCCCATTTTTATACAGAACGACAGTACTTATGCCGGCCTTTTCTCCATCCAAAAGATGCGATATCTGATGAAATACTTCTGAATTGAACGAAGCAAAATATATGCGGTGATGCGGGTCATTGTTATAGATAAACCTTACTGTACGACTGCACAGAACACATATATCGTCAAAAAAAACAATTGTATCCTTCATATTAAACTAACAAACGAACGAAGAACTGGTTGAAATTGAATATTGTTGTATAACCAAATAAGAAAAATCATTGTATCCTTCCAGGAAATATTTTCCGGAGAACCATCATTCAGAACTATTGCCGGAAGATTTTCCGGTGTTGTTTTCATCTCTTACTTCATCCTTGCCATACCGCCTGATCCTGAAATTTATCGCTGCAAACAGGATGCTGAAAAACGGACTCAGGAAATTAAAGAAAGCAAAAGGCACATATTCAATCGTCGGAACACCAAGCACCCTCGACTGCGTGGCTCCGCATGTATTCCATGGGATCAGTACCGATGTGATTGTACCTCCGTCCTCAAGTGTCCGGCTGAGTACTTCTGGCTTCAGTCCGCGCTCCCTGTAAATGCTTGCAAACATCCGGCCCGGGACCACAATTGAAATGTATTGATCGGAGGCCGTAATATTGAAAAAAATGCTGGTGCCGATGGTCGTGGCAACAAGCGAACCTGTTGAATTGGCCCATTTGATAACGGACCTTGTAATCTTTTTAAGCATGCCTGCAGACTCCATGGTCCCACCGAATATCATGGCCGATAAAATCAACCAGATCGTATTGAGCATGCCCTTCATACCTGAAGTTGCAAGAAGTTCGTTAACCATCTTATGATCGGTGGTTATGGTGAGATCTCCATAAATAGATTGCATTATACTGAGGTAAGAAACCTTGAAAAAAGTTTTTGATTCAGGATCAATCATTCTTCCGGTTTCCCAGATAAGGTGCGGTTGAAAAATCAATGCAAAAACTGCACCGGACAAAGAACCAAAAAGCAAGGCAGGAAGGGGTGGCACCTTTTTAATGATGACAAAAATCAGAAATCCGGGAACCAGCATCAACCAGGGTGTGACGGTAAACCTGCTCTCTATGGACTGAAGTACCAGTTCAATATCACGGAGGTCTGACTTAAAATCATAAGTGAAACCGATGATAAGAAATATTACAAGTGTAATTACCATTGCAGGTGTGGTTGTGATCATCATGTACCTTATGTGGGTAAACAGATCTGTGCCGGCCATGGCAGGAGCAAGGTTTGTTGTGTCGCTCAGCGGAGACATCTTATCCCCGAAATATGCGCCGGAAATTACAGCTCCGGCAACCATTCCCTCACTCATTCCTAACGTTTTCCCAATGCCTACCAGCGCTATTCCAATGGTGGCAACAGTTGACCATGAACTTCCCGTGGCCAGGGAGACGACCCCGGCAATTATCACTGTCGCAAACAGGAAAATGCTTGGATGAAAGATCTTCAATCCATAATAGATCAATGTGGGAACAACACCGCTGAGCATCCACGTGCCGGCAAGTGCACCGATCATCAACAAGATTAGAATGGAAGGCATTGCGGATCCAATACTGCTCACAATACTATCCCTGACCGCAACCCATTTGATCCCTAAAAAAACTGCAATTAATCCCGCTACAGCTGCCGAAAGGATCAGGGCAAACTGATTGGCCCCATCAAGGGTATGATCACCGAAGTAGATCACATTCAGCGAAAGCAAGGTTATTAAAATGATAATAGGAATCAGAGACTGTATTAAACTTGGTTGTTTTTCCTTCTTACCCTCCATGAATCGATGAATAAGCGACCAAGATAATTAAAATATGTCGAAAATATTAGCGTTACAATTACAGAGCCGGTTTTTATGATATGAATGAACAAAGTCTTTATAAAAGTTTTATTTAATTTAAAATTCAACTAAATTGCGTATACAAGGGGGTGATAAAATATGAACCTGGACTTTGATTTTTTTAACATAGCGAACAACAAGGTAGTAGAAAATGGGCGGGTTTTGATCTCAGAACCATTTCTCAGTGACAATTATTTCAGAAGGTCGGTGGTATACCTGACTGAACACAGTGATACGGCTACCGTGGGTTTCGTATTGAACAAAGCTCTAAACATGAAAATTTCCGAGGTACTGGATGATTTCCCCAGGATTGATTTTCAGGTTTCATTGGGCGGGCCGGTCAGCACAAATACAATCCATTATTTGCATACGTTAGGAGATTCCATACCTGAAAGCGTTCATGTAAAAGACGGAATTTTCTGGGGTGGTGATTTTGAAGTAATGAAAAGCCTGGTCCGCTCCGGAGAAGTAAAAAACGATCAACTGCGGTTTTTTCTGGGATATTCAGGTTGGGGAGAAAAACAACTTGAGGGAGAACTGGAATTAAATGCATGGCTGGTTGGAGACATCCCATCCGGGCTTGTGATGAAAGGAGGATCAGCTGAATTCTGGACAGATATCCTTTCCAACCTTGATGCAAAATACAAGGCCTGGGCAAATTTTCCTGATGACCCCGGGCTTAACTGATCCTATTGATTACTTTTCGCAAATCCTGGTTTTTCCGTATCCTTATGGTTTTGACACCTGCCTGCCTGCCTGCTTCAACATCAGTTTTTTTGTCACCTATGAACCAGGATTGATCAGGATCGATATCAAAACGTGCAATGGCCTTTTCAAGCATCAATGGCTTTGGTTTTCTACACAGGCAATTTTCCCTCTTGTTGTGATGGGGACAAAAATATACCGCCGTGAGGTCAATACCGGAAGCAGCAAGCTCCTGGACCATATGCGCATGCAAACCTTCCACATCTTCGACAGTATATTTTCCCTTGCTTATTCCTCCCTGGTTGGTGATCACAATTAACATATAGTCCCTTTCCTGAAAACATTTCAATGCTTCAGTCACACCCCTGTTCAATACAAAATCACCTACTTTGTAGACATAATAATTCTTTCTTGGATTGTTGATCACCCCGTCCCTGTCAAGAAAAATGGCTTTGTTCATTGAATGATCATTTAAAATTATCGATGAAGAATTTTATCAGCTCAGGTGAAATGATCACCGGATAGAAAAAACCCAGGATCGCTCCCCAGATGTGTGCATCATGGTTAATGTTGTCCCTTTTCCTCCTGCTCATGTAACTTGAATAAAGAAGGTACAGTATACCAAATGCTATTCCCGGTATCGGAATTGCAAAATAGAAATATATCTTCTGCATTGGTTGAAAAAATATATGGGTAAATACAATGGCAGATACAAGTCCTGATGCCCCGACTGAAGAATACGAGGGATCATCCTTGTGCTTGATCAATGTTACAACGGTTGAAATTGCAATACCCAGAAATATAAGAATACCGTAATACAGCTTAGCTGAAGAAATATGATCATAGGATTGAAGATTCCTGAATATGGATTCTACACTTAGTCCAAAAGATAAAAGAACGATCATGTTCACGATAAGATGAATGTAATCAACATGAAGAAAAGCATGGGTCAGGATCCTGTAGTATTCCCTGTTCCGGAATACCCTGTATGGCGTCAGATCAAACATGTAAGACAACTTTTTGATCCTGAATGCAATGACAGATATTACACTTATTATTATGACCAGAATAACCGTCATTATCTAATGTAATATTTTAAAAATTAGCTCCTTAAGAAGTTCACCCGGGGGAACCATGGTTCCCTGGTAACCTTTTGACTTCAGGTCATATTCCCTGAGTAATTCTATGACCCTGATAACCTGGTTGGGATTGTAATATTTTGCAGCAGTCTGGTAATCCTTTACAAAATATATATTAACGCCCAATTCCCGGGATAAATTTTCACGTGATTTGTCTCTGATCCAAAAATACACCAGCAATTTTGAAAAAAAAGTGTATAGCACACCGATTGTTTGCTGTATGGAGATATTCTTCTGATTGTCTCCGAAATAATTAATGATCCTGTTTGCCTTCAACACATCCCTGCATCCCAGTGCATTATGCAGTTCAAAATTATTGTAATCCTTGCTGATACCTATATTTCTCTCAATGAATGACGCGTTGATGTTAGCAGTACCCTCATCAACAGAAATAATTAGTTTGTCAATCTCATTTGCTATTTTACTGAGGTCATTACCAAGGAATTCAACCAGCAGTGCAGCAGCTTTTGGTTCAATTGTAAAATCTTTTGATGAAACATATGCACTTATCCAACCCGGAACCTGGTCGTCATAAAGCTTTTTCGATTCCAGAAATACACTGTTCTTCATCAGTGATTTGAATATCTTTCTGCGCTTGTCTGGTTTTTTATGCTTGTAATGGAGAACAAGCAATGTCGATCCAAGCGGTTTTTCTATGTAATGCTCAAGCTGATCAAGGTCATTTATTTCCTGTGCTTCTTTTACAATTACCACCTGGTGACTGGCCATCATGGGAAAGCGTTTCGCAGTATTTACTATGGTCGCAGCATCGGCATCCTTTCCGTACAATATGGTCTGGTTGAATGTCTTTTCACTGTCGTTTAAAACATGGGTCTGTATAAATGATGTTACCAGGTCAATATAATAAGGTTCATCACCCGAAAGAAAATATACAGGATGGTATTGCTTCTGCTTGAGATCTGCAATTATTTTTTCGTACATAAATGTTCCCATTATTCAAATCTCAGGTGTTTGACTGACTCTCCCTGGTCGCGCAATTCTATCAGCGAATCAATGCCAATACTAACATGCATCTCAGCAAATTTTGCATTGACCATCTTATCACTTATTTTCGTTTTGATGCCTGCAGATATCATTGGTTGATCTGAAACAAGTAAAAGCGAACCTGTGGGTATACCATTTGCAAATCCAACAATAAACAGCGTAGCAGTTTCCATGTCAATGGCCATGCTCCGGGTTATGCGTAGTTGATCCTTGAATACTTCATCATGTTCCCATACCCGTCTGTTTGTTGTAAATACCGTTCCTGTCCAGTAGTCACTCCCGTAATTCCTAATGGTTGATGAGACCGCCCTCTGCAGGTTGAATGCCGGTAAAGCAGGAACCAGTGGAGGGAGATAATCATTTGAGGTCCCCTCTCCCCTTATCGCAGCAATGGGTAATATCAGGTCTCCAAGCTGATTCTTCTTTTTTAATCCGCCACATTTCCCCAGAAACAGAACCGCTTTCGGGTGTATGGCAGCTAACAAATCAATAATTGTGGCAGCATTGGCACTTCCCATTCCAAAATTTATCATGGTAATGGACCCACTCGTGGCACATGGCATGACAGCATGTTTGTCAACAATCTCTGTATCCATCTTATCGCAAAAGATGTCCATGTAATTATGAAAATTTGTCAACAATACATATTCTCCGAAATTTTCAATACTGTTGCCCGTGTACCTGGGCAGCCAATTGCTGATAATTTCATTTTTTGTTTTCATGACGGAAACAATTAATTTCGGATCAAACTGCAATGGGTCTGTAAAGATAACAGCATTTATGCAAAAACTGAATTTGCCAGACTATGATTTCAGAATCAAGGAGGAATCAGGTAAACAAATGATCTTTGATCCTTTCAGGAAAAAATATTTGCTGCTTACACCAGAAGAAAATGTAAGACAGCATTTTGCCCGATATTTGATAGAAGAAAAGGATTTTCCGTCGACCCTGATGACAACGGAATATGGGCTGGAGTTAAACAGGATGCACAAGCGATGCGATATCATTGTTTTCAACAGATCACTGAAACCTGCAGCGCTGGTTGAATGTAAAGCTCCGGGAATTAAGATCACCAATGATGTATTTGACCAGGTCGCAAGATACAATTTGGTCTTCCATGTAAAATACCTGTTTGTTACCAATGGAATGCAGCACTATAGCTGTAAGGTGAATTTTGCAACCGGAAAAGTCGACTTCCTCTCTTCAATTCCTCTCTTCAAAGATCTTGATTGAAGCATTGCATAAAATGCTCGTCGCTGAAACTCCGCCCATTCCAGATCCATTCTTTACGGGTCCCGGTTATGTTAAAACCCGATTGTAAAAACAGATCTATACTTGACTTGTTCTCTTTCGATATCACGCAATAGATCTGCTTGAGTTTCAACACTCCAAAACAATAATCTTTAAGCAAACCAAGTGATTCTGAAGCATAGCCATTTTTTCTCTGACCTTTCTCAGCAATAAGAATACCCACTGCTGCACGCTTATGAAAAGGATCGAAGTCATACAGATCTATTGTGCCAATGGATTTATTTTCGGTATTCAGGACGATCATAAAACGAAACTGACGTGTCTCAAAAATATCTTTGTGCGCATTTTCAAGGTAACGTTTCAGGACATATTTTGAAATTGGTGAGAGCGTTTCGGAGATGTTCCAGATATCCGTATCATTTTCCCACCTGTACAACAGCTCCAGGTCTTCAGGCTCGAGTGCCCTCAACATTAAACGACTTCCTTTAAGTACATTATTATTCACTGACTTTCACGATTTATGAAAATATGTACAACTTCTGTATTACCCCGGGAATTGCATTCCTGCATACTAACTCAATTCATCTTTCTTCCCGTTTTTTCTGTTTCTGAGATAAAATACAAACAGGAACAACACCAGGGCAGAAACAACTGCAAAAAAGATCCTGACTGCAGGTGAAAAGCTGGTTTCGGGCCTTTCAGGATCTATATCTGTAAGGGTAGTATCCGGCTCATCCCCTGAATGGTCAATGAATTCCTTTTTCAGGCTCCTGATCGTATCATGTTGTTCTAATTCTTCCTGTATTTCAGCTTCTTCTCTCTCTTTTTCAATTTTATCCTCCGGAGATTCATCCGCCTCTGAAACAATTGTTTTCCTTTCTTTTGCAAACACAACAATCTCCGTCAGGTTCATGTCTCCATTCTCCTCTACCATGGTAAGATCAATGTTGGTCATATTATCTCCCGGGGTGAATTTGTAATCAAATTTCTTTTTATTGAGTTCAAAAGTATCTGTAGTGACAAGCACACTGTCATGATAAAGTTCCGCAAGAAGTTTAGCCCCCTTGATTACATCCATGCTTACCTCCATTTCAACCCCTGGTAAAACATTCCGGATTGTATCCTCCTTAACAGTCAGATGTGAATCCTCTCCCTTGAAAATCCTGGGTTCGTAAGGAATTGGCCTGAATATTAATTGATCCGAAATATCAATACCGCTTTTGTCAGAAGAATCATCAATATCAATTTTGAATACCAATTCAAGGTATGTTTTGCTTTTGAAAACCAATTCATAGTGACCTCTGGTAAGACGGGTCTCAAATCGCTGGTTTTCCAGATCCGGACCGGTTGTCGCCAATGTGTCTCCTGAGTAGCGTTCAATGATGTAGGTAATCACATCATCTTTTCTTGAAATGGAGTCCAATTCCGACTGTAAATTACCTGATACCTTGTAATACCTCGGATTATTATCCGAGTAGATATTCAGGTAATAGATATCGTGTCTTCCATAACCTTCTTCCATGTATTTTGAAAAATATGCACTTGTTCCATTATTGACCGGATGAAAAAAAAGATCATCATCTGTTGTATTCACGGGATATCCGAGGTTCACCGGTGTTCCCCATACCCCATTATCATTCAATTCAGAATAAAAAACATCATATCCGCCCATACCGTTGTGACCATAACTGCTGAAATAAAGACGCTTTCCATTTTCAGTGATAAACGGGGTATCTTCATTGAACCTGGTATTAATCGCCTTTCCAAGATTAGCAGGTTCTCCCCAGGTACCGTCTGCAAGTCTCTCTGATTTATAAATATCCAGTCCACCGTTGGTGCCTTTCCTGTTGCTGGTAAAGTAGAGGGTCTGGCCGTCTCTGGAAAACGAACCATGGGATTCCCAGTATTTGGTGTTGATATTATCACCAAGTTTCTTCATTGGAGTCCAGAAACCATCTTTAAGTTCTGAAACGTACAGGTTACCAATAAAATCATCATCCCTGTAAATGATCATAGTTGTTCCGTTATATGACAGGGATGCAGGGTAGACATCATCATCTACTTCCAGTTCCGGGATTAAATCCCTTGGCCGCTGCCATTCCCGGTCCCTGAACGATGAATAAAAGGGAACATCATAGAATGGCCTTTCAGAAATATAGGCCATGCTGCTGTCATTGCCGGAGATAACCGGATTAATATCTGAATATCTGTCGTTAATTTTCTCCCCAAGATTGATAAGGTCGATATCTACCGGGGCATTCATATATTCCCTTGCACGCTCGCAGGTTTCAATCTGTGCTTCAACAAGTTCAACATCATAAATATCCTCATCCAGTATCTCAAGGAAATACTTGTAATTCTCAAGTGCCTTATCAATTTTGTTGTTAACGAGGTAAGCGTTCCCAAGGTAAAAAAAGGTCTCAGGAGGCGCCGACTTTTCACGCCAATTGTTCTCCTTGTATTTAAAATTTATGTTTTCGGACGCTTTTTCAAGGTACCTGATGGACTTTTCCTTTTGGTAGGGGTCGTTCAGAAAGCAGATCCCGATCTTATAATTGACATCATCGTTATCAGGGTCTGCACGATTTATTTTAAGATATTCAACCAGCGCATCCGCGTATTCTTCAAACAAAAAATAGGAGTCGGCTATTAAATATGCGTTCTTAAGATCATCTGACTGGGCATTTATCAGAATAGCGGAAAAAATAACAAACAGGACAGAACTTAATATCCTTCTTCTCATTTTGGCTGATTTATATACATCCTGGTGCTTTATTAAAACTTATCAAGCACTGCTAAATAATATGAGCTCTCTTTCTGACACTACTTAATGATTAATTGAAAACTATCCCAGCGCACGCTACAACAAAAGTAAAAAATATCTATCAAGTATTTTATTAAACTTGCAACATGATTTTACGGATGATAGAACAGCTGGGATCAAAGCCCTATAAACAGATATGAGTTGGTCAACAGATGAGTCAGATCCCGATCAACCTGAAACCTTTTAACAGGATCTGAAGATCATTTATTACCTTGTAATCTTTCGCGTATAAAACATTAATATTGTTGATTGCACGCGGGTTTTTCTGCTTTCCTGCAAGTGTTATTGCAGGCGTTAAAATTCCTTTTCTCAATTTTGGAAGCGAGGTTACATCCGTTTCTTCAGAAAGCTGGTAGCCAACAAGGGTATAACAACCCACAAAAACCTTAAATAATCGCGCAACGGCCCATATTGGTTTTTTGATAAAGAATATCCAGAGGGGAAATGCAGCAAGTAAAAGAAATGAGGCAATAAGATCAAACAACCGTTTGGTCCTCAGGTTTGCTTTGTTCCCTATTGAGTTAAAATGTATCGTGTACAGTTCACCGGAAGTATTAATTGAATTGCTTCCTATGATTGAAAGGCTTTCCGGCGGGGCAATTTTATAATTTACTGGCAAGGTCGTCAACATGGTCATTATCCTGATGATCTTTTGTGAAGAGATATTGGCAGAGCAGAATAATATCTCATCAAGCTTATGAATCCGGGCAATTTCTGCGATCTGGTCCACTGATCCAATAAAAGGCCTTTTTACATCACTGTCAGGGCTGACATAACCGATGATCTCCGGTTTTATACGGGTCTTTCCCAGCACATTGCAGACCCGCTCAGCCTCATTTTCATCACCAACAATCACAATTCGCTTCTTTCTCCGGGTAGCCAATTGATAACCAGGTAATTTCATTGAATGCATTATCAATCTGAAAAGTGAAGTCCCCAACACCGACCAGGCGGTCCCTAACAGAATTACAGCACGGGAAAATCGCCATGTTTCCGGCAGCAAAGCATACACAACAAGGATGGCAAAAGTGCCGATAAAGATTCCCCTTACCAGTTTCCAAATTTTAATGGGATGGTCATATCCTCCCGAATAATACATCGAGGTGATCCACACAAGAATGTATCCCGGAACAACGTAATACCTGAACTCATCAGGATAATAATCAGGATTTCCGAATTTAATATTGCCCCACAGGGGCAGGCCAGCAAAAAAGCCTGCAAAAATGATGACTGCATCAAAAACCTGCTGGTAGATCCTCTTTATGAACCGCCGTAAAAGTGCCAGTGAAGCCCTCAGGTAAATGGCAAGGTTAATAATCAGTGAAAAGATCCTGATGTTCCGCCGGGAAAAATGCTTTTTTGCAAAAATGATCATTGCCTGATAAAAAACCATCACATAATTAAGGCTACCCTTTTTGGTGCTCTCACCTTTGTAATGAATGATGGTGGTTTCAGGATAGTAATAATTCTTATATCCGGCCAGGTTGATCCTGTGGGAAAGATCGATATCCTCGCCATACATAAAATAGTCTTCATCAAGGTATCCTGTTTTACTGAGTGTTATCATGCGCAGGAACATGAATGCTCCGGCAAGCACTTCAACTTCATGGATTTCCTCCTTGTCGAGGTATCCCAGGTGGTATTTGCCAAATTTTCTTGAACCGGGAAACAACCCTGACAATCCGAAGATCTTATAAAACGCAACCCACGGGGTTGGAAGCGCCCTTTTGGATTCGGGCAGAAAATGACCGCTTCCGTCAATCATTTTCACTCCCAGTGCACCGGCATCGGGATGATCCTCCATAAAGTGAAAACATTTGCTTAATGTATTCTCCTCGATCACTGTATCAGGATTCAGCAGCAATATGTATTTTCCTTTTGATTGTTTGATTGCCAGGTTATTGGCCTTGCTGAAGCCGATATTTTCCCTGTTTTCAATAAGCCTTACCCATGGAAATTTGTCCCTGATGTGATTACAGGATCCGTCAACAGAATTATTATCCACTACAAAGACCTCTGTATCCAGTCCCTCTGCAGCCTTTTTAACTGAATGAAGGCATTGTTCGAGAAAGTATTTTACATTGTAATTGACAATTATTACTGACAGGTCCATAAGCTGGTCATTGTCTCATAAAATTAACGAAAAAGATGAGATCATAATGCTTTAAACACTCAGAGGTCAACATGAACCACATTTCTGCTGATATCTTCAAAATCCTCTCTTTTCCTGATCAGGTAATCCTTCCCCTGATGGACAAGAACCTCTGCAGGTCGCAACCGTGAATTGTAATTCGACGCCATTGCATAACAGTATGCGCCGGCATTCTTAAAAAGGAGGTAATCACCTTCTGAGATCTCGGTTATCTTCCTGTTGTAACCAAAGGTATCGGTCTCACAAATATAACCTACCACCGTATAAATCCTGGTTTTGCCGGCAGGTTTGCTGATATTGACAACCTCATGGTAAGCATCATAAAACATGGGGCGGATAAAATGATTCATCCCTGTATCCAGTCCGGCAAAGACCGTGGAAGTTGTCTGCTTGATCACATTGGTCCTTGCCACAAAATACCCGGCTTCACTTACCAGGTACTTGCCCGGTTCAAATATGATGGTCAGTTCCTTCCCGTAATCCCTGCAGAATTCGTTGAACCTTTTCGAAAGATTGGTCCCAAGTGCTTCAATATCGGTTTCAATATCGTCTGCTTTATAGGCCACTTTAAATCCGCTTCCAAAATCAATGTAATCGAGGTCTTTGAATTCCTTTGCGATTTCGAGAATAATTTCAGCGCCCCGCAAAAAAACCTCGACATCCAGTATATCGGAGCCTGTATGCATATGCAATCCCTCAACATGCATGTTATTCGTCTCTACTACCCTTTTCACAAGAGGAATCTGGTGGATGGATATTCCAAACTTGGAATCAATATGCCCGGTAGAGATCTTCTGGTTGCCACCGGCAAGTATGTGCGGATTGATCCGAATACAAACCGGAATATCATTACCGTATTTGTGTCCGAATTGCTCAAGAATTGATATGTTATCAATATTGATCTTTACATTAAGCTGCGCAACATCTTCAATTTCTTCAATTGATACACAATTGGGCGTATACAATATATCACCGGGATCAAAACCAGCTTGCAGTCCCAGCTTAACTTCCTGAATGGACACAGCATCGAGCCCTGCACCTAATTTGCGGAAAAGCTTCAAAATATTAACATTGGTAAGAGCCTTGGCTGCATAATTGATCTTAACCCTTGTATTTTTGAAAGCATCCATCATCCTGTTGTACTGGGCAACCATTTTTTTGGATTCATAGATATACAACGGCGATCCGTATTTCTCCATCAATCCGGTAACAGGAATGCGGTCTATCAAGTACTGGTTCCTTTTTATTTCCATGCGTCCCGGGATATTTATCCAAACAAACGGTAAAAGTAAAAAAAAGCACTGAATTACTTACTAAAACTTCAATGCCGGACACCGAAAGTATCTTCAAATTTTGTCCGGTTCAGGATAGAACGGCCCAGTGTAATTTCATCTGCAAATTCCAGGTCATCACCTATCGCCACTCCCCGGGCAAGCGTAGTAACAACAACCGGAGTATCCTGAAGTTTCTTGTAGATGTAGAAATTGGTTGTGTCACCTTCCATTGTAGTACTTAAAGCAAGGATAACCTCATTTATGGTATTGTTATTGGACTTCTCGATCAATGAGTCTATCTTCAGATCAGCCGGCCCAATGCCATCAATAGGCGATATGATTCCCCCGAGAACATGATAGATGCCTTTGTATTGTTGCGTGTTTTCAATAGAAATTATATCCCTGATATTTTCCACAACACATACAATTTTGTGATCCCTGTATGGATCACTGCAGATAGAGCACACATCATTGTCAGAAATGTTGTGACAGATCCGGCAATGCCTAATCTCCCTTTTCATCTTCAGCAATGTGCTGCTGAAATGCTCAACCACAGACTCTTCCTGTCGCAGCAGGTACAGTACCAATCGAAGTGCTGTTTTTTTCCCAATCCCTGGCAGTGAAGCAAATTCTTCAACAGCCTCTTCCAATAATTTTGAAGAATAGTTGTGTTGCATTGCGATCTGAATGTGGAACAAATTTAGCATTAGAAGGTCATTGCGGCAAAATTTTTGACCTTTTATTGAATTTTACCAAATTTAACCCGGCATTGCCATAAATTTGATCAAATGAAGCCCGAACTGATATTGATAATTATATTCCTCTACTTTGGAGCGTTGCTGATCATTTCACAGGTGACAGGGAAAGGTGCGGATAACGAAGCTTTCTATCTTGGAAACCGCAGATCACCATGGTATATAGTGGCGTTTGGAATGATTGGTGCGTCTTTGTCAGGTGTGACTTTCATTTCTGTCCCAGGCTGGGTAATTACGAGCCAGATGACCTATATGCAAATGGTACTCGGATACCTTGCCGGTTATATTGTGATCGCTAATGTACTGATGCCATTGTTCTACAAGATGGAACTGACAAGTATTTACACATACCTCAATGAACGGTTCGGAAAAATCACCTATAAAACCGGAGCCTCATTGTTTATGGTTTCCAGGATCATTGGGGCTTCTTTCAGACTTTTTCTGGTAGCACGGGTACTCCATATTTCCGTTTTTAATCACTGGAACGTACCTTTCTGGGCAACAGTAGTGATTACCATCCTGCTGATCTGGTTCTATACCAATAAAGGAGGCATTAAGACAATTATCTGGACAGACACTTTGCAGACTTTTTCAATGCTTACTGCCGTAATAATTACTTTTATTTTCATAGGGAAAAAAATGGGACTGGACCTATCGGGCACAATTGAGACAATTTCCCGGAGTGATTTCAGTAAGATATGGGAGTTCGGAACCTGGAAGAATGGAAATCACTTTTTACAACACTTCTTTTCAGGAATGTTCATAACCATTGTAATGACCGGACTTGACCAGGATATGATGCAAAAAAACCTGAGCTGCAGGAATATAAAAGAAGCGAAGAAAAACATGTACTGGATGAGTATTTCCCTCATACCGGTGAACCTGCTTTTCCTTTCCCTGGGAGTATTGCTGGCCACATTTGCAATTCAGAGCGGAATAGGACTGCCTGAAAAAACCGATGATCTGTTCCCTATGCTTGTTACCGGTGGCATGCTTCCCCAGGTAGTTGGGATCACCTTTGTTATTGGTCTTCTTGCAGCTGCATATTCAAGTGCGGATTCAGCACTCACGGCATTGACAACCTCTTTTACTGTTGATATTCTTGACAATACCGGGCTCGATGAAGCTGCCAGGATAAAGAGAAGGAAAAGGGTGCACATCGCTATCTCAATAATTCTTGCCATCGTTATTTTTATTTTCGAAGCGATCAATAACGAAAGTGTTATCTCTGCAATATTCAAAGTTGCCGGGTTCACTTACGGACCATTACTCGGACTTTATGCATTCGGACTCTTTACAAAAAGACAACTCACAGAACGCTGGGTACCTTTTGTTGCAGTCCTTGCCCCCATTGCGGCATACATAGACAGGCTGATACTCGAATGGTTGATCAGCAATTACGAGATGGGATTTGAATTTTTGATAATGAACGGCTTATATACATTCATGGGACTCTGGATCATTTCTCAGAATCAACAGCAAAGATCTCCGAGATAATATCAGCATATTTTTCACTGATAACCTTGCGCTTTAATTTAAGTGTCGGAGACATTTCACCACTCAGTGGTGTCCATTCATCCGCAACAAGTTTGAATCGTTTTATCCTCTCAACCTGTCCGAGTTGCTCATTCAACCTGTTCACTTCCTCCTGGAAAGCATTCAATACCCTTTTGTCCCTGATTGATTCCCCTTTACCATTCAAAGAAAATCCATGTTCATCTGCCCAGGTTTGCAATGCACTGAAATTAGGAGATATAATTGCACTTGCAAACTTCTGGTTCTCACCGATAACCATGAGTTGATCAATCAGCAGGGATTCCTTGAATTTATTTTCAATGGCCTGCGGTGCAATGTACTTGCCACTGGATAATTTAAAAATTTCCTTTTTCCTGTCGGTGATCTTAAGCCAAATACCATCGACCACCGTTCCTATGTCACCTGTATGGAAATATCCATCTTCGTTGATCACTTCCCTTGTCATGTCAGGCTCTTTGTAATAACCCAGCATAATATTCGGCCCCCTGGCAAGTATTTCTCCATCCTCCGCAATCTTTACCTCAACATCCTTAATAATCATTCCTGCACATCCGATCTTAAATTCCTTAGTAACCTGGTTAGCTACAGAAATCACCGGCGATGTCTCTGTAAGCCCGTAACCTTCATAAACCTCAATACCTGCTGCCCAGAACACTTTCACTAGTCTTGGCTGGATAGCAGCTCCGCCGGTAATGATCGTATTGCAGCCTCCCAGACTTTTCCTCCATTTGGAAAAGATGAGTTTGTCGGCAATTTTAAGTTTTAAACTGAAAAGCAAACCGTTTCCTGATTCCGGATCATATTTGTTTCCAAGCTTTACAGCCCAGAAAAACAATGCCCGTTTGATCCCTGAAAGTTCCTTTCCCCTGGCAATGATTTTATCGTAGACACTTTCCAGTAACCTTGGAACTGCTCCGAAAATTTGTGGATGAATCTCCTGTGAATCCCGGGCAATGGTCCCGATGTTCTCCGCATAATATACGCTTATACCTTTGTATTGAAAGTTATAGTTGACCATTCTTTCATATACATGGCTGATGGGCAGGAAAGAAAGCGACCGGTGCCTGGAATCATATGCAATATGATGGCTGGTTGTGATTGCATTTGACACCAGGTTGTTATGCGAAAGCATGACTCCCTTTGGCATTCCGGTTGTACCGGAAGTGTAAAGGATGGTGGACATTTCACCAGGATCAATTAAAGATTTGATTTGCTCCAATTCTTCCCTGTATTGCTCCTCGTTTTCTTTGCCTTTTTCCAGAATAATTTGCCAAAAAGGAGCTCCCTCCACTTTATTAAAAGTATATACCTTCTGGATGCTATTTATTTCCTTAGCTATGGATTCCAGTCTTTTATAAAGGATACTGTCTGAAACAATTACAAGTTTGGGAGCAGAATGGTTTAAAATGTAGGTATACTCCTCATCACTGATGGTTGGATAAATTGGTACATTGACAATGCCTGCCATCGACATCCCCATGTCAAGAAAATTCCATTCAGGCCTGTTATTGCTTATCATGGCTATCTTATCCCCCTTCTTAAGTCCAATCGCCAACAGTCCATAAGCAACATAATAGGCTGCTTTTACATATTCCTTTGAAGAATATTTCTTCCAGGAGCCATTGATCCTGGCAGCAAGCATGTCCTCTTTATTTCCAAACTGCTTTCCGATGCGGTCAAGAATATCAAACGTTCTGGTTACTTCCATCTGATTTTTTTTAAATTATATTATTTTGTGGTATTTTTCGAATAATCACTAAAAACAATTATCACACTTTAAATAATAAAATGATTATAAATCTGTTTTTCTGTTATTTACAGATATTTAAAATTCAAATTTATTTTCGAATACCTCTTCAAAAATACAAACAATATTAACATAACAGTGCTGCATTACCAAAGGTTCAGAAAACAATCTTACAAGTTTCTTAGAATATAAGGAGAAATTAAAATGGTATGGAGCCCGGAAAACAGAACTATGCCTTCCCGGATCAGCTGAATAAAAATGCAATGTCAGGATTTTCCGGCCAGATTTCTGGCTTTTTTCATAGCACTTTGCAGGCCCTCCGGATTTTTTCCACCCGCTGTTGCAAAGAATGGCTGACCACCTCCCCCTCCCTTTATTTCGCCAGAGATCTCACGGATAATAACTGAAGCGTTCAATCCTTTATCACTGATCAGTTTATCGGATATCATCACAACAAGCAGTGCTTTGTTATTGACTTTGCTTCCAAGGACAAGGAAAAGGTTTTCCACCTGGTCCCGTAATTTATATGCTGCATCCCTTAGCAGATCTGCATCCGCCGAATCCAGCACCGCTGAAATAAAATTGATTTCACCTATCTTTTCTGCTTTATTTTTCAAGGTGTTTATCGAGGTTTTCAATACTTCTTTTTTATATCCTTCAACTTCCTTACTTAAAGCTACATTGTCCTTTACCAATTTCATAACTGCATCTGCAAGATTGGTCTTTTTTTCCAACAGTCTTGATATATCTGATAACTGGTCAAGTTCACTGTTGATGTATTTTTCTGCTTCAACTCCTGTAACAGCCTCTATTCGCCGAATTCCTGCAGCAATTGAAGATTCTTTGACGACCTTGAAAATCCCAAGTTGTCCGGTAGCCCTGGCATGTGTTCCCCCGCACAGCTCAACGGAATCCCCAAAACGAATAACGCGGACATTATCGCCATATTTTTCTCCGAAAAGTGAGATCGCTCCCATATTTTTTGCTTTGGTCATAGGGATCGACCTCATTTCTTCAACAGGAATGTTCTGTCTGATAAGTAGGTTTACCAGCTTTTCAACTTTTCTCAATTCCTGGTGCGATACCTTTTGAAAATGACTGAAATCAAATCTTAACATTCGGGAATTTACCAGTGAACCTTTCTGTTCAACGTGTTCACCAAGTAGCTTTCTCAAGGCATAATGGAGCAAATGGGTTGCTGTATGATTGCCTGCGGTCTCTGTCCGCTCCGATTCATTTACACTGGCCCTGAATGTACTTTGAAGGTTCCTGGGTAATTCCTTTACATAATGAATGATCAGGTCATTTTCCTTTTGAGTATCCAACACCTTTACCTTCTCCCTGTCATTCTCAAGTGTACCTGTATCACCAACCTGTCCTCCACTTTCAGCATAAAAAGGAGTGACATTGAACACGAGCTGGTACATTACACCCTCCCTTGTCTTGATTTTCCTGTAGCGGATAATTCTAATGTCATCCGAATGCTTGTCATATCCGACGAACCTCTCTTCATTTGAATCTTCCAGTATGACCCAGTCATCTTTTTCTATTTTAGCGGCTGCCTTTGAACGTTGCTGCTGGAGTTTCATTTCCTGATCGAATCCTTCTGAATCCACAGTCATGTTTTTCTCTCTAAGGATCAGTTCTGTAAGGTCCAGAGGAAACCCATAGGTATCATACAATTCAAAAGCTTCCTTGCCTCCCAGTTCTTTGTTCTGTTGATTCCGGAGAGCCCCGGTCATCTGGTTCAATCTTCGGATCCCATTTTCAAGGGTATTTAGGAATGACTGCTCCTCTTCAAAAATAACCTTTTCGATCAGGTCCTTTTGACCAGAAAGTTCAGGATAGCTTTCACCCATCACTTCAATAAGGGAAGGCACCAGTTTGTATATAAAGGGTTCTGATTTGCCCAGGTAGGTGTAAGCATACCTGATCGCCCGCCTGAGGATTCTTCTGACAACATAACCTGCCTTGTTATTAGATGGAAGCTGACCATCCGCAACTGAAAATGAAATGGCGCGCAGGTGATCTGCAATAACCCGCATTGCTACATCTGTGGCTTCTTCTTCCCCGTAAACAAATCCTGAGAGCTCTGAAATATTTTCTATGATCGGTCTGAACAGATCAGTATCGTAATTTGATTTTTTGGATTGAATTGCCATACATAGCCGTTCAAAGCCCATCCCTGTATCAACATGCTTTTCAGGCAGCAGTTCCAGTGTTGAATCTGCTTTCCGGTTGTACTGTATGAAAACCAGGTTCCAAACCTCAATCACCAGCGGGTGATTCTTGTTGATCAATTCAGAACCCGGTTGCTTATTCCGGGATTCATTGTCCCTCAGGTCAATGTGTATCTCTGAGCAGGGACCGCAGGGACCTGTGTTGCCCATTTCCCAGAAATTGTCCTTTTTGTTTCCATTTAATATACGTTCTTCCGGAAGGTATTCTCTCCAGTGGTTAAAAGATTCATTGTCCCTTTGCAGCTTATCATCTTTATCCCCCTCAAAAATCGTTACATAAAAACGCCCGCTTTCCAGTTTCATTATCTCCGTAAGGAATTCCCAGGCCCAGCTTATGGCTTCCTTTTTGAAATAGTCACCAAAAGACCAGTTTCCCAGCATTTCAAACATGGTGTGGTGGTAGGTGTCATGTCCCACCTCTTCAAGATCGTTATGTTTACCTGTTACCCGGAGACATTTTTGAGAATCTGCCACACGGCTTGAATCCGGAACCCTGTTTCCAAGAAAATAATCCTTGAATTGATTCATCCCAGCATTGGTGAACATCAATGTAGGATCGTTCTTAATTACCATGGGGGCAGAGGGTACAATCTCATGTCCCTTGCTTTCAAAAAAATCTAAAAATGCTGATCGAATTTCTTTTGAATTCACTTCTCTTGATTGGTTAAATGGTAACTTATTTTGCAAAGGTGCGTATAATAATTGACATGGATTGAAGCCCGTTGCCAGCGTTAGCAAAAATAATTTTTTTCACTAATTATTGTGAAATTAATGGCGGTTTTTTACTTTTATGCTTAGAATGGAAAATTTATTTGGACGAAAATACAGCCTGAATCCAGAAACCCTTCGTTTTGAAGAGGATACACTTTCCAGAAATAAAAAACTTACCCTTCTCATTATATTGGGTGTTGCAATATTACTTACTTCCGTTGGAATGAGAGTGGTGTATGACCAGCACGCAAAAACTCCACGACTTATAAAATATGAAAAGCAGAATGAGGAGTTGCGCCGCAATTACAAAAAGTTGCATTCAGAACTTAAACAGGATGAATTAATACTGACTGAATTACGCAGGAAGGATGACCGGCTTTACCGTTCAATTTTCGGGATGGAGCCACTTCCATCATCTATTCGTGAAGCAGGTACTGGTGGTTCCGAGACTTACACTTCGCTGCAGTCGATCTCCAATCCAAATATGATCATTGATGTTTTTGACAAGATCGACAAGATCCTCATGAAGGCAAAAATACAGCATGAATCTTTTGATGATTTAGAAAATGCTGCCCTGGAGCAGATTGAAATATTGGCCTCAAAACCGCTGATACACCCCCTGTCTCCGGCAGACAGGTTCTGGTTTACATCTGCCTTTGGATACAGGAATGATCCCTTCACAAGGAACACCCGTTACCATCACGGGATTGATATCAGTGGACGCAAAGGATTGAAAATACATGCCACAGGTGATGGGACCGTTGAATTAGCCAAATTCAACCGTTTTGGCTATGGCAAGGAAGTTATCATAAACCATGGTTTTGGCTATAAGAGCAGGTATGCACACATGGATAATATCTTGGTTGATCGGGGCCAAAAAGTTAAACGTGGTCAGGTGATAGGTACCCTGGGTAACAGCGGAAGATCAACCGGTCCGCACCTGCATTATGAAATCCGCCTGAACAACAAAGCCATCAATCCGGTATATTATTACTTCGAGAACCTTTCTCCGGAAGAATATGAAATGATCACCCTGCGAGCCAAACTGGACTGATCCATTTCCCGTTTTTCATTTTTTTACTAATTTCACCACAAATATTTTATTTGGTGAAAACACAATACAAATACAACCCGGATAACGTTCACTTTGATAAGATGAACAATGGTTTTAAAAAGTTGTTCTGGAGGGTTGTTACAATTGCTTTTGCTGCACTGTTCATTGCCATTGTATTGAATATTCTTTTTGTTCTGCTTTTTGACAGCCCCGGAGAAAGAATGATGCGAAGCGAGAATGAAGAGCTGAAGCGTCAATACCAGGTCCTGCAGGAAAGAAAAAAAACGGTTGATACTGTTTTCGGGGAAATTCAGCGTGCAGATGAAAATATTTTCAGGTTGATATTTGAGACCGAACCTGCCGTTTCCAATATTCCTGAATTTACCACGATCCCCTACTCCAAATTAAAGGAATACAGCGACAGGGAAATCGTTATGAAAACAGCCGAAAAGCTTGATTCGATGCTTGTAAAGGTAAAAAATGAGCGGCTGGATTACGATATATTAAGGATCAAGAGTGAAGATAAAACAGTAATTCTACCCTATATACCTGCAATTCAGCCAATTGAAAATAGGGATCTTACTCGGACAGCATCAGGTTATGGATACAGGCTTCATCCAATTTACAAGATCCATAAGTTCCATAAGGGAATTGATTTTACAGCCCCGGTGGGAACCCCTGTATTTGCCACTGGAAATGGCATTGTTGAAATGACAACGCGTTCCCGTAGGGGATCAGGCAATCAGATCATCATCGACCATGGGTATGGATTTAAATCGGTATATTCCCATTTGAATGAGATCAATACAAGGCAAAGGCGTACTGTGGAACGTGGTGAGGTAATTGGTACAGTAGGAAACACTGGATTATCCTCCGGGCCACATTTACATTATGAAGTCCTGTTTAAGGGCAAATCGGTTAACCCGGTCAATTTCTTTTTTCTGGAACTTTCTCCCCGGGAATATGACAAGATGATAATATTATCTAAAAATTCAGGTCAATCTTTTGATTAATAAGGCTTTTTAGTATATTGCAGTTGATGGAAAACTACTATTTTAATCCTGAGAAACTCCAGTTTGAGCTCGTTGAACCTCCTCGACACCGAAGAACAGTCAACGTGCTGAAATTCATAGTTCTGGTCACAGTTTTTTCCATATTTATATTTAAGCTTTCCGAGGATATTATTCAGAGTCCCAATTTTAAAAAACTGCAAGCTCAGCAGGAATCACTCGTATATGAGATTGAACTGCTTAACAGGGATGTTACAAAATATGCTGAACAGCTCAGCAGGGTGGAACACAATGATGATCATCTTTACAGGGTCTTCTTTGAAGTGGACCCTATCCCTGTTACCAAGCGAAAAGCAGGTACAGGTGGCGTGATGAGATACAGGAGCCTCCAAAACCTGCCTTTTTCAGAGATGCTTACACATGCATTTATGAACCTTGACCAGGTTTCAAGACAACTTGTTGTTCAGTCAAAATCTTTTGATGAAGTAATACACCTGGCCGAAACGAAGGAACAAAGAATGGCCGCAAAGCCATCCATTCAGCCAATCAGTATAAATGAACTTGAACACTTTGGCTCAGCATTTGGAATGCGGCTTCACCCGATTTTAAAGAAATACCGGCCACATAATGGTATAGACCTTACCACTCCATGGGGTACAAACATTTACGCCACAGCGGATGGTACGGTTATATATGCAAGTTATTCCCCGGGCGGCTACGGGAACAGGATCATTATCGATCACGGGTTTGGATACAAGACACTCTACGGACACTGCAGCAGGTTCCTTGTAAAAAGAGGTCAAAAGGTCAAGCGCGGTGAAGTGATCGGGAAAGTTGGAAATACCGGATTATCGACCAGGTCACATCTGCATTATGAAGTCTGGGTAAATAATAAGCCGGTAAATCCAATCAACTATTATGCGAACGACCTTTCACCACAGGAATATGACAGGATGATCCAATTACTGGCCAATGCCGATCCTTCTTTCGATATCAATTAATTATGTGGATAAACAGCAAATTACTTATTCCCCTGTTATTACTGTTTTTATCTTCATGTTTCAGTTCCCGGAATACTACTGGCCCTGATCCGGAAACAGTGATTATTGATCCCGTGAAAACCAGACTGGATACCACCACACTCAGAGAGAGCAATATTCCTGCGGAAGGAATGAAAGATTCATTAAAGAATGAATTTTCCGCAACGGATTCATCTGCAACAAAAATCCAGGAACCCTTACCTGATAATGCCTTTCCACTTGCAAAAGATTCCCTTCTTAATGAAACCGAAATTCCCTGTCCGGATGAAGTTCCGGCAGCAACTGACACGATCACAATTATCGGGACAGGGGATGTTATGCCGGGTACGAATTACCCGGATGAAAGTTACCTTCCGCCTGATTGCGGGCAGCTGTTCAAACCTGTTGAGGATATTCTTAAAAATGCCCATGTAACTTTTGGAAATCTCGAAGGCGTATTCAATTCCGGAAAAGGAACACCCAAAAAATGTAAAAATCCAGAATTTTGCTATGTCTTCAGCATGCCTGATTCGTACCTTGATTGCATACTGAATGCCGAATATAACTTACTAAGTGTAGCAAACAATCATGTCAATGATTTCGGACTGACCGGAAGAGAGAATACAGCCATGTTGCTTAGTCAGTCCGGTGTTCAATTTGCAGGATTCGTTAACAAACCCTCGGTAAATTTTCAAATCGATGGGATCAGCTATGGTTTTGCCGCCTTTGCTCCCAACACGGGAACTGCAAATTTCAAGAATTATGCAGGTGCAGTGGAGATCGTAAAAGAATTGGAAAAAACATGTGATATTGTGATCGTCTCCTTCCATAGCGGTGCCGAAGGAAAGGATTTCCAGCATGTACCCTGCACAGATGAAACATACCTTGGCTACAATAGGGGAAATGTCTGCAAATTCGCTCATATGGTAATTGATGCCGGAGCGGATATTGTCTTTGGACACGGACCTCATGTAACAAGGGCTCTGGAACTATACAACAACCGGCTTATATGCTATAGTCTTGGTAATTTCTGCACCTATGCCCGTTTTAACCTGAGAGGGCCGAACGGTATAGCACCCATTGTAAAAGTAAGTGTAGACAAAAAGGGTGAGTTCCTGGAAGGAAAAATCTATTCAATACAGCAGTCCGGGGAAGGAGGTCCGGTCATTGATCCATCTGAGAGGGCTTTAATGAAGATCCGTGAATTGTCAGAAGCTGATTTTCCGGAAAGTCCGCTAATATTTAACAAAAACGGAAAGTTTTACAGGAAGTAATTAATCAAAAGTATTTTTTTTTATAATTTGTAGTAATTTTCTTTTATCTGAATTATTCATGAGTTTTTCGTGATGAGAATTCAGGTTAAAATATTTACACCCATAAAATTATGCCCTATAAAGAAAAAAAGGTAGAGAAATTGTATTACAGCATAGGAGAAGTTGCCGTAATGTTCGACGTAAATACTTCCTTGATCCGCTATTGGGAAAAAGAGTTCGATATAATCAAACCTAAAAAGAATAAAAAAGGCAACAGGCTGTTCACACAAAATGATATTGATAATTTCCATATCATCTATCACCTCGTTAAAGAAAGGGGCATGACGCTCAAAGGGGCCAGAAAAAAAATGAAGGAGAATAAGAATGAGGAGGACCATACATTCAAAATTGTAAAGTCGCTGGAAAATATAAAGCAGCTTTTACTTGAAGTAAGGGAGACAATTTAGACCATTTTAAATCATTTTTCTTTATGAAACTTAGAGAAATTACAGCTTTCTTTGAAAAGCTGGCACCTCTTGTTTACCAGGAATCCTATGACAATTCAGGATTGCAGGTTGGAGATTATTCAATGGAACTGACCGGTGCACTTATCACTTTGGATATAACCGGGGATGTTCTGGACGAAGCAATTGAAAATGGAATTAACCTGATCCTAGGCCATCATCCCCTGATATTTGGAGGAATACAATCGATTACAGGTAAAAACATGGTTGAGCGTATCCTTTATAAAGCCATCCGAAACGACATCGCCATATATTCTGCTCATACAAATTTTGACGCGATCAAAAATGGAGTCAATGGCAAGATCTGCGAAGTGATCGGATTAAAAAACAGCAGGATCCTTGAACCGGCAAAGGACCAATTAAAGAAACTGGTTGTTTTTGTGCCGGAGAATTATTCGGAAAAGGTCCGGAATGCACTTTTCGAAGCCGGAGCAGGGGTTGTTGGAAATTACGACAACTGTAGCTACAATACAAAAGGAACCGGGACATTCAAAGGCAACGAGGATGCAAATCCCTTCATCGGGGAAAAAGGGGAAATTCAGCAGGAACCGGAAGTAAGGATTGAAACCATATTCCCGGTACATGCTAAAGGCAGGATCATCACAGCCATGATGCAATCACACCCATATGAGGAAGTGGCTTATGATGTATACTCGCTGGAAAACAAATACCATGAAATCGGGATGGGGATGATTGGTGAATTGTCGCAGCCAGTTGAAGAAACGCAGTTCCTTGAACTATTAAAATCTAAATTCAGCGCCGGTGTTGTCAGACATTCCGAATTGCTCGGGAAAAAAATAAAAAAAGTGGCAGTCTGCGGAGGAGCAGGAAGCGTTTTGCTGAAAAAGGCCATTGCTGAAAAAGCAGATGTATTTATTAGCGGAGATTTTAAATACCACCAATTTTTTGATGCAGATTCAAAGATTTTAATAGCAGACATCGGACATTTTGAAAGTGAACAATATACAAGAGAAGTATTTTATGATTTACTTATTAAAAATTTCCCTAAATTTGCAGTCCGTTTATCCAAAATTAATACGAATCCTATTAAATATTTTTAGTTAATGGCTAATAAAAAATCAGAGACCGGGACAAAGGAAATGACAGTTGCCGAAAGACTTCGCGCACTTTATGAACTTCAGCAGGTAGCTACTGCTATTGATAAAATAACGATTCTCAGGGGAGAATTACCCCTTGAAGTACAGGACCTGGAAGATGAGATTGAAGGTCTTCAAACGAGGATTTCAAAATATGAAGATGACATTTCAGAATTAGAGAAAAATATCAGTGGTAAAAAGTTGAATATTCAAACTGCAGAAGGCCTCATCAAAAAGTATGAAGAACAGCAGAAAAATGTGCGCAACAACCGGGAATACGAATCACTTTCAAAGGAGATTGAATTCCAGTCACTCGAGATAGAACTGTGTGATAAAAGAATCAATGAGTACAACGCCCAGATCAAGGAGAAAACCGGGGTGATTGAAGAATCGAAAGCATTGCTGAATGAACGGTCCGGAGATCTTGAAAACAAAAAGAAAGAACTGCAAGGTATTGTATCTGAGACACAGAAAGAGGAAGAACAACTGGAAAAGAAAGCCGAAGACATCAAGTCGGTTCTTGAAGAAAGATTACAGGTCGCATATAAAAAGATCAGGGCAAATGCCCGCAATGGTCTTGCTGTAGTTACAGTAGAAAGAGATGCATGTGGAGGATGTTACAACAAAATACCACCACAAAGACAGCTTGATATTGCTTCCCGCAAAAAGATCATTGTCTGTGAATATTGCGGCAGGATCCTGGTTGATGATAAGATACTTGAAGACTAAAATCGCATTACAGGAGTATGCAGATTATTATCGCCTGCCTGCTTCATATGGGAACTTATCTTCTGTGACACCTTCGAGTTGTCGCCGCGTATCTTCAAGAAAAATTTGCATTGAGCCCGCGTCCTCTTTTGTAATATCCATTTCTTTATAAAAGGAGGAATCCACCGACGCCGGAACGAGGGTGTAATCCCTTCCCCTTTTATTTTCGGCGATATGCACCCACACCGGAAGGTATGAATATTCAGCAATCACTGTTGAGTCATATGATTTTTTAAGGGAAAGGTTCACAAGGATTCCTCCATCTGTATATCGCTTGCGCTGGTTGCTGATCATATTTCCAAGAGAAAATACAACCAACTTCTTGTTTCCAAATTCGCGGACAGGCTGCACAACATGCGGATGGGATCCAATGATCGCATCTGTTCCGTTCCTGAAAAGAAATCGGGCCAGTTGATTTTGCTCAACATTTTCTTCCAATTCATATTCCGATCCCCAATGCATCATTGCAATAACAAAATCAGGTTTCGCTGTGTGGGCTTTTTGCAGGTCAGTTTTAATTAATACAGTATCAATATAGTTAACGATATTTGGAGGAGATACCCGGATTCCGTTCGTGCCATATGTATAATTTAAAATTGCAAGCCTGATGTTGTTCTTTTCAACTATAAGCGGGTATTCCCTTGCTCTCTCCATACTGTTTCTGAAAACACCGGTTTGAATAATACCCGTGGAATCAAGTAAAGTCAATGTTCTTTCAAGTCCGGCTTTTTTTCTGTCAAGTGCATGGTTATTGGCATTAACCAATATGTCAAAACCAGCTCTTTTAAGCGTAAATGCAAGTTCGTCAGGACTTGAGAATGCCGGGTAGCCCTTGTAGGGTTCACCGGCAAAGGTAACTTCAAGATTGCCTGCAGCGATGTCCGCTTTTGAAATGTATGGTCCGATATATTTAAAGCATGATAAATAATCATATTCCCCGTTGCCCATCTGTTTCGCTGACTCAATTTGGGCATCATGCCCCATAATATCACCTGCAAATAAAAGGGTAAGCCGGTGCTCTGACTGGGAAAAAAGAAAATTATTCGGAAAAATCAAAAGAAACGACCATGCAAAAAATAATCTTGCTCCACACAAACGACCATGAATATTTATAATTTGAGAGTGCAATCCGGAAAATGAAAACGTGATAGGAACAGATGAAAAACAAGGCATATAGAAAGGTTTAAAATTAATTAACTTTTAATCGACATGGATCATTTATGTAACAAGACGCTGTATTTTCGGAAAAAGGCAATGGATCATGCTCTCAATACAAAGATGGGTATTTTTCCGGTGCGTATTCGTGCATGATACCGTAGACCATATCAAAAACATCTTCTGCATTTGGATTTGAATAATAATCCCCGTCAGAACTATAGGCTGGCCTGTGCTCATGCGCTGTCAGTGTGCGGGGTTCTGCATCAAGATGAAAATATGCTTTTTGATCCTCCATGACTTTCTTAAGCATAAATGCCGTAGCTCCTCCTGGTACATCTTCATCAAAGAAAACCACTTTGTTTGTCCTGGCGATTGATCTTCCAATAGTTCCATCAAGATCAAAAGGCAACAATGTCTGCACATCAATGAGCTCCACGCTAATTCCAAACTCTTTTAATTGATCAACAGCAGTTTCGGCGATCCTTACACATGAACCATAGGTTACCAGTGTTACATCCATTCCCTCGTTCAATATCTCCGGCTTACCGAGAGGGACTTTGTATTCGCCCATATTCCCTGGTTTTGGCTCTTTCAATCCATAACCCTTCAATGGTTCGATAACAAGAGCTGGATCTTCCGATTCAAGCAAAGTATTGTACATTCCTGCAGCCTGAGTCATGTTTCGGGGAACACAAACATATATGCCCCTGATCGAATTGATCACCATACTTAACGGAGAGCCCGAATGCCATATTCCTTCAAGTCGGTGCCCCCTTGTACGAATGATCAAAGGCGCAACCTGCGCTCCCTTGGTTCTCCAGTGCAATGTAGCCAGATCATCACTGAGTGTGGGCAGTGCATAAAGCAGGTAATCAAAATACTGTATCTCTGCAATTGGTCGCAATCCCCTCAACGCCATCCCAATTCCCTGTCCAATTATGGTTGCTTCCCTGATCCCGGTATCTGTAACCCTGAGCGGACCAAACTTTTCCTGGAGGCCTTCCAGTCCTTTGTTCACATCTCCGATTTTCCCTGTATCCTCTCCAAAGGTAACCAGCAAAGGGTATTTATTGAAAAGCGCCTCAAAATTATCCCGGATGATCTCGCGCCCGTTGATCATTGACTGTTCGCCATCCAGTTTGACAGGGACGGGCTCCACCTTCAGGGCAGAACGCTTCGATTCATTGTAAAGCAGGGTACTGTAACGTTTGTAGTTATCACTCCTGTAATCACTGATCCATTGATTCATTGCTTCCTGCAATTCATCACGTATGGGACAAGTATTGCATAAATTACGCATGATGCGTTTTGCAGTTGACTGTACATCCTTTCTGATGGGATGCATTATCCTTTTCAGGTCCCGGCTGAGTATTCCCAGTTTATCAACATCTTCATTCTGACATTTACAGGAACGGTTATCAATGATCTCCAGCAACCCGTCACGCTCCTGCTTTATGGGATCAATATAATCCTTCCATGCTTTGTCCTTTGCCTTCTTTGCATCAGATATCGCTTTTTCCCTGATCCGGTCAATTTCATCTTTGCCTGCAACACCCGATTCAATGATCCATTCTTCCATCTTTAAAAGGGGATCATGTTCTGCTTCCCATGCAAGCCTCTCCTTCGACTTATAGCGTTCATGGCTTCCGGAGGTGCTGTGTCCAAGTGGCTGGACCATCTCATCGATATGAAAGATAACCGGCACGTGTTCATCTCTGCAGAGTGCAATGCCCTTTTCAAAAACTTCAACCATTTCGGGATAATTCCATCCCCTTGCCTTATAAATCTCTATTCCATTGCTTTTCTCGCTTCGCCGAAAACCCTCAAGTGCTTCTGATATGCTCTCTTTTACGATCTGGAGGTCTTTGGTGACCGATATACCGTATCCATCATCCCATACTGCTACAGCAACAGGTATTTGCAATACAGCCGCCGCATTAACGGCCTCAAAGAACATCCCTTCTGCTGTGCTGGCATCACCAATCGTCCCAAAAGCCACTTCGTTGCCCTTGTTCGATAAATGCGTAAATTCTTGCAAATCAGGATTTTCACGGAACAACCTTGAAGCATATCCCAACCCAACCAGACGTGGCATCTGTCCGGCTGTAGGTGACAGATCAGCACTGGAATTCTTCATCTTCATAAGGTTATTCCATGTACCGTCAGGTTTTAAACTCAATGTTGCATAATGGTTGTTGAAATTCCGGCCGGCACTGCCAGGATTTAATTTTTCATCAGTCACACCGTATAGTTGGTAGAAAAACTGTTCGGGAGTAAGCAATCCTGAAGCCATCATAAAGGTATGATCCCTGTAATATCCTGATCTCCAGTCTCCATTCCTGAAGTTCTTTGCATAGGCAATTTGTGCAATCTCCTTCCCATCTCCGAATATTCCGAATTTGGCTTTGCCGGATACAACTTCTTTTCTTCCTAACAGGGCGATCTGCCGACTCAGATGTGCCAGTTGAAAATCATGGAGAATTTCTTTTTTAGTCAAACCGGTCCGTTTTATATATTAAAAACAAAAACTTGAACAGCAGTGTATAAAGCAAATCAGATTCCTATCTTTACATCAAAGAAATTTACAAAGAATTTGACAACAAAAGGTAACTATTGTTCAGATGTTTTTTAATATACTTCTACTTTCAATAACGCTTATCG
Source organism: Bacteroidales bacterium (assembly GCA_021738565.1). Taxonomy (GTDB): domain Bacteria; phylum Bacteroidota; class Bacteroidia; order Bacteroidales; genus M55B112. The sequence goes on from JAIPBT010000003.1 coordinate 41,372, forward strand.
GACTGTCACTATTGGGGTTGGCTCTTAATATACTCATCAAAAAGGACGGTAAGTTTCCCACTTACAGGGTGGGGCACAATTCGGAAATGGCCAAAAGAGGAATCAAGTGTGTAAAACAGGAAGAGATTCGTTGCCATAAAGCAAGTCTTAAGGAACTTGAAAAAGAGTGCCACGGATGTCAACAACTTACCTGATTTTTTGTTATATACTTTAAAAGGGAGGAAAGCTATGTTGAAGGTACTGATTGCATCTGTGATTCTTATCATGTTAGCAGTGGCAGGATTGGCCATTAAATTGTTGTTTGATAAAAAGGCCGAATTTTCCGGGGGGAGCTGCCAGTCGACGAACAGCTTAGAGGAATTGAATGCCAGGGGCATCTCCTGTGGTTGTGATGGACATTGCGGTGGATCTGAGCAACAATAGTCCGCTTGACTACTATTTTAAAAGCATACCTTTCATACCGGATGTCATCCACTCAAGGTAGTTTCCGTCCTGGTCGCTGTAAATGAACAGGGCCTCTACATCTTCCTGCCCTTCAATAAATGACCGGGCATCTTCCAGTCCAAGAGACATGCAGGCAGTAGCCAGTCCGTCAGCAGTGATGCATTTGTCGGTTATAATGGTTACACTCAACAGGTTGCTCATCTTTGTATACCCGGACCTGGGATCCACCGTGTGTACAATCTTTTTGCCATCCTGTTCATAGTATTTTCGATAATTACCAGACGACGCGAGTGACTTACCTGACAACCTTACTATTTCCTGCAGGTTCTGACCTGGCATCTGGTTACCAAAATAGGGCTTGTCAATGCCTATCTTCCAGTCATCATTTCTTGGACTGACACCCTTCGTTGTAATTTCGCCTCCGATCTCAACCATGTAATTTGAAACTTCTTTTTCATCCAGGTAATCAGCGACCACATCAACTGCATAACCCTGTGCAATTGCATTCAGGTCAAGTCTAATACCGGGAAGTTCCTTCATCAATCTTCCGCCACTTATCCCAATCTTTGCCATCCCAACGAACTGCAAAATACTGTCAATTACCTCTTCGGATACATTCAATTTCCTCCCGGGGCCAAAACCCCATGCATCAATAAGGGGACCAACTGTTATATCAAAGGCCCCCCCGCTGATATCATATATCCGCTTAGCCTCATTGTATACTTCAATGAAATAATGATCAACCTCACTTGTCTCATTGTTGTTTAACCTAGAAATATTACTTGTATCGATGTATGTTGAAAGTGATTGATCGAAATCTGCGAGCAACGCATTGATCTCATCCTGAACATACAAAGTATCATTGCCCGGGCTCTGGTAAGTAATATGATATGAAGTGCCCTGTGTAAATCCTGAAATGGATACATAGGGTCCCGATTCGCCGTTGCGATTGCAGGACAGTATGCCGATCAATGACACAAATAATAATATCCTGATGCTGTTCATTTTGATTTGAATTTAATATTGGATCTGAAGCTCTCTTTGATAAAGATACTGCAAACATGCAAAAAAAACCGCAATGTCCCATAAACAGAGCACTGCGGTCATATTATATATTGATTTTCTATTTCAAATCAGCCAAAATCATCAAAAGCGATCATTTCTTCAGGTACTCCAAGGTTATAGAGTAGATTCTGAACTGCATCATTCATCATTGGCGGACCGCACATATAGTATTCGACCTCTTCCGGCTCTTCATGATACCTCAGGTAATTGTCATAAAGAACCTGGTGAATGAAACCGGTCAATCCGTCCCAGTTGTCCTCTTCCAGTGGTTCTGAAAGTGCCAGGTGAAACTTGAAGTTGGGAAATTCCTTCTCTATCGCCCTGAATTCCTCTTCATAAAATACCTCTCTTTTTGAACGGGCACCGTACCAGTAGGATACCTCTCTTTTTGTTTTAAGCGTATGGAAAAGGTGGAACAAATGAGACCTTAGGGGAGCCATTCCTGCACCTCCTCCAATATAGATCATTTCCCGTTTTGTATCCTTTATGAAAAATTCTCCATAAGGTCCGGATATTGTAACCTTATCACCAGGCTTTCTGCTGAAGATAAATGATGAACATACACCCGGATTTACATTTTTAAACCTGCCGTGACTCACATCCCAGGGAGGTGTGGCAATCCTGATATTCAGTTTGATAATATTGCCTTCAGCCGGATGGTTGGCCATGGAATATGCCCTGTAGGTCTCTTCATGGTTCCTCATTTTCAGGTCCCACATATTGAAATTATCCCACTCATCACGGTATTCCTCTTCAACGTCAATATCCTTTCCGAAATCCACTTCAATCTTTGGAACATCGATCTGGATGTATCCGCCCGATTGAAAATCAAGGTTCTCACCTTCCGGCAACCTAACAACAAACTCCTTAATAAAAGTGGCGACGTTGTGATTGGAAACCACCTTGCACTCCCACTTCTTAATTTCAAGTACCTCTTCAGGCACCCGGATCTTCATATCCTCCCGTATCTTCACCTGGCATCCCAGCCTCCAATTGTTCTTCTGTTCCTTCCGTGTAAAGAAACCTGTTTCAGTGGGAAGAATGGAACCGCCACCACCGAGTACCTGGCATTTGCACATACCGCATGTACCTCCTCCTCCGCATGCCGAAGGCAGGAAAACTCCATTCGAAGAGAGTGTGCTCAAAATTGTATTGCCGGGACTCACAGTAAGGTCCTTATCATTCACTGTAAGGGTTACGTCTCCCTGGGGAGTAAGTTTTTGCCTTGCATAGAGCAACATTGCAACGAGCAAAATGATCACCAGCAGGAAAACTGCGATACTTATAAGAATAACCAATCCGTTAGATGAGAGCAATATCATATGACCGAAACTTTACTTATTTATAATTTAATTCCCATAAAACTCATAAAGGCAATACCCATCAGACCGGTTATTATGAAAGTGATACCCAGTCCGCGAAGTGGTGCCGGAACATTAGAATAGCGTATTTTTTCCCTTATGGCTGCTATTCCGACAATGGCAAGGAACCAGCCAACACCAGATCCCAAACCAAAGGATACTGCCTCTGCAATATTGGTGTATTCACGTTCCTGCATAAAAAGTGAACCGCCCAGAATTGCACAGTTAACTGCAATCAATGGCAGAAAGATACCAAGGGAACCATACAGTGCAGGGGTGAACTTCTCAATAACCATTTCCACCAGCTGCACCATGGATGCAATTACCGCAATAAACATGATGAAGCTCAGGAAACCGAGATCCACATCTGCAAGTGTCGGACTGATCCATGTAAGCGCACCCGGCTGGAGGATATAATTCTCTATCAGGTAATTGATGGGTATAGTAAACCCAAGTACGAATATTACCGCTATTCCCAGTCCTGTTGATGTTTTAACTGTCTTAGAAACAGCAAGATAAGAGCACATCCCCAGGAAATAGGCGAATATCATGTTGTCGATAAAGATGGACTTGACAAATATGTTGACTAAATTTTCCATTTGATCTTGATGTTAGTTCTGTTCTACCAAATCTTTGTTCCTTGATCGCTGTACCCAGATGATGATCCCAACAACAACAAGTGCCATGGGCGGGAGGACCATCATCCCGTTGTTCTCATATCCAAAGTCATAAAAACTTTGAGGGATCACCTGGTATCCAAGTAAAGTTCCTGCTCCGAACAGCTCACGGAAAAATGAAACGATAATGAGAATAAGTCCGTAACCAAATGCATTTCCCAGTCCGTCGAGGAAGGAGGCCCACGGTTTGTTTGCCATTGCAAATGCCTCCAGTCGTCCCATGATAATGCAATTGGTAATAATCAATCCCACAAACACCGAAAGCTGCTTGCTGACCTCATAGGCAAATGCCTGAAGAATTTCGTCAACAAGGATTACCAGGGTGGCAATAACTACAAGCTCTACAATGATCCTGATACGTGGCGGGATAAGCTTTCTCAATAAGGATATCACCACGTTGGAAATGGCCATCACTGCAATCACCGAGATCGTCATAACAATCGCCGGTTTCAGCTGAACAGTAATTGCAAGAGCCGAACAAATTCCAAGCACCTGAACAGTTATCGGGTTGCTCTGACCCAGTGGTTCCCTGATCAACTTCAGATTCTTTGCGGACAATAAAGGTTCCTTTTCAGTCATAACTCCTGTAATATAATATTCTAATTTGTTTTTTACTTGTTCTTGAAATGGTTCACGTAACCGCTTAAATTTTCTTCCAGCATATCATTTAAGCCATTGGAAGTAATTGTACCGCCTGATATGGCATCAACAGCATGGGGGTTGGACTGTGTGTCGGTACTCTTCAGGACTGCAATACTTACGAAATTCCCTTTTTCATTGAAGATTTTTTTTCCCTCAAATTCAGATTCGAACCATGTTGTATTGATCTCAGCTCCAAGTCCGGGGGTCTCTCCTACATGATCAAATATGGCACCATATATCGTATTGAAGTCACTTTCAAAGGATATGTATCCCCAAATGGGACCCCACAGGCCTTTTCCCCTGACAGGTACAATATAACAGTGACCACCACCTTCATCCGTGTAAACAAAGACCGGAAACAACCTGTTTTCAAATTCCTTGTCAGCTTGTTCTTCTATCTTCAGGGTAATTTCAAAGGCATCTTCACCCTCAACTACTTCCCCATTGTAGTCCACCACGTATGAATCTGTGATGTACTTCGAGAATTCCTGTTCGATATATGTATTCTTTTCCTTCACATCAGAAGCTTCACCGGCTTCCTTAACAGAAGCAAGTATGTCTTCTTTCCTCTCAATTTCCTTGTTCAGTTCCTGCAATGGTTTCAGCTGCATGGCAACAAAAGAGAGCAAAACAGCTACGATAATAACCATGATAACAGAAAAAATGAAAATGTAGGTATTACTAAAATGTTTCATTTCTAAAATGTATTAAGCTTGAACCTTAGCTCTTTTTAAACGCTTGCTAATATTTGCCTCTATAATATAATGATCAATCAACGGAGAAAAAACATTCATGAACAGGATCGCGAGCATCATACCTTCCGGATATCCGGGATTGAACACCCTGATCAGGATGGCCAGCACACCGATAAGGAAACCATAGATCCATTTTCCTTTTTCTGTCTGAGTTGCCGTAACCGGGTCGGTGGCCATAAACACTGCTCCAAAAGCAAAACCTCCGATTATGAGATGTTCCCAGAAAGGCATTTCCATCAGCACATTGCCTCCAAATGCGTTCAGGATCAATCCCATAACAGCGCCACCTGCAAAAGTGGAAAAGATGATCTTCCAGCTCCCCACTCCAACAAATACCAGGAAAAGTGCCCCGATCAAAATTGCCAGCGTGGATGTCTCACCGATCGATCCAGGGATGATGCCCAGGAATTTGTCCCAGACAGAAAATTCCTGCCCGATGCCGTTCACAAATACGTTGTTGCCCTGGGCAGCCTGCCCAAGTATGGTGGCGCCCGAATAACCATCAACAGTCTCCATTCCTTTTCCAAGCCCGGCAACCCAAACCTGGTCACCAGACATTTTTGTCGGATAGGCAAAGAACAGGAAAGCCCTGGCTGTCAAGGCGGGATTCAGGATATTCATACCGGTTCCTCCAAAAACCTCTTTTCCAATGATCACTGCAAAAGCTGTTGCAACGGCAACCATCCATAGTGGCACATCAACGGGCATAACCAGCGGAATCAACATACCTGAAACCAGGAATCCCTCATTGATCTCGTGACCACGTATCTGTGCAAATACAAATTCAATACCCAGTCCGGTAACATAAGAGACAACAATGATCGGGAAAACCCTTAAGAAGCCAAACCAGACCATTTCCCAGAATGAGGCCTCAACACCCATTGCCAGAAAATGCTGGTAGCCGGTGTTCCAAATACCAAACAGCAGGGCAGGAACCATCGCAATAACGACCATGATCATTCCGCGTTTCATATCAAATGCATCCCTGATGTGTGTGCCGCCTGAGGTTACAGTGTTGGGAACAAAAAGGAAAGTCTCAAAGCCTTCAAAAGTGGATTTCAGAAAATGAAACTTGCCTCCCTTTTCAACATTCGGTTTGATCTTATCTATGTATCGTCTTAAAGCATTCATATGATAGTGACAAATTATTTATTCTAATTCCTTCATCATTATTTTGAAACCATTCCTTAAAATGGATTGTACAGGAGTCTTGGAGGTACAGACAAATTCACACAGTGCCATGTCCTCCTCCACCACTTCGTATATTCCCAGCTGTTCCATTTTATCGATATCCTCTATCAATATAGCCTTTAATAACTGTACAGGATAGATGTCCATGGGAAATACCTTTTCATATTCACCGGTCATTACAAAAGCCCTTTCACCTCCGTGAATATTGGTGTCAAGACGGTACTCCTTCCCTGGCATAATCCATGAGAAGAAACTTCTGGAAACAGAAAATTTATTGAATCCCGGCGTGATCCATCCAAACATCTCGTAGTAATCTCCCTCAGGGATCACAGTGACCTGTGAATCGCTGAATCCAATGTGCCCCTCCTCACCGTCAATCTTCCGGCCGGTAAGCACATTTCCACTTATATACCGCACGTTATCCTGAACAATATTATCCTTAACAATGGATGCGACCCGGGCTCCGCGTATGAGCTTGTAATAAACCGGTTTTTTCACTTCAGAACCGCACAACGCCACTATGACTCTGGGATCGTATTTCCCGGTGCGGAACAGGTTTCCTATGGTAACCACATCCTGTGGCTTGACCGTCCAAACTTTCTCTCCTCTATTGATAGGTGCAATTTTGTGGATCTGGATCCCTACATTGCCCGAGGGATGAGATCCCCTGAAATAATGTTTTTCCACGTTTTTGGCCCCGGTATATGCTTTCGCGGCGGGATAATCCGCATCCAGACCCAAATGCACTTTTCCATCCGTCAATTTTCGAAGGACATTTATTCCAACCTGGAAATCCTCATCCTTTTCCTTCATGATAAAATCATAATCAGGTGCTAGGGGACCTGAATCAAATCCGGATATAAAGATATCCCTGGGAACATCAGACGGTAACGCTACGATATCGTAAGGACGCTGGTGGATGACAGGCCAAATCCCGCTCTCAAGAAGATTTTCAATGATCTCTTCGCGCTTCATGGAATCAGGGTCCCCTTTTTTAAAGGTTTCAAAGGCATCCTTGCCATCATCTTCGATGACAATCTCTATGATCCTCCTTCGTTCCCCCCTGACAATCTTGGTTACAATACCGCTAACCGGTGAAGCATATTTGATCTCCGGATGGTATTTGTCACAAAACAGCGTGGAACCTACCTTTACCTCAACACACGGCTTGGCAACAATCTTTGGTGTAAGAGAATGAAAGTCAACCGGTTTGACAGCATAGGTTTTTGATCTGGGTGCTTTAATGAAAATTTTGTCCGCTTCGCCCTTTAACTTGATATCAAGGCCTTTTCGTATCTTGATAACTTCTGACATTATGTTAATAGGTTCAAAAGGTGATTAATAAACGAAGGCAAAATTAGCTATTTTTGTGAATCAACAAACAGAAATATTTAGATATTTAGATAATTTCAAAGTCAGTTTATCTCGGCTTTATTGATGGATATGGATTGTTTTATGTTGCAAAACATAACTTATTGCTCACTCTTTCCAGCAGCATGAAGAACAAGTAGCCGGGTTTGACAGATGATTTCAATTGAATTACATTAAAATAGGAGCATGAAACAAAAATATCCAAACCCTTCCAATTATTTTTTTTATTGCCCGTTACACTTTTAGATACTTTCTTTGAAGAGGGTAATTTATATCAGATATAAAATGCAAAAATCCGCAAATATTATTGCAGCAATAATAATGATCGCAACATTGCATGCTGTGAGCTATTCTCAGGAAATGGTATTTGACAATGCAGGTAAGGCAAGGGAAGCCGTATTTTATGAACAGATCAGAACAATTCAATTCTACAGGAAGGGGTGGATCAACAGTTATCCTGTCCTTACAATTCATGAGGACATACCCCTTATACTTGAATTTGATGATCTGTCAGACAGGATAGAGAATTATTCATACCTGGTGATCCATTGTGATGCTGACTGGAATCAGTCGGATCTTATGGAGCAGGAATATATGGATGGGTATTTTGAAAATCCTGTCCAGGATATTGAATCGTCATTTAATACATATTTTAATTACTATCATTACAGACTTTCACTACCCAATGATGACATACGGCTGAAAGTTTCGGGGAATTACCTGCTTGTAGTATTCAGGAGTTACAACGTTGAAGAGGTTGTTTTTACAAGAAGGTTCATGATCTCAGAAGCTTCTGCTACAATTAATGCCGTTGCAAAAAGACCTGTCCTGACCAAATACAGGGATCATGGTCATGAAATTGATATCACCATTGAGCACCAACATTACCGCATCGATGACCCCTTTAGTGAAACCACACTTTCCATCTACCAGAATGGAGTCTGGGATCATGAGATACACGGACTAAAACCACTATTTGTCAACCCGGGTGAACTGGTTTATGACTACCAGGGTGAAAATATCTTTATGGCAGGAAATGAATTCAGGACTTTCAACATTACGAACACACGGGTGAGGGAATACCATGTCCGGCAAATTGAATTCCTGGATCAGTTCCATTTTGAATTGATGCCGGACGAGGCCAATCCTGCACACCTGTATTTCGACAGGGACGACATGAATGGCAAATATTTTATTGAAGCAGAGTCCGTATCTGATCCCTCTCTTGAAGCGGATTATGCATATGTGCATTTCACCCTGCAAATGCCCCTTAGAATTAACGGGGGATCGGTATATATTGCAGGTGCACTTACCAACTGGCAGTTCACCAACCTTAATAAAATGCAATACGATCTGGCAACCAGGACATACAGAGGATCCTTATTGCTGAAACAGGGCATTTATAATTACCGCTATATTTTCCTGCCGGACAACGCAGGAGCCTTTGATATTTCTGAAATAGAAGGGAGCCATTACCAGACCAGGAATGAATACCTTATACTTTTCTATCACAGGGGTCAGGGTGACAGGTATGACAGGCTCATTGGCCACCAGGTCATACACTCGACTGCAGGATAAAAAGCAATTCTCCGGAAATTACAGTCCGATCTGAGTATCGATTTCACACATAGCATCTACGGAGATCTGCACAAACTCTTCCATGGGTATTCCTATCGCCTCGCATTCCAGAATGTGATCCCTTTTTACACTTGCAGCAAACGCGGGTTGCTTCATTCTTTTCAAAACCGATTTGTATTTTATGCTGTTGATTTTTTTATCAGGATAAACCAGGGTTGTCGCGTATATCAATCCGGTAATGGTTTCCCCCGCTGCGAGGGCGTGCTGGAATTCCGTGTTGCGCTCCTGCCCTGTTGCTTCTTCATTGTGCATCCGGATCGCATCCAGGATGTCCTCATCCAGATCAAGTTCCTTCAGTAGTCCTTCAGCCTGCAATGCATGCCGGGCAGGATCAGCTTCAGTAATTTCCACGTCAATATCGTGAAGCAACCCGGCAAGTCCCCATTTATGCTCGTCACGACCAAGTCTTCGGGCCAATCCTTTCATCACTGCCTCAGCACTGAGACTGTGAATGATCATTTTCTCATTCTTTACATGTTTTTTCAACAATTGAAGTGCTTTTTCACGATCAGTCATCTTACCTTTGAAATAAAAATATGTTTTATGCGTCTAATCAACCGGATATAAATTGGTATCCGCAAATGCAATTTATCAAAAATATAGTACCAGCATGAAAATATCAAAAGAAACCACTATTGAAGACCTTGTGCATTATTCTTCATCAGCCGTTGGTTACCTTCGCGAAAAAGGTATTAAATGCATAGCCTGTGGTGAACCCATTTGGGGTACCATTGAAGATGCTGCAAAAGAAAAAGGATTTAACGATGGTGATATTGACCAGTTCGTTAAAGACCTTAATATGCTTTAAAGCGGGACATTTACTATCCCGAGGGCATTCAATATTGCCATCAGACCTATTGCTACAAAAACCAGGAATGTAAAACCAAGCAGAGGCTGGTTGGGATCCTTCTTTCTGATGTTATTCAGTGTCTGTATCCAGTATGACGGTTTGCCGTCTTCCCTCAGGCTGTACAATTCAAAATAGATGTTGCCCATATAGCTGATGTAAACGGCCAAAACGATCCCCCCGAACACGGAGATCAGTATGCCAATAAAAAAGTAAAGAATGGGCATTTGCGCACGCAGGCGTTTTAGCTCCCTCAGGTCCTCTTCAAGAAATGCAATGCCCTCTTTCTGATCACTCTCCCAGTCAAGGTATTCCTCCTCTGCATCAAGCCTGTTTGAAGATAACATGGTGATTTCTTCAGCGCTACCTCCCGATGCCCTTGCTCTGTCGATTTCAGCTGAAAGGTCAGCAATTTCGACATCAAAATCGACTTTCCTGCTGAGAAGCTGATCTTTTGAGCGAACCAGTTCATCTTCCATACCCTCAATCTCATTTCCGGAATTGGCCAGTTCAATAAAATTTGAAGAAGCTATCAAAGGCATATCCTTGTAGAGTTCCATTCTCTGGATCCTGTTTTCTGCACGATATGCATCAAGGGCTTCCATACCATTAGTTTTTTCTGAAAGTTGTTCTATCCTGATATTGAGAACCTTGTCCTTGATGCTGTCGGTTAAAGTGAAAGCAATTAGCATGACTGTTACAGGTATGACAAGCAATATACTGCCAAAGAATCCAGCCGGTAATTCAACAAAGGTATATCTCAGGAACTTTTTGCCAATTACATTCAAGAAACCCAGCGTGCTGTTCAGGTTATTGTCGTACCCGGGATGATGCAAAATATGCGTGGGAAGTATTTGCGAGGCAAAAATCAGGATCACTGCCAGGAATACAAGTAAAAATGAAAATGCCATATTCAGATTCAACGTGATTCCCAGGATGCTCATGCTCAGATTTGGGATCCATCCAAGCAGGTTAAGTATGATCTCCGTCGCTATGAGAAAAATGGTAATTATTATATAGAATATCACCGACTTCACTGCTTCAAAGCCGTTTCTGAATGAAGACTGCACTGCGCTGTAACTTTCTTTCTCCCGCTTCTCAAATCGCAGTGCCGCAATCTCACCATATGCCCAGACCAGCGGAACCAGTGCAAAAACAGCACTGATGGCTATCAATTCCGGCACACCAACAATCTGGCTGATCGCATAAAACAGGAACACAACAAATACAGCCGGAACTGTTCCCCACAAGGCAATGAAATAAAAATTCCTGTTAATGCTGGTTTTCAGGTTGCGTACTGACAACTGGTAAATCCACCATACCCAGTTGACAAGGTAATGAATGAACATCCTGAACATAAAAACAAATGGAGGAAAAAGCTGCCTGATGAACCATATAACCGCATGTATGATCCAGTAAACAATGGTCTTGATAAGTAACAAAAGGTCTGAAAACAATACAAAGAGCAGAAAAACGCCCCACAATGACCAAACAACAAGATCATACAGCAGCCCGAAAAGGGTCACGATCCATTTAAAAAGGTTCCAGAATCCGCCTTTCTGATTAAGAAAGGTGTCTGACTGGTTAAGTCCGAACAAAAATCGGGGCTTATCGCCTGTAGTTCTGAAATCGAGGTACGCGAACAAAAGGAACGCTCCCGCAGCCAACAGGATGAGACTTAACAGGCTGTTAAATAATCCGGTTTCGTATGCCAGCACAAAGACAAAAAAGGAAAGTAATAGTGCAAGGATCTTCTTTACATAGAGTGTTACTTGTTCCATGATTAAGTTTTAGGGTTAATAAATCCATACCAATTTTACTAAAAATGTTTGAAAATTCCTACCTGAAGCCTGAAGCATTTCAATTGAAAGCATCTTTATTCAGGTAATTTACCACATAGTCAAAAATCCCCTCCTTTAAACCTGCAAAGGAAAGATCAAGTCCTGTTTCAGCAAGTTTATTCATTTCTGCCCTGGTAAAATACTGGTATTTGTCACGAATGTCTTCAGGAGTATCAATGAATTCAATAACAGGATCCATTTTAAGTGCTTCAAAAGTATGGGATACAAGCTCAAGGAATGTAGAGGCATTACCGGTCCCGATATTATATATACCCTTAGCTTTGCGACTTTCCATCAGGCGAATGACAACTTCCGCTACGTCCTTCACATATATGAAATCCCTGGATTGTTCCCCGTCACGGAATTCAGGATGGTGGGACCTGAAGAGTTTCATCTTACCGGTTTTTTGGATTTGGCTGTATGCCTGCAGAACCACTGATGCCATGCGGCCTTTGTGGTATTCATTTGGTCCGTAAACATTAAAAAATTTTAACCCTGCCCAGTAATAAGGTCCTCTTGCCTGGTTCAGGACCCACCTGTCGAATTCATTCTTTGACCTGCCATATGGATTCAACGGTTTAAGTGACGGAACCAGGTCATGGGAATCATTGTATCCAAGTTCCCCCAATCCATATGTTGCTGCAGAGCTTGCATACACAAGAGGGAGGCCGTACTCAAGGCAGGCGGACCATATATTTTTCGAATATTCCAGGTTAAGTTCATTCAATACCTCCCAGTTGAATTCTGCTGTATCAGTTCGTGCGCCCATATGTATGATGAACTGCACAAGGTGATGTTTCTGCTGTAACCATTTAAAGAATTCCGTCCTATGTATTATGTCTGTGTAATCCTTTCCCGCGTAATTTTTTTGTTTTAATTCGCTGCTGAAATCATCTACAAGGATAAGATCCCTGTAATTCCTTTGATTCAGTGCGGTTATGATATTGCTGCCAATGAATCCTGCTGCTCCGGTAATTACGATCATATTCCAGTATTTTTTTCAAATATACTGGTTTTCAATTTCAGACTCCTATCCTTCATTGAATTGCAGGATATTTTCTTACTTTTATCCCGTTATATAAAATTATGATCTATCTGACAAGAAGAGAAAGGTTCAGCGCAGCCCACAGACTGTTTCAGCCGGGTTTATCCGATATAGAGAACCTGGAATTTTACGGTTCCTGTGCCAATCCCAACTGGCACGGCCACAATTATGTCCTCTGGGTTACAGTTAAAGGTGAAATTAACCGGGAAAACGGCTACCTGGTTGACTTGAAAAAAGTCAGTAAGATACTCAAAGATAGGGTGGTTGACAAACTAGACCATAAAAACATCAACCTCGAAGTGGATTTTATGAAAGACATGATCGTTTCAACAGAGAACCTGGCAGTAGGTATCTGGAATCAGATCGAACCCGGGTTAAGGAAGCTAGGCATTGAACTTCATTCTGTTAAGCTGCAGGAAACAGAAAACAATATTGTAGAATATTTTGGAAAATAAAGAATCTGGTATGAAAATTATAAACTACGGTAGCGGTCAGAATGAGAATGATGGCTATACACGTATTGATGAATTTGATAACAAGGCAACCCAGGAATTAAGCGAACATTACCGTGAAATATTGAAACTTATAGGTGAAGATCCCTCCAGGGATGGATTAAAAAGCACACCTTTAAGGGTTGCAAAAGCCATACAGTTTTTAACACAGGGCTATGGGCTCGATGCGAGAAAGATCCTGGAAAGTGCCAAATTCAAAGAAGAATACAGGCAGATGGTCATTGTAAAAGACATTGAACTCTATTCCATGTGCGAACACCATATGATCCCATTTGTCGGCAAAGCGCATATCGCATATATTCCAAATGCCTATATTACCGGGTTAAGCAAGATCGCCAGGGTAGCAGAGGCCTATGCAAGAAGACTTCAGGTGCAGGAGCGACTGACCGTTCAGATCCGTGATTGCATCCAGGAAACACTCGATCCCCTGGGGGTAGCTGTGGTTATTGAGGCGCAACACCTTTGTATGGTCATGCGCGGGGTCCAGAAACAACACTCTGTCACTACAACATCTGCTTTCACGGGTGAATTCCTGAAAAACCTTACAACAAGAGAAGAATTTATCCATCTGATCGGAAAACAACTTCACTGATATCAATTTGAAATTCATATCACCGTTTTCCTTATTATTTTTGTAAAAACCAAACAAAAATCAGGCAATATTTAGAATACTGCTTATTTTTGCTAAAATTTAAAATTTCTTCTTATGCATGCATATATTTTCCCCGGCCAGGGAGCCCAGTTCAGTGGAATGGGAAAAGAGCTTTATGAATCGGTTCCATCTGCCAGGGAATTATTTGAAGAGGCCAATGAAATACTTGGATTCAGGATTACAGAGATCATGTTCGGTGGGACCGATGACGACCTTAAACAGACAAAGGTCACGCAGCCTGCAATTTTCCTTCATTCCACCATACTGGCCTCTACCATAGAGAATTTCACTCCTGATATGGTCGCAGGGCATTCGCTTGGGGAATTTTCCGCCCTGGTGGCCTCCGGCGCACTCTCATTCAAGGACGGTTTGCAGCTTGTCTATAAGCGGGCAATGGCAATGCAAAAAGCCTGTGAGATCAGACCCTCAACGATGGCAGCAATACTGGGAATGGAAAATGAAACTGTTGAAAAGGCCTGCAGTGAGATCGACGGTATCGTTGTACCTGCAAATTACAACTGTCCCGGTCAAATCGTAATTTCCGGTTCAATGGAAGGCGTCGATAAAGCCATACAGGTGCTTACGGAAAAGGGAGCAAAAAGAGCTGTTAAATTACCCGTGGGCGGAGCATTTCATTCCCCGCTCATGGAACCTGCCAGGGAAGAACTCAGGACCGCGATCAATACCACGTACTTCAGCACCCCGGTCTGCCCGGTATATCAAAATGTAAATGCGGCTCCATCCTCTGATCCCGGAGAAATCAGGGAAAACCTTATAGAACAACTTGCTGCACCCGTGAGGTGGACACAGACGATCATCAATATGATTCATCATGGCGCAACTTTGTTCACGGAGGTGGGCCCAGGAAATGTATTGCAGGGATTGATCAGGAAAACGGACCGGTCGGTTACAACTGAAAGTGCCTGAAAAAGAAGATCTGCTGAAAAATTGAATAATAAATCGTTACCGATCCCGGTTCCGTGCCCACTGGACCCAACAGGCAGGAACTCCCGGGGCTAATATGAAAACAAAGGGAAGAAATTTAGAATATGAAGCCACAACAGTTAAAAGTACTTAAGTTCGGGGGTACATCGATAGGAACTCCTGAAAACCTGAAGGTCGTAAGGAACATTATCGAATCCCGGCAAATGCCCTGTGTTGTCGTTGTATCAGCATTCAGCGGCATCACCGACCTTATCATAAATACAGCTGCGGAAGCTAAAAAACATTCACCGGCTTATCGCGATCATTTATTTGAATTCAGGAAAAGACACTTTGATACGATCCATGCAACCCTTGACAACCATAACCTGGAACATACGCTGAAAGAGACGGATGCGATCATCAATGAACTTGAGGACATACTGCAGGGGGTGTACCTTGTTGAGGACCTCAGTACAAAGACCATGGATTACCTGCTCAGTTTCGGAGAAAGGTTATCCGCACTGATCATAAGCAGGTTCATTCAAAATGCCATCTACTTTGATTCAAGGAAACTAATCAGGACCGACAGCAATTATTCAGGTGCCAATGTAAATTACAACTTTTCTGCAAAGCAAATTCAAAACCAGCTTGAAAACCTGGAAGGGACGGTCATACTGCCCGGATTTATTGCTTTCGACAACCAGGAAAACACCACCACACTGGGAAGAGGCGGTTCCGACTACACAGCAGCCATTATCGCAGCTGCATTAAAAGCAAGTGTCCTTGAAATATGGACGGATGTCGACGGATTCATGTCGGCAGATCCAAAAATTGTAAAGAAGGCCCATCCCATAGAATGTATGAGTTATGAGGAAGCTATGGAGCTTTCTCATTTCGGTGCCAAAGTGGTGTATACACCAACATTGACACCGGCTTTCCAGGAAAGTATACCCATTAGGATTCGCAATACATTTAATCCCGGCGCCCCGGGAACTCTGATCTCTCACCAGGGAATCTGCAAGTCCAATCACCTGATCAAGGGCATATCTTCCATTAACGATACAGACCTCATAACTGTAAAAGGAGCAGGAATGGTGGGAAAAGCAGGAACCTCTGCAAGGGTTTTCAGTGCACTTGCAAGAAACCATGTGAACGTCATCCTCATCACCCAGGCATCTTCTGAGATGACCATTTCTTTTGCAGTGGATCCATCTGCAACAAATGAAGCCGTTAAAGGACTCAATGAAGAATTCGCCAATGAGATCATGGTGAAAAAGGAAATGGAGATCGAAGTCCTCAGGGAACTCTCGATCATTGCTATTGTAGGTGAGGAAATGCGACATACTCCCGGAATTTCAGCCATTCTTTATCAATCACTGGGAAGGAACGGGATCAGTGCCATCGCAACAGCGCAGGGATCAAGCGAACTGAATATTTCTGTTGTGATAAGAAGAGAAAGCCTTAAAAAAGCTTTGAATGCCATCAATGAGGGGTTCTTTCTTTCCGATAAAAAGGAAATTCATTTGTATCTTGCCGGAACGGGAAATGTTGGAAAAAAATTGCTTAACCAGATCCGGCAACAGCAAGAAACACTGATCAGTTCCCACAGACTTAAAATAAATGTTGTTGGAATCACCAACTCAAGAAATATGATCATTGATACCGAGGGAATTGACCTCTCAGATCCTCTGTCATTGCTTGAAAAAGGTAAAAAAGCCAGCATCCCTGAGTTCGTCGAGGAGATAAGAAAAAACAATCTTCGCAATTCCGTTTTAGTTGATTGCACGGCAAGCGAGATTCTCGCTGATACTTACATAGAATTGTTCAACAATTATGTTTCCGTGATCACTGCAAACAAAATAGCCTGTTCATCAGAATACAGAAAATACAGTGAATTAAAGAAAACGGCCATCCTGAAGGACATTAAATTCAGCTTTGAAACAAATGTTGGCGCCGGGCTTCCGGTAATCAGTACAATCGAAGATCTGATTAACAGTGGAGATAAAATACTTGAACTTGAGGCAGTCGTTTCCGGCACACTCAATTACATATTCAACATCCTTGATGAGGATATGCCCCTGAGCAAAGCTGTAAGAATGGCCATGCAAAACGGGTATTCAGAACCGGATCCCCGGCTGGACCTTAGCGGAGAGGATGTCAAGAGAAAATTACTTATTCTCTCCAGGGAATCCGGGTATGCACTGGAAGAAAAAGATATTGAAATCAGGTCATTCCTGCCTGAGGATCTATTCAACGGGGATGTTGATGAATTTCTCAGGAAACTGAAATCCCTCGATGCTGAATGGGAATCAAAAAGGAAAAAGCTCGTTTCCCGTGGTACACGATGGAGATATGTAGCCTCCCTCAAAGACGGAAAAGGATCTGTAAGTCTTCAGGAAGTGGACGACAAACATCCAGCTTATGAACTGGCTGCCAGCAATAACATTATACTCCTTACCACCACGAGATACAACGAGCTTCCCCTTGTTATCAAAGGATATGGAGCAGGGGCCGAAGTTACTGCAGCAGGCGTTTTTGCTGATGTTATCAGGGCAGGTAATGAGTGACGAGGTGACTGGGTGAGGGGGTGATGTTTTGAAATTTGCTTTATACAATAAAAAAAATAAAGAATACAGATGATCAACGCTGCAATATTTGACATGGATGGATTGCTGATAGATACCGAACCTTACTGGCAGGCAACTGAGCGGAAAGTATTCCATGAACTGGGCATCCGGATCACAAAGGAGATGCAGGTGGATACATTCGGTTTGCGGTCCGATGAGCAGATCAGGCACTGGTACAACAAAAATCCCTGGAAAGGACCTGGTGTTAAGGAAGTTGAAGAAATGTACAATGAAATCATGCTAAAATATTTCAGGGAAGAGGCGGAATTAATGGAGGGGGCCCTGCAGGCACTTGATTTTTTCAGCAATAAGGACCTGCCCATGGCCCTGGCATCATCATCGAATATGGAACTGATCAACGCGTTTCTTGACAGGTTCGGTATGCACCATTATTTCCTGGTAGCGTATTCTGCCGAGTTTGAGAAATACGGCAAACCCCACCCCGGCGTTTACCTGGAAACAGCAAGAAGAATGAATGCCAATCCTGTTTATTGTGTGGCCCTTGAAGACTCATTCCACGGGGTGATCGCTGCAAAGGCTGCACGGATGAAGACCATTGCTGTTCCGGAACATGCAGACGAACGTTTTGGCGCATCAGATATAATTTTAAATTCACTCTCTGATCTGAACGAGGATGTATTTGAACAACTTATGATATTGCCCGGATGAAAAATGAAGTAACAGTATATTGTCCGGCCACGATCTCAAATGTAGGTCCGGGTTTTGATCTCCTGGGATTTGCCCTTGAAGAACCCGGGGATGAAATTACACTCAGGAGGAATGACACATGCACCCTCAGGTTGTATGATGAATCAGGTGCCGGACTTCCACT
This sequence comes from Bacteroidales bacterium, assembly GCA_021738565.1. Lineage (GTDB taxonomy): Bacteria > Bacteroidota > Bacteroidia > Bacteroidales > M55B112. The sequence goes on from JAIPBT010000003.1 coordinate 59,796, forward strand.
TGATCCAAAGAAAAACGTCGCTGCCATTGCAGCTGCTGCACTGCTGGAAGATTCAGGAATCACTGATGGATTTGACATCATATTCAAAAAGAAGATCAGACCAGGAAGCGGACTGGGATCCTCAGCCGCGAGTGCTGTGGCAGCAGTAGTTGGTATCAATGAACTGTTACCTGAGAACCATGAAACGGCTGCGCTTTTCCCATATGCAATGGAAGGAGAGGTTGCTGCAAGCGGCTCATTTCATGCTGACAATGTTGCCCCTGCACTGCTGGGAGGCTTTATCCTGATCAGGAGTTACAACCCAGTGGATATCAAGCACATCCCTTATCCTGACGACCTGTATTGCGCAGTTGTACATCCTGACCTGGATTTCAAGACCTATGAAGGAAGAAAGATTCTGCCGAAAAATGTTCCCCTTACTGATGCAATCGCACAGGCTGGTAATCTGGCCGGACTCATTGCCGGGCTTACAACCTCGGATCATGGTCTCATCGGCCGGTCAGTCATCGACCATTTCGCAGAACCTCTGAGAACAAAAAAATTACCACATTTCAATGAACTAAAGGAAAATACGCTGAAAAATGGTGCACTGGGAACCGGTTTATCAGGTTCCGGTCCGAGTATCTTCTCGCTTTGCCGAAGCAGTGAAATAGCTGCTTCGGTTGCCCACATCATGATGGAACATTTTACGTTAAACAGCATCACATCAAGGACCTATGTTTCCAGGGTTAGTGAAGCGGGTTGCAGAATTACAGGGTGATATGAAATACTATTCAACAAAGAACAGGAATATCAGGGCAGGACTCGAAGATGCAGTTAAAAACGGAATGGCTCCCGACAAAGGCCTCTACATGCCTGAAAAATTCCCGGTTCTTTCACGCTATGAACTCGAAAGAATAAAGAAGAGCGAGTCCCTTACTGAAACCGGAATGATACTGGCCAGAAAGTTGTTCATGGATGACCTGGATAACGAAAGCATAGAAAAGATCATTACATGTGCCCTGGTTTTTGATACGCCTGTTGTGAAAATCACTGACAGGATACTCGCCCTGGAACTCTTTCACGGACCAACCCTTGCCTTTAAAGATGTTGGGGCAAGGTTCATGGCGCAGATACTGAAACATTTCAATCGGCAAATTGAACAGCCCATCCATGTACTTGTAGCTACATCAGGAGATACGGGCAGCGCCGTCGCAAACGGGTTCCTGGATATGGAAGGGATCAAAGTGCATGTGCTGTATCCGTCCGGTCAGGTAAGTGAACTGCAGGAAAAGCAGTTTACCACCTTGGGGAAAAACATCACTGCACTTGAAGTAGATGGCACTTTCGACGATTGCCAAACCCTTGTAAAACAGGCTTTTGCTGACGATGAAATTCGCAGTAAAATGATGTTAACATCAGCAAACTCCATTAATCTCGCCAGGCTTCTGCCACAATCATTTTATTATTTCAGGGCCTGGAGCCAGACCGACGCAGAACAATTGGTGGTCTCAGTGCCCAGTGGAAATTACGGAAACCTTACTGCAGGACTGTTGGCCAGGGAAATGGGGTTGCCTGTTAACATGTTTCTTGCTGCTTCCAATGCGAATGATGTGGTGCCGGAATACCTTGCCACATCCGTATACACTCCCAGGAGTTCTGTTAAAACTATTGCGAATGCAATGGATGTTGGCGCTCCCAGTAATTTTGAAAGGATCCTAAATATTTTTGATCAAAAGCATGAGAGGGTGTCCAGACATATTAAGGGATACAGTTTCAGTGACCGGGAGATTCGTGAGATCATCTCAACCGCTTACAGAACTCACGGCTATATCCTTGATCCCCATGGCGCAACAGGTTATGAGGCAGCACGTCAATTCCTTGAAAGCAACCCGCAAAGCACTGTTGTTTTTCTTGAAACGGCGCATCCCTCAAAATTCCCGGAAACAGTGAATGGTCTTACAGATGGAACCCCGGAAGTTCCCGACAGGTTGAAAGATTTTATCACGGGTAAGAAAGAGAGTATTCCAATCTCCAGAAAATACCGGGCATTCAGGGAGTACTTGAAATCCTCCCGCCATGTTTAAAACAATCCCTGGTCAACCATTGAATTGGCAACTTTCAGGAAACCTGCAATATTTGCACCTTTTACATAATCAATGTATCCATCTTCATCGGTGCCATGTTCAACGCAATTTTGATGAATATTGGTCATAATATGATGCAGCCTGTCGTCCACCTCTGCCCGGCTCCAATTGATCTTCATTGAGTTTTGAGCCATCTCCAGTCCTGAAGTTGCTACTCCGCCGGCATTTGCAGCTTTTCCTGGTGCATACAGCAACCCGCTTCCCTGAAATACTTCTATGGCTTCAGGTGTGCATGGCATATTTGCACCCTCACAAACGCACATGCATCCATTTTTGACCAGTGCTTCAGCATCCTCTTTTTCCAGTTCATTCTGAGTGGCGCACGGAAGGGCAATGTCGACATCAACTTCCCAAGGGCGCTTGCCCTGGAAAAATTCCCCGCTTTCAAATTCAAGTGCATAGGGAGCTACTATATCTTCATTGGTGGCCCTTAATTCAAGCATATAATCAATCTTTTCCCCTGAAATTCCTTCAGAATCATATACATATCCGTCAGGTCCTGAGAGTGTGACTACTTTCCCCCCCAGCTCCGTAACTTTTAATGCTGCTCCCCAGGCTACATTACCAAAGCCTGAAATGGCCACTTTTTTACCTTTGAGGTCCTCTCCCTTGGTGGCAAGCATTTCCTTGGCAAAATATACACATCCGAATCCGGTTGCCTCAGGCCTGATCAATGATCCTCCCCAGTTCAGTCCCTTCCCGGTAAGCACACCCGTATTTTCGCGGGCAAGCTTTCTGTAGGCACCGTACAAATATCCTATTTCCCTTCCCCCTACTCCAATATCACCTGCAGGCACATCTGTATTTGGGCCGATGATGTTCCACAATTCCAGCATGAACGACTGGCAGAATCGCATGATTTCGGCATTGGATTTCCCCTTGGGATCAAAATCCGATCCACCCTTCGCTCCGCCCATTGGCAGGGAAGTCAGGCTGTTCTTAAAGATCTGCTCAAATCCAAGGAATTTCAGGATGCTGAGATTAACACTCGGGTGAAACCTCAAACCACCTTTATATGGTCCGATGGCATTGTTGAATTGTATTCGGAATCCCCTGTTCACATGGATCCTTCCCTGGTCATCTGCCCACGGTACTTTAAATGTCAGTACCCGGTCCGGCTCTATCAGTCGCTCAATGATCTTCGATGATTCGAACTGAGGGTTTTCATTGTAAATCTCTTCAATGGATTCCAGGACTTCATGAACTGCCTGGTGAAACTCAATTTCACCCGGATTTTTTTTCACCAGTTCATTCATAATCAGATCAACATTCATACGTTAGAAATTTTTGTTGAAAATTAAAAACTAACTCCGGGGTCGACTGCAAGCATGCCGAGCCTTTTGATGACGTAAAGTTGATTCTTTAGCGCAAGATTAACAAGGATTTTTGATATGATAAAAAACATGGAATGTACGATTCATCCAAATTAGCCGGGCAAAAGGACCGAGGCAAACAGAAAGGATTACATTTATTCAGATCCTTGTTTTACCGGCATATAAAAAATAAAGCCAGGATCCAACTGTTCTTCAGTTTGGATCCAGGCCTTGATATAAAAACATCCAAATATGAAAGTCAAAAGAAATTTTAGCTTCTCAGGGAAGCCCCTTTTGCTCCAGATACACCAAATTTCTCCGTAAAAGATCTACACAAAATCTTTGTACATCCTGCTCACTGTATCCCAGTTCACAAGATTCCAGAAATTGCTGATGTATTCAGTACGCTTGTTCTGGTATTTTAGGTAATAGGCATGTTCCCAGACATCAATGTTGAGAATTGGGGAACCTTTAACAGTGGCAATGTCCATGAGCGGGTTGTCCTGGTTCGATGTAGCAACAACTTGCAGTGCCCCCTCTTCATCAACGATGAGCCATGCCCATCCGGACCCGAACTGGGTTGCAGCTGCATTTGAAAACAACTCTTTGAAGGCATCGAATGATCCAAATGAATCCTCAATGGCCTCTAACAATTCACCCTCAGGTTGGCCTCCCCCGTCCGGACTCATGAAATTCCAGAATAGTGAGTGGTTGAAATAGCCACCTCCGTTATTCCTCACCCCTGGCCCATACTGGGAAATATTGGAAAAAATTTCATATATATCATCTGTTTCAATGCCCTCTTCTGCAAGCGCGGCATTGAATTTCCTCGTGTACCCCGCATGGTGCTTTCCATAGTGAAGTTCCATTGTCTTGGCATCGATGTATGGCTCAAGTGCATTAAAATCATAGGGCAATTCTTTCTGGACAAATCCTTCAGAATCTGTTGTGATAATAGTGGAGATGAGGGCTGCGTCCTTGCCCTTTGTATTTACACATGATGATTGTAGCAGAACCAAAAACAGTGCACCTGCTCCAAGGATCATAGAAGTTTTAAAAAAATCTGTCTTTTTCATTGCTTTTTAAAGTTTTGATGGTTTGAAATAATAACACCGAACGGGGGGAATTGTTTAAAACAATCTGCTGACGGATAATTCTGGCGTTGTCATTTTATTCATGATTTCCGGCAATCTGGCTCAGAAGATTCGTTTTTGTATCCAGGTTACAAGGTCATTTCAATGCTATGATCCCTTTGTTGCTTCTCCCGTCGATCTTTATGACCAGGGGATCTTTGAAGCGCACATGACGGATCATTCCATTCTCAAAAACGGCTGGCATCTCAGTGAGCATATCGACATTATAATAGCCGTCATTCATATAAGGATTGATCGTCATATAACCTACCCTGAAAGAGGTCAGGTTCTGGAAAAAATGCGTTCCCTGGCTTGGATCAATGCGGTAATTTTCCAGTCCCGATTCAATAATGACACGTGATTCGGATATTTGTGCCCATTTAACAGGAATTCCGAGCCATTGATCGGATGATCCCCACCGACCCGGGCCAATCAGAACATAATTCTGCTTCTGGTCTCTGAATTTTGCATTCAGGACCTCGATCTCAGAGGCAAGGAGCTTGCTTTCCGATGCCTTCCATTTTTCGGGATTGATGTAGACTATATCCCTGATATCAGGGAAAATACCGTTCCCAAGAGCAGCGTCGGAACTGACAATGGTTTTTTTATCATTGATCTCTCCGACAACAATATCACTTGCCTGGTCCGATTCAACGATTGGGCGTATTTGAAGCAAATTGAATACATGCCTTTTTGCTTTATCCTCACTCATATTCACCGCAAACTCGATCTCTATGGGAAGGTTCATCTCTTTTTGCCCGATATCCAGCAGGTCCTTCAGTATCCTCGCCATGGGGAAACTCTCATGCTGGAGAACACCGGCAAACGTAAGTAAACGCTTGCCTTTCCCCTGCATACCATCCCTGAGTATATCATTGTCGTAGTCGTAAACAGATACAAGGTGCCTCAGTGAAGGATCAAAATCAATGTTCTTAACTTCTATCCTCAACAAGTTGACTCCATCATTTGTAGAGGCCACAAAACTTTTGTCATCCATATCCAGTCCATAAAAATAGCGTTGCGTTTCCCGCAGTGCCTGGTCGGGAGAGGACAATTGCAGTATATTGTTCGGATGTTTTGGAGAAAAGCGAAGGGACAATCCGCCATCCACGATGTACTTTCCAAGTCCGTACGCGATCTTAGCTATGCCATCCTCAGGTTTTTCAGGTGCAATCGGGTAGAAATTAATGGACCTTGCAACTCCTGAGATGGTAGGATAATAAAGATTCTTGTAAACCGAACCACAAACCTCCTGCAGCACGATCCCCATCTTTTCTTCGTCGATCACATTGGATGTTGCTGCAATATATGCCTTGCTGCTCCTGAAATAGACTGAAGCGTAAACCGACTTTATTGCCATTGTAAGGATCTCCATTGTATGGGCCATATCCGCTTTATTGATCGGGATCATGTAGGTCGAATAAATACCCGCAAAAGGCTGGTAATGAGAATCTTCTAATTTACTTGAAGAACGAATGGCAAGTGGTGCCTGCACATATGAAAGCAAAGTATAAAGGTCCTGATGGAGCTCGCCTGTAAACCTTGCATTCACAAAATGATGAAGGATCTCATCGTCCGACCGGTCGGAGATGGCGATCTTATACAGGTCGTTCATCTCCATGAATTTGTCGAATACATCGGTACTCAATACCACGGTGCGGGGAACTGTAAAGGCTACATTCTCATATTTATCAAAAAGCTTGTATTTCTGTATCACGGAATCAATAAATGCCAGTCCCCGTGCTTTGCCTCCTATTGAACCCTGTCCGATCCGGGAAAATGTCCTGTATTCATCATAGGTCCTTCGATCGAACTCTGCTATAATTCCCCTTCCCTTACTGATTCTGAAACTTGAAATGGCTTCATGGATATAGGAACGAACATCGTCAATATTTTCAAAATCCTCTTTCCTGATGTATTTAAAAAGCTGGGCGACTGGAAATATAGCCCTGGCATTCAGCCATTTGGAAAAATCATTCTTCTCTGCATGGTATGCCAGGACCCGGTCAGGGATCTCCAGTATCTTTTGCTGGAATGCCTGCAGATCAGACGCCCTTCCTATGGGCATCCCGGTATCTGAATCCACAAATACAAATTCTCCGAAACCAAAATGTGAAATGATGTAATTCCTGATATCAATTGAAAGAGTTTTTGAATATTTATGAACAAAACCCGCCTCATATTTCCTGGCCAGCTTGTCGTTTGAAATATCAGAAGATTGAAGAAGGACAGGCATGTGGGGATTATTCTTCCGTATCTCCTTTAACAATCTTAATCCCAGCTTATGTTTTGTATCCCTTTTGTTGTTCCTTTTAAAACTTACGTCAGAAATGATGCCCAGCATGTTGTTGCTGTATTTCTGGTATATCTGCATGGCTTCATCATAGGTCTTGGCCAGTAATATTTTCGGCCGCCCCCTCATCCTCAGCATCTTCTGGTGTTCGTTCAGGGCCTCTTTCATAAACTCCCTTGATTGCTGAAGCACAATGCGATACAACTCAGGCAGGTAGCTTGAAGTATACCTGATTGAATCCTCAACAAGCATGATGGTCTGAACACCGATGACCTCAATGTCGTTGTCAGCATTCATCTTGTCCTCGATCAGTTTTATGATCGCCAGAAGCAGGTCTGTGTTGCCCAACCAGCAGAATACATAATCTATGGCTGAGAGGTCCTCTTTTTCAAGTCTGAGACTCACTTCCCTGTTGAAATGCGTCAGAACGACAATGGGTATGTCATTATAGCTTTCCTTGATCCGTTTGGCCAGGTTAAAAGGATCGATATCAGCAATATTCAACATCTCGATCACCAGGTTAATATCCTGGTTTTCCATGATCTCAAATGCCTCTTTGGATGTATTTGCCTGGATGAATGATGGCGGATACCTCAGGTTGAGCGAAACGTATTCATTAAATATCTGTTCATCAATCCTGCCATCCTCCTCCAACGTAAAGAAATCATAGTTACTGCTGATGATCAACACTTTCCTGATTCTCTTCTGCATCAGCATGTTGAAAGCAGTATGACTGAAATCTATGGTCGGATAACCCAATTCACGCTGATTATTATCCATTGTTAATGATTTAAATCATTCCTATTGCAATGCCCGTCGTTCAATATTACAGAAATTCCTTTTTTGCCATCCATCATGACGCAAAGGGATTTCTTGAATTTAACATGCCTGATAAATGACGTTTCCTCCTCGACCTTTTGCTTTTCAAGCATCTTCCAGGATATTACCGAACCGGGGGAATCGTGTTGTATACTGAAATACCCAACATTCATCGATGTAACATTATGAAAGAAATGTGATCCGAGGGATGCATCCAGGGGAAAATCCTCCAGGCTGGTCTCCACAATGACACGGGCATTGGAAATCTGTGACCACTTGACCGGGATCCCGATAAAGGGGTCTGCAGTACCCCACCTGCCGGGGCCCAGCAGAATATAACTCCTGCCCCTTTTCATCATCCTTTTATTGATCGCCTCAAGTTCCGATGCAATGTCCCTGGTCTTTATTTTATCAAAAGCTGTAGGCTTGACATAAATGACATCATGAATGTTGTCAATTTTACCATTGCCCATGCTTTGTTCTGCCAGCATCAGGATCTTATCCTTCTCCAATTCGTCAAGTTCGAAACTGAACTCGTTCCCTGTTCCAAGCATAGGTTTGATCTGTAAAAGGTGGAATGAAGGTTTCTGGTTGGGCGCCTTGTCAAGGTCAAGTGCATATTCAATTTCAATCGGTGATCCCAAAGCTTCCTTCCCGACATCCAGGATCAGTTTGAGCGTTTTGGTAAGGGGGACATACTCATATTTGAGAATGTTGGCGAAGTTCAGGATCCTGGGGCCTGCTGAAGATATTCCCGGTTCGATGCGATCATTATCAACATCGTATACCGACGCCAGGTGCTTCAGTACTCCATCCTGTTCAGCTGTGGAAATATCCAGCTTGATGAGGTTGGCTTCGCTTCCGTTCTTCACAAAGTCAACATCCGTACTTTTCATATCCAGTGCGATGAAATTCACCTGGGAATCCTTGTACAGTTTCATCGGGGAATTTACTTCCAGGGACGGATATACCGGGGAAAAACGATAGGACCTCTCCCCGTTTACCACATAATGGCCAAGTCCCAGTGCCGCAAGCGCATAACCATCTTCTGGCTCCATGTGTGCTATGGGGTAATAATTATGGGATTGTGCTGTTCCGCTGACATGCGGATAAAAATAGTCCCGGTGCACTGTTCCGACAACTTCTTGTAGCACAACGCCCATTTTCTCCTCTTCAAGTTTAAAATTTATCGCCTCAAAATACCCTTTTGAATGGGGAGAGTAGATGGAAGCATACACCATTTTAATACAATCCGACAGTTGCTTTAATCGTTTGTTGAAGGAAGGATCATTGTTCGGGATCAGGTAGGTGTCGAAGATGCCGCTGAATGGCTGCATGGTGGAATCCTCAAGCAAACTTGATGACCTGATCGCCAGGGGCCTGTTAAGCTGCTTCAGCAGGCCTTTCAGTTTCTTCTCAAGGTTATAAGACAGGTCTGACTCAATAAATATTTTACGCAACTCATCGTATGGCAACTCCTGCCGGATTACATCCTGTAAGGAGTTTCTTTCAATGAAAATATCAAATTCATCCGTACCAATAATGCAGGTTTTCGGTGTGCGAATGTTTATTTCAGGAATGATCTCAGGAAAGTTCAGGTTATAGATCAGGCTGTTGATGAATGCACATCCCCGGCCTTTCCCTCCCAATGGACCTGTGCCCAGGCTCACTATATTGGTCTCGTCAAGAATGGCCGACTCTTCGAAATTAATGATCTTACCGATGTTCGACTCGTTCCTGTATTTTTTTATAACATGCTTCAGGTAATCCCTGAATTCATCCGGAGTTTTAAAATCTGTCACCCTTACAGGATGGATCATCTTGGCAATTTTCAGTTCTCCCCTTGCCATCAGCCACAGCGAGAAATGGTTTCTCTTTCCGTGATACACCAGTGACTCTACAGGAATGGTCTCGATCTGCTGCTCAAATTCCCGGAGTGATTTTGCCTCGGCGATCTTTTTACCGCTGGCATCCTTGTAAACAAAATTACCGAAACCAAGGTGATGTGAAATAAAATTCCGGATGTCCTGGAGGAGGGTATCTGAATTCTTGTTGATAAATGTACTTTTTAATTCATATGCCTTCCTGGAATTTGCAATATCCGATGACTGTATGACAGTGGGCAATCCATTGACCACATTTTTTGCATGCTGAACGAGACTGAAACCCGCGTTTTCATCCATATGCCCGTCTTTTATGAACTTGACATCAGAGATCAGGCAAAGCAGGTTATCCATATGTTTGACGATCAACTCCAGCGCCTCTTCATAGGTTGATGCAAGCAGGATTTTCGGACGTGCCCGAAGACGCAGCACCTTGAACAGGTCATCTGTACTTACATCATCAATGATCCGTTTTGTCTGTTCCATCACAATGTTGTAAAGCAAAGGAAGGTACCGGGAATAATACTTCTCTGAATCCTCTGTAAGAAGAATTACTTTAACCATTCCGATCTGGGTGTCATTCTCCACGTTGACCCTGTCCTCAAGGTGTTTTACCATGGCAAAGAATATACTGGAGTCGCCGTTCCAGACAAACAATTTATCTATTTTGCTCTGTGCAGGATTGGCCTCTTTGAACCTGGATATTTCCTTGTCGTTATTAAGCAGGACATAAATCGGGATATAGGGATATTCATCCTTTACCTTACCGGCTATGATCATTGGTGTAACACGGTCCGTCCCGATCATAAGTATTACCAGGTCAAAATGATGTGTATTGAGCTGCTCCATGGCCTCATCATAATTGGAAACCCCTGTGACCCTTGGCATTGAAGTAAGATTCAACTGGTGATATTCCCCCAGTATGTGTTCAGAGAACCTTCCTTCCTTCTCTATACTGAAGGCATCATACAGTGTGGCCACCAGCAAAATCTCCTTGACTTTATAAGGCATCAGGTCATGGAATATATCCCGGTTGGCATTTTGCTTGTTCAGGAATTTCTGCAGCAGCATCCGGGAATTGATCTCGCCGGGCTTTTTCATCTGGCTGATCTCTTTCTCCTTCCTGATATAGTCCTCCTCTTCACTTTTATACAGGAGTTTCCTTGCATGGATGCTGTTCAGGTAATTCTCAAGTATCGATGAAAGGTTATCGATCAGCTGCCGTTCTTCCCTGAGGAACGGACCTTCATCTTCATCCTTGAACTGCTTCAGGTAGAAAACTTCAATTTCACCGTTCCGGTTATCAATTGTATTGAATCGTGATGACTGAACCCAATTGCTTTCCCTGAATCCCGGACTTGTAAAATATTTGTCCTCAAGCCTTATCCTGGCAACTGTCATTTCCGGGTATTGCCAGGCAACCGGTATGATCCCTGCAATTTGTTTAAGGGTATCTTCAACCGGGCGGTTCTCTTTGATAATCTGGTTGGTGTGATTGATACATGTCAGCTCCTTCAGCCGCTCCTTTCGTTCGGCGATCAATCTTTGAATGTCTTCTTCTGATCTGGGGGTCTGCTCCATATCAATATTTATAAATTCATACAGACCGGTGAGCTTTAAGTGAACTGTGCGCAATGCACACAACAATGCAAATTAAAGATCAGATCTTAAGATTTTTGATCGATCCTGAACACATTTCCGCTATTGATCAGGTCATTCACGGTCTTGATCTTTGAGTGCTTCTGTGCATTGGTCACCTGGTCGTGCATCAATGATTCAAAGACGGTTGATTCTGCAGCCCTGACAACACCCATTGCGACCGGAAATTCCGGCAACCCCATTCTGACAAGGTTATAATGGGTTGAATCATCCGGGTTGGTGGCATCATGAACGAGTATGTCGTCTTCTGTAATGCCATCTTCTCCAATGGTAACAACCTCCATCTTATTGCAATTGTACCTGATCCCCTTGTCCCTGTTTTTACCGAATATCATCGGTTCCCCGTGTTTCAGGTAAACCTGGTGATCATCCCGCACCTCCTTGCCTGTGATCTCCTTGTGCACTTCATTGGCAAAAATGACACAATTCAGGAGCACTTCCACAACCGATGTACCCTTGTGCTGTGCAGCCTTCAACAATACATCCTTCATCATTTTCGGATCGGTGTCAACAACGCGTGCAAAAAAAGTACCCTGAGCTCCCATGGCAAGTTCCCCGGGCTGAAACGAATTCTCTATGGTCCCCTCGGGGGAGGTCTTGGTAATACTGCCCTTGGGAGTGGTGGGTGAGTACTGCCCCTTGGTCAGACCATAGATCTTGTTGTTAAACAGGATAATGTTAACATTGATATTTCGTCTGATAATATGTATGAAGTGGTTTCCTCCAATGGCCATGCTGTCTCCATCACCGGTAATCACCCATACACTGAGATTGGGATTTGCCGTCTTAATACCGGAGGCGATGGCGGTGGCCCTTCCGTGCAAACTGTGAAATCCATATGTATCAATATAATAAGGAAACCTGGATGAACAGCCGATGCCGGAAACAAAAACAACATCCTCTTTCCTGACCCCGGTTTCAGGTATTGTACCCTGTATTGACGCAAGCACCGCGTGAGCGCCACAGCCGGCACACCATTTGACTGGTGTATCCAGTTTAAAATCTTTTCTTGACAATGTACCGGTCTCAATTATTTTTTCTGACATATCGCTCAAATTTATAACAACTGGTTATCACTTTGCATCAAGTATTTCCCTGAATTTTTCCTTCAGCTCTGATATAAAGAATGGCAATCCCTGCACTTTATTGAACTGCTGGAATTCATGCTTCTGAAATTTCGATCTGAGGTAAAATGCAAACTGGCCCATATTTATTTCACATACGATCTTCTTTTTAAAACCCGAAAGTACCTCTGCGGTATTTTTAGGCAACGGGTTGATGTAATTAAAATGAGCCAGGCTAATACCGTACCCCTCCTTGCGCATGTCATTCACTGCACTCACAAGACCACCGTAGGTTCCTCCCCAACCAATCACAAGCAATTCTCCTTCGCTGTCTCCTATCACCTGCAATTCGGGGATAAAATCTACAACCTTATCCACCTTTTGCTGCCTGAGATTGACCATTACCTGGTGATTTAAGGCGTCATGGGATACATTGCCGGTCACATCTTCCTTTTCAAGTCCTCCCACACGGTGACGCAGTCCTTCCTGCCCCGGGATGGCCCAGAACCTGTTCAGTTTTTCGGGATCTCTCTTGTAGGGTTGATAAGTGTCGTCATTGTCCTCGACGAGTGGTGGCTTGATCTTCGGCAGATTATCAGTCGAGGGAATGTTCCAAAGTTCGGAACCATTGGCAAGATAGCCGTCTGTCAGCAATATGACCGGCGTCATATGTTCAAGCGCGATCTTTGAGGCCTCGAAAGCATAATCGAAGCAGTTCGCAGGTGTGGAGGCAGCCAACACAACCACGGGAGACTCTCCGCTTCTGCCGTACAAAGCCTGCATCAGGTCCGATTGCTCAGTTTTTGTGGGAAGTCCTGTTGAGGGGCCTCCCCGCTGAACATCAACGATAACAAGCGGAAGTTCAGTAATAACTGCCAGCCCGATTGCTTCACCCTTCAATGCAAGTCCCGGCCCCGAAGTTGTGGTGGCTGAGAGGCGTCCCGCAAAGGATGCTCCGATCGCGGATGAAATTCCTGCAATCTCATCTTCTGCCTGGAAGGCAACGGCTCCAAGGTGTTTGCGTGAAGAAATTTCCTGCAGGATCTCGGTTGCAGGTGTAATGGGATAGGATCCGAGAAACAGACTCTTATCTGCTCTTTCTGCCGCTGCCAGCAACCCCCATGCAGTTGCCTGATTGCCTGTAATGTTCCTGAACAATCCCTTCTTGTTCTTTACCGGATCCACCATAAAAGTGGTCGACAGCGCCTCAATGGTCTCTGCATAATTATAGCCGGCATGTAATACAGCAATATTTGCCTTTACCAGATCGGGCTTTGATTTGAACTTATTAGACAAAAAATCCTCTCCCAGTTTGATGTCGCGGTTGAACAACCAGTAAAGCAAACCTGCCACAAACTGGTTCCGTGTACGGTCTGCAGTCTTCTGATCCAGTCCGAACGGCTTGGCCGTATCACGCGTGAGCATTGTGATTGGTGCTTTTACAACATTGTATCCTTCCATTGAACCATCGTGCAGTGGATCCTCAACGTAACCCGCCTTCTTGTAATGCTTGTTATCAAAATGATCTATATCAATAATAATGGTGGCACCGTTCTTGATCCATTTCATATTGGCCTTCAGTGCAGCAGGATTCATTGCAACCAATACATCTGCCTGGTCACCGGGTGTGGTAATCTCCTTTTCTCCGATATGTACCTGGAAACCTGAAACACCTGCTATGGTACCCTGCGGTGCACGTATCTCAGCCGGATAATCAGGGAATGTTGAAAGGTCGTTTCCAATAAATGCTGAAGTATCGGAAAATTGTGAGCCAGTAAGCTGCATACCGTCACCGGAATCCCCGGCAAACTTTACCACAATATCCTCAACATGAATTACTTTAGGATTCTTTCCCATAACACTCTTTTAAAATAGTAGTTTAAATAAATTAACAGATAATTAGCGGGTAATTAGCGCCTCAATAAATCTGAAAAATGGTTCTGTAATTCTTATAATGACAAAGTTACTTATTTTCAAATACGTGATTCAGATACATTTGATTTTGTTCAGCATTAAAGTTGTTAAAATTTTAGATGGTTTAAAAGTATATTCTTAAGTTCTTAACGTGCTGGAAAGCAATAAATACTATTAATTATCAATATAAATAAGAGCGATTCTGAGCGCAGTACCGAGCCTGCCGAGGGACCGCTCGTGATTGAAATGTGTTAATAATAAAGTGAATACAAATCGCAAACCATGATATATATATTTATCTCACTATATAAATATATATATCTGAATTATACTTACTAATGCACTATATTTTAAACTATCGCTATATAAATATATATATCAGTTTTCTGAGAGATACCTATTTCCAGATGGAGTTCCTGATCAGTGAGATCTTCTCGTGGAAGAACATGTTGGCAATGGTTTCAAATGCCGCGGTATGTTCTGATACAAAGTACTTGTTTTCCTGTTTCCGGCCCGGGGAAAGTAAGTTGTTCTCCTCCATGAATTTTTTCAGGAAGGCGGCTACAATTCTTGCACTGTCAAGTACATTCACTTCAAAATTGTAGTACCTGCTTATCTGGTTACGGATGATCGGATAATGCGTACACCCCAGGATCATGGTATCAATATCAGAAATTTCTTTCCTTGACAGGTAGGCACGGATTATAGCATTGGAAATATCATCAAACACAAAACCTTCTTCGATCATTGGAACAAACAGGGGGGTTGCCAGTGAGCTGACCTGCAGGTCGGGATTCAAACTTGTTATTCGCGACTGGTAGGTCCGGGATTCTATTGTGGCCCTTGTTCCAATGATTCCCACATGCTTTATGCCCTCACCGTTATTGATACTTTCCACAACCGGATCAACCACATTCAACACGTGGGCACGTTTCGCGACATGACTTTCAACTTCGTCAAGTGCATTGGTTGATGCAGAATTGCAGGCAATAAGAATAACTTTGCATCTCTGCTCCAGCAGAAAATCTGTTATTCCTGTGGAGTAACCGACAATGGTTTCCCTGGATTTATCTCCATAAGGAAGATGTGCAGTATCTCCGTAGTAAATCAGTTGCTCATCAGGAAGCAGGTCACTGATGGCATGCGCCACGGTGAGTCCGCCAACACCAGAATCAAATAATCCTATGGGGCTGTCTTTATCCATTTGCTGATAACCTGAAGTAAGAAAATAGTTGTGAAGTTAAAAATCCTGAACCTGCGACCGACCATGCTAGCTGTTCTTGTAACACTATAAAAAAGGCCTGTAAACAAGGCCTTAAAACATTCGAACAGGATGTATTTCCGAAGAAACCAGCTACCTGCGCATCAATTCAGAGGGGTTGTATTGTATTCCGAATTTTTCCATCAACAACGGAACCAGGTCCAGGCTCTCATCTGAGACGTATACAGGATTGCCTGAAGACACGTCAAATACATAGATGAGCTTTTTCTCGGCCGCGATCTCATTAATGGCCTTGATTACTTTGTTGCTGATGGGCCTGATCAACTGTTGCTGCTGTGTGGTAATATCCTGCTCAATTCTTTGCTGAAACTGCTGGGCCCGTACCTGTAACTCCTGGATCTCCTGTGCCTTGACATCTTTGAGTAACTGGGGAGATACGGTGTCCTTATTGTATTCATCAACTTTTTTGTTGATCTCCACAGCCAGTTTCTCAAGTTCCAGATTGTACGTGCTGTCAAGTTTAGACAATTGTCTCATTGCATCATTGTATTCAGGCATCTTTGAAAGGACGAATGTTGCATTCACATGTCCGAATTTCGGTGACTGCGCCATGGCACTCACAGGTATCATTGCAATAACAACTGCAAAGAATAAGCTTCTAACTAATTTCATCCGTTTTAAATTTATAATCATTTATAATTAATCAAATTACAACTACGAATCCCGGCAGACCCCGGGAAATACTACTATTATCAGATGGTACTCACCAGTGTATATTCAATTTAAATTCAAACATTTATGAGACAGCATTCTTTTTATGCTGATAAAAATGTGTACAAAAATAAACTTTAATTATTACTTATAGCCCATCTTTTGCAATATTTCATCACTCTTATCATATCTTGGATTAGAGTAGAGGATTGAAGCTCCGCTTGCCGTGTCAAAAATAATGGCATACCCTCCCTCTGCAGAAAGTTCCTTCACTGTATTATAGATGGCATCCTGGATGGGCTTCACCAGTTCTTCCCGCTTTTTAAAGAGCTCTCCTTCGGGTCCGAAATACTTTTGCTGGAGTGCTTTAACAGCTTGCTCCTTGTTCAGTATTTCCTCCTCCCTTTTTTGCCGCATCTCCTCTGAAAGCAAAACACGTTCGGCTTTATACGTTTTGTACATTTCTTCAATGGAGGCGTATTCCTCCTGTATTTCTGCCTCCCATGCCTCAGATATACTGTTTATTTCATCCTGGGCAGCCTCATAGGATGGAATATTTCTTAGAATATATTCTGTATCGACGAATGCAAACTTTTGTGCATTAGAGGTCCCGGTAAAGAAAATGGCTGTCAAAGCCAGTATCAATATCCTTTTCATAATTGTATAATTTTAATCACCATTCATTTATTACAACATAAAATATCAAACATTATACCAAAAAAGAGATCTTCTAAATAACCAAAAATTAATGAATCAAACCCGGAACTGTTAAAACTGCTGCCCGATTGTAAAATGGAACTGGGAACCACTGATCCCTGCGCCTTCCCATGCTTCATCGAACCCATATGCCCAATCAACCCCAAGCAATCCGAACATTGGCAGGAATGCCCGAAGTCCTACTCCGGCAGAGCGCTTTGCCTGAAACGGATTAAAATCATCTATACTGTACCAGGCGTTTCCTCCTTCTGCAAAGACCAACGCAAAGATGGTCGCCGATGGATTTAAGGAAATTGGATACCTTATCTCCATTGTAAATTTGGTATACACGTTACCGGATTTCCTTCCATTGATGCCGTTGATCAGCTCATCGGTATCATAATCCAATCTCGGTGTAAGGTAACCATTTTCATATCCCCGCATGGCAATGGTTTCGCGCCCGTAAAGGTTATAACCTGTCAGCCCGTCACCTCCCACATCAAAGCTTTCGAACGGAGAAGGACCGTAATCCGGGTTGTACATACCGAGGTATCCAAAATGCATCCGCGTATAGAATACCAGGTTCTGTACAATCGTTTTGTACCAGTCGGCCTTGAACATCCACCTGTGGTATTCAACCCATTTGTACTTTACTTCATCTTCAGCATTCACATAATCAATGGTATTGTTCAGCAGCGAATATGGCGGGGTCAGCTGGAGGCTCAAACTCAGATTCGATCCCCTTCTTGGATAAATGGGCTGGTCGGTGGAGTTTCGTCCAAGTGTATTTGTAAGGCTCAGGTTGTTGAATGTTCCGTTTTCCGCAAGAAAGTCCTGGAAATCCTTCAGTTTATAGCGCTGGTAACTCAGTGAATGCTGCAATGTAAAAAAGTCATCAGGCCAGTTCAGCCTTCGCCCCAGTCCCACTGAGGCGCCTGTTATTTTCATGTACTCATCGGGTATTTCTGAATCAACGTTCCAGTAGCTGTAATAATTCTTGTTCATTTTGGAGTGGAAGAGAGACACCGAGAAGGAGTTTCGTTTTTTACCTCCCAGCCAGGGTTCAACAAATGAGAAATTATAGGACTGATAAAACTGGCCGTTCGTCTGGGCACGGAGAGAAAGTGTCTGACCATCTCCCGACGGCACTGGTCTCCAGGCTCCTTTATCGAACAATCTTCGCATTGAAAAGTTTGAAAACCTGATCCCTGCCGTAAAGATCAGCATGCCTGCACCGTAACCGCCTGAAACCTCAAGCTGGTCGTTGGCACGTTCCACGACCCTGTATTCAATGTCAACGGAGCCATCCTCAGCGTTGGGTATGGGATTGGGTTCTATCTGCTCCGGGTCAAAATGGCCAAGTGATGCAAGCTCCCTTACAGAACGGATGATGTCCTGCTTGCTGAAAAGGTCACCCGGTTTGGTCCATATTTCACGCCTTGCGACATGCTCATTGGTTTTTGTGTTCCCGGTAATGATCACCCTGTTCACCGTTGCCTGCTCACCTTCCCTGATCCGTATCTCAAAATCGATGGTGTCATTTTCCACACTCACCTCCACCGGTGTCATTTCAAAGAAAAGATATCCGTTATTCAGGTAAATGCTGTTTACAGCATCTTCATCGTAAAACAACCTTTCATCGAATATGCTCTGGTCAAATACATCTCCTTTCTCAATACCCAGGACAGTTGAAAGGATCTCCGCGGGATACTTGGTATTCCCTATCCATTCAATATCTCCCACGTAATATTTGTTTCCCTCTTCAAGTTCAATAAAAAGATCTACGCGTTTTTCCTTCTCCTCGGAAAATGCCATGCTGTCGCTTAAAACCTTGGCATCCCTGTAACCATTTTCATTATAGAATTTTACAAGGCTCTCCTTGTCTTCCTTTATCTTTTCAGAGATAATTTTTGAAGCCTTAAAAATATTCAGGTTGACTTTTTTTGTGTTTTTCATCACCCTCCTCAAGCGCTGATCACTGAACACTTCGTTGCCTTCAAAATATATTTCATCGATCCTTATGCGGTCATTCTTATTTATCTCAATGTTCAGGTTGACCATGTTCACCCTGACACTGTCCATCTCCTGGTGAATGATCACTTCTGAATTCAAAAAGCCTTTGTCAATGAAATGATCCGTAATGATTCGCTTTGTATTGTCCAGGATATCCGCTGTAATTTGCTGACCGTTCCTAAGGTTGATCTTTTCAAGCAGGTCCTGTGATTCTGTTTTGCTGATGCCATCGATATTAAGGGTAAGCATTCTTGGCTGTTCCCTCAGGTAGATGTCTATCCAAACCTTGTTCCCCTCTATCCTTGAAGCTGTGATCTTGATGTCTGAAAACAATCCCTGCTCCCAGAACTTTGTAAGAACTTTGGTAACATCATCCCCCGGCAGGGTAATGGTATTACCGGCTTTGAGTCCGGATAGACTAACGAGCACTTCTTTCTGAATGTATTTGATGCCGCTTACGGTCACATCCTGAATGATGTATTCTCTCGGATTTTCGTAATCGAGGACCTTCAGTGAGTCGTATTTTATTTCCGTGGATTCCTCCTGGGCCAACAGGAATGATGTGCCGGTAAGCAGCAAAAGTAAAAGAAAAAATTTCCTCATGTTCAACCTTGATATTTAACCGTTTCAGTCCCCAGTTGCTCTTTGATTCGTCCAAAACGCCTGTCTCTTCTCTGGAAATCTATGATGGCCTCGTAAAAGTCCTTCTTCCTGAAGTCAGGCCAGAGTACCTGCGAGAAATAGAGTTCAGTGTAGGCAAGCTGCCACAACATAAAATTACTGATGCGTCTTTCTCCGCTTGTTCGTATGAGCAATTCCGGATCAGGTATATTTGAGGTATTAAGGTAGGTTTCAATTAAACAGGTATCAATGGTTCCCGGATCAACGTTGCCTTTTTGAATCTCTTCGATAATGGTTTTAAGGGCTGAGGTAATCTCCCACCTGCCACTGTAACTGAGGGCAAGCACAAGGTTAAGTCCGGTATTCCCGGAAGTATAATCCATCGCATTCTGCAATTGCTTTTTCACGGCCGGGGGCAGGTCATCCAACTCTCCAATGGCAGTTAGCCTTACATTGTTCTCATGCAGGCTCTCTGTCTGGGCCTCAATTGTTTTTACCATCAGGCCCATCAGGGCATCCACCTCTGCACGGGGCCTGTTCCAGTTCTCGGTGGAAAATGCATACAGTGTCAGGTATTCAATCCCCAGTTCACCGGATGCTTCAACGACCTGCTTCACGGATTCTACGCCGTTTTGATGTCCGAATACCCGCATATTGCCCCTGCTCTGGGCCCATCTTCCGTTGCCGTCCATGATAATGGCAATATGTCGTGGTAATTTATCTTTTATTATGAGTTTCTTCAGATCCATTTTTCAATACTTGTGAATATTATCATATGTCGGACAATCCTCCCAGAATTTAAAAAACTTATAGGTTATAAAGACACCTGTAAAAAAATACCAGTCCTTGTTCCCAAAAAACGCAATTTCATTTTCAAGAGGTGGATTTATGAAACCATCAACGTAATCGCTGAATGCTTTCCTCGCACCCAGTTCCAATCCACCGCTCAACCATCTGCCAAGATTAAGTTTATACCCCAATCCGAAAGGCATCGTGATATGGGAACGAACGTTTTCGTTGCTGCTCCTGGCAATTACCAATCCGTAACCTATTCCGGCAAAAACATACGGTGTGCCATTCGATTTGCGATGGGCGGTACGGTATGCTTTCCAGTTAAACTCAAAATCAAGGCCCAAATCTACAAACTTTGCGCCAAAATCCCGCAAACCTTCGCTAATTAAATAACCCTGGTAATCAGATGCTGCGCCTGAAAGTCCATGGTAGATAGCATGTGCACGCAGGGAATTGTAATTGTTGAAATTGTACCTGAGTACCGGTCCGATGGCAAAAGAAGGGGCCCTGTAATGCATCGTGGGATTAAGATCTCCCATGTAATAGGATGTTCCTGCGAAAAGTCCCGGATCATAATGTTCCTGGGCCTGCAGGTGTACCTGTTGAAATGCGAGCAACAGCGCTATGAAAAAAGCAAAACGGAAAGCTTTAACTACCGAAAACAGCGATCGAACTGAACAGTAAAAAGATGTTCCGGTCACCTTGTTTTTTATGTTAAGCTTCCCCATAAATTTATTCTTCCGACAATGCTCTTTAAAGATGCAGTCCATCGTTCGATTAGATCCAACCGAAAAATTCCGGTTTTTTATTCCGGTGCAAAATTAATATAAAATTTACTGATAACCTTACAATTGGTACATGCTGCTATAACGGATTCTGACAACCGATTATTATTGCTCAGCTTTCTTTAATTGCGTTTATCTATTCCCCATAGAAATTTGTTTCTTAACGTACTGTAGAAACTATTGTTCTCAATGCGTACCATCTTCAGTGCATACGGAGCACGTGAGATGGTAATTTTTTCCGAGACAGGAATGTCCCATGACCTGGAATCAAGCGCCAGCTGGTATACCGGCTCCCTGGTGTCAACTGTAAATTTTAACGCAGCTTTCCCGGGCAATACA
Source organism: Bacteroidales bacterium (assembly GCA_021738565.1). GTDB lineage: Bacteria > Bacteroidota > Bacteroidia > Bacteroidales > M55B112. Next base: position 81,179 of record JAIPBT010000003.1, read on the forward strand.
AGTGGCCTCACGGTAAGATTATGTGGTGCGATGGGAGACAGCACCATCGTATCCGATTCCGGAACAACTATCGGGCCTCCTACGCTCAGATTGTAAGCAGTGGATCCGGTAGGGGTGGAAAGTATCAATCCATCTGCCCAGTATGAGCTCAGAAAATCCTCGTCAATATGAACATGAATGGTTACCAGTGATGCTGAATTTTTATAAAGCCGCACCTCGTTCAATGCAATATTGAAATCGGGCATACTTGCACCGTTTGAATTTACCTGCAGAAGCATTCTTTCCTCCAGGTCAAATTGTCCGCTGAATATACTGTCCAGAGATTCCTCCAGGCTGTCCTGGCTGATGTATGATAAAAATCCGAGTCGCCCGGTGTTCAGCCCAACAACCGGGATACCGGAATCCCTCACTATGGAAAGGGTCTCAAGGAAAGTGCCGTCGCCTCCTATTGAAAAAAGAAAATCAATCCCGGGGGGCAGGTCTGAATGGCTTTCAAATATACCCCTGATCTTTGGCCTCAGGCCTGCTGTCGTCTGTAGAAAATCGTAAAATGGTTTGAATATCAAGACATCAACATCCATCGAGTTGAGCCTGCTCAGGAGCGTAGCCACATTCTCCCTGCAGGAGGAATGAAAATTTCTTCCATAAATCGCAATTTGCATGCTCAGAGGTTAAGATAGTTCAAAAATTCATCGAGCCTGTCCTGGTAGAATTCATCTGTATCCTTTGAGATCATATAAGATGCAATCACATTATAGCTGTAACGGTTGAATGTCTCAATGACCGATGTGATATCAGTTGTGTTCAGCTTCAATGTAACACTCATTTTCCTTGTTTCAGCATCATTGGAGACATAAAGACTCAGCACCTTTGCATTATTCGATTCCACGATATTTGATATCTCGGTGAGAGAATAATCATTGTCATTCATCTCCAGCACAAGGATCCCTCCCGGATGCTGCATGGCTGATAAATTTGCAAATTCACGCGTCAGGTCATCCTGGGTTACCACTCCCATGTAATTGGATTCCTCGTTCAGAACAGGTACGAGTGACAATTTTAATCTTGACAAAATCTCGATCACCTCATAAATATGCTGATTTGCTTCAACATATGGTTTTATCAGGGACAATCTATGGTTCCCGATGGGCTCCTCAGGATTGTTCAGATCATAAATATCCAGGTCCGATATCATTCCGAGAAACTGCTGGTGATTGACAATCGGGAGATGCTTCACCCTGAACAACTCCATCCAGTGCAATGCCTGGGTGCCAGAATCAGATGTTTTGAGTGCCGGTATCACGTCCGATATGAGATTTTTTGCCAACATTTTGTTAAAGATAATTTATTTATTCGAGATCAAAAACCGGGCCACGTGAATTGTCAGACCGCGCCTCCATGGGAAATAATTCCAAGTTGCTAACTTTGCATAAAATTAAATACAAGCATGATCATCGCAGAACAGAAAAAAAAGGAAAATATTGCAGAATACCTTTTATATATGTACCAGGTTGAGGATCTGATCAGGGCAAACGGGTTTGATCCGGTTAAAATTGAACAAAACATCATCGGCTCATTTGATACCGGTTATGATGTAAAACGGGAGATGCTGGAATGGTACAAGGGATTGATCCACAGGATGGCCTCAGAAGGAGTCGAAAAGAGAGGACATATGAAGATGTTGCAGGATATCGCAAATGAGCTGGACCAATTGAACCTGAAACTGTTGCACAGCCCATATCACGATGACTTCAAGGAAGCATTCGATAAAGCGAAACCCAACCTTGAGGCACTAAGGATGAAAGCAGGTCACAACAACGATCATGATGTACAGCTCGCATTGGACGGCCTGTATGGATTGCTGATATTGAAACTTCAGAAGAAAGAGATCAGCAGGGAGACCCTGGATGCATTCAAAACCATTTCTGAATGGATTGCATTGCTTGCATCGGAGTACATGCAGCAAACCTAAAATTATTTCCGGCAGATGAAACTATATTACAGAAAATACGGCGACAGCGGAACCCCTTTGATCATTGTTCATGGTTTGTACGGGTCATCCGATAACTGGATAACAATAGCACGGGACCTGTCAAATGACTTTGAGGTATTTGCTGTGGATCAGCGCAACCATGGTGATTCTCCGAAAGATAAGGTGCATGATTACGCAGCACTTGTATCGGACCTGAAAGAGTTCATGGACCGGGAAAATATTGAAAAAGCGATATTGCTGGGACATTCCATGGGAGGAAAAACTGTCATGTATTTTTCCCTGAAGTACCCGGAAAGGGTTGAATCGCTCGTGGTGATAGACATAGCGCCGATCGCCTATCACGATCTTGCTGAACATTCCAGGATGACCGCCAACCATGCAAAAATGATTGATGCCATGATGGAAGTGGATCTTTCAAAAATGAGCTCACGGGAAGAGGTATCCAGGACACTGGCAGTAAATATCGGGTCTGAAAGGATCCGTATGTTTCTTCTTAAGAACCTAACCCGCAACAAACAAAAACAATTTGCCTGGAAGATCAACCTGCCTGCACTGAAGGAGAATCTTGACCGGATCATGGATGAATTGCCTGTGGATGATGTGATCAAAAACGGCGGAATAAGCGGATTTCCTGTATTTTTTATCGGGGGTGAAAAATCAGATTACATACAACCGGAACACCATGATGTGATCAAAAAGATATTTCCCTCAGCCGAAATTACTTCACTGCCGAATACAGGTCATTGGCTGCATGCTGAAAAACCTGAACTGCTCATTAAAAACCTCAGGTACTTTTTAACATGATCATTTAATTTCCAGGGCACGGAGGTACATCTGAATGGTGTTGCCAAGTCCATAATAGAGGGCATCGCAGATCAGGGCGTGGCCAATGGAGACCTCGCTGATCCAGGGAATGCTTTTTGCCAGATAAGGCAGGTTATCCAGGTCCAGATCATGTCCTGCATTCAACTCAAGTCCGATCTCCCGTGCAAATTCTGCAGCACGTACGTAGTCTTTGATGGCAATCGCGGGATTTTCAGGGAATTTGCGGGCATAGGGTTCCGTATATAATTCAACCCGGTCGGCACCTGCCTTTTTGGCTCCTTCAATAAAAACCTCGCTTATATCGATGAAAAGGGAAGTCCTGATACCTTCAGCCTTGAATACTGAGATCACATCATTCAAAAAAGAAGCATTCCTGATGGAATCCCATCCCTCTGAGGAAGTTATGGCATCAGGGGGATCAGGTACCAGGGTTACCTGGTGCGGTTTTACTTCCGTGACAAGCCTGATGAATGCATCAGAAGGATAGCCTTCGATATTTAATTCAGTGGTAACAACCGGACGGATCATCCTGACATCCTCATACCTGATGTGACGTTCATCAGGCCTGGGATGTACCGTTATCCCCTGGGCTCCGAACCTCTCACAATCAATCGCTGCCTTAAGGACATCCGGATTATTGCCTCCCCTGGCATTTCTCAATGTAGCTATCTTATTGATATTAACGGATAATTTTGTCATGAATTTGCTGCTAGGAATGAGCAAAGTTAAGAAAATACATTATTCAATGCTTTTTTCTAACTTTCGTGACCAAAACGATCCAACGATGTTTGTAATAGGAATTGCAGGAGGCACCGGTTCCGGAAAGACCACTGTGGTAAAAAAAATACGGAAGCAGCTGAGAAAAGAGCAGGTATCTTTCCTTGCCCAGGACTCCTATTACAGGGACAACGGTCACCTGCCACTCAAAGATCGCCAGAGGGTCAATTTCGATCATCCCGACTCAATAGAATTTGATTTGCTTACAGATCATATCCGGAGATTAAAAATGGGTATTGCGGTCAACCAGCCTACCTATTCCTATCTTTCGTGTACAAGACAGGATAAAGTGATTCCCGTTGAACCAAGGCCCGTGATCATCCTCGAGGGAATTCTCATATACACACACAAGCCATTGCTTGACCTTATCGATATAAAGGTGTTTGTAGATGCAGATGCAGATGACAGGTTAAGCCGCGTTCTCCAGCGCGATATGAACGAACGTGGCAGAACTGCCGAAATCGTATTGGAAAGGTATGAAAAAACCGTTAAGCCAATGCACCTTCAGTTCATCGAACCTTCCAAAAGATACGCGAATATAATCATTCCCCAGGGCGGAATGAACGATGTTGCCATTGGAATACTGCTGAACACGATCGAGAAAAAACTTGAATAAGTCAAATGCATATAGGAAACGCAAAGTTCATCACTTCGTCCCAGTCGGTTGCCCAGTGCCCGGAGAGCAACCTGCCTGAATATGCTTTTATAGGAAGGTCGAATGTAGGGAAATCATCGTTGATCAATATGGTCACGGGAAGGAAGAACCTTGCAAGGACCTCTTCCAGTCCAGGGAAAACAACACTTATTAATCATTTTTTGATTGACGAAAGCTGGTTCCTGTGCGATCTTCCGGGTTACGGTTACGCGAAAGCCTCAAAAAAGCGCAGGAAGGATTTTGCAAGGATAATTGAAGAATATGCAACCTGCAGGCAAAACCTTGTATGTTTCTTCGTGCTGATCGACAGCCGGATACCTCCCCAGGAGATTGACCTGGATTTCATTGAATGGCTCGGGGACTCCGGAATTCCATTCCTGCTGGTTTATACAAAAACCGACAAGGTCACTCAGAAGGAAAAGAACAGGAATATTGAGATGATGAAAGAGATACTTTCTGAAAGCTGGGAAGAAATTCCTGTGATCATCGAAACCTCTGTGGTGAAAAAAGAAGGAAAAGATGAACTGATCAGCTTCATAAAGGAAACCAATAACAAACTAAACCTGCAATAAGGCTTCTTTAAACCAAACATTTGCTGCAGCGGCATTCAGATTCATAAAAATCTTAAGGTCATCTCTGCTAGGATGCAACTCTTCCGGATCGGTTTTCGTTTTTTACTTTAAAAAACTTTACCTACATTTGCAGCCGCCAAAATATACCCATGTGTGATGGGGAATTAAGCAAAAATTATTAATTCTGAGTAGCACGAATAAAATGAAAACAATTTCCATCAGCGTTAAAAAACGCAACGAAACCGGCAGGAAATCCGCCCGGGACCTTAGAAAACAAAGCGATGTGCCCTGTGTAATATATGGAGGAAAGGAAGTGATACATTTTTACACCAATGAAAATGAATTCCGCAACCTTGTATACTCCCACAATGTCTATCTGGTTAAACTCGATATTGATGGTGAAAAGCACAAAGCCATCATGCAGGAAATTCAGTTTCACCCTGTTACAGATAAAATACAACACATCGATTTTATCGAGATCTTCGATGACAAACCTGTGACGATCAGCATTCCTGTTGAATTCACAGGTGATGCAATCGGTATCAAGGAAGGCGGGAAGCAACGTATCAAACGTCGTTCCCTCAAGGTAAGGGGATTACCGGCTCACCTGCCCGAACGGCTTATTGTTGACATCTCTGAAGTGAACATAGGTGACGTGATCAAGGTAGGAGATCTCAAATATGACAACCTTGAGATACTTGATCCGTTCAGGTCAATGGTATATGCCATCGTATCTTCGCGTGTTGCACTTGCAGGTATGGTAATTGAAGATACAACTGCCGAAGCAGAGGAAGCAGAGGAAGGAGAAGAAGGAGAAGAAGGCGCTGAAGAAGCTGAAGGAACTGGAGAAGGCACATCAGATGAAGGTGGAGAAGATTCTGGTTCCAGGGAATAATCACTTTTGGTCCCTGCTTAATGGATTCTGAAAGCATGCCCCAGAAGGTGTTTGTTGAAATGTAAATCTAATGAAATACCTGATAGTCGGTCTCGGTAACATAGGTCAGGAATACACCAACACCCGCCACAATATCGGCTTTGATATACTGGATACCCTTGCCGGGTCATCCGGTATTTCCTTTAAAGACAAGCGCTATGGTTTCTATACCGAGATCAGGCACAGGGGGCGCACTTACTGCCTGCTCAAGCCTTCAACTTATGTGAACCTGAGTGGAAATGCAGTGAGGTTCTATTTAAAAAAGCTTAAGCTAACGGATGACAGGCTGCTGGTAGTCGCCGACGACATGGTACTGCCATTTGGAACCATAAGGATGCGTCCACGCGGAAGCGATGCAGGTCACAATGGTATTGCGCATATAATACAGGTTCTTGGCACCGCCGAATTTGCCAGGTTGCGATTTGGCATTGGAAATGGATTTTCCAGGGGCCGGCAAGTTGATTTTGTGCTTGGAGAATGGGATGAAGAGGAACGTAAATCGCTTCCTAAACGGATTAATTTAGCTGCGGAGGCCATTCTTTCCTTTGGTGTTCTTGGGATCGAAAGGACCATGAACCTTTACAACAACAAATAATCCCCTGTTGGATACTGACCATCATTAAGAAGCCATACCGGGAAAACTATTCCTTCATATATACCTCAAGCAATGTGCTTTTTACTTCAGGGATCAGTGAAATTTCCTTTAATTCTGCCGGTATCAGAATGGATTCTCCTTTTTGAATGTAAACCGGTTCACCTCCGCTGTAATTGACCATGGTCCTGCCTTCGGTGCAAATATAGATCACAAAGGAATCGATCAGGTTAAAATCCTTATCCACCAGCTGGTCCAACTCCATCAGGTTGGTTGTAAAATACGGACAATCGGCCAGACTCACCGTATGATTCAGCAACAGATCGTAATCCGTTCTGATGTTATCCCGTTTTTTGAAATCCATTACCTCAAGGGCATGTTCAAGATGCAATTCCCTTGGTTTTCCGTCCTTGTCTGTTCTGTCCCAGTCGTATATCCTGTATGTAACATCCGAAGTTTGCTGGATCTCAGCCAGGACAATCCCTTTGCCAATGGCATGAATACGGCGTGCAGGCAAAAAGAAAACATCTCCTTTTTTTACCGGTTCAAAATTGAGTATCTCCCTTAACTTCTTGTTTTCCACGTATTCCATGAATAGCTCAGGATCCACCTCTTTGCTGAATCCCGATATCAATTCAGCATCCTTCTCAGCGTTAATAATATACCACATTTCTGTCTTCCCCCTTTTCCCATGATACTGCGCTGCATAATCATCATCGGGATGAACCTGGACACTAAGATTGTCATTGGCATGTATGAATTTAATGAGTACAGGGAATTCCTTGCCGAATTTATCAAAAATGCTGTCTCCAATAAGGTCACCCATGTAAACTTCAATCAAATCATCCAGAGGATTACCGGAAAGGAAGCCTTCTGAAACAACAGATACATTGCCCTCCACCCCGGAAATTTCCCAGCTTTCACCACATGAAACGGGTGCTTTCTCTTTCCCGAGTTGCTCCCGCAGTTTGTCACCACCCCATAATACCTGCTTATAAATAGGCTTGAATTTGAGAGGATACAAAGATCTTTCCATAATAATTGACTAATGTGTGTCGGTACTTTATCAAATTGCTTGTTATTCAGACTGTTATCCATTTTCTGTGAATCCTGGAAAGACATGGATCAAAAAAGGAGAATGGGGCATTGCCTTCATTCCAGACATTGAATTATCTGATAAAATGACCGCTGATTGATTCGTAATTGTATACTTTATCAATAACTTCAGCAAAAAGGTCGGCAATAGAGATCACTTTGATCTTGCTGCACTGCTTGGTCAGCGGAATTGAATCAGTAACGATCAGCTCATCCATGGGTGATTCATCAATCCTTTCATAGGCTGGTCCGGAAAGCACCGGATGTGAAGCAACCACCCGCACACTTCTGGCTCCTTCGCTTTTCATCATACTTGCCGCAAAAGTAATCGTTCCGGCAGTGTCAACCATGTCATCAACGATAACTACATTTTTATCCTTAATATCTCCTATTGCCTTAATCTCTTCAACTACATTGGGTTTTTTTCTGAGCTTGTAACAAATGATCATACTTGCATTCAGAAAGCGTGAATAGGCATTGGCCCGCTTTGTTCCTCCCATATCAGGTGCTGCTATAGCAAGGTTTTCAAGATCCATTGATTTTATGTATGGAACAAAAAGCGAAGAGGCATAGAGGTGATCTACCGGCACATCGAAGAAACCCTGCAACTGATCAGCATGCAGGTCCATGGTCATGATCCGGTCAACTCCCGATGCAGTAAGCAGGTTGGCAACCAGTTTGGCCCCGATGGATGCCCTGGGCCGGTCTTTTCGGTCCTGCCTGGCAAACCCGAAATAAGGTATAACAGCAACAACCTTGTAAGCAGATGCCCTTTTGGCTGCATCTATCATCATCAGTAATTCAAGCAGGTTGTCACCGGGGGGGAAAGTCGACTGTATTATAAAAACCGTATGTCCCCTGACACTCTCATCGTAGGCCGGCTGAAATTCGCCGTCACTGAATTGAAATAAGCTTGTCCTGCCAAGGTCCTGGCCAAAACTCTTTGCAATCTTTTCTGCAAGATACATGGAAGCTCTCCCTGAAAAGAATTTAATCGGTGTCTTAACACTCATAGGGCAATGCTGCTAAAGTGATTTGATTGATGTTAGCAAAAGTAAGAATTATGAGCAAATTTTTATCCAGAACAGATAACAAACAACGAACCTTTTGGTAATCAAGGTTGTTATTTAGAATAGGTACAAATTAAAAGCATCAGGAAATGCCAACCGATCACCCCACAGTGCTGTTAATTGAAGATGACAGACAACTTGGCCATTCTTTAAAGGAATCGCTGGAGTCAAAGAACTATCTTGTGGAATGGGAATCATCCGGTTCCAGGGCTTTGCAGCTGTTCAACAGGCAGAAATATGACATTTGTCTTGTTGATAACAGTTTGCCTGATATGTCCGGAACTGATTTTGTAAAAGAGATCAGGCAAACGGATTTTTTCACGCCGATGCTCATCATGTCAGGAAATTCTAGTGACAGAGAAAAAATACTGGCATTTTGCGCCGGTGGTGATGATTACATTACAAAACCTTTTTCCAATACGGAACTTGCACTCAGGATATACGCACTGCTTAAAAGAACCAAACCTGAAAAAATCAGCCAAAAGATGCCCGATCTCGTTAAATTCGGCAGCTACAGGTTTGACTATCCCAACAGGATTTTGTGCACACCCTCCCGTGAGATAAGCCTCACGAAAAAAGAATCCGAAGTGCTCAGAATGCTGGTACAGAACTTAAACAATATTGTCAAGCGTGAACAGATCCTTATCAGTGTATGGGGTGAAAATGATTATTTCATGGGACGCAGCATGGATGTTTACATTGCCAGGCTCAGGAAAAAACTAAACGATGACAATCGTGTTTCCATTGTCAATGTTCACAGGATGGGATTTAAACTGAAGGTAAACCCTGAAGCAGGAGATCAATAGTTGTCTCACTTTACTCCCTTAATTCTGTCCAGCTGGCGGCGTTCTTTTTTTGTTGGCCGTCCCGAACCACGCTCACGTTTTACAAAAAAGTCGTCCTGCATATTGAGTTTATCCAATTCCTCCTTTGGAGTGACATCTTCTACATATTGATCAACCAGTTTTGCTCCAACACGTTTCTGAATGGGTTCTATTACCCTGTATGAATAGATCACAGGCATTTTCCTGACCGCAATCACATCGCCGGGCCGAATGGTACGGGAAGGTCTTACAGACATTTCGCCGATCATAACCCGTCCTTTCCTGCAGGCTTCAGTAGCCTTTGCCCTTGTTTTATATACACGAACTGCCCACAGATATTTGTCAATGCGGTTCTCCATAACAGATCATCAGTTTATTGATATATTGCATTCGGGAATCTTGCATAAAACCTTGTTACTGTTCATTTCACGGCACCCTTGAAAGATTTTTCCTAATACGGACTCATGTTCCTGACCCAGCGGTAATATATGCGACGGAAAAATTTGTATGCATACACCATGATCAGTTCCTTTCCACCTATCAGTACATCGCGCTTCCCCGTTTTCATTGAACGGACCATTTTTCGCGCGCATTTATCAGGTGGAATTCCGTTTGCCTGTCCGGGATCTATAATGCCCCTGGCTTTACCATCTTTATCCACACTGCTGACCGAAATATTCGTACGAACCCTTCCCGGACTGAACATCGTGACCCTTATTCCATGTTTATAATTCTCAGCAAGCAGGCTTTCATAAAAACCGAATAAGGCGTGTTTGGCAGCGGAATAAGCACTCCGCATGGGGAATCCGAACTTCCCGGTGATGGTGCTCGTTACACCAAAATACCCTTCTCCCCTTTCTATCATACCGGGCAACAATGCCTTGGCCAGGATCACCCCTGCAAAATAATCGATCTCCATCACAAGCCTGTCCACATCAATTGATGTTTCAACGGCAAGTGCCCGCTGGGAAATTCCTCCATTGTTCATCAGGACATCAACCCTGCCGAAATCCTTCAGAACTTTTTTTGCCGCAGCCTCAACTGCTTCAGGATCAGAGAGATCAAAAACAAGCATATGGATATCGCCGGTTATTACTTTCAGTTTTTTCTTAACTCGCTCAAGCTCATCCGGTTCATGCGATGAAATAATCACCGTGGAACCTTCACTGGCCAATTCCATTGCCAAAGCCTCCCCGATACCTGAAGATGCCCCTGTGATCCATACTGTTTTATTATTAAATGAATACATTGCTTTTTCTTCTTTACAACTGGAAAATTACAATGAAACTTGAAGAATACCGGCCCCGTGTTTAGTCCCTTTGCGATAAAGCCTGGTCATCAAACAATCAGTTCTTCTGTATCTTTGATTATTGTATTTCTCAATTCCACCAATGCATTTGCCTGGCTGCTTCCCTTCCTGTATTTGTGTCCAAACCATCCTCCCCTGAGTGTCTTCTTCAGGCGAAGGTACCAGAGAAGCGCAAATTTCCCGGCAGGATACAAAGTAACCAGGTAACCCGCCCAATAGTACCATCCGCTTGTCAGCACCCCAACGATTGCAGTCTGAACCAGATAGGTCAGCGGGACGACCAGAAGTATGGCTGCCCCTGCCTTGATTGAAGAATGGAACTGAACATCCTTCACATTTTTAACCATCCTCACAGGAATAAAATACATCAGGGCATTGTTGATAAATCCATAGATGAACAAAGGAAGTGTCAACAACAGGGTCAGGTAGCGCCATGCACACCTCAATACTGAAAACCCCCCGGATCTGACCACCCAGTCACGTATGTTAAGTATTTTAAGCTGCTGCATATAATTCTCAACATTGCTTTTCAATGGAATCATTTTCTCTTCATCCTTTTCCAGCAACGCATCCAGTCTCCTAATCATTTCCTTATCGGACCTGAACCTCTCATTAAGCCCGGTTCCTTTAATGGAGAGGATTTCCCGCATCCTGTCATTGAAAATTGTCCGCAAACCCATATAGGTATCATAATACGCCTCCGTTTCAATATGGATCATCAATGGTTTTATATCATCCGTCAACCTCTGTTTGAGCTGATTCAGTCCACGCGGGCCGTTTTCAGCAAAAGTGTCCCAGTAATCTGAGACTTCAATGGGTTTTCCGTATACCACATGTAATTTCTGGTAATGTTTAATGTAATCAGAAAAATCAAGCCCAACAGGCACAATCTTTACATAGGGTCGGTTGCCCATTTTTTCCTGGGTCTTGAATGCAATTCTGAATATGCCTTTCCCCAGGTTTCTCAGCCTTCGCTTGTCTCCATGGTTTCCTTCAGGCATAATACACAGCTGGTGTTTCCTGTGCAACACCCCTACGGTAATATCAAAGATTTCCTGGTTCTTTCCCAGTTCGTCCACACCGTCCCTGAGCCTGAATACGGGAAGCATCTTCAAAGAATTCAACGCCTTTGCCATCATTTTTTTCCTGAAAAGGTCGGCCCTGGCAAGGAATACCGTATCCCCGGGTGATGAAAAAAGAACGATCAGGGCATCCATTAAGGCGTTCTGATGATTCGGGGAAAAAATGACAGGTGCATCCCGTGGAATGTTTTCGAGACCATGTACCTCCACTTTTCGGTAATACTGGTTAAAAACGGCATTAACATAAGTGTACAACAGCGTGTAGATTAGGTTCCTGCGGTCAATCCTGTCGACAGCTCCGAGAACTTTTCTTTTTGCCATGGTTGCTTAATTTGAAAACAAAGATAAACGATTATTTTTTGCCTTATCAGGAAGATCATACAGATTTATGATGCCTGGGACCTTGTAATATACTCAACGCTGTTTAAGGATCCGGGCATTGGGACATTTTACCAAATAGAGGGGCAAATAAATATCAAGGGTTCAATAAATTTAATTAATTTCGTGATGTTCTTATCTAAAAATCAATCAGATGATCATATCTGGAATACAACAAGTTGGAATTGGTGTAAACAATTTAAAAGAGGCATGGAGATGGTACCGCGACCATTTTGGAATGGATATCAGGGTTTTTGACGAACAGGCTCCTGCCAACTTTATGAAGCAATATACCGGGGGGAAGACGCGCAACAGGCATGCTGCATTGGCCATCAATATGATGGGCGGAGGCGGGTTCGAGATCTGGCAATACAAAGACCGTACACCTCAGCCTCCTGTTTTTGAAATATTGGCCGGAGATCTGGGGATATTTTCAGCGAAGATGAAGTCTCCGGATGTTGAAAAGACATATGACCATTTTCACCAAATTGGTCTGACACTGAACGGAGTCAGCACGGACCCTGCCGGAAGGAAACAATTCTTTATGAAGGATCCTTTTGGCAACATATTCCAGGTGGTTGAATCCAACAGCTGGTTCTCATTCAACAAAAAGAAAAAGACCGGGGCTGCCTACGGTGCAATTATCGGCTGCTCAGATATTGAAAAATCAAAAAAAATTTACTCCGGGATACTGGAGTATAACACAGTAGTATACGATGAAACAAAAGTATGGGATGATCTTTCAACGATCCCCGGGGGCAAAAACACCATCAGAAGGGTGTTGCTAAGGCATGAGTTCGATAGGAAAGGATTCTTTGCAAGGCTTTTTGGCCCCACTGAAATTGAGTTATTCAAGGTAGAGGACCGTAAAGCAAACCATATTTTTAAAGACCGGTTCTGGGGGGATCTTGGATTTATTCATCTTTGCTATGATGTGACGGAGATTGACACGCTGAAGGAAAAATGCGAAACAATGGGTTTCCCCTTCACGGTAGACAGCCGGTCAGAAACAAAAGGCAATTCTTTTGATATGGGCGAAGCTGCTGGACATTTTGCTTACATTGAAGATCCCGACAGAACCCTGATCGAGTTTGTTGAAACCCATAAAATACCTGTCGTAAAAAAATTCGGTATTTACCTGAACCTCTATAAAAGAAAAGACAAGGAAAAACCTGTGGCCGACAGGGTACTGAGGATGCTTAGATTCATGAAAGTCAGGGAAAAGCACCTGACATAAAAAAATATCTCTATATTTACCCTTCTACCATCCAGACTAAATTATGATTGACACGATCCAATCACTTCAGGATACGCTCGTATCCTCTGATTCCACTTTGGCTGTTGAAAAGGTCAGCGGCATGCTTTCCACCTTCCGTGAAATGGATAAAGAAAGACTGAATTTCAGTGGAGCAAGCCTCCCGCTGCAGATCGTTCTTGGAATTGTCATGTTTGGCGTTGCATTGGGGATAAAGACGCAGCACTTTAAAAATGTTGCAAAAAATCCCAAATTGGTGATACTGGGATTCTCATCGCAGTTCATCCTGTTACCGGCCGTTACTTTTTTGCTTGTATTGCTGCTGAACAGATGGATCACTCCCACCGTTGCCCTTGGAATGATACTGGTTGCAAGCTGTCCGGGTGGCAATATCAGCAACTTTATGAGCTCCGTTGCAAAGGCAAATGTTGCCCTTTCGGTTACGCTTACAGCGATTGCAACGCTCGGAGCAATTGTTCTGACACCGTTTAATTTTGCTTTCTGGGGTGGCCTTTACCTTCGTTTTGCTCCATCGGAGGCAACCGCTTTCCTCCGGGAATTACACATTGACCCGGTGGAAATGTTCAAAACAGTATTTATCCTGTTGGGGGTGCCCCTGCTGTTGGGAATGTGGTTCAACCAAAAATTTCCGAAGATCACGGCGAAAATTTTCAACCCCTTTAAGAATGGGTCAATGATCGTGTTCATGGCGCTCGTAGTAGTTTTGTTTGCCATGAATTATGAATTTTTCATCCGCTTTATCGGTTACATATTCATTGTTGTGCTTATTCACAATATTCTGGCTTTAAGTACAGGATTTACTTTGGGAAAAGTCTTCCGCACTGATGTCCCTACCCGAAGGACATTTGCTATTGAGACAGGCATCCAGAACAGTGGACTGGGACTGGTATTGCTTTTCAATGAGGCCATTTTCCCTCCGCAACTGATGTTAGGAGGCATGGCATTCATTGCAGGATGGTGGGGCATATGGCATATTCTAAGCGGATTGGGTATTGCAAACTTCTGGGCAAGGGTCCCTTACGATGACCGGCCCAGGTTGATCCATTTTACTCCCAAATGGATTAAAAAAAGAGTTTCATAATTTATTGGGCAAACACTGTGCAAACTTTGTCTGCTGGTTCTGGATCATTTGTATTATCTTTGGTTTTCTAACCTGAATTACTCATGAGCTTTTCGTGATGAGAAGTCAAACTAAAATACAGCAAACCATGGCCGACAATATCTATCCTGTATTTGATCGCATATACGACCGAAAGGTAAAAGAAGAGATCCTGCGTCAAAGTGCCAGGGTAATCTGGTTCACAGGACTTTCGGGATCAGGAAAGACTACCCTTGCTGCCAATCTTGAAAAAGAGTTGTTCTTCCGGAGGTTTTTCTGCCAGGTGCTTGATGGCGACAACATAAGGTTAGGAATTAACAATAACCTCGGATTCAGCGGAGATGACCGCCTCGAAAACATACGTCGCATTTCTGAAGTCTCCAAACTACTGATAAATGCCGGTATTATTACCATTTGTTCATTCATTAGTCCGACCAATAAGATTCGTGAGATGGCAAAGAATATTATTGGAAGGAACAATTTCATTGAAATCTACCTGAGCACGCCCCTTGACGTTTGTGAAAAACGCGATACCAAAGGATTATACAAGCGCGCAAGGTCGGGTGAGATCAAAGATTTTACCGGCATTTCTGCACCTTTCGACGTGCCTGCCTGTCCTGATATTGAAATCGATACCAGTAAATACAGTGTCAGGGAATCGGTGGATAAGATCTTCGCTACCATCATTGACAGAATAACATTGTAGTCCTGAACATCAATACCATTTCCGCGTTAATGCATATCATATTAATACATGCATTAGAATTACAAACATTTTTCCAATCATTATAGAATGCATTCTTATTACGACACAACAATAAAAGCAGCACTGGAAGCTGGTGAAAAAATACTTGAAGTATATAACAGTGGAGATTTCCAGGTTAGTGAGAAATCCGACAAGTCGCCCCTTACCCTTGCCGACCGTGAAGCACATCATGTAATTGTAAGACACCTGAGCGGAACCGGAATCCCTGTATTATCGGAAGAGGGCCGTGACACCCCTTACAAAGAAAGGTCACAATGGAAAAGTTTCTGGCTTGTGGATCCACTGGATGGAACAAGGGAATTTATAAAGCGCAATGGTGAATTCACAGTAAATATCGCATTGATCAGGGACCATGCACCAGTTTTCGGAGTTGTTTATGCACCGGTACCCGGTGAATTGTATGCCGGCCTGAACGGTGAAGGGGCCTGGCTTATAAAAGATCCTGACAGAAATATTACAATGGAAGGGATCAGTTCAGGGGGGACCCGGCTTCCCGTGTTTGGATCTCAGGGTGAAAAAGATGAAGAACCCTACCGGGTAGTAGCATCGCGATCCCACCTGAACCAGGAAACTGAAGATTACATCGATCAGTTGCGATCCATGCATTCCAGAATAGAAAAAGTATCAAAAGGCAGTTCCCTGAAATTGTGCATGGTTGCATCCGGTTATGCAAATGAATACCCGCGGCTTGGTCCAACGATGGAATGGGATGTTGCAGCCGCACATGCTGTGGTCAGGGGTGCCGGAAAAACAGTCAGGGTGTTTGGAACGAATGAAGAGTTGTCATACAATAAAGAAAATCTTTTAAATCCCTTTTTCCTTGTAATTTAACCTGAATTCCTGCGGTAATGATCCGCTACCTTTCTTATTACCGAATCAATACCTTCAAACTCCATTCCCGTTACCTCTTTGATCTTACTGTTGTCAAACCTGACGACATTCCTTGCAGCCCTTACCCTTTCACTTGTAAAGGTATGTTCTCCTATTCCAAGGAACTTGCTTTTGAACCAATCAAGTCTCCATGCCAGTTCAGTCATGAGGAATGTGCCCTCAATACCCGGTCTTCGCCTGCCCAATGCATCAGCCACCCTATCAAACACCTCTTTGTAGCTCAGGTTCTCAGAAGTGACCAGAAATCGCTCCCCGCTAATACCTGAATCCATTAACAGCCGCATGGCTCTTACAACATCCCAAACGCCAACATATCCCGTCACACCATTGGAATAAAATTTCAGACCCTGGTCAATCTTGGTAAAGATCGATGAGCTCCCCCGTTCCCAGAATCCCGGACCCAGAATTATTGAGGGATTAACGATCACTGCATTCAAGCCTTCCTGGATGCCTCTCCAGACTTCCATTTCAGACCGGAATTTGGAAATCGAGTACCCGGTATTTGCTTTTGAAGCGGTATAAACCATCGACTCATTGGCCAGCTGATCCGGACCCGGATTACCAACTGCGGATGTACTCGATACATGAACCAGTTTATTAACGCCCTGTTCAAGTGCAGCATTGACGATATTGGCCGTTCCGGTTACATTGCTGCTGATCATCATGGCGCGTTTGGCCGGATCAAAGGATACGATGGCAGCACAATGATAGATCGCTTTAACCCCATGCATAACCTCAAGCATATCCTGGTAGTTAAGCATATCGGCTTCAACCCAGTTGATCCTGTCAATTAAATCCAGGGGCTCTTTGTGATAACAGGAAAATACACCGGCAACTTCATGCATATTCACATCGCTCCTACGTATGGCAATTACTTTCTGATTATCCTTCAGAAGATCATATAACAAATGAGAACCCAGTAAGCCGGTACCGCCGGTAACTAATATCATATATTTCCTTTTTTGTGGTCGCTAAGGTAATTCTTTCACGTGAAACGAACATGATATTTCTTAATCATCTTATCACAAAAATACCTGCCGTATTTCCCTTTCCCAGACAACTCCTGCCTTCAATTTTGAATGGAATACAACATAAATGCATGGCGGTCTGCTGGCTCCGTGAATGTAACCAAATAATGGGTAAAATTTATTTTCCGTGAGTCATTCCCACTGATAATTGGTTCCCGGGAACCTTTCCTAATGTTATTGCAGATACCGAATAATTCCTATATTTGTAGCCTTAAAAAAACAGTGATGAAAAACCTCAATTACATTTTCAACGGGATCCTCGGTGTTGCCGTTATCATATTGTTTGTACTTCATTTTTCCGGCAATACCCCAAGCGGAGAAGTTTCAAAATCGCAACCTGCTGTTGAAAGTGACTCTCCGGGTGAAAAAAGCAGCAATATTGCATATTTTAAAATTGACAGTGTGCTTGCAAACTGGGAAATGTATTTCAATATTCAGGAACAATTAGGTAAAAAGCAACAACAGCTTGAAGCTGATTTTGAGAACAGGTCACAGAGTTTCATGAAGAGGGTTGAAGACGCGCAATACAAGATGCAGCGCGGACTTGTAACCCGTGCAGAAGCAGAACAACTTCAGCAACAGCTTGCAACTGAAGAACAAAACCTGATGGGCCTTCAAAATGATTATGCCGCACAGTTGCAGGAAGAAGGAGTTGTGAAAAACCGCCAGATGATCGACAAGGTTGAGAAGTTTCTTGCTGAATACAACAAAGAGGTGGGGTACGATTACATTTTCAGTTACAGTTTCGGAGGCAACCTTCTGTATGGAAATGATGCGCACGACATTACAAAGGATGTCATTGCCGGCATCAATGAGATGTATCCTCCTGAAGATTAACGATGAATGTCATTTGCAGAAAGATACCTGCAAAAACATGCGGTCCGTGAAAAACTGATCAACGATAAACCAGCAGACGGACTGTGTGCGATAATAACAATACCCGCCTACAACGAAACGGATCTTGTTCATTGCCTTGATTCACTTTATAAGTTGTCACCGGCTTCCTGTCCGGCCGAAGTTCTTGTCCTGATTAACATACATGAAAATGCACCGGCAGATGAAAAAAAACGCAACCGGAAAATTTATGAGGATGCACTTTCATGGTCAGTTTCTCACCAGAGAAAGGATCTAAGATTCCATGTCCTTTTTGAAAACAGCTTACCCGAAAAAGAATTTGGCGCCGGGCTGGCAAGGAAAATCGCAATGGATGAAGCCATAAGGAGATTCGACGCACTGAACAGGGAGGCCGGGATCATACTTTCCCTGGATGCGGATGCTGTTGTAGATCCCAATTACCTGAATGAGGTTACAGGCATGTTCAATGAATACGATCGTATGGATGGATGTACCATCGATTTTGAACATCCGATCGAAGGAGATCAGTTTCCCGATGAGGTATATAATGCAATCGTGAATTATGAACTACACCTTCGCTATTACCTTCGGGCCGTAAGATTTTCAGGATACCCCTATGCTTTCCATACCATAGGCTCGTGTTTTTCCGTAAAAGCCCTGTGCTATTGCAATGAAGGAGGCATGAGCAGGCGACAGGCCGGTGAAGATTTCTATTTTATACAAAAGGTTGCATCCAACGGAAGATTCAGGGAATGCAGATCCACAAAAGTATATCCATCACCAAGGCCATCAGACAGGGTTCTCTTCGGTACGGGGCCTTCTGTAAAAAGGCAAATCGATGAGCCAGGCGACCTGTTCATGACCTACAATCCCAACCTGTTTGTGCATTTGAAAAAAATTTTCGAAATTAAAGATGAAATGTACCACAGCAAAGGCACTGCATCGGTGCTGAATAAGGTGCATCCATATTTGGGGGCATACCTTGATGAAACTGACTTTCCCAACAGTCTGAATGTAATTCTTAAAAATACAGCGTCAATAGAAACCTTTCGCAAACGCTTCTACAAGAAGTTCAATATGCTTTGGATCTTAAAATACCTGCATTCTGCCGAATCAGCCGGCACCCGGAAGGTCACCATAGAACGTGCGGCTAAAAAAATGCTTTCTCTTACGGGAATTGACATCAATACAACCAATAAGAAAGAACTTTTGAAGGTTTACAGGGAATACGGTATTCCAATTGTCTGATCTGCTTTGGTTACCGAACAAATGTCATTGTTGCAGTGTGTTGTACAATATCTTTTCCATCCCTGTTTAAGCCATTATATTTGCACTCAATGCGTGAATGCCGGTAACAAGGTTCGTTCTGTTTTTAGCATTCGCAACGAATTTGAAATTATTATTCAATAAAACCATTGAACAATGCCCAAAGGAATTTTCAAAGTACCGCAAATCAGTAATGAGCCGGTTAAAAGTTATGCCCCCGGGAGCCCTGAGAGATCATGGCTGAAAAAAGAGATTGAAAAAATGAGGTCCGAGGTGATCGACATACCGATGATCATAGATGGCCAGGAGGTACGAACGGATAATACCGTATCCATCCACCCACCGCACGAGAGAAAACACCTGCTCGGGCATTACCACAAAGGTGATGCAAGTCATGTTCAAATGGCCATTAAAGCCGCATTGAAAGCAAGAAAAAAATGGGCAAATCTCTCCTGGGAGCACCGTGCATCGATCTTTCTGAAAGCTGCTTCCCTGCTCGCAGGTCCTTACAGGATGAAACTCAATGCAGCAACGATGCTGGCACAGTCAAAAAGTGTCTTTCAGGCTGAAATTGACAGTGCTGGCGAGCTCATTGATTTTTTCAGGTTCAACGTGAAATATATGACCGAAATCTATGACCAGCAGCCCAATTCCCCAAATACAATATGGGACCGTGTGGAATATCGCCCGCTTGAGGGATTTGTGTTTGCACTTACCCCTTTCAATTTTACCTCCATTGCCGGCAACCTTCCTTCCTCCCCCGCCCTCATGGGAAATACGGTTGTCTGGAAATGTTCCAATACGCAGGTCTATTCTGCAAAGGTGATCATGGACATCTTCAGGGAGGCCGGGGTACCTGACGGTGTAATCAACCTCGTATTTGTTTCCGGTCCTGTTGCAGGTAACGAAATTTTTTCACACAAAGATTTTACGGGAATTCACTTTACAGGATCAACTGAAGTGTTCCAGAACATTTGGAAAACAATCGGAACCAACATTCATAATTACAGGTCATATCCACGGATCGTAGGCGAAACCGGAGGGAAAGACTTTGTTTTTGCAGATCCCACTGCCAATACGGATCACCTCGTAGTTGCTCTCGTTAGAGGTGCCTTTGAGTACCAGGGTCAAAAATGCTCTGCCGCATCCAGGGCATACGTTCCCCGTAGTCTGTGGCCTGAAGTCAGATCAAAACTTGAAGACATGGTCAATGGCATTAAAATGGGTCCGCCTGAAGACTTCTCCAATTTCTTCAACGCAGTGATCGATGAACCCTCTTTTGATAAACTCGCAGGTTTTATTGACAGGGCAAAAACTGATAAAGAGGCCGAAGTTATCATTGGAGGCGATTACGACAAATCCGAAGGATTCTTTATTGAACCTACCGTTATCCTTGCATCGGACCCGAAATACATTACAATGGAAGAAGAGCTGTTCGGTCCTGTTCTTACCTTGTATGTGTATGAAGATGAAAAAATCGACGAGACCCTTAAGGTCCTGAATGAAACATCCAATTATGCGCTCACAGGTGCGATCTTTTCAACCGACAGGTACAACATTGAGAGGCTGTCGAAAGCCCTGGTTGACTGTGCAGGCAACTTCTACATCAATGACAAGCCTACGGGAGCTGTTGTCGGACAACAACCATTTGGCGGAGCCCGTGGCTCGGGAACCAACGACAAGGCGGGATCCTACCTGAACCTCCTGCGCTGGGTTTCGGCAAGGTCCATTAAGGAAGAATTTGTACCTCCTGTCGACTATAGGTATCCATTCATGGATGAAGTATAAATAGTGTCTGTCCATAAAGTCTGAAAGAAAACTCGCCATATTGCCTGAGGCTGCATTCATGGAAGATAATAAAATGATCTTCAATACAGCTTCAATTTTTATTCCCGGCAAAGGCCACCGGACTTTGTTTTTTTGTTGAAAACTCCTGGTGCATCACAGCCGGATATTCACTATTTTTAAACGAAAGAAAAGAACATGATATTTATTAATCATAACATCACAAAATGACATGATCAAAAAAAATCATGTGAGAACGCAGTGGTTACATACATTCTAAAATTTTAAACTCTTGAAAAAGCTTTTTAAAACCATATGGCCTTACCTGAAAAATAAGTATGTACTGACAATCGGTGCGTTCATTGTTTGGATACTTTTTTTTAGTCAGTATAACCTGCTGGACCGCATTCACATGGCAAAAAGCCTACGGCAACTCAAAGATGAAAAGCAATACTACAAGGAGCAGATCAAAAGGGATTCAACCAGACTTTATGAATTGACAACCAATGATGAAAACCTGGAAAAATTTGCCCGTGAGCAGTATTATATGAAAAAGAAGAATGAGGATCTTTTTGTGATCATTGAAGAGTAGGTTCAGCCTTCGCTCTCCCATACATTGATGATCTCTCCGTAATAGAACCTGTGATAATCTTCTTTGGGGTAATTTTTTCTGGCTATTTCAGGTCGCACGAAATTCTCCGGCACCATATCATCCTGGTATATTTTCCTGCATTCCATAACGAGCCTGGCCTGTTGAAAATAGATATTTCCCGTTTTAGTTTCAAGGGGGATCAAACCGGTTTCCTGTATCTTGTCATGATCCCTGCCTGACTTGGTACCGCAATACTTCAGAATACCCCTGTATTGTTCCGTGAAGAAACTTAATGTATAAAAATCGTATCGATTGGCAAAATCAAAAGTGTGGCGCTGTGGCCTGATATAACAGATGGCCACGGGCAAATTCCACATGATACCAAGGTGTCCCCAGCTTGCAGTCATGGTATTCACATCTCCCGCCTTGCCGGCAGTGATGAGCATCCAGTCCTTATCGATCAGCCGGAAGACATTTTCATCTATTTCGTAGGGTGAGATTTTCCTGAACATAACTTTGCTATTTTTTCCTGTTTTTACCTGATTTCTTGCTTTTGTTAAACGCTTTATTCAGGGCATTTTTCCTGACAAAGGCATACAGTACCAGCAATACAGAGAGAAAAGCCGATATCCTTCCTATGTAATCGCCATATCTGACATAAAAGGTAAGGTGGTCATTTGCATTCAGCATCCCCGAGATCGCTGTTCTTTCCCACCAGCCGGTCCTGGTGATTTCTTCTCCCCTTTGATTTATCAGGCTGCTGATCCCTGTATTGGCTGACCTGGCAATGCTTCTCCTTGTTTCAATGGCCCGTAAATGTGCATAGCTGTTGTGCTGGCGGTGTCCTGGAGTATCCTTCCACCAACCATCATTGGTAATGATGATAATGAACTCAGCGCCTTTATCCTTGATGTAATCGGTGACATATTCCCCGAATACCGATTCCCAGCAGATTACAGGCGCAACTTTAAGTCCATCCTGCGGTGAGACAAACACGCTTCTTTCTTCCTGGGTCCCGTGACTCCTCGTTATTCCTCCAAGATCCACGGCGAGTTTTCGCATAAGCTCAAACCTGTTAAATGCAGGCATCCATTCAGCGCCTGTAACAAGCAATGACTTATGATACATCTGTATTTTACCTGAATTGTCGATCTGCAAGGCTGAATTAAAACTGTCGTAATAAAATTCCCCGCTACCAATCTTTTTGGCCGTAGGCGAGAGGGAATCATCGGGATCATATCTTTTAAAGGTCATGGCTCCTATAATAAATTTTGCGTCAGGATATCTTTTGACAAACTGTTTGAGCCTGTTGATCTCAGGATGAACGTTAATTGTGTGGTGCCAGACCGAATTATTAATGAAGGTTTCAGGGGCAACAATATAATCTGTATTCGCAGAGACAACACTGTCGGCTAAATTCAGCAGGCGGTCTGTCTGCTCAGATTGTGGAAGAACAACAAATTTTTGCCATGGATCAATATTGGGCTGAAGTACGGCGAAATCATAGGGTTTGTATTCTTCCTCGTAGGTATAGAACCTGACCAGCGAAATGATGACCGGTATCAGTATGACCCCAAAAACCAGGCTCAACCTGCCCTTCCACCTGTTAAAGTTAGAATGCCGCAGCATTACCAACAGAAGTCTGAATATCAATACATTGACTACCAGTACCCAGAGTGTTCCCCCCAATGTACCGGTGATCTCATACCATTGAACAAACTGGATGTCATTGGCAAAAGCATTGCCCAGAAGTATCCATGGAAAGGTTACCTGTACATTCAGGAACAGGTATTCAAATGAGATCCACAACACGATCAGGGACAGGTAACCCAACCTTGGTCCCGCATGCCTTTTCACGTAATGAAAAAGCAGGAATGGAGCGGTCATATAGGTTGTGTTAACAACAAGTGCAGCTATAATACCTATAAAGACAGAATTCTTAACCCACCAAACGGTCAGTAAATTGAAAATCATGAAAACAAGCACAGGATACCAGAAAAATTTCACGGAAGGGCCCTTTGACCTTGTCCCGGAACAGTCCTCTTCTACCCATAATAGCGGCACCAGCGCAATAAACATAATGAATCCTGTTCCCCACTGGAAATATGCCGGGGCCAGGAGTAACCCGCTCAGGACAGCCATTAAGATCCTTGTAATTCTTTTCATATACCTGTCAAAAAGAACAAAGATAAACGAAAATAGAAAAGTGGGTGCATCGGCACAATTATTAACCATTGAACAGGCAAAGAAGCAGATCTTAAACGTACCTGCCTGTTTTAAAAACAAAATATTGGCTGTACAATACTTTCTGAATGGATGTATTTTTCTCAGGCGAATGGTGTATCTTTATCTCTGTTATGGCAACCAGGGGAAAACTGATAGAAACCGATGAACTGGTAAAGGCTGCCAAACTAAACAGGTTTGCAGGTTCCAGTGTGGCAAAGGTCATGATGACTTTGCTGCGGATCAACAAGATCAACAAACTTTACGAAGAAATAAGTTCGCGCCAGGGTATGGCATTCATTGAAGAACTGATTCAAAAACTCGAGATCGAATATGAGGTCAGGGAGGAAGAATTGCAAAGGATACCCAGGGAAGGAGCATTTATAACTGTATCCAACCATCCCTTCGGGGGAATTGACGGAATGCTGCTCGTTAAGGTGATCGCCGGCATCCGGCCTGATATTAAATTGCTGGCAAATTTCCTGCTGCAGCGTATTGAACCGATTTCTGAATTTTTCCTGTCGGTAAATCCTTTTGACAACCGCAAAAAAGGAGCATCAAGCATTGCAGGTATCAAAATGGCCATACAGCATATTCAGGAAGGAATGGTGCTCGGACTGTTTCCTGCCGGAGAAGTCTCCAGTTACAACCAGGATAATTTTGGTAAAACCGACAGGGAATGGCAGATCCCGGCTCTGAAAATGATAAAAAGAGCACAGGTTCCGGTGGTACCGGTATATTTTGAAGGTACCAACTCAAGGATCTTTCACATACTCGGATTAATACATCCATCGTTAAGGACGGTTAAGCTGCCTTCAGAAATTTTCAACAAACGTCATAAAAAAATCCGCATCAGGATCGGTCATCCGATCAGCGTTGAAGATCAAAATGAATTCACTGACCTGGCACGCTACGGCAGGTACCTCCGCGCAAAAACCTATGCCCTTGGGTCAGCACTGGAGGTGAAAAGGTTTTTTCTGCCCCGGTTTAAAAGGGTTCAGCAGCCCGAGCCCATTGCACAGCCTGTACCCCATGAAAAGATCATCAGCGAGATCAATGCCCTGAAGGAACAACAAGAAGCCCTGCTTTTTTCAAATGGCAGTTACGAAGTGTATTGCACATCTTCAATTATGATACCCGAGATCATATATGAAATTGGCAGGCTCAGGGAATTAACTTTCAGGGCAGTCGGTGAAGGAACCAACCGTTCCATGGACCTGGATGAATATGACCTCTATTACAATCAGCTTTTTGTATGGGATAACGAAGCCCAAAAAATCGTAGGTGCCTACCGGATCGGTATCGGGGATGATATCTTAGAGAGATTTGGAATCCGGGGCTTCTATATTCAAAGCCTGTTCCGGATCAGCAGGGGATTCAGAAAGATCTTAAGGCAATCCGTGGAACTGGGCAGGTCCTTTGTAATTGAAGAGTACCAGAAAAAACCAATGCCATTGTTCCTTCTCTGGAAAGGCATCCTCTATTTCCTGATAAAAAACGATGAACACAGGTACCTGATCGGCCCGGTAAGTATCAGCAGCAAGTTCTCGGAATTCTCAAAATCTATGATCATAAACTTCATCAAAAAGTACTTTTACAACCGGGAACTTGCAAAATATATCAGGCCCAGGGTAAGATACAATGTTCCGGGTTACAATCTGGATGAAGAGATCATCTTTGAAAGCGCGGATAGCTTGCAGAAATTTGACAAGTTCATTGATGATGTGGAAACCTCCGGTTATAAAATGCCTGTGTTATTAAAAAGATATCTTAAACTAAACGGTCGAATCATTGGATTCAACGTGGATCCGAAATTCAACAATTCACTGGATGGATTGCTGATCCTTGACCTTTTCGATGTCCCTGTGGAAACAATCGCATCACTGTCGAAGGAACTCAATGACGAAACCATCCTTGAAAGGTTTGAGATCGGCAAACTAACAAAGGGACACTTCTGATTGCATCACTGTAACACTGGTGCTTTCAATTGCAAATTAATGCCGTACCTGTCAAAGCATTTGAAGATCCGGACAAAACGCGGAGCTTTGGATGCAAATAAATTAATGACCCACCTCGGCCATCACCCGCATAAGGTTCCCGCTCCATATCTTTTTTATCTGGTTCGCGGAGTATCCCCTTCTTACCAGTTCTGCAGTAATATTTCCAAGCTGTGATACATCAAAACAATCCTCAACTCCGCCACCTCCGTCGAAATCTGTGCCGATACCAACATGATTGATCCCGGCCACTTCAACAATATGATCAATGTGGTCGACCACATCCGACACTGTAGCCAGACTGGCCGGAAAATCCCTGTCAACCTTGTACCAATCCTGAAGAAAAGCCTCCCTGCCCGCCGCATCCAGTTCATAATAATTTCCATGATTCTCATATACTGCTTGTCTTGCCGAATCCCTTTTTGGATTGGGTTCCGGAGTCTTAACATAGGCGCTGAGGATACACATCTGGATAACCCCTCCGTTCTCCTTTAATTTCAGAAGCATGTCATCACTAAGGTTCCTGGGATGATCGCAAAGGGCACGGGCACAGGAGTGGGAAGCTATAACAGGTACATCACTCAACTCGATCACCTGGTAGAAGGTCTCATCGGAAGCATGGGAAAGATCTATCATGATCCCGAGTTCATTCATGCGTTCAACCACTCTCTTGCCGAACTCTGAAACCCCCCGGTGTTCGGCAGTGTCAGTAGATGAATCACAAATGTCATTGTTATGCGAATGACAGAGGGTAATGTAGCGCACCCCGGCATTATAGAATGTATCCAGCAAGGAAATGTTTTCCCCGAGCGGATATCCGTTTTCCATTCCTATAAAAATTGCCCGCTTCCCAATGTTCTCAAGATACCTGAGATCGGTGGGGTTGGTTGCAATTTCCATATCCCCGGGATATCTTTTTACAAGCGAATGAATTGAATCAATAATGTTCATAGCTTCATTACAGGCCTCACTGTTTCCCTCTTCATTCCTTTCAGCCTGGCCAACAAAAGCGGCAAAGAATACACCATCCAGCCCTCCCTCTTTCATGCGCGGGATATCAAGTTTGCTGCGATGCTCAATGGGATCATGCTTTTTGGAAAAATCAAAACCCTCCCGCATCAACCACAAGGGGGTATCTACGTGGCTATCTACAGTTACAGCTTTATCATGGACCCTGGCAGCCTTATTCAGCATCCTCTCTTCAATATTACATCCCGGGATACAAGCCAGTCCCGCCAGGATAATAAAAATTACGCCTTTCATTCATTATTCATTTATGTAACCCACAAAAATAATAAAAATGCGGGACCCTTTACCCAATGAATGAGAAATATATATTTTAATAGTGAATTATATATATATATTCTTGTAACTGGTTAACTGGTTGCTGGTTGCTGGTTACTGGCTTGAACCCTGGCCGTTGGCTTCAATTGTGTTGCGGTGATGCGGTGATGCGGTGATGCGGTATCTTTAATACTATACAGCCATATCCGTTGATTATATACTGTCGAACCGTCGAACCGTCGAACCGTCGAACTGATTTTGTTGCTGGTTACTGGTTACTGGGTGCTGGTTACTGGCTTGAACCCTGGCCGTTGGCTTCAATTGTGTTGCGGTGATGCGGTATATCAGGCACTATTTAGCTGATTCCGTTCATTTCTCACTGTCTCACTGCCTAACTGTCTCACTGTCTCACTGTCTCACTGTCTCACTGTCTCACTGTCTCACTGCCTCACTGTCTCACTGCCTCACCGACGAACCGACGAACCGATTTGGTTAGTCCCGACGAGCGATAGCGAATGTCTGGATTGCTGGCTTTGAACATTGTCTGAACCATGATTATGATGATTTTTGGATTATGATGATTTTCTTTGGTTCGGTGGCAGGGTTACACGGAGAACCGCAGAGATAATGGAGTTTCACAGAGTGAAGTCCTCCGTGGTTCTCAATATTCTCCGTGGTCTGCGTAACTAATCCTTCGTAGTGTTTTGCAACTCCTTTGTACCCTGGTCCCCCAGTCTCCAGGTCTCCCCGTCTCCGCCGTAGCTTCAGCGAAGGCGGGGCCCCTGTCCATTGGCTCCTGGCTTTTGGCCCGTAAAACTCTTTTATCCCTGCTGGATAATTATGTAATTTAGATGGTATATTTGGACCTCAACCCTTCACCCCTCTCCACATGGAGGCAACAGTTGTGAGGTAAAATTATTTTATATGAAACATCTCTTCCCCCTCATCATGTCAATTGTGTTCATCGCGGTGCTGGTTACCTCAAACATCTACCTCACCGGGAAGATCGCATGGATCTTTTCGCTGAAAAGTAAAACGTGGCTGCATATTATGTTTGCCCTGATCCCATTGTATATGATCGGTGGTATGATCGGCTTTTCAAATTCAACTTCCGCTTTGGGCACTATATTGTATGCAGGGGCTGCCGTTATCACCGGTATTTTACTTTATATGCTGCTATCTTTTCTATTCACTGACCTGATGCAGTTGTTTTATAAATTCAAACCCATGATCTTCGGTCTGGTGGCGTTTCCCATCACGCTTGTCATTTCCGGTTACGGACTCTGGAATGCAACCAAAACAAAACTGGTCCGGCAGGAGGTCAGCATAAGAGGACTTAATGAGCCTGTTAACATCGCGCATTTCTCCGACAATCACCTTGGACATTTCAGGGGGATGGACCATTTGCAAAAGCTTGTCGATCTTGTTTCAGGATCAGGACAGGACATCGATATGGTAGCAATCACCGGCGATTTGTATGATGGCAGGCGTCAGCTCAGGGAAGAGACGCTGGAGCCACTGAAAGACTTCCAGGTACCGGTCTTTTTTGTGGAGGGTAACCACGACAAATACTCGGGTGTTACAGAAATAAAACAAATGCTCCGGGAAGCCGGGTTCAGGGTGCTTGAAGATGAAACAGAACATGTCAGGAATTTACAGGTCATTGGTCTCAACCACATGCGTGCCGACGGGAATACACATTCCATTCCTCCCAATCCGACCAACCGGTCCATAAGAAGTGTGCTGGAAGGACTGGAGATCAATGCGGATATGCCTTCTATATTACTGCATCACAGTCCGGATGGCATAAAGCATGCCAATGCACATGGCATTGATCTTTACCTGGCCGGACACACCCATGGCGGGCAGCTCTTCCCGATGAATTACCTGAACGATGTGTTGTTCAAATACAACAGAGGGTTGGGCAACTACAACGGAACGTGGATCTATGTTTCGCAGGGTTCGGGGACATTTGGTCCGCCGATGCGGGTATGTACACGAAGCGAAGTTACGTTAATAAGATTGAAACCAGCTGAATGATTGTTTTTGTTACACAGAACCGCAGAGATTAAGAAGTGCCTGTCAATACAGTCCAGTGGCTGGATCATAATGTTCGAGATCAAGGCGCGATCATTTACTGTCTCACCGTCTCACCGTCCCACTGTCTCACCGGTGATTCGAACTTCAGTTATTTCTGAAATCGTTTTTCTACCTCGTTCCAGTTGACAACATTCCAGAATGCACTGATATAATCGGGCCTGCGGTTCTGATAATTCAGATAATATGCATGCTCCCATACATCAAGTCCGAGAATGGGTTCTCCTTTGACCTCTGCCAGGTCCATGAGGGGATTGTCCTGATTGGGGGTAGAAGTGACCTCGAGTGTTCCGCCGGATTTCTTTATGAGCCATGCCCATCCTGAACCAAAGCGCGTAGCCGCAGCATTGCTGAAAACCTCTTTGAAGCTTTCAAATGATTCAAAATCTTTGTCAATAGCAGCAGCAAGCTCGCCCCCGGGGGAACCTCCCCCGTCAGGTCCCATTATTTCCCAGAAAAGATTGTGGTTGTAATATCCTCCGCCGTTGTTCCTTACTGCAGCTGAATGACTGGATACACCGGAAAGAATTTCTTCAATTGTCTTTCCTTCAAGGTCAGTTCCCATGACGGCATCATTGAGTTTGGTTGTATAGGCACCGTGATGTTTCGTGTGATGGATCTCCATCGTGCGGGCATCAATATGCGGCTCTAATGCGTTGTAATCGTAATTGAGTTCAGGTAATTTAAATGACATATGTTTCTCCTTTTTAATTGTTTGAATAATCTTTATCTGTAAACAATCTAAATAAGAAAATGTTTGGTAAATTTTCGATCTGGAAAACATTACCTTTGCTGTTGCAGGTTTAAATTAAAAATTACTCATTAATGGCTTTAAAATGCGGAATAATAGGTATTGCCAATGTTGGTAAGTCAACCCTGTTTAACTGTATGTCCAATACAAAAGTTGAAACAACCAATTTTGCATTCACCTCCAACAAATCTAACATCGGCGTTGTGCAAGTTCCTGATCCAAGGCTGTATAATCTTGAAAAATTCCAGACTACCGAAAAGATCATCCCTGCAACAGTTGAGATCGTTGACATACCCGGACTCACAAAAGGAGCGAATAAAGGCGAGGGTGTGGGGAACCAGTTTCTTGCAGACATCCGGAATACGGATGCCCTGATCCAGGTCCTGAGATGTTTTGACGACGATGACCTTGCACACATTGAAGGATCTGTAGACCCGGTAAGGGACATTGAAACGATCAACCTGGAATTGCAGGTCAAAGACCTTGAATCTGTTGAAAAGAAAATAGAGCGGCTGGAAAAAACAGCCAAATCGGGCGACAAAGATGCAAGGAGAGGCATAGAGGTACTGCAGCAGTACAAGGCACATCTTGAAAATTTTCAGAATGCCTCCACGTTAGAAATCTCTGAATCTGACAAGAAGTTCATAGAGGATCTTTTTTTGCTGACTGTAAAACCTGTGATGTACGTTTGCAATGTCGATGACGGCTCGGCAATATCTGAAAATCAATATGTCAGCGCGATAAAAGAATATCTGAAAGATGAAAATACTGAGGTCCTTGTTATTGCCGGCAAACTAGAGTCTGAGATCGCCGAGCTCGATGCTGATGACAGGGTGGAATTCCTAAGTGATGCCGGCCTGGATGAACCCGGTGTAAACAAGCTGATTCGATCGGCCTACGCTATGCTTGATCTGATGTCGTTTTTTACTGTCGGGCCAAAAGAGATCAGGGCGTGGACCATCAAAAGGGGGATGACCGCGCCGCAGGCCGCAGGCGCCATTCACAGCGACCTTGAGAGAGGATTTATCCGCGCAGAGGTCATGAAATACGAAGATTTTGTGAAACTTGGATCGGAAAATGCATGCAAGGAGGCCGGAAAATTTCATATTGAAGGGAAAAATTACGTGGTACAGGATGGCGATATTCTCCACATCCGATTCAATGTCTGATACAACATGTGAGAGCGAGGCGGTTGCATGAGTGAAGAAATTTGTTAATTAAGAATCTATATAGATGAAAATACCCAAATACATTCTTGTCCTGCTGCTGGTATTTTCAAACATTTCTTTATCAGGACAAGCCCCCGTAAATGAAAGCATCCGTGTCCGCATACCCATGCACGAGAGAGCTCTGTTGGACGAAGCCAGATTTGAGTTCTACAGGGAGAATTTCAGGAACGACAGCCTCGACATTGAAGTGACCAAAGCAGGACTTACGCAGTTCAAAAAAATGTATCCGGGACTGAAACTTCTGCCTGATGCTCCATTGATTGACGATTCCGATATGGCCGGCAATCTTGATGAAGCCATGACCTTCACAAAATACCCCACCTACGAACAGTACGACAGTATGATGCATTACTTTGCTTCCAGTTATCCGGAAATCTGCAAGATAGATACCTTTGGTTTCAGCCTCCAGGGACGGTTGCTGCTGGCGCTTAAAATATCAGACAATGTGCATGCTGAAGAGGATGAACCTGCATTTCTGTATACTTCTACAATTCACGGGGACGAACTAATTGGATACATCCTCACACTCAGACTGATCGATTTTATCCTGAAAAACCACCAGATCAATTCAGAAGCAGCAAAGATCGTTGATGGCATAGAACTCTGGATCAATCCCCTGTCGAACCCGGATGCAACCTATTATCCCGATGACAACAGCAGTGTTACAGGTTCCCGGCGCACCAACATCAGCGGGTATGACCTGAACCGCAATTTTCCCGACCCTGCCGCGGGAGATGCAAATGATACCGCCGGTATCCAGCTTGAAAACCAGTGGATGATGTTGTTTATGCAGGATAAAGAATTCAACCTGTCTGCAAACCTGCATTCAGGAGCTGAAGTGGTGAATTATCCCTGGGACCACAAGAGTGACCTGCACCCTGATAATGATTGGTTTATATTGATATCCAGGGAATATGCAGATGAAGCCACGCTTATAAATCCGGCCTATATGGATGAATTCACTGACGGTATCACCAACGGATATGCCTGGTATGATATATATGGGGGCAGGCAGGATTATGTAACCTACTACCTTCAAGGAAGGGAGTTAACCCTGGAGTTGAGCAATGTTAAAAAAGTGCCATCTGAAAACCTTGAGACGTACTGGAACTATAACAAATGGAGCCTTATCAATTTGATAACACAGGCAAAGTATGGCATACATGGAAATATAACCAGCAACAAGGACGGTTCACCTGTCAGGGCAAAAATCCGGGTTGACAAGCACGATGACTCAACATCATGGGTGCAGAGTGACTCTATTTCAGGCAATTTTTACAGGTACATAAAAGAAGGAATATATGACCTGATCATAGAGGCAGAGGGATTCATTCCGGATACAATCCGGTCGGTTGATGTTGCCGATTACAAAAGAACCGGAATATTCTGGCAATTAGAAAGTGTAAGAACGGATTCCTCGGACAAAAACGATACAACTGCAATAAATATTGAAGTGTCAGGGGAGCAATTCCGGGTTTATCCCGTACCTGCTGAAGATTTCATACGCATTGAATTAAATACTGTGATTCATTCACAAGCAGCATACATGATGATCAGCGCTTCGGGGACCCATGTTTTTGAAGGGAAAATTCCCAGGGATATAAAAGCGATCGAACTTGATGTTTCGGAACTAAAACCTGGTTTTTATATCATCTATATCAACGAAGCAAATAATTTATTCAGATCACCGGTATTAATTTTATAAAGTTTGTCCTGAGCAGGTCCGGCTTCAATTGAAATAACTAAATTTGCAAATCCTTCATACCGGATTACAGCCGGAATGAAAGATACAGTCAGCAATTGATGTATTTAGAGTCGGTCAATAAAGTGCAGTGGCTGGATCATAATGTTCGAGATCAAGGGTTATTCCCTGCGGTCATGAGCTCAAAACGTATCGTTTTTCGGTTGCGAAGTCGGGAAATGCGGAGTTCTGATAATTTTTTCAGGATGAGCAATTTCCCGACGAGCATAACGATGATATCGGACATTATGGACAGACACTATTTAAGATCAGGATTTCAATATGAATATAAAAAAGAATTTTCTCACTTGTCTGATAATTTTCAGCACCATTTATGCCGATGCCCAGCGCATACCTTCCGAAAAACCCAAGCTTATTGTCGGGATCACCATTTCCGGAATGAGGTATGATTACCTCTCTTCGTACTGGGAGCAATTCAGTGGCAGGGGATTTAAAAGATTGGCAGGAACGGGCACCTTTTGCAAAAATGCCGCATTTGATCAGCTTATCACCGAATCAGCCGTTGGTTATGCGACCATAAGCACCGGATCAAGGTCGGATGCGCATGGCATCGTGGCCGATTACTGGTATGAAAGGATTTCACGGGAAGTTACATACTGCGTATCTGACCCAGATGCATACAACGTCCTGTTCGATGATGAAAACGGGCACGTATCACCACGGAACATGTTATCCCGCACACTCTCTGACGAAATGAGGATCACATCCCAGTTCAAATCAAAAGTAATCGGTGTTGGAATGGATCCAAAGGCTCCGGTTCTGCTCTCCGGTCATACTGCCAACGCAGCTTACTGGTTCGATTCAAAATATGGAAAGTGGACCACCAGCACCTATTATACAGATTCCCTGCCTTCCTGGGTCAAAGAAATAAATGACAAGAATTACAAGGATATTTATAAGGATAAAATATGGGAAACCCTTTTGCCTGAAAATGAATATACGGCCAGCATGCCGGACAGCAATGCCTACGAAATAGGATTTGACGGCAGGATCGAGTTCCCTTATGACCTGAAAAAGATCAAAGATGTTTCCGGTGAAAAGGATTATACAATACTTAAATATACCCCGTTCGGCAACACATACACCAAAGATATGGCCATTGCAGCCATTGTCAGTGAAGAGCTTGGATTGGATGAGAAAACGGACTGGATAAACATCAGCTTCAATTCGGGCATGTTCCTTTCCGAGAGGTTTTCAACATGGTCTGTGGAAATACAGGATATGTACCTTAGACTTGACCAGGATCTTGGACATTTGCTGGAATTCCTGGATGACCAGGTAGGTCTTGAGAACACACTCATATTCCTGACCTCCGATCATGCCTATGCCGATGATCCGGAAATTCTTGCACAGCACAGAGTGCCGTCAGGGTTTTTCAATTATTACAGCACGATTTCGCTGTTGAAATCTTATCTAAACGCAATATATGGACAGGGCGAGTGGATAACGTTTTACTACGCCAACCAGGTCTACCTCAACCATCAACTCATTGAAGATTCCAGGTTGTCATTGCAAGAGATGCAGGACAGGGTTGCGAGTTTCCTGATACAATTTTCCGGAATCTCTAACGCGCTTCCTTCATACATTTTGCTCAGGAATAACTTTACTGAAGGTGTTTATAGCAGGATCCAGCACAGCTATAATCAGAAAAGATCGGGAGATGTGATGATTTACCTTACTCCGGGTTGGATTGAGAAAGGAAGTGAATACAGGGAATCCCTTTCAAATTTTCATTATGATGCCCATGTGCCCCTGGTATTCTATGGCTGGAAGATCAACAGGATCACCATTCCGGAAAGGGTTACTCCGCTTGACATTGTTCCCACAATAGCTTATTACCTTGGCATTTCTGCTCCGGAAAATTCAACAGGGAATGTTATTACCGGGATGGTGAGGTAAATCTCTTTTCCTTACTGCTCAGATAGGTCGTAATGGTTTTATTTTGTACCAGGGCGGATCACTTTTTACAGCTCCAAACCAGTGCATAGTTCTCATGGTGAAGGTATTCCAGGTCAAAATCCTCTTCACCCGCACTGTTTACAACATGTCCCCTGATAAAACCATTATCCTCCGGAGTGAACGGCATAATGGTGATCCCCTCCTTGAAATTCACATCCTGCCTGTCGCATATTTTGTAGAGCGCCTCTTTTGCACACCAGTGCAGGTACAGGTGAAATTTCCTGTTGGCAGGATCTCTGGTTATGGATTCCCGGCTATTGATAAATTTATGTCCAAGCTTGCTGATCTTGCCCGACATATATTCAAGATCGATCCCCACACGTTTGTCCGAACTGACGAGTATAGCTGTGAGGCTCCTGGAATGTGAAATACTTATCCTGGCTTTCCCGTTGTTGAGAAAGGGTTTGTTCTCCTTGTTATAAGTAATCCTTACATCTTCCCCCTTCATGCTCCTTATAAGGGCCCTGACAGACAGCCATTCAAGTTTCCTGTTGACACTTCTGAAACTGTCAAGACGTGCCCTCTCTGCCCTGCCCAAACGAACCATCGAATAAAGTGTGTCGAAGTCCTCCGTAATCTCCCATACCCCAAGCAGGCATTCAGGTTGTATTTCAGTCTTTAAAAATATACCCACAAAAAATGAGTTTTATTCATCTAATTGCGACCGGCAAATTTAAGAATTATTTACTCGGTACAATTGAAGTATAACAAGCTATTTCCATTTTACCGATTCTACCATGTATTCAATATCTTTCCTAACGAAATCTATAACCGGGTCAAGAGAATCCCGGTTTGGAGTGGTATTAAAATACAGAGATCCCCTCAGGAAATGTTCAGTACTGTCGGTCACAAAAAACTGTACAGGTGAGGCTACTTCTCCCTGAAGATCATAAATGATACCGTATCTTTTGTCTGCCGTATCCAGAAATTGTATTTCAACAATACCGTCAGCCCTGGAAGTATGCTTGTAAACGAGTGTACGGGTGTCTGCAATGTATTCAGAAAGATTGTTATTTATGCGTTTATAACTTAGGTGAATGGTACCGTCAAATCCCGGGAAATAGACATCATACCAGTAAGGTTCACTGTTTTCAGCCGTGTTAGGAAGGACTTTTGCATAAACCGGGTATTTAAATTCATACGGGCCTGCCCCCCGAAACATGGAATAGTTCTTTTCAGGATAATCGATCCTCAGGTATCCGGCAGGTTTTGGTGTATAATTTTGCCTGCATGAATACAGCATCAGAAGGGCCAGCAACAACATCGGTTTAATCTTCATCCGGAACTTCCTCTTTAATAATCACTTTGACCTGTTTTATTCTTCTTTTATCCATTTCAGTAACAGTAAAACGGACATGTTTACAATTCAAAGTATCATTTATCCTGGGAAAATCGCCCTTTAGTTCAAGGATTAATCCGGCCAGTGTCTCTGCATCTCCCTTCACATCATCAAATACATCATCTTCCATTTCTGTTACCTTGTAAAAATCATTCAACAAAGTCTTGCCATCGAACAAATAGGTTTTCTTATCGATCTTTTTAAACAATTCAACTGCATCATCTGATTCATCAGTTATTTCGCCAACCACTTCTTCAAGTATGTCTTCCATTGTAACAATACCTTTCATACCTCCATATTCATCCACCACGATGGCAAGATGAATTTTGGTCTGCTGGAATTCCTTCAGCAGGTCGTTGATCTTTTTGGTTTCAGGGACAAAAAATGGAGGTCGTATCAACGTCTGCCATTTGAATCGGGCTTTCTTAATGTGGGGAAGCAGGTCCTTTACATATAAAATGCCATTTATATTATCTGCTTTTCCTTCAACAACCGGTATTCTGGAATAACCTGAATCAAGCACTACTTTAATCAGTTCCTTCATGGATGTATTGATATCAATGATAACAACATCCATTCTTGGTTTCATGATCTCTGATGCTTCAAGGTTACTGAACTTAACAATACCTTCCAGCATCTTTTTCTCTTCGGAGAATACACCTGTGGCAATATCCAGTGCCTCTGAAAGATCCTCCATCGATATGTACTGCTTTTTTCCGGCCATTGCTTTGTTCACCATGGAAGTTGATTTGGTAAGCAGGTATATCAGCGGACGGAATAATTTACTGAGCACCTCAAGGGGTACGGCCATGAACATTGCAAAGGATTCCGATTTCTTCTCTGCATATATTTTTGGAACAATCTCTCCGAACAACAGGATCATGAAAGTGATCACTACTACCTGGATAA
Source organism: Bacteroidales bacterium (assembly GCA_021738565.1). Lineage (GTDB taxonomy): Bacteria > Bacteroidota > Bacteroidia > Bacteroidales > M55B112. The sequence continues at coordinate 118,393 of JAIPBT010000003.1, forward strand.
TAAAGCCGATCACTGGTAACGCGGAAGCATCCATTACAGATGTGGTGACAAAACTTGACAATATTACAATAGCCACATTCACGAAATTGTTAGAAATAAGGATATTTGCAAGCAGGTCCTCCGGTTTCTTCAACATTTCCAATGCAATATTGGATTTGCGTGTATCACTCTCCTCAAGTGATTCCTTCTCCCGGGGGGTAAGTGAGAAATAGGCCACTTCCGAACCGGATATCAGGGCCGAACACACCAACAGTACAACAACTACAACCAAATCAATAATGGTTGATGTTGTTAATGGATTTAGCACCAATTGCAATATCGGGTAAACTGTTTGTTCCAAACCAGAAGTTTAGTTTTACAAACTAGAAGGGAAGATCGTCAGGTTCATCTCCTTGACCTGAGAAATCTTCCTTTGGTTCACTTGCAGACTTTGGGGTCTGTTTTGATTGGTCTGACGAGGATGCTGTATTGTTTGAACCAGATTCAGATTGGGAACTACCTCCATCCTGGTCGTCCTGTTGTTTTCTGCCAAGCATTTGCATGTTGTCACCGACGATCTCCGTAATGTATCTCTTTATCCCATCCTTATCATCATAGGACCTGCTGCGGATCCTTCCCTCAATGTATAACGGGGAACCCTTTTTGACATATTTTTCAGCGACCTGCGCCAATCCGCGCCATAACACAATGTTGTGCCACTCGGTTTGCTCAATCTTTTCTCCATCCCTGTTCCTGTATACCTCGCTGGTAGCAAGTGGAAACTTACACACAGGAGTATTTTCATCCAGGTATCTTACATCAGGGTCTTTACCAACATTTCCAACAAGAATAACTTTATTAACTGCCATCGCTGTTTTTTTTTATTAGGATTTCAAAGATAAACATTTGTGAGGACATATAAATCATAATTGATTTTGTTCCAGGTATCGATCAATGAGTCTCGGTAATGGATATTCCGACAGATCGCAGGTTCTTATTCGTTTCCAGCCATCAGCAGTTAGCTGATTTCTCTCCAGCATGTTTATATGAATAAATCTCGCGTGAATGATCCTGTGTGTTAAATGGTGCCGAATCCCCTCAGAAACACCGGAAATCTCAAAATCACCGGACATTAAGCCGGTGAGATCCTCAATAGTGCCTGTCCATAATGTCCGATATCTGCGTTGCTGCAAAAATTGTAAATCCTCGAATCCGTCCGTCGGCGGATACTGCGGTTTAAAATTTTTACGCGCCTTGATCTCGAACATTGTGATATAGTCACCGGACTGTATTGACGAACTCTCAACATGTCCAGCTTCCTGCCCATTCCAGGTAATTTGATCCTGCTCGATCATGGGAAATTCATACATGCTCTTCCAGATGTCCTCGCCGGTTCTTTTACGTATGTAAGTATGTCCATATTGTTTGATTACAAAATAGGTAAAGTACCTGTTTTTACGTTTTGTCTGTTTCAGTTTCAACGGAAATTTATCTGATGCATTGAGCCTGTAAGATTCACATATATGATTTAGAGGGCATTCCCGGCAGTTCGGATTTACCGGTGTGCATTGAAGGGCTCCGAATTCCATGATCGCCTGGTTATGATTTCCAGGCACATCCCTGTCTAACAATTCAAAGGCAAGTTCACTGATCTTCCGGGCGCCTTCAGTGGAATTAACAGGCTCTCCTACAGCAAACAGGCGACCCAGAACACGTGAGACATTGCCGTCAACCACAGCAACCGGCTCACCGAAAGCAATTGATGCCACTGCTGCGGCAGTATAAGGTCCAACACCCTTTAACTTCAGCAATGCATCGTAATTCCCGGGGAACTTACCATTGTACACAGACACAATCTCCCTGGATGCCTGGTGCATGTTCCTCGCCCTGGAATAATACCCGAGCCCCTGCCAGAATTTCATCACTGTTTCTTCACTGGCTGCTGCCAGAGATTGAACATCTGGAAATTTTTCCACAAACCTGATGTAATAATCCAGCCCCTGGCTGACGCGGGTTTGCTGGAGGATAATTTCCGACAACCATATTCTGTAGGGATCAGAAGTACTTCTCCATGGCAGCTGACGTTTGTATTTTTTATACCATTCTGTTATTATCTCGCTAATTTTCATTATATTCGCCCTCTCTGTAAAGCTCTTTTCATATTGGAACTAAAATTAACCCAAAACGTTTGTAATTAATTGTGAAAAACAATTATATTTGCAGAATATTAAAACGGATATAACGTAAATCATTGATAATTAAAGGTTTTATAAAATGACTAAAGCAGATATCGTTAACGAGATTTCCAAAAAAACTGGAATTGAAAAAGTAACTGTTCAAAAAACAGTTGAAGCATTCATGGAATCCATCAAAGATTCTTTAAGCGACAACAAAAATGTATATCTAAGGGGATTTGGCAGTTTTATTGTTAAAAAGAGAGCCAAGAAAACTGCAAGGAACATTTCAAAGAACACTACAATTATTATTCCCGAACATTTTATTCCTTCATTCAAGCCCGCTAAGACTTTTGTAAATAAAGTCAAGACAAACGTTAAGTAATTATACTAGAAATTCATTATCATGCCTAGCGGAAAAAAAAGGAAAAGACATAAAATGTCGACACATAAGCGTAAAAAGCGCTTAAGGAAGAACAGGCACAAGAAGCGGAAATAATAATAATTTGTTCTTTTCAAAAAATTACAGTAAACCTAAAGCGTGGATCGCTTTAGGTTTATTTCTGTTAAACGTCATTAGCAGGATTAATAAAGATATTAAATTGTGAGCAGTGAATTGGCTATCAAAGCCTCCGAAAAGGAGGTCTCAATTGCTCTGCTGGAGGATAAAAGACTTGTTGAGCTGAACCACTCACAACCCGAACAGAAATTTTCGGTTGGAGACATCTATCTTGCCAGGGTTAAAAAAATCATGCCCAGTCTGAACGCAGCATTCATCAATGTAGGGTATGAAAAGGATGCTTTTCTTCATTACCTGGATCTCGGTCCCCAGTTCAGTACTCTTGGGAAATATGTGAACCAGTCGATTAACAGGAGGGGGCGCTCCATTGCCGTATCAAAGTTCAAGAGAGAAAAGGACATCAACAAACACGGCAAGATCAACGAGGTTTTGAAAGCAGGAAAGATCGTCCTTGTTCAGGTGGCAAAGGAGCCCATTTCAACAAAAGGGCCCCGGCTCACCTCCGAGATATCAATTGCAGGCAGGAACCTGGTATTAATGCCTTTTTCAGATAAGGTTTCCATCTCATCAAAAATATCATCTCAGGAGGAACGTGACAGGCTTCGCAACCTGATTACCAGCATCAGACCAAATAATTATGGTGTCATCGTACGAACGGTTGCTGAAAAAACCAAAGTGGCCGAGCTTGACATTGAACTCAGGACCCTGGTCAGAAAATTTGAAAAAGCACTGGAAAGTATAAACATCAAGGACCTCCCCCAGCTTGTTATTGAGGAACAAAGCAGAGCTACATCTGTAATAAGGGATCACCTCAATGGTAATTTTGAAAACATATTCATTGATAACCGCGAAGTATACCAGGAAGTTAAGCAGTATATCAGCGAGGTAGCCCCTGAAAAGGAAAAAATTGTAAAGCTATACAGTGGCAAACAATCCTTGTTTGAAAAGTTTGACATTGAAAGGCAGATCAAAACTTCTTTTGGAAATACAGTTTCCTTTAAGCAGGGTGCCTACCTGATCATTGAGCACACCGAGGCACTCCATGTGATCGATGTCAACAGTGGCAACAGGTCCAAATCGGGACTCGACCAGGAGTCCAATGCCACTGAAGTAAACCTGGCAGCAACTGAAGAAATTGCCCGCCAATTGAGACTGCGTGATATGGGCGGAATCATCGTTGTGGATTTTATTGACATGCACAAGTCTGATAACAAGCAAAAAGTGTATGACCGAATGAAAGAGGTAATGTCGAAAGACAAGACCAAACACAACATATTGCCTCTCAGTAAATTCGGCCTTATGCAGATCACGCGTCAACGTGTCAGGCCAGAAATGCATGTAGAAACCGCTGAGTCTTGCCCTACCTGTAATGGAACCGGGAAAGTGCAACCGACAATACTGCTGGAAGACAGTGTCAAACTGGAACTTGTTGCACTTATAAGCCAAAACAGCCTGAAAAAAATTACATTACAGGCTCATCCATATTTTGCTGCATACCTTCAGCATGGCCGAAGATCGGTAATCAGGCAATGGAGAAAAGAGATGAAATGCAGGATCACTGTTGAATCTCTTGCATCATGCAGTCTCCACGAATTTATCATTCTTGATATAAACGGTGATCAGTTGTTGCGAAAGACCAAAATGTAAATGCCAGGAGCACAGCATTCATGCCTAAACAAAAACTGCTTTTTTCGGTTATATTTTAATATATCCGGCACAACTGATCGATACCTGTTGAACAGGCCGGGTTGGTCTTTTTTATGCATGTATCAAAATTCAAAACCTGCTGAAAGTTTCTTGTCATGAAAAACATTAAAAGAACTGTAACATATTTATTTCTCGCAATGGTGGCGGCTGCAATCCAGGCGCAGCCAATGGATCCAGTTAAATGGAAGTTCTTTCCGGAACAAACCGGAGAAAATGAATATGATCTCGTTTTTGAGGCGGTCATTGAAGCACCATGGCACCTTTATTCTGCCTATGTTCCTGATAACGGTCCAATCCCCACAAGGCCTCACTTCGAAGATACCGAAGATGTTGAGATGATAGGTGATCTCAGGGAGATCACAAAACCAAAAGTAAAATTTGATGAAGGTTTCCAGATGGATATTGGCACCATTGGTACCAGGGCAGAATTCAGGCAGAAAATAAAATTGCTGGAAAACAATGTCAATATTTCAGGCGAAGTAGAGTACCAGGTTTGCAATGACAACAGCTGCCTCCCGCCCGCTTACGAATCCTTCACATTCGAATTCAATTACTTCTCAAAACAGACAAATGAGGGAACTGCTGCTGCCGATCAAACTGAAGGACAAGAAACCCTTTCAGCTTTGATGCAACCCCTTGAAGAAAAGTCGGGCAAAACAGAAAATGAACCAACACTGTCACAGGGAAGCGGCAATGAAGAATTGACATATGCTTTACCTGTGAATAAAGGAAGATCCCTGTGGGCCTTTTTCTGGATTTCATTTGGAGCCGGACTGCTCGCCCTTCTCACTCCATGTGTTTTTCCAATGATCCCCATGACGGTAAGTTTCTTCATGCAGGGAAGTGAAAACAGGGCAAGAAGCATTCTCAGAGGTTCGATATTCGGATTTTCGATCATAGCCATCTATACATTGCTCGGCGTTATTGTCAGCCTTACAAATCTAGGTCCTGATGCGGCCAATACGCTCAGCACTCACTGGATCCCCAACCTGATATTTTTTGTTCTTTTTATCGTATTTGCCTTCTCTTTCTTCGGCATGTTTGAACTGGTAATGCCTACGAAGTGGGTGAGCAAAGCCGACCAGGGAGCCGATAAAGGAGGCCTTGCAGGAGCATTTTTTATGGCCCTGACAACGGTGTTGGTCTCCTTTTCATGTACAGGACCAATTGTAGGCGCACTGTTGGTTGAAGCTGCAGGGGGATTGTCTTTGAAACCAATTCTCGGAATGTTCGGATTCGCACTTGCTTTTGCCATTCCATTCACACTTTTTGCAATATTCCCGTCCCTGCTGAAGGGACTCCCGAAATCCGGGGGATGGTTGAACAGTGTAAAGGTAATACTTGGTTTCATTGTGCTTGCTTTCAGTATGAAATTTCTTATACCCCTGGATCCAACCCAGAAGATCCTGACCAGGGAGGTAGTACTTGCTGTCTGGACAATTCTTTTTTTCCTGATGGGCATGTATTTGCTTGGCAAAATAAAATTTGCGCACGACAGCGATCTTCCGTTTATCAAAGTACCCCGATTCCTCCTTGCCATTGCATCATTTGCTTTTGCTGTATTCATGTTCATGGGACTCTTCGGGGCACAGTTAAAGGTGGTTGCACCGTTGCTTCCCCCCAAATCACCGGGATGGATCGATCTGACTGTGAGCGGCAGCGGTCCCATGGTTCTGGAAGAACCGCGGTCTGCTGAATGCACGCCACAGAAACATACAGATGAATTTCATACACAGTATGGTCTCACTGCCTTCTATGACCTTGAAGAAGGCATGGCATGCGCAGCTGAAACGGGAAAGCCTGTATTCATTGATTTTACCGGCAGGTTTTGCTCCAATTGTAAAAAGATGGAAGCTGCGGTGTGGTCTGATCCCACTGTTCAGTCGTTGTTAAGGAACGATTTTGTATTGATCTCCCTGTACACGGATGTGAACAAAAAATTACCGGAAAGCGAATGGTATACATCAAAAATTGATGGGAAAGTAAAAAAGACAATTGGCCAGCAAAATGTTGATTACCAGATATCAATGTTCAAGACCAATACGATGCCTCTCTACGTAATAATGGATAGTGAGGGCAATGTTGTGAATCAGCCCAGGGGAACGGACCTCAATGTTGGAAGCTATACAGCATGGATGAAGGAGGGGCTGGAACTGGCAAAATAATTTTGGGATTTCACCATATCCGGTATGATCAAAGAGGTATGATAATTATTCCGAATTAAGTGAATATTGGTTACTTTTATGCCTTCATAAAAAATAAATTGGCATTATGTGCACAGAGAAACACAAACTTTCAGCAGACAACATCCGTATTTTATCCGCAGCAATGGTGGAGAAGGCAAAATCAGGTCACCCCGGAGGAGCCATGGGAGGAGCAGATTTTATTGAAGTACTCTATTCCAGGTTCATGACTTTCGATCCCGATGACCTTGAGTGGCCCTTTCGCGACAGGTTCTTCCTGGACCCCGGACATATGTCACCCATGTTGTATTCTGTGCTTGCTCTTACCGGGACTTACAGTATGGAGGACCTGAAGGGTTTCCGTCAATGGGGCAGCCCTACACCAGGCCATCCGGAACTCGACACCAAAAGAGGCATTGAAAATACATCCGGGCCTCTGGGACAGGGACATACCATGGCCATTGGGGCAGCCATTGCAGAACGTTACCTGGCTGACAAGTTTGGAGACTGGATGGCACATAAGATCTTCACATTCATATCCGACGGAGGCATCCAGGAAGAGATCTCACAGGGTGCCGGGAGAATTGCCGGATTTCTTGGTTTAAGCAACCTGATCATGTTCTACGATTCAAATGATATTCAGTTATCCTCAAGAACAGAAGTGGTCACCAAAGAAGATACTGCAAAAAAATATGAAGCCTGGGGTTGGAAGGTCTTTAACATTGATGGCAACGACACATCTCAGATCTACAATGCCCTGAAGGATGCTATCGGTGAGAAACAGAAACCAGTGCTGATTATAGGCAAGACCATCATGGGAAAGGGAGCCTTGACAGAAAGCGGTGAAAACTTTGAAAGACAGACCTCAACACACGGTATGCCATTATCAGCAGCAGGCGCCTCCTTTGAAAAGACCATTCAGAACCTGGGAGGGGATCCGGGCAGTCCCTTTTTGATCTTCCCGGAAGTACAAGCGTGGTATGAAGAGGTTCTTGCCAAAAAGCGCGAACTTGTAACTGCCAGGAAAAAACAGCAACAGGAATGGGAGAAAGCAAACCCTGAACTTGCAAAAAAGCTCTACCAGTTTCTCAGTGGAAAGACGGATGCAATAGATTATGCCGCCCTGGAACTGAAAGAAAACATGGCAACACGTGCATCATCAGGAAAAGTACTGGGTGCTCTCTACGGTAAAATTGAAAATCTTATTGTTGCCTCGGCAGACCTTTCGAACAGCGATAAAACCGACGCATTCCTATCCTTAACACGCCCGCTTTCAGCAAATGATTTCTCCGGATCCTTCCTGCAAGTTGGCGTGAGTGAACTAACCATGGCAGCAATTGCTAATGGAATGGCGTTGCACGGGGGTGTGCGACCTGTTGTCGGCACCTTCTTTGTTTTCAGTGACTTCATGAAGCCTGCTGTGAGATTGGCTGCGTTGATGGAGCTTCCCGTTATTTATCTGTGGACACACGATGCATTTCGTGTTGGTGAAGACGGCCCCACCCACCAGCCCGTTGAACAGGAGGCCCAGATACGGCTGCTCGAACACCTCAAAAATCATTCAGGGAACCGGTCTGTACTGGTTCTCCGACCGGCAGACGGAACCGAATCAGTAGTGGCCTGGAAAATGGCCATTGAAAATGCACATACACCAACCGCCCTGATTTTGTCAAGACAGGGAATAACAGATGTGCCTGCTATGCCGGGATCTGACAGGTTCAGTGATGCCCTTGGTGCGGAAAAAGGAGCATATATTGTTAAAGATTGTAAGGAAATCCCTGAAATAACGCTTGTTGCATCTGGATCAGAGGTGTCTACGCTGATTGAAGGAGCCAGACTCCTGGAGGAAAGGGACAATCTCAATGTAAGGGTGGTATCTGCCATATCAGAAGGCTGTTTTCATGACCAGGATCCTGACTATCGTGAATCGGTAATACCGACAAATCTGCCTGTATTTGGAATGTCTGCCGGACTGCCTGTCACATTGCAGGGACTTGTCGGACCGAAAGGGACGGTTTACGGACTTGAAAGTTTCGGCTATTCGGCACCCTACAAAGTGCTGGACGAAAAACTCGGTTTCAACGGGGAAAATGTTTACAGTCAGGTAAAGGCCTACCTTGGCAAATAAGGCAGTCCGGCCTTATCCCGATCACCGGGACCGGGATGGTACAAGGTTCACTCGCCGGTGGTGTAACTGGAAAAGTCCATGTTCTTAAGTAGTGCTTGCAAGAACCGAGTTTACGAGCTCAGCGAAGCTAAAACGCCAATAGCTGCGTTATGCTCAACTTCAAAACAGTCATCCCGATAATATATCGGGACGAAGGAGGATTAAACCTTCAGTCTGAATTAGTATCTAAAAGAAAATAGTTGCAACATATGCCTGGTATTCCGGATGTGGAAATATTAAAGAATTTCAATAATTCCTCGCTTCGCGAGCAGGCATTCAGTCAACTCGTAAAAAAATATAAGGAACGGCTCTACTGGCATTGCCGGCGCATTGTCATGAGTCATGAAGATGCAGATGATGCATTGCAAAATACATTTATGAAGGTTTGGAACAACCTTGAAAAATTCAGGGGTGATTCAGAACTGTACACGTGGTTGTTTCGAATTGCAACAAATGAATCGCTTTCATTGCAAAAGAATAAATATAAATTCTCCGGAAGGAACAGCCCCCTGGAAAATGATCACTCACCGGAAGAATCACTGATGGCAGATCCCTATTTCGATGGAGATGAACTTCAGCTTAAATTTCAGGCAGCCATAAAAAGACTTCCCGAAAAGCAGCGGGTTGTCTTCAATCTTAAATATTTTGAGGAAATGAAATACGATGATATGGCGCATGTACTTGATACTTCCACAGGCTCCTTAAAAGCATCTTACCACCATGCTGTAAAAAAAATAAAAAAGTATTTAGAAGATGAATAAACCTTTTATTATATTATCAGTCTAAAAGACAAGAACCTAAAAATGAAACCAGATTTAAATAACGATCAATTCAAAAAAGACAATCCATTTGTTGTTCCGGAAGGATATTTTGATCAATTTGAACAACGGCTGATGGATCGCCTTCAAAGAAAAACTGGTCCGGAAAAACAAAAATCCGGTAAGGTTTATCTCCGGCCTTATCTTACACTTGCCGCTTCAATTACAGGCATCGCCCTTGTCACCTATCTGGTTCTGCAATCTATCCCCGGTAAATTAATGGGTGAAAATGAATATTATGACATCGAGTTACTGGATAATACAGGCATTATCCATGATGAATCTGCCATGGCAGAATCCTATGAAAACCTGAATGAACCTGTCTATACAAATTGGGAAAAAGATGCAATGAACTACCTTGCCACCAATGATGTGGACATCTTGTTGTTACTGGAATAAAAATCATTATTATGAATAGAAGAATCCATCGAAGCTTACTGGTTCTTACAGCAATAGCAATGTTATTTACAAGTGCTGCTGTAAATGCACAACCTGATGAAAAAATGAAACGCTTTCAAGAAGAACGAATCAGTTATTTTAATGAAAAACTTGAATTGACGGATAAAGAAGCGGAATCATTCTGGCCTTTGTATGAAGATCTTCAAAACAGGATGATGAAGAACATGGAAGATGAGAAAGCCCTGCTAAATTATTATCTCAACAACCTGGGAGCACTATCGGATGAAGAGGTTAACAAGACCATTTCCGGTTACATGGATCTCCAGGACCAGCGCCACAATCTGAGGAAAAAATACCATGATTCATTCGTTAAGATCATTGGTAAGAAGAAAACCATGAAGATGTATGCCCTGGAAAGGGAATTCAGGATGCATATCCTTAGAAAATTCAGATCCGGAAGAGGTGACCGTTCAGGACGCCATGAGGACCGGTAACTACTCAAAGCAATTCCTGATCTAGTTCTGAATGAAGTTCAACATTCCTCAGAAATGTTACGGTATCATTGATATCCCAGTACATCACCTTATCATTATCAATAAAAGCCACAATTTTACGGTATTCATCGATAAAGGACTCCAGGTATGGTGATGATGCAGCAGGTCTCCTGAAATCCAATGCCTGTGCAGCATTGTACAATTCTATCGCTAAAATTCTTTCAAGGTTTTCCATTACCTTAAAAGCCTTCACCGCTGCATTTGCGCCCATGCTAACGTGATCCTCCTGCCCCTGCGAAGATTCTATTGAATCTACCGAGGCCGGGGTAGAAAGTTGTTTGTTATGACTTACCATGGAGGCAGCGGTATATTGAGGTATCATGAAACCTGAATTCAGCCCCGGGTTTGCAACAAGAAACGGAGGAAGTCCCCTGTCTCCCGACAACAATTGGTATGTTCTCCTTTCAGAGATATTCCCCAGTTCTGAAAGGGCAATTGCAAGGTTGTCAAATGCCAATGCCAATGGCTGTCCATGGAAATTCCCCGCTGAAATGATCAGGTCTTCATCCGGAAATATAGTGGGATTATCCGTCACAGAGTTAATTTCATTCTGGAAAACGTAGGCAACATAGTTGATCGAATCCTTGGACGCTCCATGTACCTGTGGAATGCATCTGAAAGAATAAGGGTCCTGAACACAAGACTTTGATCGGCTGATCATCTCACTCCCATTCAACAGCCAACGTACTCTCTTTGCTGTATGGATCTGCCCCTGGTGAGGTCTGATCTTCTGCACAAGTGGATGAAACGGCTCTATCCTTCCATCAAAAGCGTCAAGCGAAAGGGCACCGATAACATCTGCCAGCTTGGATAATTTAAAAACCCGCTGACACAAATACACTCCATAAGCACTCATAAACTGGGTACCATTCAACAAAGCAAGTCCCTCCTTTGATTGTAATTCAATAGGTGTCCAGTTGTACCTCTGCAGCATTTCCTGAGCCGGAACGATATTTCCTTTCATGTACACTTCTCCCATGCCTATGAGCGGCAAACTAAGATGCGCCAGGGGGGCGAGGTCACCGGAAGCCCCCAGGGAACCATACTGATATATTACAGGAAGGATGTCGTTGTTGTAAAAATCAATCAGGCGCTCCACAGTCTTTATCTGAACGCCTGAATTTCCATAGGATAACGACTGAAGTTTAAGGAAGAGCATTAATTTAACGATCTCCCCGGGTACCTGATCCCCAGTTCCGCAGGCATGTGACATGACCAGGTTCTTCTGCAGCAGTCCAAGGTCCTCTTCAGAAATTATTTGATTGTGCAGTGAACCAAAACCGGTATTGATCCCATACAGGCTCTCTGTAGTACTTTCAAGGCGCCTGTCCAGATATCTCCTGCATTTAATGATCCGGTCCCTGCACCCGGGTGTAAGTTCGAGCTTAACTTTTCCATCCATTAACCATCGGATCGTGTCCCATTTAATTTCCTTACTACTTATCCGGTGCAATTCCGTCATTTAAAAGATTTTTTACAGGAACGAATTAAGGAAAAATGGATCAGAATTTACATGTTATTTGACAGCTAATCAGTTAATAAAGCAAGCAGTTCATCAGGAGATAATTGCTCTTGTTCCCCCGTAACCATATTTTTAAGTGATACTTTGTTTTCCCTGATCTCGTTTTCGCCGGCTATGACAACATAGGGGATGTTCAAACTGTTTGCGTAATTCATCTGCTTTTTCATCCTGGCAACTTCAGGATATAGTTCACTCCTTATGCCTGCTTCACGAAGCTGCCGCAGCAATGGTATGATAAAACGGACTTCTGCATCGCCAAAATTGACAAAAAGTACCTGTGTGCTGATATTGGTGGAAGCGGGAAAAAGATCAAGATTTGCCAGTACATCATAGATCCTGTCAGCTCCAAAACTTATACCTACGCCTGAAACACCTGGCAAGCCGAACACTCCTGTCAGGTCATCATACCTTCCGCCACCGCAGATGCTGCCGATTTCAACATCCTCAGATTTCACTTCTATGATCGCACCTGTATAGTAATCCAATCCCCTGGCCAGTGTTATGTCAAGTTCAACCTTTGAGCGGATCTTTTCAAGCGAAACATATTCAAATATGCTTTTTATCTCTTCAACGCCTTCCATTCCTATTTTCGAAGCAGACAGGAAGCTGCCCAGGAAATTCAGCTTCTCTGTGTTATTTCCTCTCATGGCAAAGACAGGATCCAACAGATTTACAGATTGTTCGGACACCCCGCGTTCGACAAGTTCCTGTCTGACTTTCTCTGCACCTATTTTATCAAGTTTGTCAATGGCAACAGTAATATCTGCAATGCGCTCGGTTTCTCCAATAACTTCAGCTATTCCGGCGAGTATCTTCCGGTTGTTCAATTTTATGGAAACAGAAAGCGACAATTTATCAAACACCTCAACGATCATACCGATCAGCTCACTTTCATTCAGTAATGAATTGGAACCAATAATATCGGCATCACACTGATAAAATTCTCTGTACCTTCCTTTCTGGGGATTATCTGCACGCCAAACCGGCTGTATCTGGTACCTTCTGAAAGGAAAATTGATCTCATTCCGATGTTGCACTACATACCTGGCGAAAGGAACTGTCAGGTCATACCGCAACCCCCTCTTTGAAATATGGGAAGTCACTTTGGAAATTTCCCGTTCCGAAAGATCTGAAAGGAACAATCCCCTGAGGAAATTACCGCTGTTCAATATCCTGAAAAGAAGTTTATCTCCCTCTTCACCGTATTTGCCCAGTAATGTGGAAAGATTTTCCATGGCTGGTGTTTCAATCTGCAAAAAGCCATGTGTATTGAATACTTCCCTGATCGCATTGAAAATGAAATTCCTTCGCGACATTTCACCAGGAGAAAAATCACGCGTTCCTTTTGGGATAGAAGCTTTTTGAGATGCCATGAATGTTACTGCTTTTACGATAACTAGTGCTTGCAAGAAAACGCCAATAGCTGCGTTATGCTCGACTTCAAAACAGTCATTTACGATCAGTAAACTCCTGTTTATCAGTCATCGCAGGCCTTGCTCTTGTCGCTTTCTTATCAAGCACTGCTAAATAATATGAGTTTTCTTTCAGACACTAACTAAGAAGTTATCGCAAAGATAGAGTTTTACTTATCAATCCCTGGCTTTAGCAAGCTTTTTCAGGTCACTTTTAAGGAATGCATCCGGCTTTCTACCGCTTACCTTGTGGTAGTCAAAATAATAAAAATTCGAATCCCCCGCTCCAATAAGGATTTTATATACCCGGGCATTGAACTTTTTGCCTTCCGGGCCAACCTTATGTAAGAATACAACTTCTTCATCCTTGTTCATGATCGCTTCTTTAATATCTTCCCGTGACACAATTTTAAAATCATAAGGATATTCCCCTTTTATTCGCGACTCCGTTCCTATGTCATTTTCAAGTTCGTCTTCAACAATGTATAATGTTTTATCATGTATATCAGCCATGTTATCATTATACTCCTTAAATACATTTTGCGAAATAATCTCGGGGTTTTCCGTAATCATCCGTATGTGCTTCTGCATAAAATTAACAAGTGTTCCAAGTTTATATGCATAACTGTCCTCATCCACCCCGTAATAGCTCAATGGAATATTGACAATATCCTTCATTTCATCGATCGAGGGATATTCGCCACCCAGAGAAAGGCATAAAAATACATACCTCGTCTGTGATTTATCCTTTTCGAACATCACTGTTGCCGTGTAAATAAAAGAAGCCTTTGCATCATGTGTCTTTGGCTCAAATTCATCAAAATTTATGAACTCGTAATCCGTGATGTCCCAGTAATTTTCTATTGCATCTTTAATTTCAAAGTTGTATTCAGACAATGGATTGTCCTGCAATACAACATAAGTCTTCGTTGTATGAAAAATTTCGAGATCTTCTGCTGTAGGAAGATACTCTCTCTGCGCTATCGAATTGATGATGGGCAGCATCATCATAATGAGTCCAATAATCTTTTTCATGTGAATTAAGTTTTGTTGTTATTCTACCGGAAAATACAAAGGGTGCTTCTCATTGTATTTCCGAATATAAACAAATTTATATTGTTTCTTCTTTTTTCTTCTCAGGGAAATATATTCTTCGTATAGTTCAGGATCCTTCATTAACATGAGTTCAACTGATGAAACATCAAATTCAAAGAGTTTCCCGGTTTCAAAATCAATGAGGTATTGGCGGACCTCTGTGGTACTGTAGGAGGAATTGGGATTCCTGTAATAGCGATTGTAATAACCCGGGTAGTAATACGGATCATAATAACCGGTATTATATGTAGTCATGGTTGCTACAAAATGGCATATGCTGCCAACGAAACTTATCCTGTGAAATTTTCCTCCCAGGTTTATGTACAATACACCATTTCTTCCGTATCCCCAGATGTTTGAAGTTCGCAATTCCTGCATAACACCATTGTCATCATAATATACGATTCTGCTCTTTTCCGTAACCTCCTGATAGAAATCCCTTGAGAAAAGATCGGCATCTGTGACCAGCCTGGTCTTGGGTATTGGACTGTTGTTCTTAACTGACATAAAATTGGGGTATATACCATCTCTGAACTCAAATTCAGGTGTATATTTTACCATATTGTCTCCTTGTTCCTGGGCAATGGTAGGGACCGGGAGCGCTGCCACAATGGATAAACATATTGCCAAATCAATAATTATTAGCCGCATATTACTGTAAATTTATGCATCTCCTTTATATAATCAACGCATTTGTTGCAAAAATGATCACCCAACCTTCCGTCTATTATTGTTACCGGACCACGAAAAAAGATATATTTGCTATATTTACTTGTTGGAAATCAAAAACCCAGTAAAATGACTGCACTGATTCAGAGCTTACTTTTCAGGGGCACATCAAATGAAACTGATATTCTGAATAATGCATCCATTAAAAAGATAAAAGTTTTTCAGCTTCTCGCATATCTTTTCTTAATAATCTCAAGCATAATTGGGCTTATATATAATATTTCAGAAATTGCATTTATCAATCTGCCTTCATTTGTTTTGCTGGTCGTTTTGAATTTGTTATTCTTCAGAAAGAAATCATCCGCTTCTGCAAGGTACCTTTTCCTTATTGTTATAATTATTGTTGTCCTGCTGAATTATTTTTTAATACCAGCTATTACAACAGCAATGATGGCTTTGATCATGTTATTTCCTGTTGCAAGTGTTAGATTAACCTCACGGCAGGGGGTATGGTTATCACTGATATTGCTATTGATCATCATTTCCGGCAGCATCATTCCCGTCATACCCGGATTCGATCCACCCGGAATGCTGACTTTGATATTATTCGCTACTGGTTATCTGATCATGACATCCATCATCTATTTCATTGAAATATACCAGCAAATAAGAACAAATGACCTGGCAGAAAAAATACAGTATTATGAGTCGGAAATTGAAAAAAGGGACAGGTTCATTTCAAAAACCTCCCATAAGCTGCGAACCTCGTTGAATAATATTACCCTTATCAATAACCTGGTTCACGACAACAGGATGAGCAATGCGCAAAAAGAATTATTAGACACCCTTAAATCTTCTACAAATGACCTGATCATTGATGTAAATGAACTGGTGGAGATTGCAACCCCGTCTATTATTGATTACAAACCCATTATTTTATCTTTTAAACTTAGCGATACATTTAAAGAAATAAGGAACTACCTTGAATCCGAGGAGAATAATCCTGAAATACATATAACCGGAGATGATAAAATTCCATACCATATTATCGGGGATCCCTTTATGCTGCGCTCAATTTTGATAAATCTTATTAAAGGAATCACGGCATTTCATTTAAAGGAAAAAGTTGTAAATATAAAGATGGCAGTTGAATCGGAATCAGAAAACAATTTACAGCTTGCATTTGTACTGAATTTTAATATTGAACAATCAAAAGTTCTTAAGGATTGGACTAAAAATATCCGACTCAAATCAAATCAAATCATCCCTGCTTCACTCGTTAATGCCAGCAAATTACTTCAGGCAGCCGGGCAGGATCTGAACCTGGATCAAAAACAAGGTTCAGACACGATTTACTTTTTCCTTGATTTTTCAATTGATCATGCAAAAAAATCCGGAAGCAAAAAACCAGGGATTCGGTTAAAAGGTAAAAAAACTGCCAAATCTCTCAGCGAATCGTCCATTCTCCTCGTTGAAGACAACATCATCAATCAAAAGATTGTTCTGTTAAGCCTGAGCAAACTGGTAAAAGATATTGATGTTGCAATAAATGGAAAGCAGGCCCTGGATATGTTTGGAAAAAAATCCTATGATGCTATCCTGATGGACATCAAGATGCCTGTAATGAATGGGATAACCGCTATAAAAAAAATAAGGGAATTAGAGGTTACCAGTGAAAGCAGAACCCCGATCATAGCAATTACGGCCAATGCAATTACCGGGGACAAGGACAACTGCCTTGCAGCTGGTGCGGACGATTATGTCAGCAAACCATTTCAGGTTGATGAACTTACTAGTAAAATCAGCAGGTTAATTTAGTATTGATACCTATCTTACTGATGATGGTATGCATCCGACCACTAAAATATCATCAATTTGTTCATTGGATCCGATCCAGTCGTTAATGCTGTTCTCAAGAATCGCCTGTTGAACATCCATTGGTTGCTCATGTATTGATAACAACAAATGCCTGAACCTCCTGTATTTGAATTTTTTCCCTTCCGGACCACCAAACTGATCAGCGTATCCATCTGAAAACATATAGACAATATCTTTTTCTTCGATCTTTATTTCATGGTTATTGAATGGCAAACGACCGAATCCGAAGTCCGGTCCCAGTATATTCCTGTCGCCCTTTATTTCAATGATCTCATTGTTTCTCAAAACATACATTGGATTGAAAGCTCCGGCAAATTGCATCACATTTGTATTGGCATCGAAAACAGACAACGCAAGGTCCATTCCGTCACGTATTTTCATATCCTCTAAGTTGTCAAATATCAAATCAAAATTCCTGTTGATTTCTTCAAGAATCAATGCTGGCTGGTATATTCTCTGGCTAACAATGATGTGCCTGAAGAATTCCAGACCAATAAGCGACATAAATGCCCCGGGGACACCATGACCAGTGCAGTCTGCTACAGCAAGGAAAATCATATTTTCAATTCTTCTTGCCCAGTAAAAATCCCCGCTAACTATATCTTTGGGACGTTGAAGAATAAATGAATCGGGATACATCTTTCTTATTTCCGTCTTACTGATTAAAAGGGCCTTTTGAATTCGCTGGGCATAGTTCAAACTGTCTTCGATATGTTTGTTACGTATCTCGAAAAATTCTGTCTGCTTGAGTTTCTGCCTCGCCATAACACCTCTTCTCCTGAGGTTCCTGTTGCTGATTTTCAATGACTGGGTTCTATACTTAAATAAAAAATAGAACAGTGTCAGCATTACTAAAAAAGCGAAGATTATATAATAAGGTTTAAAGGGAGAACCCAACTTTTTCAAATCACCGGAATCCTCATTCAGATACATCAAACCATTATCAGTTCTAACGATCAAGATTTCATCCTCAGGATCAAACAACAATTGCCGGAGCCCCTCCGCATTTACAATATTTCCATTGGAATCCAAAAAATTAAATTCCTTGTATGTAACTGATTCAATGTAGAATTTAACTATTGAGGTACTAAATAGAAAATAGAGTATTGTATCATCGACAATGATAAAATCAATTGCTTCTGCCTTGACTTTTTCATCAAGGCTACGGGGCATTTCCAATCCCGGCACTCCGATGGAATGAACATCAATTGAATCTCTGACGGGTAAGAAATAAAGTTGATTCTTAAGATCATTTGCAAGATCGTCAATATTGTGCGGGGCATTCCGGAACCCATATTTATGTCTGCCATTTTTATGCAGCAAATTGTCCGGTCCGGGATCATCACTGAACTCAAAGTAAAATATGTCAACTGCCAGGTCAATGGCATCAAAGCAGAAAAATGGCGTTTTCACCTGCATAGAGGAAAAACTTGCATAATCCTGACCAAAACCGAAAGTATTTTGGTAAAATAATAATATAAAGATGACCGGGAAGACACCTTTTATGTTCCGCATGAGACCTTGCTAAGTTGTATTATTGCATAATTACTATTGACAAATATACATTTCGAATTGACTAAAATCCATTTTTCAATCACAAATCATAAAAAAACCGGGGTGTTTCACCCCGGTTTATTTACAGCAGTATTATTTATTTCATTTTTGAATCCATTGCAATTTTCTCGAGCATATCGGTTGTTACCGATTTTGGTCGCTCCAGCGGATAACCAAGTGCCCTGTCCCATATTAAATTTGCCGCAATACCTATGGATCTTCCCACGCCAAAGAGTATTGTATAGAAATCATATTCAGTAACCCCGTAGTGCCACTGAATAATACCGGATTGTGCATCAACATTGGGCCACGGGTTCTTTGCCTTGCCATGTTCCTTGAGTATGTCCGGGACAACCTTATACAGCATATCCGTATATTTAAACAGCAGATCGTCTTTGAGATGAGTAAGGCAGAACTCTCTCTGCAGCGCATATCTTGGATCTGTCTTTCTGAGAACAGCATGACCATAGCCGGGAATGACCTGCCCGGAATTCAGGGTATCCCAGACGAACTGTTTAATTTCAGATTCGGTGGGTACCTTACCGTCCATGCGATGAACAAGGTCCTGCAGCCAGCGAAGAACCTCCTGGTTTGCCAATCCGTGCAAAGGTCCTGCCAGTCCGTTGATCATCGCGGATATTGAAAGGTAAATATCTGATAATGTACTTGCAACGAGGTGGCCGGTATGGGCACTTACATTGCCACTTTCATGATCGGCATGAATAATAAAGTGCATTCTTGCCACATCGTCATAAGGAGCAGGTATTCCCATCATATGGGCAAAATTACCACCCATGTCCAGGTTTGGATTGGATTGTATTCTTTTTCCATCCCTGTATAACTTGGCATAAATATATGAAGCTATTTCCGGGAGTTTCGCAAGCAAATTGCAACTGTCTTCATACATCGGATCCCAGTAGTCGTTTTTGGGTATGCCTGCATGGTATTTTTTTGAAAAAAAGGATTCCCTGTGCATTGTCAATATGGCTGTGGAAAATATTGCCATGGGATGTGATATAGACGGGAAAGCATCTATCACTTCATAAACATACCTTGGAAGGATCCTTCTCTTTTTGAATTCATCAGCAACATCTGCAACCTCCGATTCTGAGGGTATCTCACCGGTCAGCAGAAGATAAAAGGCTCCTTCAACATAAGGCATCTCAGAGCCTTCGGGTTTTGGAAGTTTTTCAAAGACTTCAGGAAGTGTATACCCCCTGTACCTGATTCCTTCATGCGGGTCAAGGTAAGATATATCGGTCACGAGACTTTTCAGTCCGCGCATACCTCCTATTGCCTGGCCGATGGTAACCTGATCGATCACAACATCGCTGTGTTCCTTCATCAGCTTAGCAGTTCGCGGCCTCCATAGATCTATCTTCTCTTTTAGTTTTTGCTTTAGATTTGACATATTGTTACAGTTTTATACGTGAATTCTAATTGGCTTTACAATATAACATATAAATGCAATTATATCAATACTTGCATTCAAAACTAATGTGATTAAAAACATACGGATGCCATCCGGTATGAAATTCCGATTGGAATCGAGTAGGAAGATAGGGATTTAAAATTAAATCCCCATCTGTCCTCTCACACCACCGTACGTACCGTTCGGTATACGGCGGTTCCCTAATAAATAACTCTAACCAACCGATAGTGATCCGTCAGGAAGATATAACC
>JAIPBT010000041.1 GCA_021738565.1 Bacteroidales bacterium
AGTGCCTTCGGCACGAGCTCGAGCACATAGCCGGGAGCGTTCAAGTGAATGCCGAAGGGATTCACTTGAACGTTCGACGATATGTGGAGTACTCGTCCCCGACGATAGGAGGGGTTGGCGCTGCTTTTGCCCATCATATGGCCTGGTTAAAACATGAATTTACAAATAGTTTTTCAAATGGCATTAGTGTATCGCGCAAAAGTCTGTGCCAAAGAGTATTACATATATCGTTTGTTAGCTGCTGGGCTTTGTTGTGCTTGTCAATTTATTAATTTCAAATACATGTATCAGGTTTATAAACTGGCATTCAGTAAACTTGAAATATTTGTTGCAAAATCTCCATTTTCTAGTCCGTTTATAATTGCTATTCCATTCTTTATTTCTCCATTAACTGATGTCAAAGTATAAATTTTATTATCAATCGAAAATGCAATCATTTTTCCGATATTACTTTTTGTCAGGTCGCTCCATTTACTTGCTCCTTGAAGATTAAAATAAATCTCAATGTTATTATGATTTGGTTTTGTCCTTTTTAAATCAGAAGTGTTTAAACTTGATTGATTCTTAACTGCAACAATAGCAATGAATTTTTTATCCTTATCTACAGGTTGTGCAGTTTGCAAAAAATTGACCTTATCATTAACAATCTGTGATAAGTGCATTGTTGAATCAACAGGAACAAAAGCTACTATTGGTGAATGAGTATCAGTGTTTAATTGCATATTTCTTAGTTCAATTTCCTCAATCAGATTAATTGGAACGTCTTTTAGTGCAATGGTTTCATAAATTTCAAATGATACTTTTTCTTGTGTCTGATTCACATTTTGTTTGCATTTTAACACCAGATATTATCGTTACCAGCAAACAGGAAAAAGTGATCCCTCCTCTTTGAGTTATTTATTATTTCAGTAACACAGCGCACTGGTTTTTTCTTTATTCCGGTGGAACTTCAGGTGTTCGATTCCCGGGTTAAAACACGCAACTATTTCAGGATGGTTTTTTAGATTACTTATTTCACTTATTCTGTTAAATATGAGCAATATAATGATAATAAAAAAGGTGCTAACCTCTGTCAGCACCTTCTCTTTGTTAAAAGTTTTCAGGTCTTTTTTACCCTTCCTTTGGCTTTTCCTGCTTCTCTTCAGCATACTGTTTTTGTAATAATTCACTCTGGTACATTCGGTAGCTGGGACCATCGATTCTTACAATAACCGAGTGGTGAAAGATTCGATCCAGTATGGCCGATGTGGTGATAGGATCGCCCAGGAACTCTGCCCAGTCCGACTCCTCTACATTGGTTGTAAAGATCAGTGATTTGTGATCATTATAGCGCTGGTCTATCACCTTAAACAACAAGTGTGCTTCTTTGATCACCTGCAACTCAAGCCTGTCATGCCCCATTTCATCGATCACGAGCAAATCGGGATTGGTGTATTTTCTCATTCTTTTCTCCAGGTTTTTTTCATATACTCCAGCATTCAGGTCATTGATCAGTTCGCTACAAGTGGTGTAGAAGGTTTTATAATCATTTTGACAGGCGATAAGTGCCAGGCTTTTTGCGATATGACTTTTTCCTACTCCATTCACCTTACTTGTAAACAGGATTGATTCATTTCTCTCAATGAACTGGATTGAAGCCAGATCCATGATCAACCTACGATTCAAACCCGGCTGGAAGTCAAAATCAAAGTCGGCCAGCATCTTCAGTGGCTGGGGTAGCCGGCTGCTTTTAATCAGGGATTCAATGCGCCTTTGCTTCTTGGCTGCTGCTTCGGCCTGTACGATAGTACTAATAAAATCATAGTACCCAACAGAGCCTTCATTGGCCCGGTCGATCATCTGCTGATACTCTTCGGCCAGTAGTTTTAATCCCAGGTAACGACAGTTCCGGGTGAACTCCTCCAGGTGCTTTTTGGTATGGCTTTTATTTTTGCTGCTCATAATCGTTATTTGTTTTGGGTTTAAAGGATAACTTGATGCTGTAACGCGGTTCTGAGTTGTTTTCCAGGAACCTTTCGATGGTGCCAGACTCAAATACCTTATATTGCCATGCCCGGCGTATTGCTATCAGGATGTCTTCCACACGGTAGTTTACCTTCAGGGCAAGCAGACTTCTTAGATGATGTCTCCAGGAACCTGGTTTATGCCTTTTGAGATGCTCGATGTATTCACCCATTTCAGGAGACATGTTTTCAAGTCTCAAGATCACATCTGCGATAGCCAAATCGGGTTTTTTGGAGGGTTTTTGATGGTATCCCACGTAACGCTCCTTACGGTTCTTCTCTGCCAGAGGATGGCAGGCAATCTGCTCTCCTAAGGGAGAGTATACCATCAGTTGATTCTCTGTAATTCGCAACGGGCAGAGTTCAAACATGTATTTTTCAGGTACCACATACTGATAACCCTCCCAGTAGATACACGATTCCTGATTCACTACCTTTTGCGTGACAACAGAGGTGTCATAATGATTCACGGGTAAGGGCTGCAGGTAAGCCTGCTCCTGGATAAACATATCAATGGGTCGTTTCTTTGTTGTGCCATGAATACGCACATCATTTACCTGTCTTAACCACATCTGCAACTGGCTTTTCAGATCCTCCCGGTCTTTGAACTCACGTCCATTTAAAAAATTCTGCTCTAAATACCAGAACTGCCTCTCTATTTTCAGGTTTTCAACAGGTTTTCCTGGAGTAATAGTAAGGGGTCGGAACCGGTAATGGGTAGCGAACTCCAGGTACTTGCGATTAAAGACCGGTTTGCCCAGCTCCCATCGATCCACACATGCTTTTTGATTGTCTCCCCTGACTCCAAGTGGTACACCATCCGTGTAGATAAAAGCGGCTATAAGCTCACGAAAAAGGGTTTGCTGCTTTTTATCATCCACGATATTAATGTACTGGCGGCGCGAGTAACAAAGAATGTAACTGAAAAAGGTTACCTGCTCTGTTTTGCCCGTAGAAGTAAAGGTGATATTGTAATCACTCCAGTCATGGGCTGCCAGCTGACCCGGGTCCGTTTCCACCATCCTAATCGGCGTTTTTGACCCCACCTGCCGGATGCCTCTCAGGTAATCACGAACAATGCTGATCTCTCCTTTAAAGCCTTTTTCCTTCAACAGCTCATACACCCGCTGACCCGTGATTTTATTGTGTTTGTCCAACAATTCAGTAATAAATTCCTTATAGGGATCCAGCTTGCCCGGACGCCTTTTTTTCAGAGGGATTTGATCCTGCGGGGTGGTATCGCGCAAAATCGCGTTTGATACCAGTATCCGGCGTATGCGTTTGCGAGAGATATCCAAATCGCGGGAGATCCTGCGGATCGACCAGCCTTTTTGAAGGTGAAGGGTGACCACCATGTTGTCGATGCTTTCATCTTTCATCTTGATTAACGTGTTTATTGATTAGTAAATGAGTAATTTCCTTTATCAGGGTTTCTGCACGACCCTGTACTTTTTCGATTTCAGGACCGATAACTATCTCTTCGGTTTCCTTTAATGCGCCAAAGCGCTTGTCATCCAAGCACCAGAGCATATGTTTAATGGTGGAAAGGACATACTGCGTTGAATTCATAAGATTATTGCCATATCGACTCAGCCTGGGATCATAGATATCACGGGGCACCTCTGGTTCCCTGTCTTTAAACACTGTCTCAGGGTGGGCAAGAATGTGTCGCTGTTTATCTTGATTCTCAGCTGCAAGAAAAGCTTCCACCAGAGCGGCACTCTGGCGGCTGGTTAGACCATGGGAGGTAATCGCACAGGCTACCTCCACCTGGTTGCCGCGCGGCAACTTTATAAGGGCGCGGGCATGGCTGCTGCTTATTACCCCCATTTTGATCTCAGAGACGATCTGCTCATCTATCTTGCTGACCAGTGATAACCGGCGGCTTACCCAGGAACGACTGTAACCGGTGAGCCTGGAGAGGCTCTGCTGTGTCAGATCATGTTTCTTTGAAAGATCATCCAATACCATCGCCTCTTCCCAGACCTCCATAGACTGGTGGGGACGATTATAACTTAAAACGAGAAGCTTGGCTTGTTTTAGATCGACATCCAATACATAACATTGGAGCGTTTCCATGATCAGCTCTGTAGCTGCATGTACACGCTTGATCCCATCAATCACCTGGTATTTTCCTTCATTAAGGCGGACAACCAACGGTTGCAGTTGACCATGCAACCACATGGAGTCCTGTATGCGAACAACCCACTCTGGATTGATTATCCGCATCTCAGCCAGGGACAAGTCAAATTTATCTAAGGCTATCTCTTCGATTATGGGGTTCACAGCATCGGTTTTTTCTCCGGATAAAAGTAGAAGGCTGAAAAAAACTGTGCAATCGAGTTCCCATTTACAATCAAGGCCTAAGAAAAGGCTAAATCATCTCTGGCTCTTATTATACCTGCATTACAACCATGAACGAGTTCCCATTTACAATCTTTTAGTTTTTTTACCTGAATAAGCGCGTATGTCACATCACCACTGGGCTGCAGAGATAACGAGTTCCCATTTACAATCATAGGTTCTTGAGCTCCTTGACGCTTTTTATTCCTTGCTCTCTGAAGCTCACGATTGCGCTTTACATACTCTGGATGCGACGCCCGGTACTGCTTCTGATATTCATGCACCGGGCGTTGATCACGCCAGGTTGCTTGCGTATCAAGATGCTTCCTGCGATAAGATTTGTCCTTAGCGTACGCTTTCTTTTTCCACGATATTCTCCGTAATTTCTGGCACTCTATCCCGGAACAGTATTTTTGCTTTTTCTTAACTCGAGGATTTCGGGGTACTATAGCACCACATTGAAGGCAGGTAATAGTTGGTGTCATTACGATTATCTTTCTAAGACCGAAAGATCATCGTTTTATTTAAAATTCTTTTGGGTGGTACCGTTTTTTACCGGTGGGTGGTATCAGTTTAAACCCTTATTAAAATTGCATGACATGAATACAATTATTGTAACAAATAAGCATAAGTTAAGAGTTTTCATATTTATATTTTTTGTCGTTTTTAAATTGTTTAAAATATTCATCAATCGAATTGACATAAGTCTCATAGGAATTGACACCTTCTTCTGTAATCTCACAAGTAGTCAAAGGATAATTTCCTTTAAATGATTTTTTCACCTCAATATATCCAGCCTCTTTAAGCTTATTCATTTGAAAGCTTAAATTTCCCTTTGTGGTCTTGATATTTTCAAGCAAATAACTGAATTCAGCATTTTTAACTCCGATCAAGATGGACATTATTGCTAGCCTGACCTGTGAATGTAATAATGGGTCTAAATCTTTGAACATAGTCTCTATTTTTCACGATTTGCATATAAAATATGTCCAGGAACAATGAACGAAATTATCCAAGCAGCAGATTCAACCAGTAATTGCTCTTGTAGTTTCAGATATGAGGCCGTTAATGCAAGAATTCCAAAAATCACTCCACCAATAATGATTAATCGGTATCGCAAAATTCCGCCAGTTACAGTTACGGCAAATGCCATAAGAACCATATAAATTGGATGTTGAAGTTCAAAGTTGATGCTATGCAGTACATTAAACTGAATTAGATTTACTAAAACCATACAGACAAATAATGAAATCCATACATATCGGAGGGATATTCCAATATAGGTCTGCACTTTTTTACTCTCTATTATTAAGTAATAAACAGAAAATATCAATGCAATCAAAGGAAGAGCAACACCGAATACATTTAGTACCTTTTTAATCCCAAAAGTTAGAGCTAAAGCCCTTTCAATGTACCCAGTCGTTGAAACAAAGAATAATACCCAACCCCAAACAATGAATAAAATCCCATCTTGTTTAAGTTTATTTTTTGAAACCTTTATCATTTCTTTAATTACAAGAAGTGATTGAGCTTCATTTAAAGATTCCGAAGTGTTTTTATTTGTATCCATGACATAAAGTTTAATTTATAAAACAAGTCTGCGATACAAACTTAATTAAGTTTGAAATACAAACCAAATATTTTATCACTTTTTTCTGGAGTAAGTTTTATTCTGATTTTTTCAATATAGCTACTAAGATTTGATGGTGTTGTGGTAGCCTTGCAGCTAACGGTTTGCATATGGCTTGTGGCGGTTTCGAAGCACTTTCCTGTCCACCGAAACCAAACTTGGCTACGGAGCGAAAACCTTGCGGGTAGCCGTTCACCCGCCATAAGCTATATGCTGTGTTATGTGGCTTTTATTCTTTTTTTCTGTCATTATAGATTTTTGCTAAGGCTTCAATCAAGTTCGGAATATGTTGATAGTCAAATTCCGGTCCGGGGTAAATATGATTTTTTCCATCTGTTTTATTTAATCGTACTGTTTCATTTTCAGGTACGGCAGTTATTCTTAGATTAAATTCTGGTGCGTCCCAACCAAGTGGGATTTGCAGATAGTCGTGCTGTGCAGAGTCTTTATTGTATTCCATAATTCTTTATTTCAGGTTACACGGATATGGTTGCATGGTTTGAGGTACAGAGACGAAAATGGAATATACGTACTCTCCAAGTGGGTCTAATTTCTGACTGAAATAAACTTCCTTTTGTAAGTAGCATTTTCCTGTTTTGGTGCTTTTAGCGTAAACGTCTGCGAGAATAAACCGACTTTCCTTAATACCTGTGTACTTGTTCGTGACTATAGCCCATTGAGATTTATTAGTCAGAATAACCTTTTCGATTGAGTAGTTGAGCCACTCGGGAGATGAAGTCAAAGCATTGTAAAGCTGCTTCTTCAATGTTGGGTCATTTATATAATCATCTCTTAAAGTCAAATTATTAAAGTCTTCGAGTTTCTTGTTGTAACAGTATGTGTAATAGATTGGGAAGTTGTATATCTGTTTTGCCCTTCTATCTGGCCAACCATTGTCATAACGATAATTTGGGTCGGAGTAGCCCTCAAATTCTTTTGTATAGGTTTTGCCATTACTTGTGAATGAGATATTTAATGCCTTCAAGTTGAATGAAATGTCAGTTATCGAAGGATTGATAAACTCTTCACCGTCCGCTTGGATAACAAGTTCCTTTGATTTTAGTGAATTTAGGAACTCGTCAATCTTTGCCAATTTTTTCTTCTCATAGAAAATGTCAATTGAATAATCCATTGAAGGTTCGTACTGTCCTTGGTTAAACTTGAAATTATACATAGCAAGTTTGTGCTTGTCATCCACCATAAAGACCAATAGTTTCCACATGCTTGAATAGTTGCCTTGCTTTTCATTTCGGAGAACAAAGCTTGAATTTTTGTACAGGTCAAAATCAAATACAGGTGTTGCACCAATTGGAAAGGTGTATTCACGACTATCTCGGTCATATTGAAAAACAAAGGCACTGTCTTTCGGTTGTAACCAAAACAGAGGCAAATCATCTCGAATTCTTTTCTGCTTTCGCTGATAAAGAGTAGTATTCCTTATTTGGGTGTTTTCATCAATGACTTCAGGTTTTGGAATAGAAGGATCCCAATATTTTCCATAACCTGTTCCTCCGCCTGGAAGGTTGTGAAATCCGTTAGAAGCTTGTTTGTCGTAGGCTTTGATTCTTTTTTTGTATTCCTTTAATTCATCTTCCGTAGCTTCTCGTGATTTTTCCCACCAAATTATATTTACCCCAACATTATGAGCAAGTTCAGAATAATGCTCAACTAAGCTGTCTCTGACAACTGGGTTGTTTTTGTTGTAGTCCTTATTGTCCTTGAGCTTCTCAGATAGTTCTGACTTGATTTCTTCAAAAGTTTTTGTTGGTTTGTTTTTGATTTCATAATCTGGCAGGTTTTCCGAGATTAGCACGTATTCTCGTCCATTGTCGTCTGTGCTAAAACTCTCCTGAGATTCGAGAAGGAAAAAATCAACTTTACATTCGTTGAAGTCTTGTCCGAAAACTTGATTGAAGCCAAAGATAATGACCGTCAGTGTTAATGCTGTTTTAATGTTCATAGTCGTCTTTTTTAATGCCACATAACGCTCCCGGCTATGTGCTGTTCCAATGGCATATAGCCATTGTTCGAGTGTAGTGCCTTCGGCACGAGCTCGTGCACATAGCCGGGAGCGTTCAAGTGAATGCCGAAGGGATTCACTTGAACGTTTGTGTATATGCTATTGTGTTTATTCTATAAAATTGGCTGTGTATGTATTATTGTGTTTATATTCCTTGTCGCGATGCTTTTTTGTCTAATAAAATGAAAAACAGAGTTTAACCTGTATCGTTAAACAGCTCATCAAGCGGATTGCTGAATTTGCGAAAATTTGTCTCTGAAACGTGTGTGTAGATCTGGGTGGTTTTTGGGGAACTGTGACCCAACCATTCCTGTATATACCTTAAATCTGTTCCGCTTTCCAAATGATGTGTGGCAAAACTATGCCTTAACATATGTGGTGTCACCCTCTTTTTAATTCCAGCTAACCGTGCGGATTCCTTTACAACATTTGCAACAGATGTTGCGCTGTATTGATTCCCGCCTAATCCTTCAATAATGTACTTTTTGGGTTTGTACTGCTTATAATATTTCTGTAAATCATGAAGGACGTTATTCGATAATTGTGTGTATCGATCCTTTTTGCCTTTTGCCCCTTTTACTTTTATCAACATACGGTTTGAATCAATGTCCTCAATTCTTAAGTTGATCAGTTCACTCCTGCGTAAACCTCCGGAATATAAAAGCTGAATAATAATCTTGTGCTTGATGTTCGTCGTAACCTCAATCATCCTCTTAATCTCAATCTGAGAAATAACATCCGGAAGCTTTGATGCTTTCCTGGGTCGCTCAATCTGGTAGCATTCCCGCTGCCTTCCCAAAACCCTTTCGTAATAAAACTTAATGGCGTTAATTCGTTGGTTCTGTTGGCTTTCAGATATGTTCTTTTTGTTTATTAGCTCCAAAAGATAGTCATTGATCTCCTCTTTCGTAACTGCTTCTATTTGCTTTGTTTGAAAATGTTTTTGAAATTGAAGGAAATAGGAGGTATACGTTTTTATGGTGTTCGGAGAATACCTTTTCTGCTGTAATAATTCCAAATACCCCGAAGGAAGTGAAATGTCAACCTTGTTACTCTCAGCCGATATATTTTGGGCCGACATTGCTTCTTTTGCTATTTCTATGCTGGCTGATCCTGACAATTCTTTAACGATGCGTTCAATACTGCTATTTTCCAATGGTATTACCCATGCTTTCAGTGTCTGACTCCACCTCGAACCATCGATTTTCCTGATCAATGAAATCAACCGGCTGTTGTATTTGAATCTGAGTATAGTGACTTGTTTGCCACGGTGCTCTCCGGTCTCTAATTTGATTATAGGTAATTGGTCCATGACTTGAGTAAATTTATGATAAAAATTATCATGAAGCAAGTTTATTACACTGCATATATTATCAGTCATGGAGACGCGCTCTTAAGCTGGATTTGTGTGAGTGTTGCAAAAGGATGTCCTGGAATGATTAATAATCAGAAACAAATTGAGGGGCAATAAAATCCCGGTTTAGATGTAATATCATTGTAACTTATTTTGCCCCTGTATCCGCTTCATGTAATGCTTCGAATCCCCCCATTCTCCATACCCGATCTCCCCGTCAGCAAGCTGGACCCTGGCGTCCAGACAATCCAGACAATCATCGGGATCTTCATCTGTACAGGGTTTGTTCTCATACAATGCGTAATCGTTCCTGTACAACCCGGGGGTTACATTGGGCATGATCACGTTGGCGCCGGCCCTGATCCCTTTTTCCCTGCCCAACGGGTCGATGGCCTGCAATGCTGTGGCCGCTGCTATATTGATGTCTTTCATTAATATCCGAAGCGCTGCAATCATTTTCAGCGCAAGCTGAAACCGGGCCCCTGCCGGCAATAGTTCATGCCTGAATCTGTAAAGAGGGGTGTCATGGTGCTCAATGTAAGGCCCCATTCCCACCATGTCTACATCTATTTCCTTCATGAAAATCAGGTCATCCGCCAGGCGCTCAATGGTTTGATAGGGCAATCCTATCATTACTCCTGTACCGGACTGGTAACCAATATCCTGCAGTTCGCGAAGACAACGGTTCCTGGTATCGAAATCGTGGTATTCATCAGGTGGGTGGATCTTCCTGTAGAGTTCCCTGTTTGAGGTTTCAATACGGAGCAGGTAGCGGTGAGCCCCGCTTTCAAACCACCGTTGATAAGTGTCCTGGTCCTGCTCACCCAGTGAAAGGGTAATTCCGAGTTCTCCACCGGAAAGTTCCTTGATCCCCCTGCACAGCTTTTCGATCCTCCGTGTGAAAGCCGGTGACCTCAGTTCTCCTGCCTGGAGGACCACGGAGCCATACCTTTTTTCATGCGCATAGCGGGCCGCGTGTAATATTTCATCATCGGAAAGGTTGTAACGTGCTGTTTTGGTGTTCCCTTTTCTTATGCCACAGTAATAGCAATTCTTTGAACAGATATTGGAAAATTCGATCAATCCGCGGAAATAGACCTTTCTGCTCACCTGTTCTTCCTTTACACGAGCAGCGCGATCAAAAAGAAGTTGCTTGTCTTCATTCTCGGCTGAAAGCATCCTGACGAGCTCTGCTTTGCCGGGATCATCCATCAACAATATGTCATTGAATCCCATTTTATAAATAACTTGTTTCAGCCGGGTCCTTCCCGACAAACGGTGCAATGGCACGGTAATAAACTCCCTGCATCCAGGCGATGGCCATGCCGTAATTGGTTACCGGTATTCCGTTTTCTTTGGCAGTTTTTAACCTGTTTATCAGCTGTTTCCGGGTGATCATGCAACCTCCGCACTGTATCACCACGCTGTAATCGGTAATCTTCCCGGGAATGTCATCCAGTCCGCTTACAACTTCATATTCAAGCCGGGCCCCTGTGAATTGAGAGAGCCATCGCGGAATCTTTACCCTGCCGATGTCGTCACAGGATACATGGTGGGTACAGGATTCCAGGATCAACACCTTGTTACCGTTCTTCAGATTTGAAAGTTTTGGAGTCCCGGCCAGATATGCCTGAAAATCTCCCTTGTACCTGGCCAGCATGGTACTGAAGCTTGTTAGTTGAATATCAGCCGGTACAGATGCATCGGCCTTCAGGAATACCTGGCTGTCGCATATCGCGAGGGCAGGGCGGGGCCGAAGCCGTTTGATCAACGTGTCGATCTCATGCTCCTTGGCTACTATGGCCACTGCATCATTGTCAAGGATGTCACGGATGGCCTGTACCTGCGGAAGGATCATCCGGCCCTCGGGTGCCTCTGAATCAATCGGGGTGATGAGAAGCACGAGATCTCCCTGTTTTATAACATCTCCTGCAAGTGATCCCGCCATGTATGCAGTCTCAGGAATGGTCATCCTCATAAGTGAAATGACCTCCTCTTTATTAGCGGGCTCCTCAGTCGAATAATCGACCAGCCTTTGTTGTTGATCCTTTGATAATTTGCCAGACAATTCAGCAGATACCGGTTGCAGGTCGCTTTTATTGTGAACGAAAATATACGGAACTTCCCAGTTTTCCAGTTCACCGATCAGTTCAATTTCAGGCTCCCCGAATTCATTTTCTGCAAGCAGGATCACTGCAAGATCGATCCTTTTAATGACAGACTTTGTCTTACCTACACGTTTGCTTCCCAGGTCCCCGAAATCATCCATCCCGGCCGTATCAATCATCACAACGGGACCTATACCTGGTATTTCAATGGATTTTTTAACAGGATCGGTGGTTGTGCCGGCAATTTCGGAGACGATGGCCACATCCTGACCGGTCAGGGAGTTGATAAACGAACTCTTGCCGTTGTTCCTTCTTCCAAAGATCCCTATATGCGGTTTCGTGTTGCTCCCTTTCACCATCTGTCGTATTTTAAATCGTTTATTTTACGATGGAAAATCCTTTGTTACAGCAGGGCTGTTGACAATTTTGCAGCTGCCGGTATCCCTGGCTCTCCTGTAAAGTCCTTCTTTGTTCTCATTTTGGTGGGTTTTTACAAAAATAATCTTAAAAAAGGGAGCGGCAAAATCAAATGGCCGGATCGGAGGCAGATTACAAATTAATTTGGAAGACAGATTACACAGAGGGACTCGCTAAAGCTCGTTAATTATAGAACACTAATTTCACTAATTACACGAATGGCCCGCTTCGCGGGTTTTAACTTCACCTGGCCTTTGGCTTCTGGCCCCTGGCTCCTGGCTTCATTCATTGAGATCAATGTATGGCCAGCTTATTTCCTTTTTTCGGAAGGCAAACATCAACTCCACCTGTTTTAATGTATTTCTTGGTTTTGAAAGTTCCGGCAGGTTTTTAAGGGAGAAAAAGCCGGCATCAGAGGTTTCGTATCCGGTTTCCAGTTTGTCGTTCAATGCTTTACATTCTATAAATATCTTATAGGCGTAATGCACATCAGGTGGATGGTCATGACATTTTTTGTCAAATACAGCAAGCAACCTCTTTGCCTCGACCTTCATGCCGGCCTCTTCTTCAGTCTCTTTCACCGCAATTTCTGCAGGGGTGAAACCAATGTCTGCCCAACCGCCGGGGAGTGACCAGTTTCCGTCGATCTCTTCCCTGACCATCAGTATTTCATCGTCATCATTGAAAACTACGGCCCTGACATCGGCCTTTGGGGTCCTGTATCCCTTTTTCTCCTCAATTCCGAGCGCTATTTGTTCGACCTCCTTGTCGGTCATAAGCGACATCATTACAATGCTGATCTTTTCAAGCTCGGTATAGCGGTCGAGGTCATAGTCGGTATGTGCGTAATGCTGACCTATCTCAGCCAGTGCCTGTACACGTTTTGCAAGGTTGATCAGTTGGATCGTGTTGTTGTTATAGTCTTTTTTGGCTTCAGCCATATTTCAAATTGTTTTTACTGTTCAAAGTATTTCTTTGCATATGAAATGAACCAGGGCCAGTTCGGCACAACGGTGTGTCCTCCTTCATGCTGCCTGAAAGCGATGTCTCCATCAAGCATGACCCCTGTGCCGGGATATTCATCTGTATCCAGACCTTTCTTCCCAAGCAATTCATAAACCGTTCCGGCATGCACCCCCGCAAGGAACATTCCCTTTGCATCTACCCAGTTGCCTTCAACTTTTGGATCGCCTGTACTGATGAATACCGGCCTGGGGGCACACAAAGCGATCAGGTGGTGTGCATCAACAGGCAGGTCATTCACAGTCAGTGGCCCTGCATATTTTACAAATTCAGGAGCAAACCAATGGTATTCAGCAGAAGAGGCGAGATTTTCAACCTGTTCTCCAAAGTTCCTGCGAAGTATTTTTGCCCCGCCTGCACCAGATGAACCAATAAAACCGATCGCGAACCTTGGATCGAAGGCCATGGTAACGATTGCAGCTTTGCCGTAGCGCGACAATCCCTCAATGCCAATCCGGGAGGCATCAATATCTTTATTGGATTCAAAATAATCCATCGCCCTGGAAGCCCCCCAGGCCCATGCCCTGAGCGCTCCCCAATCACCGGGTTTTCTGACATTCCCCTTGTTTGCTAAACCAATGATCCCTTGTTTCAGTCCTGCTCCATTGTCGGCCTGTACACTCGTGGGAACAAGAATGGCATACCCCCAGCCCTTTTCAAGCAACTGTTCCTTCCATGTGGGGCCTTCGGGCTGTCTTCCCCAGTTGCCCGGAAAATTCCATCCAAATTCCACGATCACCGGTACAGGCTCCCGGACTTTTACGGGAAATCCAATGGTCAGGTCAATGGCCACTT
The DNA here is from genome assembly GCA_021738565.1 of Bacteroidales bacterium. GTDB lineage: Bacteria > Bacteroidota > Bacteroidia > Bacteroidales > M55B112. Next base: position 13,694 of record JAIPBT010000041.1, read on the forward strand.
CAATATCGGGGAAACCGGAATTGTCAACGATGCCTTCAAGTTTTCTCTCTACGGCAGGAATATTTCCTATCAATGTATCTTTTTCTGAAATGATCTTCCAGGTTACCCCGGGTACATTGTCAGGCACCTTACCGTACATCTCCTTTTCAAACAATGCAATGATCTCATCCCTGCGCATTTCCCAGTCGGCTTTGTTTTTGACCTTCGATCCATTCTCAAATACCAACGGATCAGGCAGCGATACATAGGTCTTTGCCTTCGATTCATCAGAATTGGCTGCATTCGGGTCATCCGGATTGCCGGATGGACCGGGCCTTAGCTCTTCGATCCCCAGTCTTTGAAGCATAAGCCGGTGTTCCTGATGACTTACTTTGTTAAGACTGTCCATTCTTTGTCTCCAGTTTTGTGCATTTGATGTCTGAATAACAAGAAGGGAAACGATGGCAATGAGAATTCTTTTCATAATTTGGTTGATAATTGGAACCTGAAATTACATATTTCCGGGAGTATTTTGGACCAACATGCAACTAATTTTTAGTTTTAACAGGGGATCTGCAAAAAAATACAATTGAATCACAACCACTTTTGAATTTATTTGTTTATCTTATTAACTCAAAAACTAAATAAGTATGAGATCAATGCTACTTTTTACCTTCAGTATAGTGATTTTTGCTGGCTGCAGCAAACAAGGAACAACCCTTCAACCCGATCCCGACAACGGGGGATTGTTGCTGCCAGACGGATTTTCAGCGCTGGTTGTTGCTGAAGACCTAGGTCCGGGACGGCACATCACTGTAAAAGAAAATGGAGATATTTATGTTTCACTGCGGCGTCTTCAGGATGGAAACGGGGCAGTTGCTCTTCGCGATACCTCCGGTGATGGCAGGGCAGATATTACCCAATACTTTGGTTCTGTATCAGGAACAGGCATTGAATTGCACAATGGATTTCTTTATTACGGGGCAGATTCAATGGTTGTGAGGTATCCCTTTGAAAATTACGAAGATCTCTTACCTGCCGGCAATTATGAGATTATAGCCGGTGGACTGACAGATGAGCGGCAACATGCGGCGAAACCTTTTGAATTCGACGGACAGGGCAATATGTACGTTACCATTGGAGCTCCGGCCAATGCATGCATGGAACAAATGAGGACCAAGGGCTCTCCGGGGATGGATCCTTGCCCCCTGCTGGAATACGCTGGCGGGATTTGGCGATTCAGGGAAGATGTTGTGGGACAAACCCAGTTGGAAGATGGATACAGGTATTCAACAGGAATCAGGCATGCAGTTGCACTCAGGTGGAACGACAAGGTGGGAAAATTATACACGGTACAGCATGGAAGGGACCAGTTGCACCAATTCTTCCCGGAATTGTATGATACAGAACAGAGTGCCGAACTTCCCGCTGAGGAATTCCTGATGCTTGATGACGGTGCGGACTTTGGATGGCCATATTGTTATTACGATCAACTGCAGGGGAAAAAGGTGCTTGCCCCCGAATATGGAGGAGACGGTGTTGAGACGGGCCGTTGTGAAGCAAAGACCGATCCGGTCATGGCTTTCCCGGGACATATAGCCCCCAATGACCTGGTATTCTACCATGGGACCCAGTTCCCGGATAAATACCACAATGGAGCGTTCATCGCTTTTCATGGGTCCTGGAACAGGGCTCCCGAACCACAGGAAGGTTACAATATTATTTTCGTGCCTTTTGACGGACAACTTCCGTTGGGTAACTGGGAAGAATTTGCTGACGGCTTCTCCCAGTTATCCACCGTTGATAATCCCGGTGATGCTGTCCATCGTCCGTGCGGACTTGCAACCGGACCCGACGGATCGCTGTATGTTGTCGATTCGCGAAAAGGTAAAGTCTGGAGAATATTTTACAGTGGCTGAGTTCAATGAACTTCTGAAAGATATTTGCGCTTGCATTTAAGAAACTTTTTTCTTTCCGTATCTTTGGCATGCGATAATGAAGCAATAATTAATATTCTATCAAACTTGTGTTTATGAAAGCGAACATTATACTTATACCGGCCATTTTACTGCTTTTTTCCTGTGCAGGTAAAACGGAAAAGGGAAAGGAAAATGAAAGTGTAAAAGTTGTAAAGGAACCACCTGTGGTTGAGCAGCAAGCCGACCTTTCTGATCACCCTGGTCAACCGCTTTATACGCAGCATTGCCTGCCATGTCACCAGGCCGACGGGAACGGGGTTCCCGGAATGTACCCGCCCATAGTGGAAACGAAATGGGTGAACGGCGATAACAAAACATTGATCAGTATAGTTGTTCATGGTATGGATGAGGAAATTGAGGTGAACGGGGAATTTTACAATACCATTATGGCTCCACTTCCACACCTTTCGGATCAGCAGGTGTCTGATGTGCTGAATTACGTAAGGCGGCAATTTGGTTCTTCCACCGAAAAGATCACTCCGGAAGAGGTTAAAATTGTAAGGGAGAATGAAAGTTAAAATCCGGGAGGTAAAAAATATATGGTTGTAAAGGATGTAGTCGAAAAAAACAGGCTGCATACAATATGCACAAGCGGGAATTCGTGGAATGCAGTCCGTTGGTTAGATCATCCTGCCATGCGGAAAAACATTCCGGATCAAAATTAATTACGTTATTCTTTGCACTTAAACTTTTAAAAATCAGAAACATAACAGTTTGAAATAATGTCGTCAGTCATTTTTCAGGACCTTGGCATGAAGGATTACAAGGAGGTATGGGATTACCAGGAAGAATTGTTTGATCAATGGATGGAATACAAACGCAATGGCGCTTCCGGTAATGAACCTGGTCAGTACCTGCTTTTCGTGGAACATCCGCACGTTTATACGCTCGGAAAAAACGGTGAAGAAACAAATATGTTGATCCATAAGGAATTTTTAAAGAAGATCGATGCTACCTATTACAAGATCAATAGGGGAGGGGACATCACCTACCACGGACCGGGACAGATGGTGGGATACCCGATCATCGATCTTGAAATACAGGAAATGGGGTTAAAGGATTACATCCATTTTCTTGAAACTTCCATAATTGAGATGTGTGCGAAATACGGTATCCGGGCAGCTCAATCGGAAAAGGTAACCGGAGTTTGGATCGATGAGGACCACCCCCGAAAAGCAAGAAAAATTTGTGCCATCGGCATTCGTTCCAGCCGCCATGTGACCATGCACGGATTTGCACTCAATGTAAACACCAACCTCGATTATTTCACCTATATAAATCCATGTGGCTTCCAGGAAAAAGGCGTTACCTCAATGGAAAAGGAACTTGGACATCCCGTTGAAATGGAAAATGTAAAGCAAGAACTAAGTGCGATCCTTCTGAAGAAACTGAAGTAACGGTTGTATTATCTTCCGGGTATTGGAGAACTGATCGATGGAGCTATACAGCATGCTCCGCATCCTTTTCTGCATTCCATATGGTTCAAATCTATTTTCCCTGATATGTATATTCCGCGGATGATACATGGAACCTTCAAAACCAACTTCAAAGTTAAAATTTATATTTTTCTGAAATCTGTAAATGCGTGGTTTGATCTGGCATTGTTTGATGTAACTGGAAAACCCCCTATCCTGGAAAATATTGAATATCTTTACCTTGATTAACCTTTTAGTCAGGCATTGTGAGCATTATATTAAACCAAACAGATCATCAATTTCATGAGACATTTAAAAGTATCAATACATTTAACTTTGCTTTTCCTCACCTTCTTCTTTTTGTTCTCCTGTATGAAGAAGGAAGATCATCACATTGATATCAGCTATTCCGAAGATCAGTTGCGCTATATCAATGTTCCACTCGGCGGAATAGGAACGGGAAACCTTCTTCTCAACGGGTATGGAAGCATCAGGGAAATTGAGATCTTCAACAGGGCATCCGTGGATGAGCTTCCTCCTTACATGACCTTTTTTACTCTGTATACCAGGAAAAAGGATTATGAACCGGTGGTGAGGATCATGGAGCGGGAATTCCTGAATGAATATCCCAATCCGTTTGGAAAGCCACGGCAGCAACTGGGGGGCATACCGCGCTTCAGGGATGCAACTTTCCATAATGCATACCCGGTTGTCAGCCTTGACCTTGCAGATGAAAAAGTTCCCCTTGAGGTCAGTATGACGGCGTGGAGTCCTTTTATCCCAACTGATCCCGTGAACAGCAGTTTGCCATGTGCCATGGTGGAGTGGGAACTTTACAATGCCGGTAAAGAGAAAGTGGATTTTTCAATTGCTTTTACCATGGGTGATCCCTTTGCATCGGATGCTTTATCAGGTGATGTTCCATTGCAGAAAGCAATCGAACCTTTCAATGACAAGAAATGGAAGGGATTTACTTTCAGCTCAGGGGATCCTGATACCCTGCAACCCGACCAGGGCAGCCTCAGGGTCCTTTTACCGGACCAGGGAAATGTCAGCATTCCCCTGAGTAGCGGAACCTGGTGGGATGATGCACATCTCTTTTGGAATGATTTCTCGGATGACGGCAAACTTGTTACGAGAACAGATACGGTTACAACGGAAGGTGCCTCAACAAAAACTGCTGCTGGATTCATTGGCGGAAGTTTGAAACCCGGTGAGAAAACCACCATTCCGGTGATGTTTGTGTGGCACATACCTTACCGCCGGCTGGAAAGCAATATGTCTTTTGGCAATGATGAAGTCAAAGGGGCTGTGACCAGGAATTACTATACGGTTCGATTTGATGACATTGATACAGTTACATCCTATATCACTGAAAATTTAGAAAAATTAAGGGATAAAACCTTTTTGTTCAGCAAAGCCATGACCACATCGTCGGTTCCGGGGGCAGTTCTGGATGCCGCAATCTCAAACAGTGCATCGTTAAAAAGCAACCTGATGATGCAGGATGTGAACGGTGACGTCCATGGATATGAAGGACTTGGAAATGATTTTGGCTGTTGTGCAGGGAATTGTACCCATGTCTGGAATTATGCACAGACCATGGCGGCATTGTTCCCTTCCCTGGAGAGGAACGTCAGGGAAACCGGATTTCTGCATTCAACGCACGATAATGGCTATCAATGCTTCCGGACGGTTTTCCCGCTTTCCGACAACTGGTTTAAAAGTGTTGCTGCAGACGGACAGATGGGAAACATCATGCGGGTGTACCGCGAATGGAAGATGTCGGGCAGCAATGAATGGCTGGGATTGCTATGGCCGGATGTGAAAAATGCACTTGAATTTGCCTGGAAGGGAACCGGTGATATTAAGCCCGGACTTGAATGGATGAAAAACCATCCTGTACCATGGGATCCCTATAAAGAAGGAGTGCTCAGAGGGGATCAGCACAATACCTACGATATCAATTTCTTTGGTCCGAATATGATGACAGGCTCTCTCTACCTGGGGGCCCTGAAAGCCTGTTCAGAAATGGCCATGGCAATGAACGAGCCGCAAAAATCAAAAGAATACTACGATCTTTATGAGTTGGGGAAGAAAAGGTATGCTGATTTGCTCTGGAACGGTGAATACTTTGAACAGGATGTTGAGGTCATCAATGGGGTGACCATTCCCGAAAGGTTAAAGTCTCCGCCGAACGCTGAAGGCAGCATCATCCCAAAATACCAGTATGGAAGCGGGTGTTTATCCGACCAGTTACTCGGGCAGTACCTCGCTTTTATATCCGGAGCAGGTTACATCATGGATACGGCCATGACTCAAAAAGCGCTTGAGTCTGTTTACACAAACAATTTCCGCAAAGAGATGCGAAATTTTGAGAATGTACAACGCATCTATGCTGCCAATGATGAGCCCGGACTGGTGATCTGCAGCTGGTCGCACGGTGACAAACCATTGCTGCCTTTCGTATACTCTGATGAAGTGTGGACCGGGATCGAGTACCAGGTGGCCACATCACTGATCTTTACTGGAATGGTAGAAAAGGGACTGAACATTACGAAGGCAGTGCGTTCCCGTTACGATGGATCGAACAGGAACCCGTTTGCAGAAATTGAATCTGGCAGGTATTATGCCAGGGCCATGTCGAGCTGGGGTGTTTACCAGGCCATGTCGGGTTACAGTTATGACGGTATTCGGGAATCCATGAAATTCTCACCCGCTGTGGATGTGCTGCCCATGCGATTTTTCTGGTCAACCGGCTCCGGATGGGGTACCATCAATGTTGCCAGGGGAGGAATTTATCTTGACTGCCACCACGGCCAGCTTGAAATCGAGGAACTTGTTCTTGAAGGCAGATCCTTCTTCGTTTTCAGGGAATATGTACCATCGCATGATGCGAAAACCAGGTATACTGAAAATAGACTGTCAATATTTTTTCCGAAAGACTTTTTACTTGAAGAAGGGGAGGTTTTCAGCATGACAATTCCCTGAAACCTGCCTCACTACCGTCTCACCTTGTCCGCCGCAGCTTACTTTGGGCACCGTAGCATTTATGTGAAGGTGACAGCGAAGGAGGACCGCCTCACCGACCCACCTGTATCTTGACGCCTGAAAAGATCGTATTGCCCTTCTGAGCAGCAGAGACTGAACAAAGGTATATTCCCGGGGGAAGATCCCCGGTATTGTATTCACGGGTGAATGTGCCGGCAGGAACCATCCGGTCGTCCAATATTCTGACTGTCCTTCCGGAAAGGTCAGTAAGCCTGATCTCAATGTTGCTTTCCTTATGTAGTTCGAATTCTATGGAGAACCTTTCTGTTGCAGGATTTGGGTAGGTTTTAACATCAAATGTTTGTGCAAAACCTGATTGCTTGTTGCCAATTCCCACGATTTCCCCGTTCACCCACCTGATGAGATGGATCCCGTCTCCTCCAAAATTACCGGAATATTGCATGTCCTGGCTGTTGTTCCAGTGTTCATGCACACCAAGACTCTGTATGGGACTGTCCATGTCTTCAGGATCATAAACGATACCTTCGGGCCAGTATTCACTTGACGCAGCCTGCTGCAGGTAATCATCAATGCCATCTTTCAAAGGACGGTCCTCCCAAACGTCCGATCCTCCCAGTGTTGCCTCCTTTGCGAGTATGTCAAGACATACGGATTCCAGTGCAACCTGGTCCTGTGAAACAAGTATGGAGTTTGGCCAGTCTCCGTTGAATGGGGCGGACACCCAGTGTATGGGACCCTCTGTTGCCTCTGTACTTCCAAAGAGTCCGTCAACCAGGAACAACAGTGTGTTTTGACCAAGATATTGGCTTCCCATGATATCCACCTGAACACGGTATTTGCCATATCCCAACCTGTCCCACTGGTCATTGTCCTGTGAAGACAGCAGACCGGGGTGCAGGTGTGCTGCCTCGGCCCTTGTCTGGCTGCCAAAATGATTCTTGGCAGTAAGCGTAATGCCTGCCCTGGCGTGGGCTTTGAGACATGCCAGGTTGATCAGGTAATCGGCCTCTGTTGTCTGGTCATACAGGTATTCATATTCTGCTGTGGTCATTACATCGCCCTGGTCAGAATACCAGATATCTATGAGGTTGTCTTTTGTTAACTTCGTCCGGCCAAGGTGGGTGTAATCCTCTTTGTCGCCGAAATTGACTCCGGGAAAATCAGCAACAATATATTCATAGGTGTGCTGCCACACATGAGACCTGGGATCAGCAATCCAGATATCGGACTCACTTACACCGACAACATTTACAAGTTGGTCAATGATCGCATAAGTTATCCCGGGTGTTGTCTCAGCAATGGGCTCGTGGTCACCTTTCCAGCTGTCATAACTTCTCTCAAGTGTGGTGTTGTCTGCAAGCCATGATGATGTTCCCTCATTCACTTTTATGAAAATCGTTTCCCCGTTGCTGTAATCAACAGCTCCTTTACCTTTCTTCTCATTGAAATATTTGAACATGGAACTCCATGAATCAGCATTGTTATCCTCCCCGGTCATAAGCTGCAGTGATGTTTCGATCATACTGCTGATCACTTCCTGGTCGAACTGAGCGGGATCATAAAAAGGAGTTGCCTGGCTGTTGGTAAAATTCTGAACGGTGGCATCCGGGTTCCAGGTCCATACTACCCGTCCGGGTAAAATTCCCTGGCCGGTCCCAATGGGTTCGTTGGGGGTGAATATCGCACGTTCTGAAATGTCAACTGAATTTGCTTTTGCCTTTTCAGTAATCTGCACGGTTGCAAATATGCCTGAAAAAATGCCCGCGATGATCAGTGCTGCAGCAGGTGTATATCTTTTATGCCGCCATAACCTTCCTGATTTTCTAAAAAATGCAATGGCCCCCAGGTTGGCCAGGATCCATATAACAAATGTCGACATGATCGGCGCTGCGGTACGCATGCATGGATAAGCGGCTCGTGAAGGTTTTGGTATTACCCTGAAGAGGAACCACGCCGTGGAAGCAATCCCCATGATAATAAAAAGCAATTTCCCGGTCATTTTCATTGATCGCAACCTGTTGTATAGCCGTAACAATCTTCCGCTGTATATCCTTTGTTTTTTCATGATGTTGGTATAGTTGGTTTTAATAAACATTTAACAAGGTTTCCATGCAATGACCAGAATACAACATTTTTTTTTGATTATTTAACAAACTTCCTTGTGGCAACTGCTCCTTTACTATGGATCTCCAAAAAATACATTCCCCTGTCAAGGGATTCAAGGTGAATGACTTTTTGAAAGGTATGCTGAACCTTCGGAAAATAATATGTTTCATGCAGTTGCCCGTTAATCCCAAGGATCCTGATAAAAACGTCACCGTTGAACGATGAATTGAATTTAACGTTCAGGGCATCATTTACCGGGTTGGGATACAACTTTATGCTGTTTTCAATTTCATTAAGACTGATGCCAACATCTGATGTTACTGTAAATGTAACGTCTGTTTCAAGCAATCCGTCACTTGCAGTAACGATAACAACAGAAGGGCCCGTATAATCAAGGGATGACTCTATTTTCAGCATGTTGCCATCAACTATAGCTGAAAGTTCCGGATCATCGGTTGAAACTGAAAAAATCAGTTCGTCTCCGTCCGGATCGGCAAATACATTGTGGAGGTTGCTGACAATCGTTTCAGTACTTCCTATCTCATTTACCCTGTAATCATTAATGTACGCTTCAACCTCAGGGGAATGGTTCACTGCTGTTACCTGGAAAGACAGGGAAGTATTGTAATACATCGCATCAGAGGCGGTTACTGTTACTATTGCAGGGCCCCTGAAACCTGACAGTGCAGTTCCCTTTAATATTTTTCCATCTGCCTCGACTGTCAGGAGACTTTCAGATGAAGCAGCGTTGAAAGTAAGTACATCTCCATCTTCATCTGAAAAAAAAATTGTAAGATCGGTTAAGATTGTTTGTTCGACATTCCTTTCCCCGAATTCATAATCAGGCAGGGGAGTCATTGCCTGGGGATAGTGGTTTATGGGCTGACCTGCAGCAGTTAGGGTAAGTACCCCATAATCATCAGCCAGTTTCCAGTGGTCATTATAGGCTTCCTGGGTCACCTCAACGGAACCAAAGAAATTATCTCTCGCTGTACCGGGGGTGTCATTGTCGCAATAGGCCAGCGACACTCCCATTACTTTGCCTTCCGATAATGCAACCAGCGATGCGTCTTTGTCGGCAGGATCGTAAGCGTCGCTATGAACTTCAAGTGAAAATTCCCAGGTGAGGGTGTTTCCGTCCCTTGTCACAGTGAAATCCGGGAAGTGATCGAAATAGTCAGGTGTTGTTCTGTCTCCCCAACTGGTTCCTGCAATATCCAGTACATGCGCGATGCTTACACTTCCGCCGTCTACAGGCTGATCAATTGCAATGTGGTAGGAAAATGCATTTTCTGCATCCTCAGTATCCGTGTCAAACACGTGTCCCCCGCCGGAATGGTCCTCGTCGATAAAGACTTCAACAATATCATAATCAGGATACCCTCCGTCGGGATATTCATAATTATCGACAAATACATCGTCTGTTGTTTTTACTAGGAAATACATCAGGTTTGTCTCAGAGGACCACATCACCTTAAACCTTCCATTGAAATCCTCCATGGGGATGTTGTTCTCACCCCAGGGGATCCACAATTGATCGATGTGATTCCAGTTTGCGGTTTTCCAGCAATCATCATCTCCGATCCCGTCAACTGAAGGAAGGGTTGAAGCCTCCCTGGCCTCAAAGGTCCCGGCATCAGCCACAAGGTCTGAAGGAATGGCGTAGAGTTCGATTCCCTGATCCTCTCCAAGGTTCTGTGAATATTGTTTCAGGGTAGGATTGTTCCAGTGTTCATGTACACCAAGGCTTCCGATAGGAGTTCCGGAGTTATCAGGATCATAGGAAATGCCATCCGGCCAGTATTCGGAATCTGCCGCCTGGTGCAGGTAGTCATCCACACCCTGTGCAAAATTGGGCCTGTCCATCCATTCATCTGCACCGATCTCTGCTTCATGCCTTAAAAAATCAAAGCAAACAGATTCAAGGGCAACCTGGTCGAGTGACATAAAAATGGAATTTGGCCAGTTATTATTGAATGGTTGCATCTGCCATTTTACAGGGAATTTCGTTGCCTCGGTGCCGCCCCACAGGCCATCAACCAGGAAAAGAAGTGTGTTTCCACCAAGTACAGAACTTCCCATGATGTCAACGAGTACACGGTACATTCCGTAATCAGGCCTTTCTACAATGTCATTCTCCGGAGCAACAAGACCCGGGTGCATGTGTGCTGCTGAACCTCGGTTGTGGGATCCAAAATGGTTCTTTGCTGTCAGCGTGATCCCTGCTCTTGCATGTGCCTTCAGCGCGGCAAGATTGATCAGGTAGTCTGCATTGACCATTTCAGCATAATAAGTATCGTTAATGGCATCCGGCATGTCTGCTCCCTTGTCAGAGAAAAACACGGAAGGTTCGATTGCTTCTGTAAGCATTGTCCTTGTGCCTTCATAATCACTGTCCCTGTCACCATAATTTACATTGGGGTATACGGCGGCAAACTTTTCATAGCTGTCCTGCCATATGTGCGATTTCGGATCGGCAACCCAGATGTTTTCCTGTGGAACACCTGCATATTCAATAAGTTGTTTTAAAATGCCCAGCGTCACCTGCGGGGATGTTTCAGCAATGGGTGGTTTCGTTGTAACCCTGACCGGATCACTCCAGTTTTCACCGTACCACGAAGATGTGCCTTCGTTGATCTTGATAAATATGGTTTCTCCATCAGCGTAGCCAACTTCGCCTTTGCCTTTTTTGCTGTTGAAAATTTTGAAAATCGCGTCCCAGGAAGTTGCAGCGTCAGGTGAATTTGACAGCGCTGTGATGGATTCGGTCAGCATGGCGTCGACAATTGCCTGATCAGTGTTATCATCTGACACATAAGGATCTGTTCCTGTATTGGGACAATTCTCGTCGGTGGCATTCGGGTCCCAGTTCCAGACTACCCGGCCTGGTACGATGCCCTGGGGCTCCCCAAACGGCTCATTCGATGGGTGGTACACACTTTCGGTTACTGATTTTGTATTGCCCTTTATTTTAAGTGATCCGGTATTTACAAGAACAGCGCTGAAGGCAAGTCCGCCAACGAATACAGCCAGGGCAGGGAGGTACCGGGATTTTTTGAACAACCTGCCCAAACTTTTGAAAGCAACAAATGCACCTGTAAATGAAGTAAGCCACAGTATGAATGTTGCCATTACCGGGAATGCAGCCTTCATACATGGATAAGCTGCACGACTGGGTTTTGGGATCACCCTGACAAGGAACCATGCGGTGGCCAGGATCCCCATAATGATAAAGATCAGTTTGCCGGGAATTTTTAAGCCCGTGAGCCAATTCCTGAAATTATTGAATTTTCTTTCAAATTTTGGATGTGTCATCTTCCTGAATAATTTTATTAATGCTCCCGGGATGTGGTATCTGAGAACTGTTGGTTAAATAAAGACGGTAACCTTCATTGCAAAATTTTTTGCAACAGGTTGATTAGTTAGTTAATAGTTGATACAAAAGTAACCAATATTTTGATAGGCGCTATTGGCAGGTCTATATTTTAAATTCTGTTTAAATTATTTTACGATCGTTAATTATAAAGCTTTCTCTATCAAATAATAACGGAAGATGCCAGTTTAAATTTACCGGTCCCGGAAAGACCCCGGAGGGAACATGACCTGAATGTGTACATCACGATGGAATTATTCCCTTCTGATCAGTTCGGCCGGGTTAACCCTTGCCAGCCTCAACGAATGATATATAACAGCCAGCCATGAAAATGCAACCAGGAACACGGCTATTGCTCCGAAAATCCAGACCGGAACCGATGACTGATAAATGAAGTTGTTTCGCCACTGGACCATTGAAAACCAGGCTACTGGTAAGGCAATACCCGAAGATACCATCGCCAGGAAGAGGTACTGAAGTAATTCGGGCATCAGAATGTTTCTGATGCTTGCTCCGTTTACCCTGCGGATGGCTGCTGCATGCAATTTTTGGCTGATCAGGAAGCCGCTGAGGGCATAGAGTCCCGTTCCTGCAATGAGGACTGAAACTATGCTGAAAATGATCAATACCCTGATCTCAGTCAGCTCAGTTGCATACAACCTTCGATACATTTCCGAGGTAAAAATATACCTGAGTGGATGTTCAGGAAACAATTCTTTCCAGACTTTTTCAAGGGAACGGATGCCCTGCTCAGTATTTTCTGAAAGGCGGACAGAAAAACAATACAGCCAGTAATATTCCGGGAAAATAAGCATTGGAGTGATCTCCCGTTCCATATTTGAAAGATGAAAATCTTCTACGACACCCCTGACCTCACCGGGGTAGAGTATTTCATCCACAAGAAAATCCAGGGTCAGTTTTCTCCCGATCAGATCCTGGTACTGATCTGTATGCAGTTTCGCTGCAGTTTCATTCAATAGGAAATATTCGGTTGTATCACCGGTTACATAATGATCCGGGAAGTCCTTACCGGCCAGTATTTGAAGATCATAGAACCTGCTGAAGTTTTCATCCACCGGAAAAACAAACAAACGGTCCTCAGTCCGGGGCAATCCCTCGATCCTGTAACCAAATGCATCCATTGCCGTGCCACCGGGTTCTTCCATCATTGCAGTGACTTCCTGGATGCCAGGATGCTTCAGTAATTCTTCCTTGAAAAGACCATATTTGTCTATAATGGGACGGGGAAGATTTGGGATTTGAATGGAAAGCCTGTCAGTTGAACCGATCTGGCGGGAAATGGAATACTTCACCTGTTCATTGATCATAAGCAGATTCGTTATAAGAACAAAGGTGATCACAAATTCGGTTATGATCACTCCCCTGATGAACCAGTTGCGTGTGTGCATGACGGGATCGAATGCGTTGTTTGCTGAAAAATACTTCCTCTTTAATGACCTGTACAATCTCCTTGTTGCATACAATGCTGTGATAAATGCAGAAAGCAACAGGATGATAAGAATGATTAAAAAACTGACCACAAGCAACATCTTGTCCTTGAAAAGGGGAACACCGAACATGTGCTCCACAGGTTTACTGATCAGGATGCTGAATAAAACTCCAAGGAAAAAGGCAATCAATCCAATAGAAACTAGCTCTACGAGGAATTGCAAAAAGAAGTCCTTTTTACCGGCACCAGTCTGCCACTGCGAGATAAGCCTTTTGATTTTCAGTTGGTTCTGACTGATGGCAAGTAGGGTGAAATTGAACCAGGCAAGCACAAATACCAGCATTCCTGCAATGAACATTACAAGCACTGTCTGATAATGTACATTTTGTTCAAGTTCCCTGGCAAGATGTGACCTGAGGTGGATATCAGTAAGGGCTATTAGCTTCGGTTCAATCCCCCTTGCGTAATTCTCTTCATTCGCGGATCTGATAAGCTCACTGATCTTGGGGGGTACGACTTCCGGGTTAACAGAGGGCTCTAGCAATGAATAAACCCATGCCGTGGAATTGAATGCCGCGGGATCATCGAAGGATGTCAGCAGCTGAATGTCAAAATGGCTGTTTTCCGGAAATTCCCTGAAGATCCCGGTAACCTCGTATTCATCTGATTCATTGCTGAATTGGTGACAGATCTCTACCGTCTTTCCAATTGGGTCCGTATTTCCAAAATACTTTTGAACGGTTGGTTGTGATAAAATTACACGTTTCGGACCGCTAAGTACTTCCGCAATATTTCCCACCATCAGTTCTGGCTGGAAAATTTCAAGGAAAGAGGGGTCGCATGCATAGGTTTTGTCCTCGTAAAAAACCAGGTTTTCTTTTTTAACGATCGCATTGCGAAAGGGCGCAAGGCGTGCCAGTTTTTTGATTTCGGGTATTTCAGCATGGTACAGCTGTTGAATGATATCACCATGAATAATTCGTGCTGTATGCCTTTCGAAATTCTCTCTTTTCTCAAAAAGTGAGATCCTGTATATGTCTCTGGAATCTGAAAAATGCCTGTCGAAGCTAAGGTGCCGGCCGCTCCACTGGATAATGCTCATAAAAGTGGATATCCCAAGCGCCATTCCTGCAGTGACAATAATTGTATACAGCAGATTGCGCCTGAGATTCCTGAAGGTGAATACAAATAATCTTCCAATCATGCGATCATTCCATAGCTTATTGTAAAGATAATAATTCAGTTCGAAAAATGAAAGAGAAGTTCTATTCCCATTTTAGCCTGGTTACGAGATAACCAGATACATCTCCCTGTCCGAAATTCATAGCATCCTTGCTACGGTATACATCGTGCTTGTCAATAAAGTTGACCTGCTTTTAATACTACCTGTGGAGATTCAGGAAGCCAGCGCTGCATTTCACTTGCTGTGTCGTATTGGGCGATGTGCCAGTCTGACCACGTTATCTGAAGTTCTTATGTAGATCTTATCACTGATCCAGCAAGAAATGATAATTTCCACTTAATGCCTCAAGAACAACGGACTCCTGGTTCATTTCCAGAACACGCAAGCCTTCAATCTCATTTACAACTTCCATGTTTTTAATGAATATAACATTGTTTTCGATTAATACATATTCATTTTGCCGGCTCAAGGGTATTTTAACTGTTGAAGTTGTGTTGGGCGGTATGGTCAGATCCAATACGAACCGGTCTGCCTGTTTTTGCCATTTGCTTTTAAGGGTACCATACGGGGTCTCGATTTTTCCTTCAGCCCAATCCAGCCCTTTTACAGGCCTGGGTGCTATGATCGAATGACTGAAACCGGGATTGTCTTCATCTATCCTAATTCCTGCAAGGTGAGAATAAAACCATTCTCCGAGGGAGCCGAGTGCAAAATGGTTCCTTGAGTTCATCCTGTCCGGGGGTTCAGTGTCACTGTTCCACAGTTCCCACATTGAAGTTGCACCGTTAACCACCATATATCCCCAGCTCGGATATTCAGTGCTTATGGCTGTTTTCCATGCGATATCATGGTATCCGAAATCACTAAGAGTAGGGAGCAGATATTTTGTGCCGAGAAATCCGGTGGTTGGGTGATTTCCCCTTTCTGCAACGTCATCCTTTAAATTATCAACCACAGGTGCAAGTTTATCTGCCGGGGTTAAACCAAAATTAACAGGAAGCAGCATCGCAGTCTGGGTTTCTCCTTCATATATTGATCGTTTTGCATTGAAATACCTTTTCTGGAATGCCTGCCTGATCTCTTCAGCCAGGTCTGAATATTCTTTGTGGTCATCTTCGTAATTAAGAATGCCTGCAAATTTTGCCAGCAGTTTGGTACTGAAATAATAATATGCTGCAGAAATCGGCTGCTTGGGAGATTCAACAACGGCGATCCAGTCGGCATAACCTCCCCAGCCATCCCGGTCGTAAATGTACAGACCGTCTTTTTCCGTATTGCTGCGCATGTATTCTACCCATTCTTTATAGTCGTCATAGAATTCTGAAAGTATACGTTTGTCGTTATAGAACCTGTACATCTCCCAGGGAACAATGACAAATGCATCTCCCCATGCCGGTTTCGCAGGATATGTCACCACAATCGCCGGGTTTACATCGGTGACCCATCCTTCTTCTGACTGGCTGTCGGCAATATCCCTTATCCATTTGGCATAGAAACCCGACATGTCCATGTTGTAGCAGGAGGTTGCAGCAAAGATCTGTGCGTCACCCATCCATCCCAGCCGTTCATCCCTTTGCGGACAATCCGTTGGAACTGAGAACATATTGCTTCTCTGTCCATTTTCGATATTTGCCTGTATCTTGTTAATAAGATCATTGCTGCATTTGAATGTACCTGTTTCGGGAGCTGCGTTGTGGTAATTCAGTCCGATAACAGTTGAAGAATCAGGCTTTGACTGGAGTCCGCTGATCTCAACGTAGCGGAACCCATGGTAAGTAAAGGTTGGCTGCCAGGTTTCGGGACCGCCTCCTTTCAGAATGTATTTATCCGTAGCTTTTGCAGAGCGAAGGTTTTCCTGGGCAACAGATCCGTCCTCATGCAAAAGTTCTGCAAATTTCATTACTATTTCATCTCCTGCTGTTCCCGATATATTGAGCCGTATACCTCCGGTCATGTTCATCCCCATATCGAAAACATAGGACCCGTTATCAATTTGGTTAACGGATTCGGGGATGACTTCCCTCGTAATCCTTATCGGTGGTGATGTATGGGCTGAAAGAATGGCCTCTCGTTGCTCGAATTCATCCGCATTGTCCCACTCCGTATCATCCAGCCCTGTTTCATTCCAATCCTCGATTTCAAGCCTTGCATCGTATGTTTCTCCATGATACAGCGAATTGTAGGTGATCGGAGAGAAATTCCATTTCCATCCCTTGTCCGTCAGGAATAATTCCTTTGTACCATTTACATATTCAATTTCAATCTGCAAAAGGGCCATCAACGGACCTTTGCTGTATGAAGAGCCTCCCCTCCAACCCAGTCCTGAAGAGTACCAAACATTTCCAAGGATCATTCCTGCAGCATTGTTGCCTTTTTTTAGAAGATCCGTTACATCGTAGACCTGGTACATGATCCTGGAAGGATAGTCGGTCCAGCCGGGGGTGAGAAGATCCTCGCTGACTTTTTCACCATTGAGATAGAATTGATAGCTTCCCAATCCGGAAACATAAGCCACGGCCCTCCTTACATTGTTGTTAAGCTTAATCTCATTTCTGAGTAATATTGATCTGGGGATCGCGGAATCATTCTTTGCCTCAGACTCAAATGCGCCAATCCATTTTGCCTTCCAGTCTGTTTGATCAAACAAGCCGGTGTAAAAAATCTTCGGTTCACTCCATTTTGTGGAAATTCCATCCTGGTTCCAGACACGGACACACCAGTAATATGTTTTGCCGGGAAGCAACTCATTTCCTTCGTAATTTACAAATACCGATTGGCCGGATTCAATTTTTCCGCTGTTCCATATATCAGCTCTGTTTTCATCAAGAAAACTGTTGTCAGTTGCAACCAGCACCTGGTAGGCAGTTTGGGCTGCGCCTCTTGCAGTGTCGTTAAGTATCCAGGAAAATCTGGGCTGACTGTTATCAATAATTTCACTCCCATACTCCACTGATAATTGAACAGGGGCTTCAGGAAGATTGTCAGAACATGAAACGATCATCAACAGGAGAAAAGTGGGAATCAATAGTTTTGTCATCGCAGTAACTTTTATGGAATGTTAGTTTCCCTAAAAGTATAAAATTTTATGATTTTATCAGCTTGGCTGGTTCTTAAAATGGTCATCGATAAAATCCCTTGCCATCTTCATTGATTCTTTACTTTCTCTGAAGACCATGTAAAAATTGAAAAAGCCGTGAATGATGCCTTCATATTCCTTGTAAATTACTTCCTGTCCTGATTCTTTTAGTTTTTCAGCATACAGGCTACCGTCGTCCCGGAGCGGGTCCACCTGGGCCGTTATTATCATAGCAGGGGGGATGTCTCCTGTAAGATCAGCTTCCAGGGGAGATGCGTATGGATTTCTATCATCGACACTGTCTCCCAGGTAATGTCTTTTTGATTCAAGTAAAAATTCTTCTGTAATTAAATAAGTACGCTTGTCATCCCTGAGGAAATACATTCTTGATGGAAATTCTTTTTCTACAAATGTTGTGGGAGGATAATACAGCACCTGGCACAATACATTGTCCTTGTTCTCATCCCTGGATTTCAGGGCAAGTACAGTTGCAAGATTGGCTCCGGCACTGTCGCCCATCACTACGATCTTATTCCCTTTGCCGCCAATCGATTCCATATTATCAATGACCCAGTCAAAGACTGCACAGATATCATTAAGTGCTGCAGGAAACGGATACTTGGGTGCAAGCCTGTAATCAACAGCAATAACAATCTTATTACTGATGCGTGCCAATTTCTTGACAGCCATATCGTATTCCTCAATGCTGCCAAACATAAATCCTCCTCCATGGATAAAAAAGATCACAGGAGTGGGCTCAGCCAATGATTTCCGGGTCGGATAATAAATCTTAACCGGCACATCATGCTCAGAATAGGTTACGATCGTATCAATTGTTTTACGGACCCGTGGTTCGAAGATATCTATCAAACGCTTCGCAAATTCATTGTTATAAGGATTCTGCTCAACTTGATCAATGGCCTTCAGCAGCCTGTATGCTTTGGGATCAAGACAGGTTCCAGGTTCAGCGGTTACATATTTTACCTTCTTGCAGGGATTATTTTTCTGTTGGATCACAGAAGCAGATATGACAGTTACAGTGGCTATAAATACTAACGGCAGAAACCAGAAAGTTTTCTTGTGCATTTTACCAGGGGTTAAGGTTAAAAAAATAATTGATGATCAGGATCGACCCTGGATGACAGGGCAGATATAAAGATACATAAACTATACCAAATCAATATATTACTGCTATACATTTGTAGTGTTTTTAAACATTTTCAAAATGTTTTTCACCCGGCCTTACCGGCATTGACATACTGTAAACCGTTGTTTGCGCTGAACATCCTGCTGTTTGCTTAATAATGGTGTAAAATGAATAAAATCAAGATTTTATGGATTAACTTGCAGTAAACATTGAAAAC
Source organism: Bacteroidales bacterium (assembly GCA_021738565.1). GTDB lineage: Bacteria > Bacteroidota > Bacteroidia > Bacteroidales > M55B112. The sequence continues at coordinate 32,631 of JAIPBT010000041.1, forward strand.
AATGCAAAAGATGTATATCATAGTGTTTCTGACTTTTTTAAGTTGCTGCCGGATATACGGACAAGCTGAAGAAGTATTTTCCTGCATCGAACTTGGCATCGTTTTCACGTCAAATTCAGATTGGACCTTTCCCGGATACGGGGGATCCGGTGTATTTAACATAGAGAACATTAACCACAATATGACTTTGAAAGCCTGGTATGAGGAATCAGGTTTAACAGCAGTTGAATGCCTCAATGAGATCATGGAGCGGGAGGGCATGTGCAATCTGATACGGCCATTTACAACAATGGTGGACCAACAGGATGCAACAGCCGTTATTGCAGGTTTCCACAAAATGAGAAAACCTTACAGGATCCTTCTATTGGCCGTGAAGAGGAAAGAAGGGTACAATATCATTACTTTTACCTGTCCTGATGCATGCTTCAGGGATCAAAGCCGAAAGTTGAAAGAGTTGATCGGATCCATAGAATTTATTCCGGCTGAGGAAGGCTATATGTATTATACCGGTTACTGGAAAACAAGTTAGTGACTTTGACTGATTGATATCAGTCTGGTTTTATTGTGAACGAGAAGTTGCATTCGCCTGGTTTTACACGGTATTTTTCCAGTTGCCTTACTGCCGTCCCGCCTACTCCCGATACCTGGAAATCAATGTTCAGGGTATTATGGGTATTTTCTTCCAACTGGTATGTGTAGCATGCCCGTGAAAGATTGTCCGTTCCATATTTATGGTAGCTGAAATTAAATAAATTGTTGCCGGTGAATTCTATTTTACGGCCTGAATCATCCTTTAATTCCAGCCACCTCACATCGGTATGGTTGCCGTGGTCCTGAGGAATGATGTAGGGAACATATTCACGGTTAATATCGGAGGTATGGATCCCGGTTTTTGCGCCGGACATTCTGTCGGGGTAGGTTTCAAATGGTCCCCTGCCATACCACTCAATAAGATTCAAATCCTTTGGCATGAAAAATTGGTATCCAAGTTTTGGAAGCATGTCCGGCATGATACCCTGGGGAGTGACATTTATATGGATTTCTACCTCACCCCCTGAATAAAAGGTATAGGTCTCCTGACAGATGAATGTCCCCCGAAGGTTGTGGGCATTGTAATATTTTTTCATTTTGATTTCAATGGTCCCTGCATCCGGCTGATAAATATGGATGTCTTCAAGGTTCAGAACAAGATCCCTCATTCCAAGTGACCGCAATTGATTGTCAATGCTTCTGCCCAGGCCTTCGGTTTTCTTTTTGTCGGAATACTGGAAAGATCCCCAGGGATCCGTGTCATTGGCAAGCGGCGCCCTCCATACATTGAAAAGGGGACCGCTTTCAATGTAGTTTGCCTGTTTGCAGGAGAAACTGGTAAAGAGTCCGTTTCTCTTGCTTATAACATATTCAAAGTCATTGCCATTTATTATCAGTTGTGCGGGAGTTTCGGACAATTCGAGCCTTCCATCAGCAGAAAATATTGGTTCGGTCAATGGTTCCTGTAGAATGAATTGCTCCCAGGCAGTTTCAAAACCTTTTTTAGCCCATTTCGTATCCTCTTTCAACCGGAATGAAACCTCAAGAATAATCTCCCCGGATGATTTGAGCCTGGGATAAGGGATGTTAATATCCGCTGATTCTCCGGGATCCAGCTCTATCTTCATCACGCCGCTGTCGGAGGGAACACCACTGTTCAGTAACGACCATTGCATATGGTATGCAGAAAGGTTCATAAAGTGGTGGTGATTTGTAACATGGATCAACCCTTTTACCGGATCGATTAATTCGATGAACACAGGCTGACCGGATTTCTTTACCTGTTTCAGTTCCGGTTGAATTTCCCTGTCGGGCCATATCAATCCGTATGTGCGCCCCCCGAGTCCTGTTGCCAGGAATTCCCCCTCTTCAATTTCAGATTCAAAGTCCATGGCAACAAGGCTTTTGTCCTTATGAAGGCCATGGTAAAGATCAATTATATCAAATGCTTTGTCGAACAACATGAATTCATCCAGAACAAATGAAGACAACCTGCCCGAGTGCTCCCCCTGGTCCTGTGTTTCTGCATCCCTGCCAATACAGAGGGGAAATGGGGAGGAAGCAATATTTTCAGTATTGCTTGCAGTAGCAACAAGTAAGGTGTCAACATAAAGTTTCATTTCATTGCCGTCGTACACTGCAGCCAGGTGGTGCCATTTTTCATACCAGTCCGGCGAAACGCTGTGGTTAACAGCATGCCTGGTACTCTGGTTGGTAAAATAGGGGGACTGAAGCGTATCATTGACATTGTTGCTCTGCACATAGAATTCCAGTTTGTCATCGGGAGTGATCAGAAGTCCGAATTGATGGTTGCCTTTCATCAGGATATTGTTGGTCTGGGGGATCTTCGAAGGTTTTATCCAGCAACTGATGGCAAGCTGGTTCCCCCTGATGTCGAGGTCATCCGACCTGTAAAATTCTATCCAGTCGTCGTGTCCTGACAATGCGATTGCCCTCCCTGTTTTACCATTCGTGAATTGGGGCCGTCCCATTATTGCTCCATGGTTGCCGTTTATTGAATTATCCGGAATGATCCTCAGCGGCGTATGGATACCGGGGCTCACCCAATCCCATATTGCACCACCCAGGATGCGGGGATACTTCCTGATGAGTTCCCAGTATTCATCCATTCCGCCAAGTCCGTTCCCGGTAGCGGCAAGATATTCATCCATAAAAGCAGGTCGAAGATCATTTTCATCCAGGATTTTTCCTTCGGCAAGGTTTTTTAACTGAAAGGGTATCCAGTATCGCGGACCGGTAATGTCTTCAAAGGGTATATAAAATTTATTTCCCCCATACATCCATCCGGGTCTCGTAGGATCGATGGATTTCCCGGTCTGTATCACTGCATCTATATTGGGCCCGCTTCCTGATTCATTACCCGCGCTCCAGATGATCACCGACGCATGGTTCCTGTCACGGTAAACAAGTTTTTCTGACCTGTCACGGTACATTTCGGTATATGAAGGATCATAGGAGAGGTGTATGTTGCCATGTGCTTCATCGCCCACTTCATCAATAATGTACATGCCTATCTCATCGGCAAGGTCCAGGTACTGGGGCGACGGAGGATAGTGGGAAGTTCTGACCGCATTGATATTGTGCTGCTTCATGAGCATGAGGTCTTTTTTAAGTGTGGAGACCGGGACCGACTGGCCGTAACGGGGATGGTGCATATGGCTGTTTACACCATTGAGTTTGACCGACACCCCGTTGAGTAGAAATACCTCACCTTTGATCTCGATTTCCCTGAACCCGATCTTTTTGGAGAAAGAGTGGATAAGATTGCCATTCTGATCCTTCAGGGAATAACTGATCTCGTAAAGGTTCGGGAACTCGGCTGACCACAGGGCAGGGGAGATAACAGCGGCTTTCAGGGAGGCACTTACAAGCATACCGGGCTCGGCACTGAATCTTTTCTCAGGCGGACTGCCTTCAAATACCGAATTGCCGGATTTGTCCCTGACATCAACCTGAAGGCTGTAGTTCTCAACCCGGTCGGCTTTTGAATTTACCACATCCACATCCACATAAAGATCAGCATTTATGCAGGCGTCATCGAGGTCCGTGTAATGAAAGAAATCATGTATATGCACTTTCGGGAGTGCATATATGCTTACTTCGCGGAATATACCGGACAGCCTCCACATATCCTGGTTTTCAAGGTAAGAGCCATCGGAAAAACGAAGAACCTTTACAGAAACCTCATTTTTCCCCTTTGAAACATAGTTGGTGATGTTAAATTCGGCTGGTTCGAATCCACCCTGGTTGTATCCCACAGCCTCTCCGTTTATCCAGATGTAGGCTGCGGATTTAACCCCTTCGAAACGCAGAAATATCTCTTTGCCGATCCAATCGGAAGGAACTTTAAAGGTTCGTTTATAGCACCCGGTTGGATTGTAATAATCAGGTATCCGGGGAGGATCGCTTTCGAATGTCAGGGCAATGTTCCTGAATTTCGGATGGCCATATCCCATCATCTGCCAGTTGGAGGGCACACAGATGTCGTTCCATTTATTGCAGTTATATTCAGGGTCAGGAAAGTTATCCGGCGCCAGTTCGGGTCGTTCATACCAGTTGAATTTCCATGTTCCGTTCAGGGAGATGAAAAAATCATCGACAACGTCCGTCCCGTTGGTTTGTCCATTACCACCGTAAAGTCCGGGGATCAATGCATGCGGAGCAACCTGGTTGATCTCGAATAAGGAAGGATCCTCCCATTCTTTCCCTGTAAAGGTTATTTCCTGGGAGAGAAGACCAGGGAAGAAGAAGATGAAGAACAGTACCGGCGGAAAGATGGGCAGGAAATTTTTCATGATGCAAGTTTATGCACCAAATATATGCATTCACTAGCATTAAATTTATTTAAGCGGTCAGTAATAAATTTTTCGTTGCTATGTAAGCCTTCGGCCAGCTACGTATTGCAAATAACAAAAAAGCTCCAGGATACCTTATACTGGCATCGTATTGCCCCTTTATTCTTCTATATCCTTCTTATACTATTTGTTTTCATCCTTTATTTATTCTTATCCATATTGCACTTGAAATTATTATTTTTTTAAAAAAAAGATTCGATCGTAATCTTCATTGGGCACCTTAGCAGTAATACGAAGGAGGGCTCCTACCTTTATTCAATTTCGTCGGACTCCTGCTACGCTAAAGCTACGCAGGATAAAGCAGTCCACGAAGACCACTGATTCACACTATTCTTGAAAAAACAAACGGGGTGGAAAGCGCATCCTTTTCTGCAAATGAGAACATAAACCGCAGAGGAAATCTTCAGGCAAGCCTGAAAGGAGTTGCTTGCGCTTATGCGCAATAAGTTCTACGCCTCATTTAACTCTGCGTTAATAATTTTTACCCGATCCCTTTCTTTGTACCATATGGCACTAAAGAAAGTTAAACCCAAATGGCTTTAACGGATGGGTCGCATCATTCCAGAGGCGCCTTAACGATATAGCCAGTTGTCGGAGGGCTCACAATCCCAACAATTATGAACCGGGGAGGAGGAACAACGACGAACTCATGAACTTGTTATTCCTTTGGCTTTTGCCTTGGTAAATCCGGTACTGCGCTGTCTCACCAAAATAGCTTTCCAATGAAGCTTAAGCTACCCAGCGGAGGTGCCAGCGCAGGCGCCCGTATCCGCCGGAGGCGGAGGCGGAGGCGCAAAAGGCGGGCTTCGTCCGCCGTATCCGCCGCAGGCGTAGAAGGCGGGCCACTACTAAGCAGTTACCCTAACGTTCACGAAGTGGCCCTCATGTAATAGTCTGAACCCGGATTACACAGATTAAAGGATTACAGGATTTATACTAAATGGTTGTACTGAGAACTGAAGAACCGTCGCACCGATCCGATTCTGGCGGAAATGTCCCCCTAAAGTTCCCTAAAACGTTAAAGGCAGGCTGTCCTTTGCCTCGAGGTTCGGCAGGCTCACCTCTTCGCTGTCTCACCGCCGTAGTTAAGCGAAGAAGGTCAGGAACCGGCTATAAGTTATTTAGGATAGGGAGGATCTCGGCAAGCTCGATCCGGGTGTGACCTGGGAACACTAAGAGATGACTTGGGAGAGGGAATGTTCGAGGGTGATTTAGTTAAAAAGCAAGGCAGTAAATGTATTCTTATTGGACAAAAAAAATTACGATAAATTATAATAACCACTTAAACCTGCCTTCTGAAATACATTCTACTGTTAATAATGATCAAATTTCATATATTTATGATTTCAATGGAAATAAGTGGTTAAAAGCATACAGCGGTTCCTCTACAAAAAATACCATGTATGCAGGTTCCTTCGTTTACTCGAATAGTGGTGGGGCAAGTTATAGTTTGGATTATATTTTAACAGAAGAAGGTAAAATTGAAATGAATGGTAATCAGCTCGATGAATATCAGTATTTTTTGAAAGATCATCTTGGTAATACAAGAGTGGTTTTCAATGATCTTGGTAATATACTTCAAAGAAGAGATTATTATCCATTTGGTTTAAGCTTTTTAGAAATGCAGAGTGGAAACAACAAGTACCTCTACAACGGGAAAGAACTGCAAGACGACCAGCTGGGGGGCGTGAACCTTGACTGGTACGATTATGGGGCACGGTTTTATGATCCAAGTATTGGGAGGTGGCATGTAATGGATCCTCTGTCAGAATCATATAATTCGCTTTCTCCATATTCATATGTTGCCAATAATCCAATAAGATTAATTGATCCGGATGGAATGAGAATTGATGATTATGGAATTGATGATGATGGATACATAAAAAAGATTCGTGATACCGAGGATAAATATGATATGCTTTATGCTGTAGATGGAAATGGAGAGGTTGAAGATACTGATGGACAATCTGGCATTACTGAATCTGATGGCGTTAAGCTAAGTAAAGGAATATTAAATGACAAGCAAACAGGAGAAAGCTCCGGAAATCCTTATAGTTACTTTAGTATAAGCGATAACCAATCTGCTACCGAATTCTTTGAGTTTGCAGCAGAAAACTCAAATGTTGAATGGAGTCATCTAAGTTTTGGAACAAATGGTAATTATCTCTCCACTAGCCACAATCCTTCTACAGACTTCGGAGGAGTAGATTTGCTAAATACTTTAGCAACAACTGAAAACTTTCCTTCAATTAGCTTTACCCATAGTCATCCGAATTCAAAAGGCCTTAAGGCTTTCTATGGTCCTTCAGGATTTAAACAAGATTTAGGAAAATCAGGAGACAAATATGTAGCTGAGTGGTTCAATGAACAGTTTCCAAAACAACAAATATCTTGGGGTGTATATGATGCTCAGCTTCGTTGGTATGTGAAGTATAACAAGGATAAAATCATCTATAAATGGTAAGAATTAGGCAACTCTCCACATTTATTGGATTTTGCGTCTTTTTCTTGATTACTTCGGCTACTGCCTCGCTTTCTCAAGATTATGACATAGATAAGTTTGGGTTAATAAATCCAACATTTGACTCAATCCTTGCAAGGTATTGTGATGATGCCGGAATATCTTTTGAATCTGAGAATATTTTAATATGCAGGATATTCCCTCAGGTTGACTCATTTGAGTTTCGGTTTGCTGATGCAGGAAAAAACCTGAAGACTTCTTTAAACCTATTAGGATACTTTGAGTTAATACCCTCTGGTTATTGCAGTTTGCAAAACAAAACAATAATTATTTATGGAGACGAAATTGATCAGTTCTTAAAATTGATATTTTCAAAATGTAAAACAGAATCGCTAATAATTAAGAGAAATAGTCGTGATAAGAGCAAACCTCCACTAAATTTTGAACCTGATGTGTATGTTTACAGAACCGCAAGACAACGTATTGATTATATTGAGTTTGGTAAGTTGTATATACTAGAATAATTCTTTGCTTTTTTACTCGGCTACACGCTTAGTTTATTATTGTTAATCCCGGTTAATCTCGATACAATTCTTTTACTTTATCCTAATTAATAATGGCGTCAAGGGCTTCGAATAGGACATTTTTGGTCTGATCTGTCAGTCCATCAATCTCAGCAGACCACTTCAGCAGTTGTAGGCTGGGCTGTTCATCAACACGGCAGGCCAGGAAATCCAGACTTGTATCAAGGATATCAGCAATTCGGATGGCAATGTTTAAAGGAGGTGATGCATCATCCTCCTCATAATCTGAAAGTTCTTTGGTGGAAATACCAACCCTTTCAGCTAGTTGTTCCTGGAAGCTTTTTCTTTTTACGCAGAAGAGTTAAGCGGTTGCCAAAGGAGATATACATCCGATTAAATTTAAAATTTAAGCTACATACGCCTGCCTGGCATTAAAATCCCGGATCAGTGCATTTAAATCCCTCAGGATCGATTTTTTCTCTTCTTCGGGCAGCTGGTCCAGTTGCTTGAAAGTAAGCCTGCAGCCTACCACGTATTGCAAAATCCAAAAATACTCCAGGATTCATTAGAGTAACTCACAAGGATTTCCGGATTTTCGTTGACTTTTGTCGGAGTTAATTTGTCTATTTTGGATTGTTGCCAGTTATGAGGCAATAGTTCTGCCAGATCCAGTTCGTAGTTGTTGTTATATTCCTTGATGCGGGTAAGAAAGAACGAGAATTACAGCAAAAAGACATTAAGAGATAAACGAAATAAGGTGATTTTAGGGCTACTGATCTACCAGGGGGTAACCACAGGAGCGGAAGTTCTTTAGTATCGGCGGCAGTGAGGATCTTCGCGGCACCCTGCTGCATATGTTCCGGAATATCCACCGGGATCATCCGGAGGTTAGGAACGCAAAACAGGTCCGCAGCAGTGTGCTCACCCACTGGCTGAAACATTACAGCCTGAGACAGGTGCATTACAGGGCCGGACATAAGTACGTATGTTCCACGGAACGTTACCAGCAGAACAACCTGGATAAGCTGCAGAGTAAGTTGGAGAAGTATCATCCACTTGAACAAAACAATAAGTGAATATAAATCGTTAAATTTGTATAGCTAATGAAAGTTGACATGAACCTGCAATCGAAGAAATTAGAGTTGGTCCAGCTCATATTAAACACAGAAAATCCATCTATCCTGGCCAGGGTGGAAGCAATACTGAAAAAGGAGAAAACTACTGACTGGTGGGATGAGATCGGTCCAGAGGAAAAAAAGGCCATTGAGAAAGGGTTGGCAGAAGCCGATAAAGGAGAACTTATACCTCATGAGGAGGTAATGAAAGAAGTTCGGGCCAAATATCATCTGGACAAATGAAAATAAGCTGGACTCCGACAGCAAGAAAGACTTACTTTAAAGTCCTTGACCATCTTGCAGAGGAATGGACAAAAAGAGAAGTCGAGAACTTTATAAATGAAGTTGAATCTTTACTGGATCAGATCAAATCCAATCCTGAAATGTTCCAGGCATCCAGGAAGAAGAAAAATGTCCGAAAAGGGTTAATTACCAAACACAACACTCTTTATTATCGGATCAAACCCAGGAAAAAGGAGCTGGAATTAATCACCTTTTGGGATAACAGGCAAGATCCTAAGAAACTGGCCTATTAGTAAAATCCCTCGCCTCCCCGCAGCCTTGACCGGTACATAACATTAAGGTCAAGATCATAGAGAATTGATGATGAAGTTCATCTGATTGTTTTGTATATTTGTTAAGAATCAGTTGGTCGATGGAGCAAAAAGGAAATAACAGAGCATTAATAAAAGCAACAGTCAGTAAATATC